>NZ_JAQEKC010000027.1:0-26871 GCF_027679495.1 Collinsella aerofaciens
CCGGGGCCCGTGGGTTATACCCTAAGAGCAAACCACCCTTTTTAAGGGTGGTTCTGATTCCTTGGGGACGGAGGAAAACGGATCATTTAGGCTTTGGGGCAGCTTGGTCGGTCCTAGTCTCCCGAGGCCTGATTGCGGCCGGTGGTGTAGTCGATCTGCACGTGCGGCTGCAGGTTGTAGCAATATACGTGGAAGCAGAGGGTCTTGCCGTGGTCCTCGACCGATTGCGCCTCAAGGCGCATGCCACGGCAGACAAGTTCCTCTTCGTTATACATAGGCGTGACGCGGTAGAGCACATGGTTGCCCGTATCGCGAATATAGTTGAGAATCTGCTCTTCAAACGGCAGCATGCCCGTCTCGTTGAGATAGCGCGTGCCGGTGAGGAGATTCTTGCGGTTGGCGTTTTCGCCGCAGAGCGACCAGGCGATAAGGTGGCAGCGGTTGTAGAGGCTCTGGCCCGGAATAAAGTCGTAGCGCTGCTGGCGCCATCCAGCGGGATGGATACGCGAGATATCGCCGCGCTCGCCTTGACCGAGTGATTCGGGGCCCACGCAGGCAAGCGCTTTGCGGGTGCGGCCCAGGCTGTCGAGCTTGGAGAACTTCTTAAAGCAACCCTCTTCTGTAGCGCGCTCGTATTCATCGAGTGTGAATGATGGCGTGCCGAGCGGGTGCGTGCTGTCGGCGCGAAGGGCAACATAGGGGTTGCCGGCGTAGTCGGGAATGCTGCTGAGATAAACACCGCGGGCGCGGTTGAGGTCGGGGTTTTCGACCTCGTCGATGGGGGTGGCGGCGCTGTCCGCGGAAGCGCCGTCGCCGGTGTCGGTTGCGGCGGAATCGGAGCCATCGCCAGAGTCTTGGCTATTTTGAGAGTCCGAGGAGCTCGCTGTTCCCGATTCGAGTCGGGCAACCAGGTCTGCCTCGTCGTCGGTGCGGCTGGGACTCTCGTTTTGTTTTTCGGCCAGAGCCGCCGCCTGCTCATCGCCTTGCGGCGACAGCAACTTGGGCGCTCCGTCGAGCGATCCCGTAAACAGCGCAAACCCCAGCACCACGGCGGTGCCGATGGAAAGTGCTTGCTTGTAGGCGGGCTTGCGCGACATTGAGGCTCCTGGATGGACGGTTGGGAATCTACCAGTCTAGCAGGAGCCGGCAAGGGCCGTTCTGTCGAACAAATACTTAAGATTTGAGACAAACGCTACTGATTCATTTGTCCCGCGGTCTAGATCGAGGTGGAGTCGAGCCAGTTGAGCTTGCACTCGAGAATGCGCTGCTCGCCGGGTTCGCTGCTTCCGTCAAGTAGGGCGAGCAGCATCTCGGCTGCTTCGCGACCTTCTTGGTCGACGGGCTCGATGATGGTGGAGACGGTCGGTGTGGTGAGATTAGTCCAGTCTTCGCAGTTGAGTCCCAAAAGGCCGATTTGCTGCGGAAGCAGATGGGCCATTGGCTGGAGGGCCTTGTAGACACGGGGAAGTGCCCACTGATTTTGCACGAAGATAAGGGTTCGCTTGGCGGGATTGAACTTGAATTTAAAGTATTCAGTGAGCTCGTTGATTGACGGCTTGTTGTGATCGATGGGAATCGCTTTGTAGAGCTGCCCGTTCGCTGCCAGCGCCTCGGCATACCCCTGAAAACGCTCCATGCGGGTGCGCATTTCGGTCATGTTGGCGGCAATGGAAAAGAAATCTTCGTAGCCGGCGTCGAGGAGTGCCTGTGTGGCGTTGTACACGCCGTCGTAAAGGTTGGTTTTGATCCAGCTGGTACCTGGGCTATAGATGGCCGCATCGAAAAAGACGACCGGCTTGCCGGCGCGTCTAATGCGGTCATGCACGGCTTTGAAGTTTGCCGTGGGCTGGATGATAAAGCCATCGACGCCCAGCGAGAGCATCTTGTCGACGTACATGAGCTCGGTCTCGGGGTTAAAGTTGCTCGTGCAAACGACCGTCTGGTAGCCCGCGGGGAGCATGACCTGCTCCATGCCATTGAGAACGAGCCCCGCCCATTTGTTGGTGTTATCCAAAATGATGATGGCAATGACGTGGGTTTGCTTGCCGGTGAGCGTCTGCGCTTGGGCGTTGGGAACGTATCCGAGTTCCTTAATGACGCGCGCGATTTTGTTCTGCGTCTTCTCGCTAAGCTTTTCTCGTTTGTCGTTGAGGTAATACGAGACGCTTGCCGTCGAGGTTCCCGCCTCTCGAGCGACGTCTGCGATCGTAACGCGCTGTTTTGCCACAGCGACTCCTTCCGACAGATGAGCATTTTCCAACATGATGACTTTGAGTCTTGGTGAAGGATACGCTTCGGTGAGCGGCTTTTTCCTTTCATATGAGTATGCAACAAATGCGGCATACGGGTGGGGTCGAAATTTGTGACCGGCATGCGCATCTGCCGTCTACCGAGAAAATCAAATACTTCTTGACTTTTGAAATCGAGGGCAAAATCGCAGGATTCATTTTTGGTTAAACGCATAACTAAATCGCATAACCAACGCTCTGACCTGCGCGTTTACCGAAATAAGCTGGCATTAAGAAAAACGAGCACCTATATTGTTCTTGTCGAAAAGACAGCAAGTCCAAACGGCAGGGGATGCTCCGGAGGCCTCCGCAAACGGTGTCTTGCGCACGCAACTCTATGAAAAGAGGGAAGCAATGAAGATCGTAGGCGTTGCCGCCTGTACTGTGGGTATCGCCCACACGTATATGGCCCAGAAGGCGATTCAGGATGAATGCGCCGCCCGTGGCATCGAGTGCAAGGTCGAGGCTCAGGGTGGCCTGGGTATCGAGAATGAGCTCACGCAGGAAGACGTGGACTCCGCCGACCTGGTCCTGGAGTCCGTCGACGTGGGTGTCGAGAACGAGGACCGTTTTGAGCAGAAGATGGCCGAGGGCAAGTTCCTGAAGGTCGGCACCTCTGATGTAATCGCCGATCCGGTAAAGATCATCGACCAGGCCATTGAGATCATCAAGGCGACGGGTGGCGCCGTTGACGCGCCCAAGGCCGAGGCCAAGGCAGAGAAGAAGGCCGTCTCCGCTGCCCCGCAGGCCCCGACACCGGCGTCCAAGCAGTCTATCTTTGCCGATCCTGGCAAGACGCTGCTCAATGCATTCAATACCGGCGTTTCCTATTTTATCCCCATCGTCGTTATCGGCGGCGTGTTTCTTGCCTTCTCGCTGGCATCCGGTACCGCCGGCGCCAACGGCATGGAGGTTACGAACCCGCTGATGGTGAGCCTTAACACCATCGGCATGGCCGGCATCTCCATGATGATCCCGGTGCTTGCGGCATACATCTCCTACTCGATGGCCGGCAAGCCCGCGCTCGCCCCCGGTTTTGTCCTGGGCTACCTGGTCAATAACGCAGTCGTTACCCCTAACGGCAACAGCGTTTCGACCGGCTTCTTGGGCGCCATGATCATGGCGGTCATCTGCGGCTACTTTGTCCGCTGGATGAAGACCTGGAAGGTCAACAACACCATCCAGACCATCATGCCCATCCTGATCATCCCGATTCTGACCTCGCTTGTCCTGGGCATGGCCTATATCTACATCCTGGCCACGCCGCTTGGCTTTGTGATGGACTGGCTCACCGGCGTGCTCGGCAGCCTGCAGGGCGGTTCCGCAGTTGTCCTGGGTCTGGTCATTGGCGTTATGACCGCCTTCGATATGGGTGGCCCCATCAACAAGACCGCCTCGACCTTCACCATGGCCATCATGGCCTCCGGTATCTACGGTCCTAACGGTATGTTCCGCGTCGCCGTCGCCGTTCCCCCGATCGCCTGTGGCCTCGCTGCGCTCATCGCCAAGAACAAGTTCGATGACGCTGACCGCCAGATGGGCATCTCCGCGCTGTTCATGGGCTGCATCGGTATTACCGAGGGCGCTATCCCCTTCGCGGTCAAGGACCTCGGTCACACCCTGCCCGGCATTTGCATCGGCTCTGCCGTGGGTGCGGCACTTGCCGCCTTCCAGGGCATCGACTGCTACGTCCCGCACGGTGGCTTTATCGTCGCCCTTGCCACCAACAACGTCGCGCTGTTCTGCCTGGACATCGTGATTGGCGCCGTGGTCGCCGCCGCAATCCTGATTGCCATGAAGCCCACGCTCGATAAGCAGGCCAAGTAAACCTTTAAGGACTCCGGTTGTGCGGAGGGATGGATTTGACTCCGCACAACCGCCCCTACACAACAAAATCCATCCGTACTGATAGGGCCCACATCTGGGTCCCAGGGAACTTTTGTCAAAAATCCTCTGGAGAAGGAGAACAAAATGTCCAACCTCACCATCCGTCAGGCCGTTCAGGGCATGCTCAAGCTGCAGGATAGCGGCGATCACGCAACCATGGTCGGCATTGGCCCCATGAGCCCCAACCTGATTCAGGCCGTGTTCGAGCTTGCCAAGGACGAGGATTTCCCGCCCATGTTTATCGCCAGCCGCAACCAGGTCGATATGGACGAGATGGGCGCCGGCTACGTCAACGGTTGGGACCAGACGCGCTTTGCCGCCGACATCAAGAAGGTTGCCGACGAGGTGGGTTACACCGGTCCGTACTACCTGTGCCGCGATCACGGCGGTCCGTGGCAGCGCGACGAGGAGCGTAACGCCCACCTGCCCGAGGACGAGGCCATGGAGCTCGCCCGCAAGTCCTTCGTCGCCGACATGGAGGCGGGCTTTGACCTGCTGATGGTCGACCCCACCAAGGACCCCTATCAGATCGGCAAGGTTATTCCGCTCGACGTGGTGCTTCGCCGCACGATCGATCTTATCGACTACCTTGAGCAGTACCGTCGCGAGCATAACCTGCCCGAGGTCGCCTATGAGGTCGGTACCGAGGAGACCAATGGCGGCTTGACCTCTACCGATAAGTACGAGGAGTTCATTTCTCAGCTGCAGCCCGAGCTCGAGAAGCGCGGCTGCCCCATGCCCACCTTTATCGTCGGCCAGACCGGCACCCTTACCCGCTGGACGGAGCAGGTCGGTCACTACAACTTCAAGAACGCCCGCGAGCTTGCCGATATGGCCAAGCGCTATGGCGTGGGCCTGAAGGAGCACAACGCCGACTATCTGGACGACGCGACGCTGCTCGAGCACATCCCGGCACACGTGACCGCCTCCAACGTCGCTCCGCAGTATGGTACCGAGGAGACCCGCGCCTACCTCAAGCTCTGCGCCACCGAGCAGATCCTGGTCGACAACGGTCTGTGCGATGACCCCTCCGACCTGTATCACACGCTGCTGGTCAAGGCTATCAAGACCGAGCGCTGGCGCAAGTGGATGACTGGCGACGACGTCAACCTGCAGGTCGATGACATCCTTGCCGACGATGAGCTCAGCCTGAAGATCCTGGATGTCTCCGGCCACTATGCGTTCAACGATCCCGAGGTCAAGGAGCAGGTCGAGAAGCTCTATCGCAACCTCGCTGCCCAGGACATCGACGGCAAGCGCTTTGTGATCGAGCACATCAAGCGCCCGATCAAGCAGTACGTCGTCGGTCTTAACCTCAAGGGCGTCACGAGCCGCATCGAGAAGGCTCTCGAGGACTAAGTAGCTTTTCCTACACGACGCCGGGCCTGGGGCATGTCCCAGCCGCAGGCCCGGCACATAGGACAAAGGGACATCCCCTTTGTCCTATTTTTTGAGTTTTGGATTCCTTCGAAGGAGTTTGCACCATGAAGTTCTTTATCGATACTGCCAATCTGGACGAGATCGCCGAGGCCAAGAGCTGGGGCTGCCTGGCCGGTGTTACCACCAACCCGTCCCTGTACGCCAAGACCGGCGGCAAGCTTGCCGACTTTGAGCCGCATATGCTCAAGATTGCCGAGCTCTGCGAGGGCCTGCCCGTTTCCGCCGAGTCTACCGCTACCACTGCCGAGGGTATGATCGAGGAGGGCAAGCGCCTTGCCGCCCTCGCCCCCAACATCGTGGTCAAGCTTCCCGTGTGCGAGGCCGGCCTTGCCGCCTGCCGTGCACTGGCCGATGCTGGCGTGCGCGTCAACATGACGCTCGTCTTCTCGCCGACGCAGGCCCTTATGGCCGCCAATGCCGGTGCTCGCTACATCAGCCCGTTTGTCGGTCGTTTCGATGACATCGCCGAGGACGGTATCTCGCAGCTCGACAACGTCGTGACCTGCATTAAGAACTACGACTGGACGGGCAAGAACGTCGACGACACCGTCGAGATCATCACCGCCTCGGTTCGTACGCCCAACCACGTGACCCAGGCCGCGCTACTCGGTGCCGATATTGCGACCGTGCCCATGGCCGCTCTCAAGAAGTGCCTGCATCATCCGCTGACCGACCAGGGCCTCGCCTCTTTTGAGGCTGACTGGCAGAAGGTCGTCGCTCAGGCTTAACGAGTGGATTGCCCCGGCATCGCGTCATCCGGTGCCGGGGTTGTTCTCAAGAGAGGAATTCGTATGACCAACCAGGAGCTGGCGAAGGTCGCCAATGAGGTCAGGAAGGGTGTCGTGACTGCGGTTCACGCGGCCAAGTCGGGACACCCGGGTGGATCGCTCGGTGCTGCCGACATCATGACGTATCTGTACTTTGAGGAAATGAATATCGATCCTGCCGACCCTCACAAGGCCGATCGCGATCGCTTTGTGCTCTCCAAGGGTCACGCGGCGCCGGGCCTGTATTCGGTGTTGGCAAATCGCGGCTATTTTCCCGTCGAAGAGCTCGAGACGCTCCGTCATATTGGCAGCCGACTGCAGGGCCATCCCAACATGAACGACGCCCCTGGCATCGATATGTCCACCGGATCGCTCGGTCAGGGCATCTCTGCTGCAGTTGGAATGGCGCTTGCCGCTAAGCACTGGGGCGACGGCTACCGTGTCTACACGTTGCTGGGCGACGGTGAGTGCGAGGAAGGCCAGGTGTGGGAAGCGGCCATGTTCGCCGGCAACCATGCGCTCGACAATCTTGTTGCCGTCGTCGACCACAACGGCTTGCAGATTGACGGCACGATCGATGAAGTCAACTCGGCCATGCCGCTCGCTGACAAGTTCCGCGCCTTTAAGTGGCATGTGATCGAGCTCGCCGACGGTAACGACATGGCGCAGATTGCCGCCGCCTTTGCCGAGGCCCGCAAAGTGAGCGACTCGCCCGTGGCCATTATCGCCGAGACGGTGAAGGGCAAGGGCGTCTCCTTTATGGAAAACCAGGTGGGCTGGCACGGCAAGGCACCCAACGATGAACAGTTTGAGCAGGCCATGGCCG
The DNA here is from genome assembly GCF_027679495.1 of Collinsella aerofaciens. GTDB lineage: Bacteria > Actinomycetota > Coriobacteriia > Coriobacteriales > Coriobacteriaceae > Collinsella > Collinsella aerofaciens_AK. Next base: position 7,209 of record NZ_JAQEKC010000027.1, read on the forward strand.
AGCTCGCAGCAGCAGGGGAGGAGCTCTAATGGCAGACGTCAAGAAAGTCGCCACGCGCGTTAGCTATGGCGAGGCACTTGTCGAGCTGGGCAATGAGCGCGATGACTTTGTGGTTCTCGATGCCGACCTGGCCGCCGCCACGCAGACCGGTAAGTTTAAGGCTGCGCACCCTGAGCGCTTCTACGACGCCGGCATTGCCGAGAGCAACCTGATGGGTCTTGCCGCCGGCATCGCGACCATGGGCCGCGTTGCTTTTGCGAGCACCTTTGCGATGTTTGCCGCCGGTCGCGCCTACGAGCAGGTCCGCAATTCCATCGGCTACCCGCACCTCAACGTCAAGATTGGCGCTACTCATGCCGGCATTTCGGTGGGCGAGGACGGCGCCACGCACCAGTGCTGCGAGGATATCGCACTCATGCGCACGATTCCGGGTATGACGGTGGTCGTTCCCGCCGACGACGTCGAGGCTCGTGCCTGTGTGCGCGCCGCCTATGAGTTTGAGGGCCCGGTTTACATGCGCTTCGGCCGCCTGGCAACACCGGTCATCAACGACTGCGAGGACTATGAGTTCAAGATTGGTCGCGGCGTGGTCGTGCGCGAGGGGTCCGATGTGACCATCATCGCTTGTGGCCTTATGGTCGCCGAGGCGCTTGAGGCTGCCGAGGCGCTCGCTGCCGATGGCATCGATGCCGAGGTCATCAACATGCATACGATCAAGCCGCTCGACGAACGCCTGGTTGTAGCCAGCGCCAAGAAGACCGGTCGCGTGGTCACTGCCGAGGAGCATTCGATTATCGGCGGTCTTGGCGAGGCCGTTGCCTCGGTGCTAGCGGAGCAGTATCCGGTGCCGATGCGTCGCGTCGGCGTGCGCGATGTGTATGGCGAGTCCGGCCCTGCGGTCGATTTGCTGCACAAGTACGGTTTGGACGCCGACGGCATCGAAGCTGCAGTCAGGTCTGTGTTGTAAGGAAGGTTTCCATGGGATTTGTATCTGCCAACCAAGTGACAATCGGGTATACCGCCGCCTCGCGCGAGGATGCCCTGCATTATTTGTCCGATCAGGCCGTCGAGCTCGGCTTTGCTGACGACGCATCTGCCGTAGAGACTGCCTTCATGGCTCGCGAGAACGAGGCCGAGACTGGCCTTGTCGCCGGTTTTGCCGTTCCACATGCCAAAAGCGATGCTATCCACACGCCGGGCGTTGCCGTGCTTAAGCTGGTCGAGCCCGTTGAATGGCCGAGCTTCGATGGTGTGCCCGTCGATGTTGCGCTCGCGCTGTACGTGCCTGCCGGCGAGGCAGGAACCACGCACCTGCGCTTGCTCTCCAAGGCTGCCGTGATGCTGATGGACGCCGGCTTCCGTGACAAGGTGCGCGCGAGCACCGATCCCGTTGAGATTGCGGAGCTCATCAATAGCGGACTCGAAGACTAGAACGGTCATCCCGTTCAATCAATTGATCCTTCTCCAAGGAAAAGGGCCGCGACGCCGTATGGGTGTCACGGCCCTGTTCGCGTTTCCCAAGATAAAACCTGCCGAAATAAACCTGTCCCTTATTGGCAGGTTACTGATTCATGGCACCGTGGATGTAGGGGGTGACCTCAGGGGAGATATGGTCGCAGCCCAGCTCGCGCAGCGCGGACTCGATAACGGCGGGCAGCGGGGTCTTGCCCTTGTCGTCGACGGCGGCACCGCCGAGGGTGGCAATCTTGGCGACATCTGCGGGTGCGGCCTCGATATGCATGCAGCCGCCGACCAGGCGCGCGCGTACCTGTGCCAGATCAAGATCGTGCAGGTAATCCTCGCAGGCGCGAATCAGGGAGACCTTCTCGCGCGTAAGCTCCTCGCCCGTGGGGACGCGCGTGGCAAGACATGCTCCCGCCGGCAGGTTCCAAACGGGATAACCCCATGCGCGCAGCAGCTCGCGCTCTTCGTCCTTGGTAAAGCCGACCTCCATAAGGGGTGAGCGTACGCCGAGCTCTTCTGCCGCACGCATGCCGGGGCGGTAGTCACCGCGATCGCTTGCATTGCTGCCATCGATGACGGTGGGAAAGCCGAGCGACTTGGCGTGGTTGACGATGGCGGTAAAGCCAGCGTGCTTGCAGTGGTAGCAGCGATTGGCATCGTTGCAGGCTACTTGGGGGAGCTGCAGCTGATCCACCGAAAGATTGAGCACGGGGAGCTTAAAATGTGCCCCTTCATTGGCTTGTCCATCAACGGACCGCTCAAACGAAGCCTGCTCGGGCGTGCCGATGAGCGGCGTGGTGAGATGGACGAGGAGGGTATTGGTAGGCATGATGCGGGCGCATACGGCGGCCAAAAAGCTGCTGTCAACGCCGCCGGAAAACCCGATAGCCACGCGCCCGTATGCCAAAAGCAGCTGTTCGAGCGCCGATAGCTTGTCTTGAAGCTCCTCTGCGGGTGCCGTGGTGTCTAAAATCATGAAACGATCCTTATCGTTGAGTACTCGATTGAAAACTATAATCCTAATGCGTTACTTGCCATAAGACTTCTATCTGTGTAACGAAAGTGCAATATGGTATATACGTTATATACAAGTTGTCAAATGCGGTAGAGTTGCGGCAATGCGACAGCGAGAGTCGATGGGGGACCGATATGATCAAGGCTGTTATTTTTGACATGGATGGAACGCTGGTCGATACCGAGCGTTTGGGGATTAGGGCCTGGAAGGCAGGCGCCGCTGAGCTGGGGCTCGCGATTGATGAAGCGCTGATCCATCAGTTTATCGGCCGCACGCTGCCCGATGTTATGGACATCCTCGATAAGCATTATGGCAGCCACGAAACCACCGAGGCGGTCTATGTCCGCCACAAGGAGATTCGCGACGAGATGGTCAAGACCGATCTGGAGCTTAAGGCCGGCGCTGCCGAGTGCATAGACGAGCTGTTGGCTGCGGGCTATCACGTAGGCCTTGCAACGTCATCGCGCCATGTTACGGCCGAGCGCAACCTTAAAGCATTCGGTCTTTTTGACAAGTTTGAAACGGTAACGTGTGGCGAGGACGTCGTGCATGGCAAGCCCGACCCCGAGATGTATCTGCTCGCCTGCGAGCGCGCGGGCTTTACTCCCGAGGAATGTGCCGTGGTCGAGGATTCGCGCAACGGCTGCGTCTCGGGCATTACGGCTGGCTGCCACGTCTTTGCCGTCCCCGATATCGTGCCGCTGCCGCAGGACGTGGTGGATGGCTGCGAGGCCGTGCTCGATACGTTGTTCGATCTGGCGGCGGCGGTCAAGGCCGTGCGCTAGACAATTGCGGCGTTGAAACGAGCAATTGCTTACGTTTGCGCTTAAACAAAAGGGGTCCGGCAATGGTCGGGCCTCTTTTGCTTGAGCGGCGACTTAGCATACTTGCGGGCGTGCTATAGATACGCACCGAGGTTGATGGCCGTGGCGTCGGTCTGGCTGCTTGCCTGGGTGCTGGCGCGTTCCAGCAGGAACGGACGTACCAGTTCTTGGCGGTTGATGTCCTCGGCGGCGGTGACTGCGGTGACGGTGCGCGCTGTAGAGCCGACGCGGATATGCTTGGTCTTTGCTGGGGCCTTGTTCTCGATTTGCTCCATGAGCAATTGAACGCCCTTGCGGCCAATCTCGTAGCCCGGGGGCGCTACCGTAGTGAGCGGGACCGATCCGCTCCAAGCGAGCGGGTTGCCATCGCAACCTGCTACGCGTACTTGCCCGGGGACGGCGATGCCTTTGTCGACCAGCGCCGAGATGACGCCCGAGGCCAGCACGTCGGTCAGGCCGACGACAAAATCGGGGCGTTCGTCGGCGGGGCGCGCGGCGATTTGGGTGCCGATGCCGTAGCCGTCGGCGGCGGTATTCCATTCGCCGGCGTCGATGACTTCGATCTTGATATCGGGATGTAGGGCGAGCGCCTTATGAATGCCAAGGACGCGCAGGGTGAGTTGCATAAATGCTGCTCGGCCGACGACGACAATATGGTGCGCGCCGCGGGCGATGGCGAGCTCGGCGATGATGCGGCCTTGTGCCTCGTTGTCGGCGGCCACGTAGTAGCCGGGCTCGGAGCAATGGATGTCCAGATGGACGATCGGCACGGGCATCTTGGTCAGGGCGGGGTGCCAGTCGGGGGATGCCATGGGCTGAACCATGACGCCGGACATCTGGGTGCCCATAAAGTAGCGCAGGTAATGGTCCTCGAGAATATCGTCGTTATCGGCGTTGGCGATGAGCAGGTCGTAGCCGTGCTTGCGGGCCTCGTTGTGGGCGCCGCTGGCGATTTGGAGTGAAAAGCCGTGGTCGAGACGGGGGAGCACCAGGCCAAAGGACTTGGTGGCGCCGCCCGCGAGCTGACGAGCGCTTTGGTTGGGCAGGTAGCCCAGTCGATTGATGGTTTCGTTAATGAGCTTGAGGGTCTCGGGACGCAGCTTTTCGGGGTGGTTGAGCGCGTTGGAAACCGTGCCCAACGAAACCCCGGCCTCGCGCGCGACGTCGCTGATTTTTACCTTTGCCATAGCGGCCCCTTTGATGCGTTTCAAGTACAAGCCAGATTGTAGCATCGCCCGCCCCTGAGGTGTCAAAACCCGCCTATTAGGGACAGGTTTATTTTGGCAGGTTTTATCTGGGCAAACGATGCTGTCAGACCAAACCACCACGAAGGTGCCTGCCCCCTTCGGGGTGGGGTGTGTGTATCGAGTGGTATTCAAGTTGAGATACCACTTCTGGTATATCAGCTTGCGTTTGCGTGAGTACAATACTCGAACGTTATGCGTCTCAGCGCCCCCTGTGCGTGGACGTTTTGCAGTCAAGCGGACGAAGGGATTTATCCTATGTGCGGAATTGTCGGCTACACCGGCTCTGATATTGCAAAGAACATCCTGGTCACAGGCCTCAAGCGTATGGAGTATCGCGGCTATGACTCCTCGGGCGTCGCGCTCGAGGTGGGCGAGGGCGCCGCGGCGCACCTCGACGTCATCCGCCGCGTGGGCAAGGTCGCGGGCTTGGAGAGCGAGCTTTCCAACATCGACAGCGACGCTACCTGCGGTATCGGCCACACCCGTTGGGCCACCCACGGCAAGCCCTCCGTCGTTAACGCTCACCCCCACACCAGCTGCGACGGTCGTATCGCCATCGTCCACAACGGCATCATCGAGAACTTCGCCGAGCTGCGCGAAGAGCTGGAGGGCCGCGGCCACCACTTTAAGAGCGAGACCGATACCGAGGTCTTCGCGCATCTGATCGAAGAGGCTTATGCCGAGACGCACGACCTGATGGCCTCCGTGCGCGAGGCTTGCGCCCACGTGGTCGGTGCCTATGGTCTGGCCGTCGTGTGCGCTGACGAGCCCGGCGTGATCGCCGTGGCCCGCAAGGATTCCCCGATCGTGGTCGGCGCGGGCGAGACCGGCGCCTATGTCGCCTCCGACGTCATCGCGCTCATCGACGCCACCCGCGATGTCGTGGTGCTCGAGGACGGTCAGTTTGCCAAGCTTACGCCCGCAGGCGTCGAGTACACCGATGAGGCCGGCAACGTTATCGAGCCCAAGGTCACCCACATCGACTGGGACCTGGACATGGCAGAAAAGGGCGGTTATCCCGACTTTATGCTCAAGGAGATCCACGAGCAGCCGCGCGTCGTGCGCGACACGCTGGTGGGCCGCATGACGCCGGCCGGCGAGCTCGACATCGACGAGCTGGGCCTTTCGCTCGAGGAGCTCAACGACATCGACCGCGTCTACGTGATCGCTTGCGGCACCAGCTATCACGCTGGCCTCATTGCCAAGAATCTCATTGAGGGCTGGGCTCGCATCCCCACCGAGGTGGAGGCGGCCAGCGAGTTCCGTTATCGCAACCCCATCATTACGCCGACGACGCTTGTCGTTGCCGTGTCCCAGTCGGGCGAGACGGCCGATACCCTTGCCGCCATTCGCGATGCGCGCATCAAGGGTGCCAAGGTCTTCGGCATCACCAACGTGGTGGGCAGCCCCGTGGCGCGTGAGAGCGACGGCGTCATCTACACCAAGGCCAACAAGGAGATCGCGGTCGCCTCGACCAAGAGCTTCATCGGCCAGGTCGTGAGCCTTACGCTTTTGGCTCTGCTGCTGGCGCAGGTCAAGTACCGCTTGACCACCAAGCAGGCGCGCATGCTGTTCCGCGAGCTTTCCGATACGGCCGAGCAGATCCAGTGGATTTTGGATACCCAAACCGAGGCCGTGCATGAGGCCGCCCTGCTGTGCAAGGACGCGCAGTCGGCGCTGTTCGTGGGCCGTGGCATGGGTGCCGCTATTTCCTACGAGGGCGCGCTCAAGCTCAAAGAGGTCAGCTACCTGCACGCCGAGGCCTACGCCGCCGGTGAGATGAAGCACGGCCCCATCGCGCTGATCGACCCGGGCTTCCCTGTCATCGCCGTGGCCACCAAGAGTGCCATCTACGACAAGACCGTGTCGAACCTCATGGAGTGCAAGGCGCGCGGCGCCAAGGTCATCGTCGTTGCCACCGAGGGCGACGAGGAGATCAACAAGATCGCCGACTGCATTATCCGCGTGCCAGCAGTCCGCGACGTGTTCAGCCCCATCACGGCGAGCGTCCCGCTGCAGCTGCTCGCCCGCGAGGTCGCCATCCTGCGCGGCTGCGACGTCGACCAACCCCGAAACCTGGCGAAAAGCGTCACGGTCGAGTAGTTGGTTCCGCCGTTCTAGCGACTAAGGCCCGGCTCCGCATCAAGACGGAGCCGGGCCTTGTTGCATTTGCTCGGATAAAACCTGCCAAAATAAACCTGTCCCTATTTGGCAGGTTAGCGGAGCTTGCTGGTCTCGAAGTACTCGGGGAACTGGTCCAGAACCTCGGTTTGATTGCGGAACATCATGTGCAGGTGCTTGCTGACCAAAAAGCTCGCTTCGATGGGGTCGCGACCGGCGATAGCGCGGCGAATCTGCTTGTGCTCGTTCACGATGTCCTGATTGTCGAGAACCTGCGTGGCGGCGCGCAGCCAGCGGAAGCGCTCCAGGTCGGCATTGGTCTCTTCGAGCCACGACCACACGGTGCTGCGACATGCGATGCTAAAAATCATGTGATGCATGAGGTTGTCGCTCAAAAAGAAGCCGATGCGATCCTCCTCGGCCATGGCCTTTTCCTGCAGCACGATGGCGCGGTCGAGCTGCTCGATGCCGGCCGACGTGGCGCGCGCACAGCACTCCACAATCACCTGCTTTTCCAGATGCTCGCGGATGTAACAGGCACTCTCGGCAAGGGTGAGGTTGATGGGCGAGACGTAGGTGCCGCTCTGGGGCACGGTGCGCACCAGGCCTTCCTGCGCCAAGCGAACCAAAGCCTCGCGCACGGGCGTGCGACCCATGTCCAGGTCATCGCAAAGCTGCTTGACGCCCAGCTTTTCGCCCGGCTTGTAGTCCAGGTAGACGATTTTGCGTCGAATGGTGTGGTAGGACTGGTCCTGTAGGCTCGTTTCCTGCTCGCCGACGTGCATCGATTCTTCCATAGCGCCTCGCAACTGTTCTATCAAACTCATATGTCAGTTGTTAATTATGCCGCGAATCAGCTCTCCGCGGTGGGTAATTCGGCTGTTGCCTGAGAACTATCGCGGCATCTTAGTCTGTGTTTGCGCAAGGCTGTGCTCAATGTTGCCGTATCATAAGCCGTCGCAAACGTGAAATAGAAAGAAGGAATCCCATATGCAACTGGCAAATATCGTACGCGAGCGCTGGAAAGGCGTCTTGTTCTGCCTGATCATCGCCATTCCCGCGACGTTGCTCGGCAAACAGGTTGAGGTGGTCGGCGGTCCGGTATTCGCCATCCTCTTTGGCATGGTCCTGGCGCTCGTCTTTCCCAAGAATCGTCGCGAACAGCTCGCCGCCGGCGTCACCTATACGTCCAAAAAAGTCTTGCAGTACGCGGTTATCCTGCTTGGCTTTGGCATGAACCTCTCCCAGATTCTGTCCAAGGGCGCCCAGTCGCTGCCGATTATCGTGGCGACAATCTCGACCTCGCTTGTCATCGCCTTTGTGCTCTGCCGCGTTATGAACGTGCCGGGTAAGATCGCGACGCTTGTGGGTGTGGGTTCGTCGATTTGTGGCGGTTCTGCCATCGCCGCGACCGCACCCGTCATCGATGCCGACGATCGCGAGATTGCCCAGGCTATTTCGGTCATCTTCCTGTTTAACGTTATCGCGGCGCTCGTGTTTCCGACGCTCGGCGGCATGCTCGGGCTGACCAACGAGGGCTTTGGCCTGTTTGCCGGTACCGCCATTAACGACACCTCGTCCGTAACGGCTGCGGCGAGCGCTTGGGACAGCATGCATCCCGGCGCCAATGTGCTCGAGAGCGCCGCGGTGGTCAAGCTCACCAGGACGCTGGCCATTATTCCTATCACGCTGGTCCTCGCATGCTGGCAGATGCATCTGGCGCGCAAGGCCGGCGGCGACGCCAAGAGCACGTTCTCGTTTAAGCGCGCATTTCCCATGTTCGTGCTGTTCTTTGTGCTGGCGAGCGTGATCACCACGGTGTTTCAGCTTCCCGCGTCCTTTACGGCGCCCATCAAGGAGCTGTCGAAATTCTTTATTGTGATGGCCATGGCGGCTATTGGCTTTAATACCGATATCGTCGAGCTGGTCAAAAAGGGCGGCAAGCCCATCGCATTGGGCTTTTGCTGCTGGATTGGCATTGCGTGCATGAGTTTGGGAATGCAACACGTACTGGGAATCTGGTAGAGAAGTAGCTTGTTTGCGTGCTGGTTGCTGGTGAGCGCATTCTCACGGTGGAGCGATAGGAGCTCTTGCGGGTATGGCTTGTCCGCAGGTTTATAAGTCCCGAAGAGCTCTTATCGCCCCGCCAGGATGGCGATGCGGGGCAACACCTATACTCGCAGGACGGCGCTTTCTGCCCTATAGTGTTTGGTGAGCAATATCGTTCAATTTTGAAACACTCGGTCGTGCGACCGTCGGCGGCTGCATGTCGCCGCGGACAGGGGCAAATCATGGATAGCGATGCCAAGCTGAACATCTTGACCGAGGCCCTGGCTGCTGCCGGGGCCTCGGCATTGGCAATCGATGCGCGTGGGGACGTCGCGATCTCGACCATGAATGACGCGGCGCTCGAGCGGGATGTGGCGGCTTTTGTCGCTGAGCGCCTCGACCGTATAGGAGACGGCGCGCGTCTGGTTATGGGACGTGCGGGTGCGCGCCTGAGCCTGACCGTTCGCCCCACCGACAAAGAGGGCGGGGGCCTTTGGGTCGTCGTGGTCCGCGAGGTGCGCGGTGCCGCGGCGCATGCGGGTATCGAGTGGCTCAACGCCGACGAAGTTGAGGCTCGCTACGAATCGAGCGCGTACGGCATCGTTGAGGGGGCGGCCTCGGTGGCTGCGCCGGTTGCAGAGAGTTACGCGCGCGGTGTGCCCCTTATGCTCGAGGGCGAGCTGGGAGCGGGTCAGGTCGAGATCGCCAAGCGCCTCTATCTGGACGGTCCTTTTGCCGGTCAGCCCTTTGTTTCCGTCGCGCTCGATGAACTCACCGATCGCGGTTGGCGCCATGTGCTCAAAAGCGCCGAATCGCCGCTGTTCCAAACGGGGCTGACCCTTTGCATTGAGGACTGGAATGCGGTTGGTCCCCAACGCCTTCGCGAGCTCGTTTCCACGATGGCCGACACCGCGTTGGCGACGCGCTGCCATGTGGTGCTGACGGCGAATGACATGCCGGGCGGCAGCGAAAGTGATCAAGCCGCTTTTGTGACCGAGCGCTTCGCCTGTGCGGTGAGCGTGGCGCCGGCAATCGCCGAGCAGGGAGCCGCGTCGAAGAAGGTTGCGCGCTATTTGGAATATCTCGCTGACGCATTTGGGACGTCAGCGCCCACGCTGTCTGCCGCGGCGGCGAAGACGCTCGATGCTTACCGCTGGCCGCGCAATTATCTGCAGCTCCGCGAGGTCTCGGAACGACTGTATATATTGGTGGGGGCGGGCACGGTGGACCGCACTGTGGCGGAGGAAGTGCTCGCCCAAGAGGACGTGATTAAGACCGCAACCTTTGGCGCCCCGACACTCGAAAGTGATCTGTATATCCTGCGACCGCTGGCCGATACCGAGCGAGATATCGCGCATTTGGTTGTAGATCATCTCCACGGCAACCGAACCCGTGCGGCGGAGGTGCTGGGCATAAGCCGTACAACGCTGTGGCGCTTGCTGAAGGACGATGACCGTTGGGCGAGGCGCCCGTGACCGCGCGCGACGCGTGTGCTACAGTCCAAAGCGTTATTGTTTCGATTTGGTTACGGCGTGCGAGGGCATATGGCTGAGACTTCAAAACCGAGCCGCAGAAGGCGGAGCGCTGCGCCGGTTAACCGACGCACGACATCGGTGACGTGGGGCAAACACGCCTCGGGGTTTGATGGCTCGTTCAAGCGCACTAAATACGGTTATCCTTCGGCAAGCGCCCGCTTGGCTATGCAGGCCGAGTCGTCGCTGTGGGGCCGCAAACGCGTGGTGGGCTCAAAGCTCAAGCACGACGGCACGCTTGGTTACATCAGCCGCGGGGCGGCTCGCCGCAGCGGACTCAATCCGGCTGGTTGGCACCGTTATGTTCCGATCGCGGTCGCCGTTGCAGTGATCGTCATCGCACTCGCTGCGCTTGGCTACGCCGGCGGTGGCGCCAACTTGGACGCAGTGTTTAAATCGCCCGAGCTCGCGCATGCAGGCACAGAAGTTATCGAGGGCGCTCAGACCCAGACGGGCGTCGCGCCCCAGCGCGGTATCGTTGCGGCGGCCTCCACCATCGCCGATGCACAAAAGGACGAAGACAAGCAAGGCGACGACGCCGAAACGACCCAGACAAGCGAAGCGACGACAACTCAAATATCAACATAGCTTGCCGGCAGAAGGGGACGTTCCTTTTCTGCCGGCAGTTTGGGACACTCCTGCGCTACTTGACGTACACCACGTTGTCGCGGCGGGGTTTGGGCTCGGGTAGCGTGTCCTCGGCGTAGCCAAGAATGCAGTTACCGACACCGCGCAGGCTGCCGTCGGCGGGCAGGCCCCAGCTGGCCAGCAGCTCCAGGCCCTCGGGCGAGTCAAAGACCTCATGCGCGCGGTGAATCCAGCACGAATCGACACCCAGTGCATAGGCGGCGTTGAGCAAGTTGCCCATGGCGAGCGAGCCGTCTTCCAGATGTGTGGGCACGCTGCGGTCAACCAGCACCACCACAACGGTCTTGGCGCCATAGAAGGGGTCGCTGTTGCTGTCCATGACCTGGGCGTTGAGCTGTGAGAGACGCTCGACGGTCGCGGGGTCGGTGACGGCGACAAACGTCACCGGCTGGCGGCCCATGCCGCTCGGTGCATATTGGCCGGCTTCGATAATCCGTGCAAGCTTTTCGGCCTCGACGGGACGATTGCTGTATTTGCGGCAGCTGCGGCGGTGAATGAGTGTTTCGATAGTCTCCATGGTGTCTCCTTGCGGTGGCGTTGCAGATGCCCCGTTCATACCCGTCGGGCTTAAACGATAGACGGTCAATTGCCCGGCCAAAAGGATGGATTCCAATTGGGAAAGTAGGTTTGCATAAAAGTACCTTCAGAATGTGACAAACAAATGGGATGGTTAAACGTTTTATCCCGTCTACCCTGCGGTTTTTTACCACTTGCCTAAATGACGAACGCATAACCTCTGATAAAGGTTTTACTAAAGGAGTACCAACGTTTATCAATGCGCCGTGGTGGCGCCGGGCCAGGAGGTAACATCATGTTCCAGGCTGGAGATGTCGTCGAGACCGATTTCGAAGGATTTCTGAAGCTGCTGCGTTCCAAGACGCGCGCTTTCGTGTCGATCAACGATCACGAGTACTACATCACGCACACCGATGGCTATTGGCGTGTTCAGGATTGCGAGGCCCTCAACGACAAGGGCCACTTTACTGACTGCTCCGAGCTGGTCAACACGGTCTGCGAGGTTGTCGAGCTGCCGTGGATTGCCGGCAAGAGCCTGCATGACAGCTTCTCGGGCGCTACGGTCTATGAGGCCGTCGCCGCTTAACAGGCAATAAAACTCGATTTTCACGTGACCGCTGGCGCCGCCCCCGCGCCGGCGGTCTTTTTCTGCCGATAGGCCATAAAAATGCACGCATTCGCGGAGAGCCTGTTGACGATAGTCAAAACTCGGACTAATGTAGAGATATAAATTGGTCAAAACTCGGACTATCGAATGGTGGGAGAGATGAATAGTGCAGTTAGCCTGGTCGATTTCGACCGGATGCTCAACGGGCTTGACCGTATCTATTCGGAGTTCGCGCGCGCCTGCGGTCTTTCGGACTGCGCCTACTGGATGCTCGTCGACACGAGTGCAGCGGGCGGAAGCGTTGCCGTGAGTCGGCTGACGAGTGAATGGTTCTACAGCAAACAGACCATCAATTCGGCGATCAAGACGCTTAGGGCGCGAGGGCTTGCGACGTTGGAGTTTGCCGAGGGCAGTCGTAAGAACAAGGTTGTGCGACTGACCGAAGAAGGCGTGCAGTTTGCCAAGCGCTACGCGTTGCCGGCGCAAAAAGCCGAGCAACAGGCATTCGAGGCGCTCGAGCCGTGGGAGCAGCGCGAGATCATGCGCTTGGTCGGTAAGTTCTCCCATGTTCTGAACGAAGAGTGCGAGGCATTTATACGGCAAGTGGCCGCCGAGAACGAGGCTGACGATAAGGGCGAGGGGGACGCATGCGACTCTTAATGAGATTTATGAGGCCGTACCGCGGTCTGATTGCGGTGACGCTGTTTGCGGTGCTGATAGATAACGTCGGTACGCTGTTGGTTCCCACGATGCTGGCGAACATGGTCAACACCGGTATTGCCACGGGCGATGTCGACTATATATTACGCAACGGCCTGTACATGCTTATCGCGACCGGCATGGCCAGCGGCGGCACGGTGCTGGGCTGCTATCTTTCAGCGCGCCTGGCCGCCAACGTGGCCTGCGATATCCGCAATGCCGTGTACGACAAGTCGCTCGAGCTGTCCGCCAGCGACTTTGAGCGCTTTGGCATGGGTTCGATGATCACACGCTCGCTCAACGACATCAACGTGATTCAGCAAGCTGTCCTTCAGACGATTCAGCTGGTGTTGCCGGTGCCGTTCTTGGCCGTGGCAGGCATCATTTTTGCTTGGTTCATCGATCCCGCCATGGGCACGCTGCTGGGCGTGGTCGTTGCGATCGTGTTGGTGGCGGCGGTCTTTACGGTGGCTAACGCCGCGCCGATCTTTATGCGCCTGCAGAGCTTTATCGACCGCATGAACGTGGTGCTGCGCGAGAACATCGTGGGCGTGCGCTTCATCCGCGCATTTAACAAGGAGCGCCACGAGGAGCAGCGCCTGGACGAGGTGTTTAGCGATTACGCGGCCAACGCCATCAAGGTCAACCACCTGTTTGTGGGTCTCGACAGTTCCAGCTTCTTTTTGATGAATATCGCCGAGGTGGCGGTGCTGTGGGTGGGCGGCAACCGCGTGGGCGTCCACGCCATGCGAATCGGCAGCATCTCGGCCGTGTTGGAATACGCGATCCTGATCCTTTTCTTTGTGATGATGGCGCAGATGGTGATTCTGACGCTCCCGCGCGCTGCGGCGTGTCTCAACCGTGCGCAACAGGTGCTCGAAATCGAGCCGAGCATCGTGGACGGCAAGCGCACGCTAGATACGTGCGCGGCGGAGCCTGTTGACGGTACCGATGCGGTTGCCGTGTTCGACCATATGTCGTTCCGTTTTGACGATGCCGACGAGGACACTCTGTGCAACCTGAGTTTTGCCTGCCGCCGCGGACAGACGACCGCGATCGTGGGCTCAACGGGCTCGGGCAAGTCAACGGTGGCCAAGCTCCTGCTTCGCTTCCACGATGCAACGAAGGGCGCCATTCGCCTGAACGGCATCGATCTGCACGACCTTTCGCAAGATGAGATCCGTGGACACATCGCCTATGTGCCGCAGAAGGCGTGGCTGTTCTCGGGCACCGTTGCAAGCAACCTGCGCTTTGGCAACGAAGGCGCGACTGAGGCTGACATGCTCCATGCGCTGGAGGTTGCCCAGAGCACCTTTGTGCTCGACCAGCCCCAGGGGCTCGATACGCCGGTGGCCCAGGGCGGCACGAACTTCTCGGGCGGCCAGCGCCAGCGCCTGGCCATTGCTCGCGCACTCATGAAGCGCGCCGATCTATATATCTTCGACGATAGTTTTTCGGCCCTGGACTTTAAGACTGATGCCGCCCTGCGCCATGCGTTGCAAGACGAGACGCGTGACGCTGCGGGGCTCATCATCGCGCAGCGCATCTCGACTATTTTGCATGCCGACCAGATCGTTGTGCTCAAGGACGGCGAGGTCGTGGGCTTGGGCACGCATGGCGAGCTTATGGAAACCTGCGAGGTGTACCGCGCCATCGCGGAATCGCAAATGAAGGGAGGTGAGTAGCATGACCGGGGAGCTCAAGAAGCAGGGCGGCGTTGATGACGCCGCTGCCGCGGGACTGGTCGAGGAAACGGCTGCCGCGTCGACCGAGCTGGATGACGCCGCCAAGCGCGAGGCTCGCCGCCAAGCGCTCTACGAGGAAAACGAGCGCGCCGAGGACGAGCGTGCCCGTGCCGAGGCAGAGCGTATGCGCGACGTGGACGACGAAGAAGAGGACGAGACGCCCCGGGATACCTGGGCGACGGTGCGCCGCTTGTGGAGCGAGGCCGTCGGCGACCATTGGCGCTTCTATATCGTGTTCGCGAGCATTGTGTTCTATGTCATCTTTAACACCGCCGCGCCGGCATATAGCGCCCGCGTGATCGATGAGCTGTGGGGCCACATTCAGGTAGCGTTTGCCAACGACACCACTTTCAGCATCACCTGGGAGAACTGCGGCAGGACTATCTTCATCTACTTTTTGATTTGGACGGCCGCCGCTTCGTTCTACGCGCTCCAGAGCTTTTTGATGTCGAGCGTGGCCGAACGCCTCAATCTGCGCCTGCGCAACCGCATCGCGCAAAAGCTCAACCGTCTGCCGCTCGCCTATTTTGACGCGCATCGTCCCGGCGAGGTCGTCAGCCGCGCGACCAACGACCTGGACAAGATGTCCGAGAGCATGCAGCGCGGATTGCTGCAGCTGCTCGTGTCGATCGGCACGGTTGTTGGTGCTGTGAGCGTGATGTTCGTGTTCAGCGTGCAGCTTACGCTCGTCTTTCTGTTCTTTACGGCACTGTCGCTGCTGGTGACGAAGGTCGTCTCGCGCCGCACACACGATGTGACGGGCGAGCGCCAGGAGTGGGTGTCCAAGATTACGAGTGCGGTCGAGGAAGGCTATTCGGGCCGTCTGGTGATCCGCGCGTTTAACCGCGAACGTCAGAGCTCCGCTGAGGTGCACGAGGCTTCGAAGGAACTGGCTCGTGTGAGTACCAAGGCCGACTTTATGATCAATGCCGTCGGCCCTGCGGTGCGCTTTATCGGTCGTTTGGCGCAGATTGTGATCGCGCTGGTGGGCTGCAGCATGCTGGTTGCCGGTCACATGACCGTCGGCGTGTTCCAGGCGTTCTTCCAGTTTATCTACGAGGCGTCCGAACCCATGACGCAGCTGTCGTTTACCTTCAACTCGCTGCAGAGCGCGCTGGCGAGTGCAGAGCGCGTGTTCGACCTGCTCGATGAGCCCGAGATGGAGGCCGATCCGCTGCCGGACAAGGCCGCCAAGCTGCCGGGTCGCGTGGAGGGCCGCGTCTCCTTTGAGCATGTGCGCTTTGGTTATTCGCCCGACAAGCCGCTTATGCGCGACGTGTCGTTTACCGCCGAGCCGGGCCAGAAGATTGCCGTGGTGGGAACCACGGGCGCAGGCAAGACGACGCTCATCAACCTGCTCATGCGCTTCTATGAGATTGACGGCGGGCGTATTACGCTCGACGGCGTGGATACGAGCCGCATGGACCGCGGCGAGCTACGTCAGCAGTTTGGCATGGTGCTGCAAGACGCCTGGCTGTTCGATGGCACGATTGCCGAAAACATCGCCTACGGCTGTCCTGAGGCGACGCGCGACGAGATCGTGGCCGCCGCTCGTGCCGCGCAGGTCGACTTCTTTGTGCGCACCATGCCGCAGGGCTACGACACGCGCGTGGCCAACGATGCCGAGAGCATCAGCCAGGGCCAGCGTCAGCTGCTGACCATCGCACGCGTGCTGCTCAACAACCCGGCGATTCTCATCTTGGACGAGGCGACCTCAAGCGTGGATACGCGTACCGAGCTTGCCATCGGTCGTGCCATGGACGCGCTCATGCGCGGGCGTACGAGCTTTGTGATCGCGCACCGCCTGTCGACGATTGTGGATGCCGACCTGATCTTGGTCATGGATCACGGCAACATTATCGAGCAGGGCACGCATAAGGAGCTGCTGGCTGCCGAGGGTGCCTACGCCGACCTCTATCTGAGCCAGTTCGCATAATGTGACAAAGGGACAGTTCCGCATGTCACATCACAAATAAGGCGCGTTAGGGGTGAATCCTCTGGCGCGCCTTTGCGTTGGCGTCAATGTTGTCGGTGGCCGTCCGCCTCTAGCGCTCGTCCACGAGCTTGGCGACGAGGGCCTTGAGCTCGGCCACCTCTCGCTCGAGTTCCTTGACGCGGCGGGCATTCTCGGTGATGCCTTGACGGTTGAGCGCGGATTGCTCGGCGGCATCGTCGGGCATGTACTCGCGATGCTGCTTGGCATCGAAGCTCTCCTCGAACACGCGGCAGCCGTTGCGCTTGATGATGCGTCCCGGCACGCCCACGACGGTGCAGTTGTCGGGCACGTCCTTGACGACAACCGAGTTGCCGCCGATCTTGACGTTGTTGCCGATGCGGATGTTGCCGAGCACCTTGGCGCCCGTGCCCACGGTGACGTTGTTGCCGAGCGTTGGGTGGCGTTTGCCGGTCTCGTTGCCGGTGCCGCCGAGCGTGACGCCCTGGTAGAGCACGCAGTTGTCGCCCACGATGGTGGTTTCGCCGATGACGACGCCCATGGCGTGGTCGATAAAGAAGTGCTTGCCGATCTGTGCGGCGGGATGAATCTCGACGCCGGTGATGTGGCGGGTGATTTGCGAGAGCACGCGGGCGAGCGAGCGATGACCGTGCTCCCAGAGCCAGTGCTCGGGCACGTGGTTCCACTTGGCGTGCAGGCCAGGATAGGAAAGGAAGATGACCAGACCGTTTTGCGCGGCGGGATCCTGCGCTTGGACGGTCTTGATGTCCTCGCGAATGGTATTGATAAAGCTCACCGGCCGCCCTCCCTTAGCGCCATGGCAATGCGATTCAATAAAGTATAGCGATTCGCTAGGGATTAGGAAGGACAATCTTGGCGGCATTGCGCAACAGGTGTCAGTTATGCAAACTTGCTGGTAATGGAGTCATGCTTTTGTGGGGTTGCGCACGAGGGGGCACCGCAACCGTATACTGGTCAACTTGGACGTATCCGCGCCCACAACTGAGAGGTTTTACTTCATGGGTTTCATCAATTTTATCGCCGAGCTGCTCAAAGACCCGCGCACCGCGATTGCCAGCTGGATCGCCGCCGGCCCGCTTATGGCCTACGGCTGCGTGTTCCTGATTATCTTTATCGAGACGGGCGTGGTGTTCTTCCCGTTCCTTCCCGGCGATTCACTGCTGTTTGCTTCGGGCTTCTTTGCCCACAACGGTGGCTTTAACATCGTGGCTCTGCTGGCCGTCGCATGGGCTGCTGCCATCCTGGGTGACCAGTGCAACTTTATGATCGGTCACTTCTTTGGCAAAAAGATTATCGCTTCGGGCAAGGTCAAGGCCATGACGCCCGAGCGCATTAAAAAGTCCGAGGACTTCTTGGACAAGTGGGGCCACCTGGCCATTTTCCTCGGCCGCTTCTTCCCGTTTATCCGCACCTTTGTGCCCTTTATCGCTGGCATGGGTGGCATGCACTGGCGCAACTTTGTCGTCTTTAACGTGCTGGGCGGCATTACCTGGTCGACGGTCTTTACGCTGCTGGGCTACTTCTTTGGCGGCATCCCCTTTGTGCAGGAGCACTTTGAGCTGCTGATCGTCGGCATCGTTGCCGTGTCGATCATCCCGACCGTGGTCGGTCTGGTTAAGGCTAAGCTGGGCAAAAAGAACGCGTAGCTCGAGCCAGCGCGCAAACCGTGCAGTTGAGGCCCGTCACCGCTTACGGTGGCGGGCCTCTTTAGTTTCGGTCAAATGAAAATACTTTACTTAGTTAAAGAAAAGCGTTTTATCAGACGCGTACGGGGAGTACAATCTCGTGCATGCGAATCGACGTGCCATCGGCTTTGATGCTGTTCGCGTGTCCCGTCCGGCTCTACGCTCCGGGCGTGCGACGTTGCGACGCGGTCGGCCTCGGTCCTTGCGTGCGGGTTCGCGAGTTTGCAACTGTGTATGTAAGGAGCGACATATGACTGTCGAGAAGAAGGATATCGATTGGGGTAGCCTCGGCTTTGGCTACATGAAGACCGATTACAGCTACGAGGCTCATTGGAAGGATGGCGAGTGGGACGAGGGCGGCCTGACCACCGACCACACCCTGCATGTCTCCGAGTGCGGCGGCATCTTCCATTACTGTCAGGAGGTCTTTGAGGGCCTGAAGGCCTACACCGCCGAGGACGGCAGCATCGTCTGCTTCCGTCCCGACATGAACGCTGAGCGTATGTACAACTCTGCCCAGCGCCTCGAGATGCCCCCGTTCCCCAAGGACAAGTTCGTTGAGGCCGTCAAGCAGGTCGTCTCTGCCAACGCCGCCTGGGTTCCGCCCTTCGGTTCTGGCGCGACCCTGTACGTGCGTCCGTTTATGATCGGCTCCGGTGACGTGATCGGCGTGGCTCCCGCTCCTGAGTACACGTTCCGTATTCTCGTGACCCCGGTCGGTCCGTACTTTAAGGGTGGCCTTAAGCCCGTTAAGCTGCGCGTTTCCGAGTACGACCGCGCCGCACCGCACGGCACCGGCAACATCAAGGCCGGCCTGAACTACGCCATGTCCCTCAAGCCCACGATGGAGGCCCATCGCGAGGGCTATGCCGAGAACCTGTATCTCGACTCCGAGTCCCGCACCTATGTCGAGGAGACCGGTGGCGCCAACGTCCTGTTCGTGAAAGAGGATGGCACGCTCGTCGTTCCGCAGTCGCACACCGACTCCATCCTGCCCTCCATCACCCGTCGTTCGCTCGTTCAGGTCGCTCAGGACCTGGGCATGACCGTTGACCAGCGTCCCGTCGAGTGGGCCGAGGTCAAGGCCGGTACCTTTGTGGAGTGCGGCCTGTGCGGCACCGCTGCCGTCATCTCTCCGGTTGGCGAGATTGACAACAAGGTTTACGGCGCCGACGAGACCGTGACCTTCCCGGCTGGCTACACCGAGATCGGCCCTGTGATGAAGAAGCTTCGCGAGACCCTGACTGGCATCCAGTCCGGTGCTGTCGAGGATAAGCACAACTGGGTTTACACCGTCGCGTAAGCAGTCTTAGCTGTCCGGCCCGAGGGCGGCCTTCCCTCCCGGCGCGTCCTCGGACATGAAAGAACCCCCGCTGCGCACTTCGTGCGGCGGAGGTTCTTTCGTCCTGCGGAGTGCGCCGGGAGGGAACTTGCTCTCCGCCCTGCGGGCTCGGCGTTGCCACAACGGGCAATAATTAAGGCTCTGTTAGACCAGAATTGACATTCTGCCTCAATCATCTTTTTGAAATTGCAAAG
>NZ_JAQEKC010000028.1:0-25965 GCF_027679495.1 Collinsella aerofaciens
CGTTTCCCTTCAAAGCCATCCCGATTCGCTTCGCTTACACCAACTTTCCCGACACGATCACCGAGCCGGCCGCGATGCGGCCCCTCAGCGCGTCCATGGCGCGCTCCCTCGAAAGGGCGCCCCGCCCCGTGACCTCGAGGAACGTCTCGTTCGAGTCGTTCACGCCGGTCATGACGCAGATCCGCTCGCGCGACAGCCCGCGCCTGTGCACCTGCTTGCCGCGGTGCCGGGAGGGGCGCGGCATCGTGAACGACCCCTTCGCGTGGTTGCCCTTGAACGACTCGGGGAAGTAGGTCTCGTCGAGCTCGCAGCCGCAGCCCCGCTCGACCCTGAACGAGGGGGAGTAGGCCGAGAGGCACTCGATCAGCCTGTGGCGCATGGTGTAGGCGGTCTTGAGGCAGACGCGACAGCGCCTCGCGCACTCGCGCAGGGGCAGCATGAGCACGAAGCACTCGGCGTAGGCCATCCAGGTCTCCTTCGGGAGCCTGCTCGTCCCCAGGATGCGCTCGCTGCCCATGCCGAAGGTCCTGCCGCAGCCCCGGCAGAGGTAGCGCTGCTCGCCGTTCTTCGATTTGCCCTTCTTCACGACCGCGACGGACCCGCAGCGCGGGCAGCGTTCGATTTCGCAGGCGGAGCCGGCCGCGTCGTCGAACGCCGCCGCGCGGATCACGTCCCTGACGGACTCGATAGCGCGGCGGCGCTCGGTCTTGCTGAGGTTCGCCATGCCCTTCTTGAAGTTGAGGACCAGGTCTTCGGCGTTCATGCTGCCCCCATCATCGCGGTCTACGGGGTCAAAGATATGGCACCGTGGGGACACATGTATGTCAATCCTGGTCTAACAGAGCCTTAAAGTATCTCTTCGATCTGAAAATATCTTTTGCCTCGTCAACATTAAGTGCTGACTTTTGTATCAACTCGATTGTTAATTGAACATTCGAACTAAACGAATCCTTTGATTCCCGATACCTTTTACAGCACTCTTCGACATGTCTAAAAGATAGGAGGTCATCGTAAAATTCCACGTTTAAGTCAACAATGTCAACTTTATATTGTTCAACCTCTTGAAGATATGACTTCAAAACAGGCAAGGCAAGATACGGCCCCACTGGACTCCATCCTGGGGGAAATACTAAAAGCGTTTTAGGTATATCAACGTCACATCTTTCGCAAATAATTCAATTGAAACGCAGCTACCATCATAATTGAAAATACACCAAGTCCTGTAACGAGAATTGAGAACATCGCGGTGCTCGTGAACAGCGAAACAAGGAGTGTTGAAATAACAACAGCAACCGATTGCAAAGACTCCCTAATTGAAAACAGGCTTATCGATTCAGATTCGTCTCTCGCCAAATCCTGCAGCGATGTTATGAGAAGCACATCTTGAATGGCGTTTCCGGCACCGACGATAAAAAGGAAAATAAACGATATCCCAGACGCATAACGATAGCCAAACGCCAGATACGCACCGAGCGCAAGATACGTCACAAAACAATATGATTTAACGCAATCGGAACCACTAATTAAACGACCATATATTGTATTTCCGAACAACAGTCCGATTGTAAGACTACTCTGAAGGAATCCATATTGTATCGATGACGAGTCAAATTGCAATTGCGCTATAGCTGGCAAAAGAGAATTCAGAGAGCCGAATGCCACGCCACTAGAAATATCGATTAATAGGAAACCAATTGCCAAGTGCTTCGCGCTAAGATCACTAAATGCAGTCCTGTTTTTTTCATTTTTGCTTATCCCCTCTTTATCATTAACCTCGATAACCGACGGAACATCTCGCAGCAACCAGAACGACGCGGCAAAAGAAAGCGCGTCTAATGCAAGAACAGCCTCCGCCCCAAATTGAGCGACAACAAAACCGCCGGCAACTGGCCCCAGAACCATCATCAAATTCTGCAGAAACCCAAACGAATTATTAATTACGTCGCGATTGATACTATTCGTATTGGCTCTTAACAACGAGTAAAAGCAGGGCATTTCAACCGTTCGGCAAAGCGATACCGCGCACGTAATAGCAAACATACTCCATTTACTATCAACAAAAATATAGCAAACGAATAATCCCGCGCGAATTAAGTCTGCCAATCTCATGGCCTGCAGTGTCCCGATACCCATCTTCTGAGGCAGCTGCGCGAGCGAAACTGAAAACAGAGAGGGGGCAAATCTGCAGCAGACCATCAAAGCAGTTGCAGAAACATCGTGAGTTACCTCGTAAATCAGCATTGGCAAAGCAATATTCGCACACCAATTGCCTATTTCGCTTATCCCTCTAGCAATATATAGGACCCGAACCGGATGGCTAGCTCTCAATACCGTGAACATCACGATTAACCTCGTATTTCAGGCCTCGTTCATCCCTTAATAGGAATCCATAATCAACCAAGTACCGCCTCAACACGGCATAATCAGGATAGAGCTGTGACAGCACACGATTAACCTGAAGCTCCGTATAACTTGTATTTAATTCAAAGAAAGAGACGGCCCATAGCAGCATGATTCTTTTATAGCTTTCCTTTTTTGGAATTGAAACCAGCTCGCCATTCTTGAGAAATCGTTTTTTAAAGTCTATTAGCTCATCCATTCACATCCTCCATTTCATACGCATCTAATACTAAAAATGCATACGCTTTAGGTCATCGCATTCGGCTTCTTTATTCGAACTAAACTCGAACTAATCTAAATGATTTGCTCAAACACTCTTCGAAAGCTCGTTTTTCACTCTGAGTAAAATGCCCTTCCCAGTCAGTCCACGAACAGGAAGGCAACTCACAGCGAGCGGAGTCGAAGCCCTCTGCCGTCGGTCGTTCAAAATGCACGACAACCTTTTCGATATCCTCATCTGCAATCAGGTCAGAATGAACGACCTCGG
Organism: Collinsella aerofaciens; assembly: GCF_027679495.1. Lineage (GTDB taxonomy): Bacteria > Actinomycetota > Coriobacteriia > Coriobacteriales > Coriobacteriaceae > Collinsella > Collinsella aerofaciens_AK. The sequence goes on from NZ_JAQEKC010000028.1 coordinate 2,888, forward strand.
TACCGTCTTCGAATGTCATATACGGGTACATCACGTAAACCACCTCGCAATCGTAAATCCAGTTTAGCATCAAGCTATTGCACCAAAGACAGCAAGCCCCCCTTGATGAGTTGATGGTATCTGCTAAATGTCACGTACGATTCACATCTGGTGGGTACCCTGATGGCTGAATGAAACGAAGCAGATTTACGCCGGGAGGACCCCGTATGACAACCAAGTACACCGACGCGCCGCGCACGCGCGTCATGACGCCGGCATCGCTCAACAACGGCGTGCACGAGAACCATTCCATCGGACAGACCATGGCCATCGCGCCCAAAAAGGGCCTGTTCGATGACATTTCCATTCCCCAGATCATCGCCGGCGCCGCAGCTGCTGCCACGAGCGTCGCGCTTGCCTCCAAGATCGGTATCGCCGGATCGGTGATCGGCGCCGCCGTGAGCTCGGTCATCACCGTTGTGTCCTCGCAGGTCTACCGCCACTTTATCTCTGCGAGCGCCGAAGCAATCAAGGGCACGCATGCCGCTGTCGACTACCCTGCCGGCGCCTACGAGCCCGTTGAGCCCGATGTCGAGGAGCACCTAGGTGGCGCCGCGACCACGCAGGAAATGCGCCAGGTTGCGGGACGCGCGACCACAGCGCGCGTCGCCCCTAACAGCCTGCGCGCCAAGGCCGCGGCAGAGCGCAGTCAGACGCAAAAGAAGGTCATCGTCTTCTCGATCGCCATCGCCATTGTCGCGGTCATCGCCTGCGCCGGTGCCATCCTTATCACCACCGCCGGTGAGGGTCTGGGTGAGCGCCCCGAGCCAATCCTTTCGTCGCATACGACCGAGCACGACGCGGATAGCTCCGGTCAATCGCAAGGCCAGCAGGACGACCCGCAGGGCACCTCCACATCCACCGACTCGTCCTCGAACACCCCCGATCAGTCGCAGGACACCGATTCCTCTGTGAACAACAGCGGTACGCAATCCGGCACAACCGACTCAAGCCAAACGACTGACGGCTCTCAACCGAGCACGGGCGACCAGACGAGCGGCAATACATCGGGCACGGGATCTACCGACAACAGCAGCACTAACAGCTCGGGCGGAACCGCGTCCGGCACGGCATCTGACAGCTCGAGCCAAGGCACGACGTCGGGCAACTAAGCGCGTTTGCCTCTCATAGATAACCGACCTGCATAACGGGCGCGAACCGGCAACGGTCGCGCCCGTTTGCCTTGGGCGACGAGATGGCAAGCCCCGTGCGATGGTAAGATGCTTTGGTGTGTAAAGAGGAGATTTGCCATGAGCAAGACAATAGTTAGGCCCACGCTTTCGCTGGGCAACCACATCTATCTGTATCGCCTGCTGCGCGATGCAATCGGATGCGGCAAGCAAACGTTTATGACGCAGGTCGAGGAGGCACTCGCCGCTGGTGACATGGCCGCTTATGACCTGGGCTTCGAGTCCACGCGCGAGCTGCTCGAGGAGCTCGACGACTGCATTAAGCTGACCGTCTTTAAGGGCGGTCGCCTGTATGCCACTGTCATCGCCAACGAGGCTTGTCCTCGCCCTTGCCAAGGGCGAGGACAAGCCCAAGGCAGCCAAGGGAGCCAAGCAGTCCTACAAAAAGAAAAAACGCGGCGAGAAGGACCTCAAGGCCGTGCGTCCCAAGCACGTTAAGCGTCCCGAGCCCGAGCCCGTGGCCGAAGTCGCTCCGGAGCCCGAGCCCGAGCCCGAGATCGAAGCCGCTATTGAGGTAACAGCAGAAGCCGAAACCGAAATCACTGCCACGACCGATCCCAAAGTCATATCCGAGCAGGAAGCCACTACGGAGCTCAACGAGGCTCCCAAGTCGACACCCGAAGAAGCCGCTAGCCAACCTGAGGCGCCTGCGCTCCAAAACAGCGATGTCTTTGGCGACGAGGCCGAGGACGATCAGCCCGAAGAGCCCGCAGAACAGGACGCTACCGAGGCGGCATCGGAGCCCGAGGCACCGCAGCCTGCCATCTCACTCACGGTCGTCTATGACCCCGAGAACGCCAACGCCGGCATCACCACCATGGCGTCCACGCCCATCGAGGCAAAGTCGAGCGTCGAGGACGAGAACGCGACGCAGGTTGAGGTTGAAACTGCAGCTGCAGACGCGCCCGCCACCGTGGAGCCCGCAGATTCCACGATCAAGCCGGAAGCGACGCCAGAGCCCGCACCCGTCATCAAATCCGTGCCCACCTCTGCTTGCGAACAAATTCCCGCACCGGCACCGGCTTCGGCACCCGCAGCGGCCCCAGCCCCCGCACCCGCAGCACCGACCATCCCCGAGGACTTCCCCGTCGATTTCGCAACCGAGGTCTTCTGCCCCGGCCCGCTTCTGCACCAGTTGTCGACCTATCTCCCCTACGGCGCCGACACGCTCGGCATTGTCGGCGAGTACTACTGGATCGCCCGCGAGCGCGGTACCATCGAGGCCGCGCGAAACCGCGCAAGCTTCCCCCTGTGCTACACGCAGGCCGGCGAGCGCCGCGAGGTTACCGTGCGCATCCGCCGCAACACCACCGGCGGTCTCGGAGCCGCCTGGGGCATCGACAAGGTCGAAGCCCCGGTCGAGTAAAAAAGCCTCGGATAGCCAATTGACCATCCGAGGCCTTTTGAATTCAGGCCTTTTAGTTGTCATCGGTGCATATAGACACCAGAGAAGCAAGCTCATCCTCAAGTTGCGGAGCAAAGTATCTAAAAGAAACCTGCGCTCCAGTCGGTATCGACTCAATCATATTCGCAGCATTATCTGAGACTCGGTACGGTGCAGTTTCACCTGTCTTTAAATCCTCTATTGAGCAGACAGCGTCTTCAGCATCAACCGACCTAAGCACGCCTTTTCCTTGTAACATCACATCGGCATGCCCGCCAGCTATTTCTAATGAACCTGAGTCTGTCGCAGTCACTTCTCCGGAACCTCCGCGCGATATCTCTTCCTTTGTTGAACAGCCCACCAATGAAGCCATCAGCACCAAAGACAGGGCTAGACGAATCGCCCTACTTCGAAAAAGTCGTTCCATAAGTCCACGCATAATAGCTCTGATCATACTTCAGGAAGGATAAAGATGAATTCCAGCCGTCCGCTATGCCAATCATCTGCCTTGTCTCTCCAGTTTTCTTACCAGTAAGTGTGGCGTAAGCCTCCGCTGTTACAGAATGGGCTGATCCGTTGTACAAACTCGCATGTAAAACATTCGGTCTATTAGAGTTAATCTCATTTTGAATGCTCGCGATAGCCGGAGAGGAGACAGTGCGGGCGATAAGAGTACTTCCTCTGCTTGCGCAGTAATTTGTAAACCCCGTTGCACAGGTTGATATCGGCGTTCCACCCAAAACAACGCCGGGAACAGTCTGTTCTTCATCGGAAAGAGCATGGGTATTGGTGTAACTCCATATCTGCATATATTGCGAAGGGTCGCTATATAAATTGGCAATGCCATACAGTTCCGCAACGTTCGAAAAAGCTGTCACCATACAAGCATAGTGGGCGGTAAGCCTCTTAATCTCGCTTTCATCATATGACATAAACTGAGAAATGGAACGAAATCCAGATACTGTGTAATCCTGCATTTGAGTTGCGTAAAATACAACATCGTTCCAGCTTGAAGGTTTATTCGATAAAACGACAGGCCGTCCTTCTATGGAAACAGCCGGGATTGTTCTTCCGCAATTTGTTGTTATTGAACCGTCCAAAGATTGCACGCCGAATTCGAATGGATTGATCATTACGACTGGGTTATTGAAAGAATAAGACTCGACACCAAGATCTCCTCCCCGATCCATAGGGCTGACTAAGCCGTCTCCAAAACGATATCCCGTAAGTATTTCATCATCTGAAGCATCTAAAACCAAATAGCCCGCGGCTCTATTGGATGTCACAACCGGAACAATGTAACCAAGCGGGGACCCATCAACATCTACAAAAGGAATAGGGTCAGAAGGCGTATACGAATAGCCGAGGAGTCCCTTTATATATTTATCGGCAAGCTCTTGCGCAATTTCAGAAGTAAATTGTATCTGCTCACCATCAATATTGCCCGTCGAAGCAAAAACCTCTTTCGGACGTGCGGCTAAGGCGACAATTGAAGACGCGACAAGTTGCAGAAAACGACGACGCGAAAGCATATGTTCTTCTTTCTAGAGAAGCGACTTATAAGGTACTCCTATTCTATAATCTTTTTTGTAACGTTACAGCACTGGTTATATTTCAATTCGATTTGCTTATGTCCTTGCAACCCAAAGGTTTGCGTTATTTATGGTCTAATTCTTGCAAACCATTTAGAAACACTTACAGAATTCACGCACGAAGAATTGATTGTCTGTAAAGCTTTGGAAAACGCTACGGATTATGATCTGAAGAATTTCAAAGAAATAATGGAGAACTATCTTAAGCCAACATCAAATGGAAGAAGAATTGTATTTCCAAAAGACTTTGCAGATATTGCTGCTTTCACCACCACATGCGATTGGTGTGTATATAATAGAATCTTTGTTTCTCGCACAGCAGAGTGGGGTGAAATGGAAGAAGGCATTTTGGATATGAGCACGTACTATTACGAGGCAAATCCTGCATCTGTTCTTCTGGATAATATAAATGCTGCAAGACAAACTTGGAATTATGGTTAATTATTCCCGCGGATTACTTAGAAGGGAGGTGCGCTATGCTAAATGATTTTTCGTGGAACATGACCGGATACATACCGAAGCACCAAGTTAATCCACACGGTGACGGCATCATCCCCTATGTGGCAGAGCGCATCTTCCAACTGGAACCGGAACCGCCAGCGGTGGACAGTCTGAATGAATATATCCTGTCTGCTTTGCGGGAAAAGAATTTGCTATATTTTTCGTTCTTTCTGCACCACTACGAAACGCAGCTCAACAAGCGCATCAAAGGCTTTCTCAGTGTGGACGGCGGCAATCTGTACGACACAGACCGATTTATCGATATAAAGATCTCCTGCCGGGAGCAAATGCTCCAAAAGCTGATGGACTATGATCCTGCCAAGGGTGCGGAGTATGCTACATACATCTATCCGTTCATCTGGGATTCTATGCTCCGTTTCCGCATGGGCGAAGAAAAATGGTCGGTATCCTCTCTGACCAATTACAAAATGGTGCGATCAATGGCGTGGCTGTACCATAACACCAAAGATGCGGTCAACCAGTTTTCCAAGAAGTATAACTGCGACCTTGCTCTTGCGGAAGAATATCTGAAAGTTGTCCGTGGAATCCGCAACCAGCAGCCGTTCTATATAACGGACGAGGACGGCGAGGAAACAGGCGAGGATATAGCCCTTGACGATAGCTGGAACTATACCGACATCCTCTGGAACGGCATACAAGCAGAAAAGGTACAGCGGGCATTTGAGAAGCTGAATTACCGGGAACAGACCTTGCTCGAAAAACGGTTAGCAATCTGTATGACCTGCGGGCGAGTTGGCTCATGGAAGAACCGCCCCACTTTTGAAGAATTGGCGATTATGTTTGAGGGCAGCACAGCCAGCGGTGCAGAGCGAGCCTACCGGAAAGCGGTGGACAAACTGACAGAACTGCTGGTTGCCGAAGGTGCGCTCCATGCTGTCCGGCTGAAACAGAAAACCAAAACCAAGCGCAAAAAGAAAATCGCCGCCGCAATCTACGAATATCAAGCAGACTGCGACGGCGAATGGGGCGAAATTTCAGTTGATTTTGAGAACGGCACAGCAGAGATTATCCGACTTGCTGATTGGGATACAATTAAAACGAACTGGTTTGCCAAGGAGGCGATCCGGTATATTTTATCATTGTCGCCTGATGCTCTTACAAAATATATGCTCGTCCCCCTTGAGCCGCCACTTATATCTTGAATCCTTACAACCACTGTAAGTGGTATTTGCTGTGTTCCCATACTATCATTTTATTACAAATGATAGGAGGTATTCACATGAAACCCATTTTGAATATTGAAAATTTAACAAAAATCTATGGCAATGTGCCAAGTCAAACAAAGGCACTGAATGGGATCACCTTCCAGGTGATGCCGGGAGAGTTTCTCGGCATTATGGGAAGCAGCGGTTCCGGTAAATCCACACTGCTCAATTGTATTGCGACTGTGATTCAACCCACAGGTGGAAGCATTCAGGTGGAAGGCGATACTCTGCAATCCCTCAAGGGAAAGGCTCTTGCAGAGTACCGTGGCAAAAAAGTTGGTTATCTATTCCAGAACTTTGAATTGCTGGACAACCTGACTGGCAGGGAAAACATCCTGCTCCCGACTTCCTTGCATGGGGTATCCGAAGCAGAAAGCAGCCAGCGGCTGAAGCAGTTGGCTGACTATCTGGAAATCACTGATGTTCTGGATAAGTTTCCGTCCAAGATGTCCGGCGGCCAGCGTCAGCGTGTTGCGGCAGCAAGGGCTCTGATCTTACATCCCCAAATGATCCTTGCCGATGAACCGACGGGTGCGCTGGATTCTAAGAACGCAAGAAGTCTTATGGAGAAGCTGTCCGGCCTGAATCGTGACGAACAAGCTACGATCCTGATGGTAACCCATGATTCCAATGCCGCCAGCTTTTGCAAGCGCATTCTGTTCATCCAGGACGGCGTGATCTTTCATGAGCTTCGGCGTGGAGACGAAAGCCAGCAGGAGTTCTACGGGCGCATCCTGAAGGTGATGGCGCAACTGGGAGGGGGCAGCGCAAATGTTCTCTAATCTCATTCTTCGGAACAGCCACCGCAGCCGAAAGGAAAACGGTCTGTTTTTCAGCTCCCTGGTGATTTCTATTGTTGCCTTTTACATGATTCTTTCCATCTCCACTCAAGATGTGATGCTCTTTTTGCAGAAAATGGAGAGTGACGCAGTTGACAAACTCCTGCTTCTGATTCCTGCGTTTTATGGGATGACCCTCGGTATTCTGTTCTTTTTGATCTATTTTGCCTGCAAGTATCAGTTCGAGCGCAGACGGCATGAGTTTGGTGTTTATCTAATGTTGGGGATGCGTAGAAGTAAACTGTTTGGTATGCTTCTGGCGGAAGATTTCCTGACCAGTATTCTTGCCATGCTCATAGGCTTACCTGTGGCTGTGGTGCTTTCAGAAATTGTCAGTCTTGTCACCGCCAAGCTGGTAGGCATGGGGATCATCGGTCATCAGTTTTCTTTATCCTGGTCTGCAATTGAATGGACGCTGGCAGGATTTCTGGCAATTAAGCTGACGGCACTTCTGATTTTGAGTGGACGAATCAGCCGCCAGGAGATCGGTACTTTGCTATCCCAGCCAACGAACCGCCCCAAAAAGCAAATGCCATCTGTTATCTATGGACTGGCTGCTATATGCGGAAGTGTGATGTTGGCAGTGGCTTACTACATGGCGATTCAGGGAATTGCATGGACAAAGGTAAGTATGATGGGACTGACTTTGCTGTTGGGCATAGTTGGTACGATGCTGCTTTTCTATGGGATGCGTGCGCTGATTGCTTTGATTGTTAAGAAAGGAAAAGGAAATAAGCAGCTTCATGTATTTACCTTCCGGCAGATTCAGGAGAATGTTATTCATCAGTCAACCTCCATGGCCATCAGCTCCCTGCTGATTCTGGCGGCGCTGTGTTGTTTTGGTGCGGGCGTAGGAATTGCAGGAACGAATAGCCTGTCTTCTGGCCATGTAATCGACTATACTTTTGAAGATCATACTGCAGAAGATTCATCGCAGGTTCTTCCGAATATAAAGGCAGCCCTGAAAGAAAACGGTTTGGAAAATCAATTTTCAGAGCTTTTTGAAATGAGGGTTGGGCGTATTCGCACCACAGAAGATTATGATAATGCCTACAGCATGGACGCTGTTATGGACTCTCTTCGGAGCCTGCCCCAGTCGGAAGACCGGGATGTCCTTCTGAACAATCTTGGTTATGCCACATACCCATATTTGATTTGTTTATCGGACTATAATCGTTTGTTGGAATTGTCCGGCAAACCGGCTCTCCAATTAGGCGAAAAGGAGGCCGCTGTCTATATTGATACAGAGTTTACTACGGTAAGTCGTACCGCAATGCTGAACCAAGTATTGGCCGGACAGCCCAAGGTGGAACTGGATGGTAGTCCGATTCATCTTACAGGAGAGGTTCAGTCTGTGAATTTGGTCACGGACCGTTCTATAACCTTGTCCTTTGCATTGATTCTTCCGGATGAAGCATTCCTATATTATAGCCAGGGAATGTATGATACCTATGTCAATGCGGTGCTCAGTGAGCAGGCTCTGGATGGAAATAGCCTTATGACTGCATATTTGGATTTGAACGAGAAGCTGGACGAAACTGGCATTGAATATGAAAGCTATCTTCAGAATATAGGTCGTCAGCTTTTCTACACCATAGCATCCAGTTATATTACCCTCTATCTTGCGATTGTTTTCCTGGTAGTTGCCAACACCATCGTGGGTGTTCAGTTCCTGATGAGTCAGCAGAAAACCGGGCGCAGATACCAGACCCTGATCCGCCTGGGAGCTACTTACGAAACCCTTTGCCAGTCTGCTGGAAAGCAAATTACCTGGTTTATGGGACTTCCTGTATTGGTTGCGGCTGTCAGCAGTCTGTTTGGAGTCAGGGCGTTATTTACAGGGATACTCTCGTCCCGAACCCGTGGGACAGTGTCTGAAATGCTGCTTGTATCTGCTGCTATGATTTTACTACTTTGCGTGATGGAATATATTTATATGAGAGTGGTCAAGCGCTCCAGTGATCGGTATTTGCTGACACTGATGCAGCCGCAGAGAGAAGAATAATTTGGAAGGAGGTGCTGTCATGAAAAGAATTGCTGTTGTGGAAGATGAAGTCTATATGCGGGAAGAACTCTGCGATATGCTCCAAAAGGACGGCTATCTTGTGGAGGCAATTACCGAGTTTGAAGATGCCGCTCGGCTCTTGGCAGCCCTCCGCCCTGACCTTGTGATCTTAGACCTGAACTTGCCGGAGATCAGTGGCTTTCAAATCTGCCAGGAGCTAAAGAATAAAACTGCTATCCCCGTCCTGGTGCTGACTTCCAGAGATCAGGTAAAGGATGAACTGCAAGCGTTCCAGTTGGGTGCCGATGAATATTTGACGAAGCCGTGCAGAAAAGATCGACTTCTTGCCAGGGTATCCAATATTCTCAAAAGGTATGAAGGCCGTACCAATCTCATAGAGGGACCAGATTTCCTGTTAGACCAGCAGACCTACACGCTTTATATTCATAATACCTCTGTGGTGCTTCCAAAAAATCAGGGAAAACTGTTGGTCGCTCTTTTGTCCGGCGGCGATGCTCTGGTCACGACGGAGCAGCTTTGCATGGCACTATGGGGAACCACGGAATACATAGATGAAAATGCCTTGCAGGTTAACCTAACCCGGCTGAAAAAAACGATGTCCGCCCTTGAAATGAAGCAGCGAATCGTTGCAGTTCGAGGAATGGGCTACCGTTTGGAAGCGGAGGTGTCTCTATGAAGCAGCTTTGGCACATGATAGAACGGTACTACCCCTGGCTTCTGTTGCTGCTGGGCGTGGATTGCTTTTGCGCTGTCATTCTTTGGATTTCTGACATTCAGGTATTTCAAACCTTGATCGGGTTAGTAGTTCTGACGAGCATCCTTTTGTTTTCAGCGATTCTGTTTGTACTAAACAAGAGGGAGAACACCCACATGGAACTGTTCCGAGATTTCCTCAGTGATCCTACCATCTGCAATGAAGAACGGCTGCTCAGTGCCATTAGTCAGAAAGAAGGAGAATCTGTCCGATTTTTGGCTTCGGTTTTACGGGAATACAAAAACGAGAGTAACAATATGGCGGATGCCCTACGGGACTATGAAGAATACGTGGAGGGCTGGGCACATGAAGCGAAAACGCCCCTATCGTTGCTGACCATGCTCTTGGATAACCGGAACGATGAAATCTCTCCTTCCCTGCAAGCAAAGCTGGATTATGTCCGCAGTCAGCTTCAGGAGGATGTCACGCAGATGCTGTACTATGCCCGGTTGAAGAGCAGTACAAAGGATTACCGATTTGAGGATGTCAATTTGAATGACTGCTTGGGTGAAGTTCTGGAGGACTATGCCCCACTTCTTGAAGAGAAGCATTTTGTCATTCTCAACAAACTGCAATCTGAAACAGTCTATACAGACCGTAGAGGACTTCAGTTTATGTTGGGACAAATCGTTAGCAATGCCATCAAATATAGCAGCGATAGTCCCATGCTTACAATTTCCGTGATACATTCGGAGACTGCAGATATCCTTTCTGTTGAAGATAACGGCATTGGCGTAAAAAAATATAATCTGCCGTACATTTTTCAAAAGGGCTTTACCGGGGATTCTACTGACAGCAGAAAGAAGGCTACCGGTATGGGACTTTACCTGGTTAAGAAGATGGCCGACGATCTAAATCTTCATCTGGAAGCAGCTTCCCAGTGGGGAAAGAGCTTCAAGATTGTCATCTTCTTTCCTAAATTGAGATCCAACGGAGGGAAATAATATAAACAGAAAAACGCCCGCAGGATTTTCTCCTGCGGGCAGCGTGTTGTCAGCTATCCCAAGGCTTGTATTCTGTTACAGTTTTCAAATAGGTTTCGGGATCGCCGTTCAAGATAAGGTCTGCATACTCCAAAGGAGCGTTGTAGATCAAATAATCCAGCTCTGACCGCTGATACATATTGTCAGCAATCTCGTTCTCAACGACGATAGTGTCAATCGCAATCATACTGCCGTCGCTGAATTTCACTTCCACACAGCAATTATCCATATTGTAGGCACAAGATATTAAGGTTTTCATGGTATGTCCTCCATAATTCGTAATATAAAGCGAAAATCCCGTCTGACTTCCTGTTAGAAATCAGACGGGATTTGTCCGTATGCACCCCGGAAACCGTCAGCTAACAGTTGATAAGTAAATTAGTTCCTTATCACTGTTAAGCCAATGCGTCTTTACGTTTTAAACGGAATTAGAAAATCGCTCATAGCAAAAACGGGCTTTAATCCCAAAGAGATAACTTTGATTATGAATCAAACCAGCAGCCAGGGCATAGCTGCAGTGCAATTGCTACAAGAAAGGCCGCCCTTGGTGGCGGCCTTTCTACTTGCTACTAGTCGCGCGTCAGCTTACGGTGAATACGATGCGGCTGGGCCGCGTCCTCGCCCAGGCGCTCGATGCGGTTGGCCTGATAGGCCTCGAAATTACCCTCGAACCAATACCAGTTGCCCGGATTCTCGTCGGTGCCCTCCCACGCCAGAATGTGCGTGGCGACGCGGTCCAGGAACATACGGTCGTGGCTAATGACCACCGAGCAGCCCGGGAACTCGAGCAGCGCCGCCTCGAGCGAGGACAGCGTCTCGACGTCGAGGTCGTTCGTGGGCTCGTCGAGGAGCAGCAGGTTGCCGCCCTGCTTGAGCGTGAGCGCCAGGTTCAGACGGTTGCGCTCGCCACCGGAGAGTACACCAGCGCGCTTCTGCTGGTCCTGGCCCTTAAAGCCAAAGCTCGCCACGTACGCGCGGCTGGGGACCTCGGTCTCGCCCACCATCATGTGGTCCAGGCCGTCCGAGACGACCTCCCACAGGTTCTTATCGGGGTCGATGCCGGAACGGTTCTGATCGACATAGGAGATCTTGACGGTCTCGCCCACCTCGAGCTCGCCCGAAGTCAGCGGCTCCAGGCCCACGATAGTCTTGAACAGCGTGGTCTTGCCCACACCGTTGGGGCCGATGACGCCCACGATGCCGTTGCGCGGCAGGGTGAACGATAGGTCGTCGATGAGCACACGGCCATCGAACTCCTTGTGCAGGTGATGGGCCTCGAGCACTTTGTTGCCCAGACGCGGTCCAACGGGAATGCGAATGTCGGTCCAGTCGAGCTTCTGGCTTGCGCGGGCCTCGGCCTCCATCTCCTCGTAGCGTGCCAGACGGGCCTTGTTCTTTGCCTGGCGAGCCTTGGGCGAGCTGCGTACCCACTCGAGCTCGGCCTCCATGCGCTTGGCGAGCTTGGCGTCGCGGTTGCCCTGCGCCTCGATACGGGCGGCCTTGGTCTCCAGATACGTGGAGTAGTTGCCCTTGTAGGGATAAAGGTGACCGCGGTCTACCTCGCAGATCCACTCGGCAACGTTATCCAGGAAGTAGCGATCGTGCGTGACGGCAAGCACCGCGCCCTGGTAGTTGTGCAGGAAGTGCTCGAGCCACAGGATCGATTCGGCGTCCAGGTGGTTCGTGGGCTCGTCGAGCAGCAGCAGGTCGGGAGCCTCGAGCAGCAGCTTGCACAGGGCCACGCGACGGCGCTCGCCGCCGGAAAGCACGTTGACCGGCATGTCGGAATCGGGCAGCTGCAGGGCGTCCATGGCCTGGCCGAGCTTGGAATCGATATCCCAGCCGTCGGCGGCGTCGATCTCGTCCTGGAGCTTGCCCATCTCGGCCATGAGGGCGTCCATGTCGCAATCCGGGTCGCACATCTCCTCACCGATCTTGTTGAAGCGATCGACCTTGGCAATCATGTCGCCAAACGCCATGCGCACGTTCTCGATGACGGTCTTGTCATCGTCGAGCGGCGGCTCCTGCTGCAGGATGCCCACGGTGTAGCCGGGAGTGAGCCTGGCATCGCCGTTGGAGACCTCCTCGATGCCGGCCATAATCTTGAGCAGGGTCGACTTGCCCATACCGTTGGGGCCCACGACGCCGATCTTGGCACCGGGGTAGAAGCTAAGGGTCACGTCGTCAAGGATCACCTTGTCGCCATGGGCCTTGCGAGCCTGATACATCTGGTAGATAAACTCTGCCATTTGCCTGTTCTATCCTTTCTACCTGCTGTTTCCCTATTCTTGATTCGCTTTAGTGGAAACGAAATGAGGGAACCAGCTCTGAAACGTAACGAAAAAGGGGCATGGTTGCCCACACCCCCTAATACTACCTGGGAAAAGTCCCCCGGAACATACTATGAACTGCGTACGCTAGTTTTCCGCAACCTTAACGAGCGGCTCGCTGCGATTTGCGCCACAACAGATACGAGTAGACGTAAACGGCTCCAACCGAACCAAACGCCAGAGCCGCAATCACCGCGGCGACGACTTCACTCGAAAGCACGCTGCCTGCCACGCCCATCACAATCAGGCCAATACCCAGCACCATAAAGCAGACGCCGCCAAAACGCTGCGTACGGCGCCAGTTCTCGGGATCGGCAAGCGCCCAGGGTGTCTTGATACCGAGCGTATAGTTCTGCTTCACACGCGGCAAGTAGTTGCCTACGCCGATGAACAGCAAACCGACAACACCGGAAATCAGCACGTTAACCGAACCGACCGCCGGCACTACGCCCCAGACCGTAAGCTCTCCCAGCCAGCTTATGGCGCACATGAACAAGGTGAAGGCGATTACGAAGCCCTGGTAGAACTTGCCCGAGGTTCGATATGCCTCACCTTTGGGGTCGATGCGCGGCACCATGCAGAACATTGCGAGAAGCGCCAGAGGCAGCACGCCGAGCGCGGAGGCCATCCAACTAGGACCCCAACCGTCGACGGCGCCGTTCGCGCCCCAGTGCGTGGGAATCTGTGCAGGCAGGCTCGGCATCACCATGAGGTGCGCTACAACATTAATAGCGCAGACCACAACAAGCATGGCCCACACGCGCGACGATACCCCCGTGGCGTGAATGCCCTTGTTTTCGTTATTCATCCTTATCACCTTCCGTGTTTGTAAAGCCCATAAACCAACCGATCAAGTCCTGCATAACGGTGGTGTTTAAGCTGTAAACGATGTTTTGGCCATGACGTTCGTCGGTCACCAACCCGGCGTTTTTGAGCGTCGCCAAGTGATGGCTCAACGACGGCTTGCTGATGTCAAAATGCTCGGCAAGCTCCCCGGCCGTGCAATTGCCCTCGCGCAGCAGTTCCAAAATGTGACGCCGTGTAGGATCGGCCAGCGCCTTAAAACCCTCTCCCGGCATAAGACCTCCTCTCATCATCTCTCATGACGCGCACACTATACTCGATATTTAGATGTTTGTCTAACTGTCTAATCGCAATGCTTCAAACCACATCAAAGCAAACGCCATCGCAACCTATGGGCGATTACCTATAATGGCGATAGCTAAAACACGACCTGCTTCCCCATCGGAGGATATTTATGACCGAAACCGCAGCCCCCATCGAGACACGCGACACCAAGCTCGAGATCATCATGGGCCGCGAGGCACTCGATAAGCTCGCCGATGCTACGGTGCTGGTGCTCGGCTGCGGAGGCGTGGGCTCCAACTGCTGCGAGGCACTCGCCCGCGGCGGCATCGGACATTTCGTCATTCTGGACAAGGACATCATCGCGCTCAGCAATATCAATCGCCAGGCCATCGCCTTTCACAGCACCGTCGGCAAGCGCAAGGTTGACGTGATGGAAGCCATGATCCACGACATCAATCCCGCCGCTGCCGTCATCAAGCGAACTGAATACTTGCTGAGCGACAACATCGATGATTTCTTCGCGAGCGTTTTGGAGCAGACGGACGGCAAGCTCGACTACGTCGTCGACGCCATCGACACCATCTCGGCCAAGCTCACCATTGCCAAATATGCTCAGGACCACGACATTCGTTTGGTTAGCTCCATGGGCGGGGCCAACAAGCTCCATCCCGAGTGCCTCCGCTTTGCCGACATTTTCGATACGGTACGTGACCCCATGAGCCGTATCATGCGCAAAGAATGCAAGAAGCGCGGAATCAAGAGCCTGCATGTACTGTTTAGCTGCGAGGAATCGGTTAAGACACAGCCCCGCGACCCTTCCAACATCCACGAGCGCACCGAGCTGGGAACCGCCAGCTTTATGCCGCCCATCATGGGCCAGATGATTGCCGGCGAGGTTATCCGCCAGATCAGCGGCCGCGGCACTGAGCGCGTACGCTCCGATGGCCAACGTCTGGACTAGCGGAGCGCACCGAGATGGAGCCCCGGTTATTTGATGCACACTGCCATCTTGATTTAATGGCTCACCCGGACGCCGTTGCCGATGAGGCGACGGCGCTGGGCTTGGGTCTATTTGACTGCGGCGTCAATCCGCGCGACTTTTCGGCCGCAAACGAGCGCGCCTGTCGCCAACCAGGCATCATCGCCGGCGTTGGGCTTCACCCCTGGTGGCTCGCCGATGGCCACTGCGGTTTTGTCGAAGTCAATCTGCTTTGCGAAGTTGCTGCCCAAGAACGCTACATCGGCGAAGTCGGACTCGACTTTTCCGCGCGCTTTGCTGGAAGTGAGCCGCTACAAATACAGGCACTTAACCGGCTCTGCGATGCGCTCGTGCAGCATCCTCTTACCGGACGCGTGATATCAATTCACGCCGTTCGTTCGGCAGGAGCCGTACTGGACGTCCTCGAATCGCATGGACTACTCATCCCAAACCCCGACTCCCCCGTTATCATCTTCCACTGGTTTAGCGGTACTTCGGACGAACTCGTCCGCGCGCGTGATGCGGACTGTTATTTTTCCGTCAACCAGCGCATGCTCGCCACCAAACGTGGACGCGAATACGCCCGACAGATCCCACTCGATCGTTTACTGCTCGAGACCGATGCGCCGGCGGAGGCAAACACCGAAACAAGCGCACAGTCGCTTATCAGATCGCTCACATGGACCTCAGAACGCATCGTCTCACTCAAAAACCGCGACGCAGAGTGCATCGAGTCGGCAGTTTTAGCAAATGCGCACTCTGTTTTTGACCTTCGCTAGCCCCGGTGGGCAAAAAATGCCAAATATGAGTACTGTTGCAAATCCAGTCACATTATTTTACGGCAAAATAGTGCCTTGATAATGTACAGCTATCCATTATCAAGGCACTTTAAGGTGGTTAAAGTCATTTTTAGCAGGTTTTAATCACTCGCAGACACCCAACTAGGCCCTCAATAGCTTAATTTCGCTGTTACTAAATTAGTGACAGTACTCATATTTAGCATTTTTTGTCCATGGAGTCCCGGGGGGCGACAATTCGACTCCCCGGGACTGCTCACCTATTCGGAAATCGGCACTCCATGGCCCCAGGAGCCTTCCATGCCGCATACGGTCGAAGCAAACCCCGCCGCAAAGTCGAGTGCACGCTCGATGGCCTCGGCACCATCCTCGCCACGCTTGACGGAATCGAGATAACACATCAGGAACGAAGTCAGGAATGAGTCGCCCGCACCCATGGTGTCCTTCATATCCGTTACCGGCTTAGCCAGTTGGCGGTAATAACGATCGCCATCATAGGCAATGCAGCCCTCAGCGCCAGCCGTTGCCGATACGAAACGCGGACCTAGGCTCCTCACCCATGCCAGACGCTCGCGAATCTCATCCTCACTCGCGGCGTCTGCCGCGCTAAAGAACGCGAAGTCAACGTAGGGAGCAATCTGCTCGTAGTACTCGTCGGTCGAATCGTCCGAGAAGTCAAACGAAACCGTGATGCCCGCGGCCTTCAACTTGGGAAGTTCACGCTCGGTAAAGCAATAGTTGCCCGAGTGGACTACGTCGAACTGCTTCACGTACGCAAGGTCAAAGCGATCGAGCACATAGCGCGCATCACCACGGATGCCGCCCTCATTGGAGCCAAGGAAAACACGGTCGCCGTTAACGACGGTCACGCGTGCCGCACCGTTCTCGCCGATGAGCTGCTTGCACTTGGCAAGCTCAACGTCCTCATCCTCAAGACTCGCAATCACATGCTCAGCAGCAGCGTCATTACCAAAGATGCCCATATACGCGGAGCGCGCGGCGCCGCACTTCTTGGCATACACGGCAAAGTTCACCGCATTGCCACCCGGATACATTGTGTGGATATGCTCGTAGCAGTCGACGACGTTGTCGCCAAACCCCAGTGCGCTCACGTTAAATGCCATGACGCCGCCCCTCTCTCTTATGCCAACGGAACCACTGTTGTGACAGCAGTACCGCCCAGAATCTACGCGAGTTCCAGCAGCTCCGGCAGCTGGTCGATAATCTTGTCCGCGGCATCCTGGCTAAAGCCAAAGCGCTCCTCGCGCTTGGCAATAACCGTCAGGCCGGCTCGCTTACCCGCGGTAATGCCCGGAACGGAATCCTCAACGCAGCAGCAGCGATTCGCGGGCAGCCCCAGCAGGTCTAGCGCATGCAGGTAGATGTCGGGCTCGGGTTTACTCTCCTTAAACTGCTCGCCGCTCACCACATACTCAAAGGCATCCGACAGCCCGCATGCGTTGAGCACTTCCTCGATGCTAACCATGGGAGACGAGCTGGCAAGCGCCACGCGAACGCCACGGCGCGGCAGCTCTCGAATCGTATCCACGGCGCCTGGGTTAATCAAAGCCTGATAGTCGCGCGGACGCTCATGCGCCCACTCGTCCCAACGGGCCAACGCTTCCTCGCCAGTGAAGTGCCCCTTACCGGCGCGCTCAAACCAATCGACCAGCATATGCAGGAAGAACTGATGCGAGGTACCGACCTGCCCATTCAACTCCTCTTGAGTCAGATTAAGCCCAAGCTCCTTGGCAAACGCGGCAGTCTCGCCCAAGTAGTAATACTCGGTATCGACAATGACGCCGTCCATGTCAAAGATAACGGCGTCGAACGGAAATGCGGACACGGCACCCTCCCTAACAAAAGGACGCCCGCAAGCAGGCGCCCGAGCCATGCATTAATCGGCGATTCTAACCCAGCAGCTTATCCAGCGTCACCGCAATGCCATCTTCGTTGTTATCGGCGGTCACCATCTGGGCTACAGCCTTAACCTCTTCGACGGCGTTACCCATGGCAACACCGGTGCCGGCCCACTCAATCATGGACTTGTCGTTCTGGCCGTCGCCAAACGATACGACCTCACTGGCATCGATGCCGAGCTTGGGCAGGGCACCCTCGAGTGCGCGGGCCTTGTCGATACCGGGCGCCGTGTACTCAAAGTACCAGTCGGCCGTAAACATGCCCGAAAGCGTCTGCTTAAAGGGCGCATACATCTCCTCGTAATGCGCCTGCAGGTAGGCCGGATCGCCCGCCGTCAGCAGCTTGTCCACGGGATAAGCATCAGCGACCTCATGCAGGCTCTCCACCTCGCGAATCTTAAGATCGCACGCGTCGCGCTCATACTTGACGATATTCTTCTGCGAGCCGTCAGGCAGCGTGATCATGCAATGGTACGAGTCCTCGACGTGCAAATCGCGACCGAGCGAAATCATAGGGATCACGTCAAAATTACGCAGGTGATCAATCAGGCGATGCAATTCGTCGGCAGGCATAGCCTGATCGAACAGCACCTCGTCGGTCTGGGCATCGACGACGTGTGCGCCGTTAAAGGCCACCAGCAGACCGTCATGGTTTTGAAGGTCGAGCTCTTGCGCCAAGGCGTGCAGCCCCCATGCGGGACGGCCCGAAGCCAAAATGAGCTTAATGCCCGACTCCTGCGCCGCGAGCAGCTTCTCGCGCGTACGCGGGCTAATCACTTTCTGATCGTTGGTGAGCGTACCGTCGATATCCATCGCGATGGCTTTGATTGCCATATATGCCTCCCTGTCATTGAACAACCTTGTCTGAGCCATCATACAGAACACCCATCGCGACTCCGTTTACAACGGGCAAAAAGTCATATTGTCTCGAACATGAACAGCGTGTGGTCGTGAAGCTTTATCGCTCAGGTCAAATACGTCTGCTAGCGACGCTCATCCGTCGGTGCGCCCTCGACGATCGCGATGCCCGCCGATGCACCTAACGCGCTGGCGCCGGCCTCGATGAATGCGCAGGCCTCTTCGTAATTATGGATACCGCCCGCCGCCTTGATTGCCACGGCATCGCCGAGCACCTCGTGCATCAGCCGCACGTCCTCGAGCTTAGCACCGCCAAAGCTTCTGCCGGTCGATGTCTTAAGGAATCCCGGCTTAGCCTCCAGCGCGATCTCGCATACACGGCGCTTAGCGGCGTCGTCGCCGTCCAGTTTGCACATCTCGACGATCACCTTGTCAGTGATGCCATGCGCACGACAAAAATCAGCAATGGTAGTCATCTCGCGCTCGATGGCATCAAAATCGCGGTTCTCGACCGACTCCTGATTCAAAACGTAGTCAATCTCGGTAAAGCCACACGCAGCGTATTCCTCAAACCTCGCAAGCTTCTCCTCAAGCGTCATAGTGCCCTGGGGAAAGTCGATAGCGCCGGCAAGGATGATGTCAGAGCCCTCGAGCATGGCGCGGCCCGTCTCGTACTCCTGCAGGTTCGCAAATACGCAGCGAAAGTTGTACTTTAACGCCTTCTCGACATACTGCTCAAACGTGTCCTCGGGGGCATCGATATAGTCGATGTATTTATTGATGGGTTTGGCAAGCGTCATGCTGGGCCTCCTTGTTCGGGGCTGACAACCGATTCGTGGTTTCACGCGAAAAACCACGTTCAATGTACGCCCGACATGCAAGGACAGCGTCCGCATTCCGACAAGTGGTATGAAATTAGCCGTAAACGTATATTTACGGACAGCGAATGGCACCGCACGCGGATGCCGACAGCAAGACATCCCCCCTCAATACACCCTCATGCCCATTTAAAGAGCAAGGGAGCCTGTATCTGTTGGGATACGGGCCCCTTTCGGCCATGACCCATCTCAGCAACAAAGACTACTTGCGGTGAGCGCGGTAGAACTCGATCGCACCATCTTATCCGAGCCGGGGCACGTTCGCGTAGCGTGGCGCGTGACGGTTGCAAAACCACCCCATTTGAAACAAACGCAAAAAAGTACTTGCAAAGACGCGTTCCGACATATAAGTTGATAAAAGGCCGCCGTTGCGGTTTTAAGTAGATCGAGCATATGAAGTTTGAGTTTTAGCGTGTAAGAGAAGGAAGATCCGCAAAGTACAACCCCAAACGCAATGACAACTTAATGAGGTAACTGCCACATGTGAGGCACCCAGGGCATTGCTGTCTCGATTTTGAGCACGATGCCTTCCGCCTTGCATGGGCCGTTCCATCCCGCCCCTGCAGCAACTGCCTCACGGGCTCATTGAAAACCGCATAGCACCCCAACGTCAGCACATCACCCACGGCAAGCACATCACTCACGACAACCAACACATCAACAAACAGCACGAACATCAACCGATTGGAGAAGCTATGACAAACCACCACGCTGAAGACGGCGATAAGAAAAGCATTCTGGATGCCCGCATTGAGCGAGCATATGCAAACGAATATGACGCTGCCTTTGCCGCCGCGACCATCAAGAACTACGCGTCGCTACCGCTCGCGACGATCTTGGCCGACCACCCTCAACTGCTGAAGCGCTGCACAAAGATCATGGGCGACCCCGACATTCGCAAGCTGACAGACCCCTATGCCCCAAAACGCGACAACGATTCGTACGTTCTTACCGTAGGCTGCCTAGCCCATATGCTTACGGCGTTCGACACGAAACTCAAGCTCGAATGGGAACCCGACGAGCGTCATGAACTCGAAAGCAAGCGGAACACCCTGCGCACCGCACTGTTCCTTCCGTTGGACGGCCTCAAGCGCTGCAACGTCGAGCTCAATACACAGGCGCGGCAAAAGCCCGGGACCACGGGGCAGAAAACTCCAAGACCCCATGCGGCCATCGTCGACCGCAACCGATATAACCGCATGACCGCGCACTTTTCCGCCGAGGGAGCAGCCATAAGGACGCTGATCGACCTGCTGTGCCTCCTGAGCATCAACGAGCTATTTGAGGGCTATCTCGCCCTTGTTCCCGCGACGGCACCCAAGTCGGTAGCAAAGATCATCGAGACCTGCAGACGCCAGTTTGAGCGCCATCGCAATGGCAGCGAGATGAACGCCAGCATCGCGCAGTACTACGCGGCTCATTACAAAAATGACGGATGTGCCCCTATCGAGCATCAGCTGCGGCTCGCCTACACCACGCCCGTCGCAACGCTCCATCGCTTTGGAGCCCTTGGCGCTTGCGAGCCGCACGAACAGGCAGCCTGCCCCACAACCGAGCTCGATCTCAGGCTCGGACGAACCCTGTAGCCCGCCAGCCCCTCCGCGGGCAACAATCCTATTCCACAACACAACCAACAGAAAGGAGTCCTCATGGACACCAATCATTCCCCCATCATCAGCCCCCTCACCATGCGTGAATCCGCCCGAGGTATCACGCTCACCAGCATTTACGATGAGATGCTCGCCCGTCGCGAGCTCTCCGTCATGGGAAACATCGAAACCCCGATGGCCCACGACCTATGCCAGCAGATCCGCCTGCTCGATGCCACCGACCCCAGCCGCCCCATCACCATATTTGTCGCCAGCGCCGGCGGAAGCGTGCGATCGGGTCTTGCGATCTACGACGCCATGCGCCTCGCATCGTGCCCCATCCGCACCGTCTGCCTGGAATTCGCCGCGTCCATGGGCGCCGTGATTTTTATGGGCGGCGACGATCGCCGTATGGCGCCCCATGCAGAGCTCATGATTCACGACCCGCTGATCCCCCAGGGGGCAGGCGGCTCGGCACTTGCGCTGCAGGAAACCAGCCGGCGTCTCATGCAGACCCGCAAGACCCTCACGCAAATCCTCTCGGACCGCAGCGGCCTCACGCCCAAGCGCATCCAGTCCCTCACTGCAAAAGACACCTACCTTTCGGCCGAGCGCGCCGTCGAGCTCGGCTTTGCCCACGAAATCCTCTCGACCACCAAGGAGGTCGCCCATGTCTAACCTCACCAGCCGCCTCGCCGCATCTGAGTCCGCATCGTCCACCATCCTCGCCAAGGATCGAACGCTTTCCTGCGACACCCGCCAAACGGGACTCAACAACAACGCACTTGTGATCGGCCCCTCGGGAGCCGGCAAGACCCGAAACGTCCTCAAGCCCAACCTGCTGCAAATGAACGCAAGCTACATCGTGCTCGACACCAAAGGCACGCTCTGTCGCGAAGTGGGACCCGTGCTGGCAGCCCACGGTTACCGCGTGCAATGTCTCAACTTCGCCGACCTCAACACCGTCCCGGCCCTTGCGCCCGGCATCGAGCGCTGCGGTTACAACCCCCTGAGGCACATTCGCCGCAAGGCGGACGGCAGGCCCAACCAGCAGGACATCCTCTCGGTGGCAAAGGCCATCTGCCCCATCGAGGACAACAACCAGCCTTTTTGGGATCATGCGGCGGCAAACCTGCTGTCGTGTCTTATCGCCTACGTCACCGAACAGCTACCCGCCGACGAGCAGACGATCAGCTCGGTCATCAAGCTGATCGAGCACCTGCAGGACGGTGCCACGGGTCGATTGTTTGACGACCTGATCACGACCGACCCCCAAAGCTATGCCCTCTCGCTATGGCGGCGCTACGCCATTACGCAAAATGCCGAGCGCATGCACGCGAGCATCGTCGGCATCCTTGCCGAAAAGGTCATGTGTCTGGGATTCGACGGTGCGGCACAGCTCTATCGTGAGTGCCATCAGGTGGACTTCGCTTCCATGGGACACACCCCCTGCGCCCTGTTTGTAACCGTGAGCGATATTGACCGCAATCTCGATCCGCTGACCGGCCTCTTTATTTCGCAGGCGTTTATGGGCCTCATTCGTGAGGCCGATAGGCAGCCCGACGGCAGCCTGCCCGTGCCCGTGCGCTTTATGCTCGATGACTTCGCAAATCTGCAGATCCCCCAGATCGACAACGTGCTCTCGATTATCCGAAGCCGCAACATCTGGGCAACGCTGCTGCTGCAGTCGACCAACCAGCTCGATGCGCTCTATGGCGAGGCACGCGCACGCTCCATCATGGGCAACTGCGACACGCATCTGGTGCTGGCGTTCCAGGATCCCGAGAGTGCCCGGGTGTTTTCCGACCGCGCCGACGCGCTGCCCAGCACGCTCATGGCGACGCCGATCGATCGCTCGTGGCTCTTTGTACGCGGTCGCACTCCCGAACAGGTCGAGCGCTTTAGGCTCGAAGACCATCCGCTCTACGGGGAGCTGCCCGAGGCGCAGCGAGGCCATGCGGAGGCCGAGATCTAGGCGCAGGGTTCTCGCAGCGCGCGACGCCCCGGCGATGTTCCACAAAGGCCGTGCGCCCCGGGACCACGGCAAAATCAGAACCACCCTTAAAAAGGGTGGTTTGCTCTTAGGGTATAACCCACGGGCCCCG
>NZ_JAQEKC010000029.1:0-24705 GCF_027679495.1 Collinsella aerofaciens
GATTGCAAGCGGTCGGCGGGGCCATTGTGGCTCTTGACAGCGGATTGGGTCATATGAGCAAAAACCATACGAGCGCGTATGTTGCAATTAAGGCGGCAACAAAGCCGCTCGCTACGGCGCGCTGGGAAAACACGGTGCATGCAACCGCAATCAGCACCGGAACCTCGCAGGCAGAAAGCGCCAGTACGCCATGCAGGAACCCCGTGCGACGATCGTGCGCCATGGCGCCGGCGGCAATACCCGCCATGCCCGGCAGCGCCAGCGCGAGCGCGGCAACGATACCCGGCAGCGTACCGGACCACGAAATGTACCCCACGGCAACCGTCGCACGAGCACCAGACGCCAGCAGTGCCGCCGACACCACCACAACGGCCCATACGAGGCCGCAGGCAGACGCAGCGCCGATCATCGCAGCGCGACGGACCACGCGGCCGGACGCGTCCATGGGACAGGGCGTGAGCGGCTCGCCGCGAAGCGAGCGACCGACGTTTTGCGCGTAGTGGTCGCAAAACGTCGTAAGCGCCGCCTCCACCGCGGCGGGCTCGGGACGATCGCCCTGATTACACGACAGGCAGGCCATCACCACATCGAACAGCTGAGCGTCGACAAACGCCAGCGCATCGCGCAGATCCTCGGAATTTGGATCGAGCCCCAGCTGCTGAGCCTGTTCGGCCGCGGCAAGTGCCACATCGGGCTCGCGTCGCAGCAGTTGCGTCAAGTCGCAGCCGGGCGCGTGGGCGCCGACGGGATAATCGGGCAGCGTATCCATCTTGAGACGATAAGGGCTGGCGATATCGCGCGTCTTTTTGCGCGAGCCCGAAGTACCCGACGTGCCCGGCGCTACTTCGTACGGCGCGACACCGGCGATGAGCTCATAGACCGTGCTCGCCGCGGCATACACGTCGATTGCCGGCGACATGCGCAAAACGCGCAGGTCGGCAATATCGTCGGTGAGCATCTCGGGCGGAGCGTAGGCAACCGTCGCGCGACGCAACGTGGCGTAGCGCTCTGTAAAGGACTCCCTGCCGCCGGTTCCCGCCACCGCAGAGGCGGGCTCGAGCGCCAGCGACGAGCCAAAATCGATGAGGCACAAATCGAACGTGCCTTCGGCAAGCTGTCGGTCGAGCGGCAGGCGCGCCGTGCGCACCATAATATTGGCCGGCGAGATGTCGCGATGGACGAACCCCTCCCCCACCAAGCTCATGCGGCAGAGCAGATCGAACAGGTCGCGACCCAGGCGCGCCGCCACGAGCGGCGACAGACGCCCGGCATCGTCCACGGCAAGGCGCGGGCGCAGGCGAGCGAGCGTCTCGCCCTCGACCCACTCCATGACAATCGCGGGCACGCCGTCGACCTCGCCCCACCCGTACAAGCGGGGAAAGCCCTTAAGGCCCGAAAGGGCACGATGGCATTCATATTCCTCGCGAAACGCCGCCTTGAACTTGGTGACCAGCGCCTCGTGGGCGACATCGTCATCAAATTCGTCGCGCGTTGGCAAGATGAGCTGCTTGAGCGCCACGGCCTCGCCCTGCGCGTTGACGGCACGCGTCACACGGCCGATACCACCACGGCGCATGGTGGCGTCATCGGCAAATAGCATCGTAAAACGGCGAAGGTAGGCGGGAAGCTCGTCCGTGCCCAGGGCGACGGCCGGCTCAAACCCGTCGACGCGCGCCAGGCGCAGGCCCACCATGGGATCACGGTTGAGCGACTGGGCTGCCGCAGAAGCGAGATCGTTCGTCATAGGGCGATCGCCGCCAGGCTATTGTTGAAGTTGTTAAGCGCAATGTCATCATCGCCGTAATGCCCCACCCATTGGCACAGGTTGGTGTAGCAGCCCCATAGGTTGGCGTACTGCCGATACCACTTTGAGTGGGGAGAAAACGTTTGCCGGCCAAACTCGGCACGGATGACAAACATATCGTTGGCCAGGTTATCGCACGGCCCGGTATCGCCTGTTGCGTTATAGGTCGAGACCGCGCTATTGGCGCGGGCGACATAGTCATTGAGCATGTTGTATTTGGTCACGAGCCAATTGTGGATTCTCTCCTCCTCGGCAGCCGAGAGACCACCCGAGTCCGTGTCGCCGCCGGCACCGCCGTCCGTCGAGCCGCCACTCGAAGATCCACCGCCAGCGGCGGAACCCGAACCGGAACCGCCGTCCGAGCCCGCCGAACCGGTGCCAGAACCGGACCCGTCCGAGCCGCCGGGCTTACCCGTCTGCTGCGTGTCCTGCTCCTTCTGCTGCTCCGCCTTGTTAACGACAGAAGCCACGCTGTTATTGGAAAGCTTCGTAATGACCTTGGTGCTGGTGAGCACGATGGTCTTGCCGTTTGCCAGCGTGATCTCGTTGGACGCCCGCTCGCCCTCGTCCGCGGGATCGACGCCAAACACGGTGCGCCCGACCACGCTCGCCCACGCATATCCAGTTGTCGTTCCCAAGTCGCTTTTGGCCTTGCGCCCAATATGCAGCTCGCGCGCAGCATGCGCCTGTACCATGGACGGCACCGTCATGCCATAAGCCGAAACACCGGCTATGACCAGTACGAGCGAGCAAGACAGCAGCACATACGCCCGAGGCGCCAGGCCCAGCCGGCGCCGCATGCGCACCGCGGCGCCATGCTTTGTCTGAGTGCCCCCGGGCCGCATGCGTTCTCCTCCAACAAAAACACGCCGCTTAAAAGCGGCGCATTCTTTCATATCCACATTTGAGTGTATCAGCGAACCAAAAAGGTTGCGCAACGAATGGGCAAATACGAGGTGCAAGTGGACCCATCCACGCGATAAGCGGATGAAAAGCAGGTTTGTTGCACAACAAATGCATGAACGCGTGCCCAATTATGAGCGCCCCGTGCGGCAGGCCGACGGGACATGCCGCGGAGCTGACGCCGCCTAGATCGCGCGACGGGCCTCGATAGCACGGCCGAGCGTGAGCTCGTCGGCATACTCCAGGTCGCCTCCCACGGGCAGCCCGCTCGCCAGACGCGACACCTCGACGCCCAGTGGCTTGATGGTGCGAGCAAGGTAGCTCGCCGTGGTCTCGCCCTCGATATTGGGGTTGGTGGCGATAATGACCTCGTGGATATCCTCGTGGCCCAAGCGCGCCAGCAACTCGCGGATGTGCAGCTGCTCGGGACCGATCTTGTCCATGGGGCTGATCACGCCGCCCAGCACGTGGTAGAGGCCGTGGTAGCTGCCCGTGCGCTCAATCGCCTGGACATCGCGCGGCTCACCCACCACGCAGATGCGGGTGGTGTCGCGCATCGAGTCTTGGCAAATGGAGCACTCGTCAGCGGTGGCGTAATTAAAGCAGCGGCTGCAAAAATGCACTTCCTGCTTAACCTCCAGAATGGCCTCGGCCAGGCGGCGGGCCTCCTCGGCATCGGCCTCGAGCAGGTAGTAGGCGATGCGCTGGGCCGACTTGGGGCCAATGCCCGGCAGGCGGCCCAACTCATCGAGCAGTTTTTGCAGGCTATGGTTGGCACTCATATATATGCGTGTCTTAGAACGGCATGCCCGGGATGTTGAGGCCGCCGGTGATGGCGCCCATCTGCTTGTTGGCGAGCTCGTTGACGCCGCGGACGGCCTCGTTGACGGCAGCCATGATCATGTCCTGCAGCATATCGACGTCCTCGGGATCGAGCGCATCAGGGTCGATGGTGAGGTTGACGAGCTCCATCTCGCCGTTAACGGTCACCTTGACCATGCCGCCGCCGGCAGAGGCATCGACGGTCTGGGACTTGAGGTTTTCCTGCGCGGCGGCAAGCTGCTCCTGCATCTTGCGGGCCTGCTTCATCATCTGCTGCATGTTCATACCGGCCATGATGGCTCCTTTACGTGCGGCCGCGCGACGAGCTGCAAAGGCAGCCGGGACGCGGCGGGGCTTTCAAACTCAAAAATCGTACCACGGCACGAGGTCAGCGAGCGGGGCGGACACGCTACCTCAGTCGATATACATGCCCTGGAGTGCAAGCCGCGCCCAAAGATTATGCAAAGTTGAATAATTCGCATCTGCATAAATGTCTCAAATTAAATCTAGCAGGGCCGGAACCCGGCATTTTCTGCATCCAGCTAGATAGCAAAATGCTAAACCGCCGCTCGAGGTGGCGCTCATGACGGCATGGTAAAATTTGATTGTCAAAGATCGCAATTTGGAGGTGCCCCATGAATGTCCCCGACGCGCTCCAAAACATCCGCTCAAAACACCCCGTTGCATATGTGGTTCTCTATCTCTTTGTCGGCTGGGCATTGCTGGTTGTCATCACCCATGCCATAGCCTTTGGAGCAGAACTGCTGATAGCCAGCTCGGACCAGCCCGTCGTCAAATGGGAAGCGGCCGATGAGTGCACCGACGGAACCCGAACCATTTACTACAACAGCCCGTCCCTCTACCAAGAGTTCAAGGTCAAGATAAAGGACTCCAAGATTGTCGATGCCGAACTGGGCTCTTTATTTACAATCGGAGCAACCGTCAACGCCGAGCAAGTCGAGTACACGGACAGCCATGCGACATATCGTATCGACCTCAGCATCCTAGGCCGACCGTCACGCGCCTGTCTGCTCGAATGCGATATACGCGGCACCACACTACACATGTCCGAAATACAGATGCGCCCGGACAAAGAGAGCTCTTCTTGAGCAGCGTACCCGCCCGCACAGTTACTCCACCGGTTTGAAGATGGTGGCCTGTCCAAAGACGTTGCGGATGAGGGCCTTGGCCTCATCCTCGGTCTGCGGGATGCTCGGGGCTGCGCCCTGGTGGCCGAAGGGGCTGCCGGCGCCGGGGTTGGACTCCCAAGGGGCAGCGGGGGCGTCATCGCTTGTGGGAGCGGACGTCGCAGCTGCGGGAGCCGCGGCTGAAGCGGCAGGGCTGGGCGCAGGCACCGCGGCAGGCACGTCGAACGGAGGAAGATCCTCCCCGCTCGTATCGCCGGCGAAGCCGCCGACCATGGCGTCGTCGTAGGGCACCTGCTCGGATTCCCACGACGCAGCCTGCGCAGACGGCTGAGTCTTGGAAGCGGACGCGCGCTCGGGCGCTCGGGGCGCGGGTTCGGTCGGGAGCTTACCCGTAGCGGGGGCGCCGGCGGGGTTGTCGGAGCGCAGCCAGGGGGCCTTGGCCAGGTCGGATGACTCGGGCGCAGGCGCGGCAGCGGGCTTGGGCGCGGGGACCGGAGCAGCCGGTTTGGGCGCAGCGGGTTCAGGCGCCGACGGGGTCGGTGCCGCTACCGGTGCCGCTTTTGGCTGCATCGCGCTGGCGTTCGAGGATGCAGGGGCCGCCGAGGACACGGGTTGCGGGTCCGCAGATGCCGCAGCCCGTGCAGATGGAGAATGCTCCTCATGTTGAGGAGCCGGCGTGCCACCCCCATCCAAGACATAGTCGACGGTGCGACGACCGAAAACCGCACTGACTGTCGGCAAAAACACCGCCTGTGTATCAGCACGCCCGAGCATCTTGATAGCAAATTCCGTAGGGAACGACACCGTAAGCTTAGAGCCGTCGTCCGCCGTGGCGCGGGCGTTAAGCAGAAGAGCCGCGTAGGAGGCTTGCTGAGCTTTGACGCGCTCGACGACCTCGGCCCATTTGCGCTGGAGCTCGCCGGCATCCTCAACCGCGGGGGTCTCGGCGGCGCCGGCGGCAGCAACCTGGGCGGCGTTGTTGAGCTGGGGCTTAGGTGCCGGAGCGGCGGCAGGCGCGGGAGCCGCAACGGGCTGAGACATCGGAGCCGATGTAGGCTGAGATGTCAGCGCGGCAGGCTTGGGGGTCGGCGCGGGCGCAGGCTGGGTCGCCGGAGCGGCAGTGCCTCGGTCCCAGGGCATGCCGCCCTGGCGCGCAGACGCAGCGGCGGGCACGGCAGGTGTTGTCGGAGCGGTAGCTCGGGCACCCGAGATCAGTGTCGGCTGTTGCATCGCCGCAGGTACAGCCGAGACAGTTTCAGGCGCAGCACCTGCAGCAGCCACGCTCGCCGGCACCGCGGCGTTGGCAACCATGGCCTCCAAGCGTGCCACGCGCTCGGCCAGGGCCTCAATGGTCAGATCGGCCTCGGGACGTGCCAGGCGCGTGCAGGCGATCTCGAGCACCAGGCGCACGTCGCTCGCGCCCCTCATCTCCAGCGCGGCATCGTCAAGCACCGTCAGCACGCGGGCCAGACGGTCGGCCGAATGCTCGCCAAAGGCGGCGGCCTCGGCAGCAAGCGCCTCGGCCTGCTCGACCCCGCCCTCAAACAGCTCGGCACGGGCACCGGCAACGCAGGCCACATACACGTCGCGCACGTGCGCCACCAGGTCGCGCGTCAGCTCAAGCAGGTCATTGCCCTCCTCGACCTGCGCGCGAATGAGCCCATAGAGCTCAGCAATATCACGCTCGGCGATGGCGCGGGCAAACTCGCCCAGGATCTGGTCCGAAACCTCGCCCAAAAGTGAGCGGGCATCGTCCGCGTGCACGGCTCCGTTGCCAAAAACGCTCAGCTGCTCCAGCGTGGAGAGCGCGTCGCGCATGCCGCCCTTGGCATGGCGCGCCACGATGGCGAGCGCCTCGTCGTCGTAATCGAAGCCCTCCTGCTCGCACACGTAGGACAGGCGATGCTCGATATCCTCGTTGCCGATGCGGTGGAAATCGAAGCGCTGGCAGCGCGAGAGGATGGTCTCCAGAATCTTTTGCGGATCGGTGGTGCACAGCACAAAGATCACGTGTGCCGGCGGCTCCTCGAGCGTCTTGAGCAGCGCGTTGAACGCCGCCGTCGTGAGCATGTGAACCTCGTCGATGATATAGATCTTGTACTTGCCGCGCACCGGGGCAAAGTTGACGGAGTTGATGATCTCCTCGCGCACATTGTCCACGCCCGTGCGGCTTGCGGCATCGAGCTCGTAGACATCGGGGTGGTTGCCCTCGGCGATGAGCTCGCACTCCTCACAGGTGCCGTCGGGCATGCAGCCGCTTGCACCCTCGGCGCGCGCCGCCTCGGCGTTGCGACACAGTAGCGCCTTGGCCAGAATGCGCGCCATGGTGGTCTTGCCCGTGCCGCGCGGTCCGCAGAACAGGTACGCGTGGGACAGACGCCCCTCGGTGATGGCGTGCTCGAGCGTCGAGACGATATGCTGCTGGCCCACCACGGAGTCGAAGGTGAGCGGGCGATACTTTCGGTACAACGATTCCATGGGTGCTCCCCCGGGTATACTGAGTCTTGTTGCCGCGACGGCCATGCGGTCGCACGGCATACTTCACTCATAATAACCCGTACGGCGAGCCCGCCGCGATAGGAGTCCAAAGAGCATGGCAGACGCAGAGAGCAACCTCGTCCCCTCCGAAGCAGCCGACCAGGTCGAGGTCGCGCTCGAGGAGCAGGCCGCAGCCGACGACGGCATCCTGTACCTCAACGAGTATCAGTACGAAAACGACCTGGTCACCGACTTCGCCCGCCTGGTCGCCTCACCCAGGCGTCGCGGCTCGCTGTATGTCGCCGCGGCAATTGCCGCGCTCATCGGCATCGGCATGCTGGTGGCCGGCGGCAGCTGGATCAAGTTCGGCGTCGTGCTGATCGTGTTCGGCGCCTTTTTGGCCTGGTGGAGCAAAAACCTGCACCACACCCTCGCCCGCGACTTTATCGACGCCGTCGAGGCCGACGAGTCCATGGGTGGCCGCTATCGCCGCGTCGCCGCCAACGAGGACGGTCTGATGGTTTGGGGCAAGAGCGGCAAGTCGCAGTTCTTCCCGTTTGAGAAGCTCGACCACGTACTCGACGGCGAGCGCATCTTTGTGGCCATGTTCGCCGACCAGGGCGTGACCATCCCTAAGGACACCTTTATCCGCGGCGATGCCGAGCAGTTTGGTCCCTTCCTTAAGGCGCGCATCAGCAAAAAGCTCCGCATCGAGACCAAGAAGAAGAAAATGAAGGCCGAGAAGGCCGCAGCCGAAGCTAAGCAGGGCGACAAGGCCGACAAGCCCCAGGACAACAAGGGCAAGCGGCGCAAGCAGAAGAAGAGCAAGAAGAAGCGCTAGGGCCGAGCGCCACTGCGAAGGGAATCTCATCCCGCTTCAGCGTAGGATGAGGCTCCCCCAACAGGGCCTTCGAGCTATTTAACTTCAAACCTGAAGAGCCTTCGCTCCGGCAGATCGGTCATCTTCATCGTATAGGTCCCGGGAAACGCTTTCTCAAAACGGACGGTCTCGTAACCTTCGAAATAGTCGTTGGTGTTTTGCATCATGAATGGGACGAGTAACTCGTTCTCCGCCCCAACCTGTACAGCAAACGCAGCAGAACCGCCCAGCACCGGCATTGCCTGCGTTATCAGATCGGTATTGACCACAAAGTCATAGTTTGGCGCAGACTCCGGCACCAAATGCCAAACATACGCTTTAATTCCGCCTTCGACATTGTCCTTATTCCTGACACGCATCTTTACGGCGATAACACACGTGATGTCGGCGTCCTTCAATTTCGTTTTCGTATCTACGATGCCATATTTTGAATAATCATCATGCGCACGCTTGAGATACTCGCGCGGCGTGAGCAGCTCTGCCCCGTCTATGCAAAACGAATACCCGTCAGTCGCCACATCCTTCGACCCCAGAAACGCCCCATCCATCGAGAGCCATTCGCCCTCCGCGTAATATTTTTCAGGAATGACTGTCCGGTTCCCGTTAACGACGCTCACCCTCATGCCCGCAAGGCCGGTAACAGCACAGCCAAAAAGCGCGAGCATCGACCTTCTCGTCAACAGGGCCTTCTTCATCGCGCTCACGACCTTTCCCGAACTTTCACAACGGCACCGTCGCGCATGCAGTAAACACGATCGGCTAGCTCCTCGAGCACCTCTCCGTCATGGCTAGACAGAAGAACCTCGCGACCCGTTGATGCCGCCATCGCCACAACGCGCTTGAGCATTTCCACGCCCGCTTCGTCGAGGGCATTCGTTGGCTCATCGAGAACAAGCAGCTTCGGCTTTTCCATAATTGCCGCAGCTATTCCCAGACGCTGCTTCATCCCAAGCGAGTATGCTCGAAACTTCTTTTTTTCGTCTGCATCGAGCCCCACGAGCCGCAGGGCAGAGCGAATGTCCTCGGGGGTGGCAACGCCATTGATTTGAGCTATGAGCTCCAGATTGTCGTAACCAGACAGATATCCTAAAAAGGAAGGCGCCTCTATCAACATCCCCAGACTCGGCGGAAACGAGATATCCGCCCCAAGTCTTTGGCCATCGATAATAATCTCGCCCTCGGTGGGTCTAATCAATCCGCAGACCGCTCGCATGAGCATGGTCTTACCCGAACCGTTTATCCCCTGAAGCCCGACCACAGTCCCAGGGTCAACCTCGATAGACACGTTGCGCAGGACATCGTTTTTGCCCATGCGCTTCGATACGTCCCTAACGATCACACTCATATCTTGTCCCTCTTTTCGATAAGGTCGGCCCTTCGAAACCACAGTCCACCCAACGATAGGCATAACGACATAATCACAATTGAAAACAAGCCACTCGAGCCCGTCGCAATTCCTTCTTTGACGATTCCACCCCAGCGCAACAGCATCAAGGCATTTCCCAGTAGCGCCCAATGCCGCGCATATGCCGAACAGATCAGGTAGCTCATTACAACCGCAAATGAAACTGACGGCCCAAGCACAAACCCAACCGTTGCCTGCACAAACGCAAGCGCCTCAAAAGCAAGAAAGAGACCTGCGAAAAACGGCAGTGCACCTGCTTCGCTCGCCTTGAGAAACCACGGCGCCAAATTAGCCAGCTGAAGCGACTCGCCATGGATGACCGCGCTGAACGAGGCACTCACCATCAAGCTCCAAATCACAACAGAGCAAACCACCACGAGCAGCGAAAATGCTGTTATCGCCGCCACTGAGATAAAACGCGAGACCCACCAAAGGGTTCTCGCCCGGCATCGGACAAGCGTTTGCAAACCAAACCCGTGCAACGATTCGGCGGGATAATCGAGTGTTGTATAGAGAATAAGCAGAATGAGAAATAGCCATCCTAGCGGAGGCACAAACATGACCCCGGGCCTAGGCTCAAACGGAGCAGATCCGGCAAACACGAGCGCAAGATTGTCCGCAAACCCCAAGGCATCCGTCCTGACCCCATACACAGAAGACAAACCGTAGGCGTACACCAGGTTCGCAACGGTCACTGCCGCAATCGCAATAAAGGTAATGATGTTCTTCTTCAAAACGGTCCTCAGGTCCGCGGCGACCAGCCTAAACAGCATCAGACCATCTCCCGCCTTTTCCACGCCCCAGAAAAAGCCAACGAAGCAAGGGTCAATAATATGATTTCCGCAAAACCGGCTCGAATGTCTGGCCAGTTATTCAGCGATTCCGACCTGATGCTGTTGAAGATATTGCAGTTAAACCCCACACAAGCCATTACGCCGAAGATCCAGCCATTTGCAAAATGCCACGCAACCATTAGCAGATACGGGACAATTATCGCTTTGATTCTGCTACGAAACAAAATTGAGAAGCCAGTTACAGCCATGGATAAAGTCCCGAGCGTGACCGCATCGAACAGCGTGTATGCAAGCACATATAACAAAGGATGTGAATAAAATAGACCGGAGAAATAGCTATGTAGGTAAAGCCCTACGTAGGTCGACTCATCGACCCGAGGAAGATACGCAGGAAAAAGCATCGAGACAATCAGGAAATTGACGAGCAGAGGAATGGCAGTCACTGTAAACGCGGAGAGGAAAGCAGACAGCACCTTTACGTTCACGTATGCCTTTCTGGAAACGCGCGTGCATATCTGCATGTCATAACCACTCAAACGCTCAAAGAGGCACGACCAAGATCCGGCCAACATTGCAAGCAGGGGCAGTGCATAGAAAAACACCGACGCAGACAGTGGCGCGTTCGCGCTCACAACAATCCAGTTACCGAAGCTGCTTTCACGTGTTTGACCGAGATAGTTTTTGGCTTGCATGCCAACGCCGTAACCAAAAGAAAGAAGGTTGTGACGTTCTTTTTCCAAATTTGCCCACGGCTCCAGCGCAGCAGCTATTGCAACTGCGACTGCAATCAAGAGAGCAAAGATAAAAGCTGGGCGTCTTATCGTTTTCGACAGCTCATATCTTACGAGCCTTTGGTTCATACGTCCTCCTCCCCCTTCCGACCCAGAAAGCCGGAAGGGAGCCAATTCAAACAACTATGCGGGAAGCTTGCGGAAATGCCCGACGCAGTCGGGGCTCCATACACCAATAACAGTGCCGTAGCCAGACTCCGCCCATGCAGTCAGTCGCGCCGCAGATCGCCCGTTCTCACGGACGAGGTTATACATTTCCCACTGTCCCTTGTGATTCGAACGATACGTTCCCTGAGTACAATTCATGCTGCCGCTACCGCTTGTGTTATACGCACCGTCTGTATATAACCGAAGCGGATTTCCCGTATAACCTTGGATATCCAGATAGAGCGATGAGGAATCATCCTTTTGACGGTAGCCAGTTGCACTCGTCCCGGCACATTGAAAACTAAATGCCCTATCGGCATTGTTCGTACAGGTCGTAATTCCCGTATCGGCGTTTTGAGTAATGCTAGAAACCTGAGAGGTGTCAAACTCCTCTTGCGCGAACGATGCAGCGGGAACCCCTAGGGACAGACCCGCAGCAATCGCCAACCCGACTCCGATTCGAGTAATAGCGCTCCTTGGCTTAATCATGGCCTTCTCCAATCAAAAGCGGCTAACAATGCGTCGACGCACAGCAACCTTTGCATGAATGGAGAAAGATGTCTGTAAACACTCGCTATTGAGTTGATAATCCAGGCGTTTACACGTTATCTACCTGCGATAACAATGAAATAAGCTCTGCTTTGTTCTTGATCTTCAACTGGCGATAGGACGCGGATCGCAGCGCTTGCACCGTAGATGCAGCGTAACCGACATCCTGCGCAATGGTCTTTGTCGTTGTGCCCTCTGCCGTCATCAACAATATTCGGGCCTGAACATCGGACAGGGCGCGCGACGTAAGCAGAGCCAGCCGGCGCACGTGAGCTGCTTCGGTGGACCCGTTCGCACGGTACTTCAAGACGGCCTTCTCGTCCTCAACCGAGCGTACGAGCACGATGTGCGTAACGAGCATGGGCACAGACCAGCAAACAATCACCGTTGCCACGACGACATTGACGGCCGAACTTTGCCCCAGCAACGACGCAAGGAACAGAGGCTCGAAAACCGTCAGATCCTGCACCATGTTGAGCAAGACAACCCAGACAGGAGCCGCCGCCCCAAAGCAAAGCATCCATATCCCAAGCATTTTGCGCTGCGGACAGCTACGCAGCACTATGTATGTGAGCAACATCCCCGTCAGCACCGCGAACCCATGGATTCGCCCCCTAGTGGCCGCATGGATTAAAGTAGCCGCACCTATTGACACCAACGGCACGATAGCCCGGACACGGGCATGCACCTTAAACGGACGCAGCCCAACAGCGAGCGAGACCGTAGATGCCACGCCGCACAGCAGGACCGGCGCAGCCATCAACGGATCGCATATACACCTCCATGCCGCGATATAGACAAAAGACCATTCCACGGCAGACAGCACCGCCCATACGCACGGGCTTCCGAGCCCAATCGCCCCATCCGTTCTAGTCAGCGCAACTTCACGATTCAGTTTTTCACCCGCGTAGTGCAGCGACAGAAGCAGTCCGAGACCCAATGCATAGCTTGCGAGAGAAAAGGCGACTGCCCGCGAAACACCGGATCCCCAATCGCTATCCGCCATTACCAAGGGGCCCGCCGCAAGGAGGATAAAAAATGTTGTGAGCAGGTATCGAAACAGCCGGCGCGTCCGAACTGATGTCAACATATCACCAGCATGCCGCTGCAGCAGACCAGGCCCTGTAGCATCACCCTCACCCGCAAACAATGCCACGAGCTCGCGTGAGCCCGCAACCGATGCCTTCCCGTATGCTCGGTGAAGCGTTGTTCGCACCGTCGATGGCTTCGTACCCGTCTCCCTGGCAATTTCCGCCGGCGTTTTCCCTTTGAGCAGCAGTCGAACAAACTGCTCTTCTCGAGGCGACAGGGCAGGGGAAAACACCCCCGCATCGAATGGGTCGGACGTGCGAGGGGTATCCGAATTGTTGTCCCGTTTCTCCCTTAGCAATGTGCATACGAAGGCGGCAACAGCAATAGCGGACCCCATCGACAGTGATGCAATGACTGCGGCATCGCTTGCAAAGTATGCCACCTCGACAGCCGGAACAAGGCCAATGGGAACTGCTACAAGCACAGAACGGGCAAACACGTCGCCCTGCCCCCGACCAAAGGCGCGGGGACAGCAAAGCAGCGGGACCGCAGCCAATACGAGATAGACCAGCGGAATTAAAAGCACGAGGCCAATTGATGCGGCCGTTACAGAGGGCATCCCCCATGGCTCGGGAACGACTCTCCATGAAATTCGACAGCAAAACAGCAGGCAAGACAGGACAACTATTGTTTCTGCAAAAAGCGTGCTCTGCGATCGGCGGGTCCCCCTTTCGCCGTCCCGCGCCGCCCCCCGTATCAAAGGAGAGCCCGCCGTATCCCAAATTACATATGAGAGGAGCAACGACCCAGTGAAGCACAAGGCACACGAAACACGATGCAACAACCAGATTGGTGCAAACACGATTGGAATAGAATCTCCGCGAGCATAGAAGGCCAAGTCGACCCATTCGGGAACCACCGCAATAGCAGCAAGGAAAACACCGAAGACGCCAAGGCGACCCGGCCGTCTTATTTCTCTCCCCTTGCGGAGCGCAACACCATGACCAAACGCCGCGAGGCATGCGCCAAGGATAACGAGCCAGGTCATTGCACCTGATGCCAAGCCGATTGAAGATGAAAACCGGTGATAAGGGGTAACCGCCATTACGACGAGCGCAATGGCGAAAGCAGATGTGGCAGAACAGCGGGAAAAGAGCATATGACCTCCATAGCGTGTCATTATATCGCTCGGGCTGCTCGTTTATCTCCACGCCCACACCAGCCAGCATCAACGATTCAGGCGAACTCCAATCCGAGCCAGATCACGGTTCAGCTTTTGTCCGCAGTCCCCGCATCAAAGCGGGATGCGGTTTCCTTTTGAGCGTCGATCTGGAAACTGTATCCCGTTCTGAGTCAATATTCTGGGACGCAGTTTCCGCAGCACACCCCATTCGGAAAGCGTGTCCCAGTATTTGGCCGCAAACTGGGGCGCGCTTTCCGGATGGGTCGAGACGAAGGCCAAGCCAGACAGGCAGCCTCGCATCCCGCCATCCTCGCCATCCGCCTGAGCGTGCTACACTAGCAGCATCTATGCCACCGCGAACAGCTCGGCTCCGCGCCCGCCGCTCGCAAACGAACTTTAAACGCACGAGGGTTGGCCATGCCGCTTTTCTCGCAACATACCGCCCGGTTCTCGCCGGACGTTCCTTTGGAGGGCACCAGCTCTCGCGAGCTGCTCAAGCGGTACCAGCCGCTCGAGACACTTGCGACCGGCGGTTTTGGCTCCATCGAGATCTGCCGCGACACGCACCTGCGCCGCCGCGTCGCCATTAAACGCATCCCCCTTATCAACGGTGCCGGCATGCCCGCCAGCGACATCATGGATGTCCTGCGCGAGGCGCACACCGCCGCCATGCTTCAACATCCCAATATCGTGCAGGTTATCGACTTTACGCACGACACAGCCTATGCCTACCTGGTTATGGAATATGTCGATGGCATGTCGCTGGCCGAGTTTTTGCACCGCGTGGACGGCCACTCACTTACCTTTGACGAGGCCGCAGCCATTGCCGATGCCCTGGGCCAGGCGCTCACCTTCGCCCATAGTAATGGCGTACTCCACCTGGACATTAAGCCCGCCAACGTGCTCATCGACCACTCGGGCAATGTAAAGCTCACCGACTTTGGCATGGCGCGACTGTCGTCCGCCGGTGGCTTTGGCGGCTCGCGAGGCGGCACCATCGGCTACATGCCGCCCGAGCAGCTCGATATCGAGACCGGCACGGTCGATGAGCGCGCCGATGTCTTTGCCCTCGCCTGTGTGATCTACGAGAGCCTGTGCGGCAGCGCCCCCTTTATGGCGGCTACGCCCGCCGACTCGCTCGACCGCATCATCGGCGGCGCCACCTATCCCAGCGAGCTGATACCACACTTTCCCCCGGGAGCCGAGGCTGCGCTCATGAGCGCGCTCTCCCCCATGCCGCAGGACCGCCCCAACAGCATCGAGGCATTTTGCGACCAGCTCCTTGCCGGTCTGGGCAGCGTGCGCGAAGGCCGTCGCAGCCTGGAGCAAATGGTTGGCGAACTTTCGGATGACGAGCAGGAGCTCGACGATATCGAGCCGTCGCACTACGAGGACGACGCCATCGAGGTCGACCCCGCACTTGGCTGGGCGGGCACGCGCTGGAGCCATGCGCGCGACTACACCATGCGCACTATCTCGGCGCTAACGTGCGGCACCTTTAGCTTTTTGCTGATGCAAACGGCCGGGGTCGCGGCGCTTCCCGGCCTGGTCATTGCGGCTATCGCGATCGGAGCGGCGGCTGGCCTGGCCCCCCAGATTGGCTCGGCCATCTCGGCTGTGGGCTTTTTGGTGCTCATGGCCAACGCCACCATGCAGGCGCAGGGTATCCTGTCGATGTTGCCCGTCGCGGTGATCTTTGCCGCCGCCATGTCCGGTTGGTGGATCGCCTGGGGTCGCACCGAGGCTGCCGCGAGCGCCGCGCTCACCTGTGCACTCGCGCTTGGCTGTCTGACCGGCAATACCTTCCTGGCAGCTGGGGTCGCCGCCGGCGTCGCGTCATTTTGGCTCGGCCCGGCAAGCGCCGCCGCGGCAACGGGCATGGGCGCGCTTTTTGCCCGTCTGGCCACGGTCGCGCTTTCAGCCGGAGGCGTGCTGGGGCTCGGTAACGTTGCCGCAGCGCTGGGAGACCCGCTCCTTTGGGCTGCCTTTGTGCTGGTCGCGGCAACTGCCGCGGCGTCATCTGCGCTGCTCAATGCCCATGCCAAGCATGCCGATCAGGGCTCAAACCTTGCCGCAATCGCCGCCATCATTGCCACCGGCATCGGCTGCTCAGCGGCGTCCTGTCTTGCACACCATATGGAAATTGCCAGCCTTGCAGCCGCGGTCGTCGCCAAGGCGGCGGTTGCGGGAACCCTATCCTCTATAATCGTTGGGATATGCCTATATTTGCTCGGATACCAAAGAACCTATACGGAGAGTGATCTTTCGTGAACTTCCTGAACATCTTCGAGGACCACGTGGCCGGCATCTTCGGTGCCACCCGTGCCCCGTTCTCCTTTAAGAAGCTTGCTAAGCAGGCCGCTCGCGACATGGAGGATCAGACTCTGGTGATTAACGGCGTCAACACGGCGCCGGCACTCTATACCATCCTTATCGCCGCCGACGACGATCCCATGCTCGCCCCGTTCTACCCCGAGCTTTCGCGCGAGGTCCGCGAGTTTGTGAAGGCGCAGGCCGAAAAGCGCCGCTATGTCTTTGTCGGCGAGCCCCTCGTGCGCTTTATGATCGATCCGCAGCTGCGCGCCGGCAAGTTCTCGGTCTTTGCCGAGAACGTCGATGCCCCCACGCTCGGCCGCCTGTACGAAGAAGAGCGCGCCTATCAAAACGGCCTGGGCCAGAACAACTCCGCGGCAAGCCGTGCCGCCAGCGCCCCGCGCGCCGGCCAGCAGCAGTTTGCCGCCCCGCAACAGCAGCGCCCCGCCGCCATGCCCCAGCAGCAGCCGACGCCTCGCGCCGCCGCTCCCGACCCGCTTGCCGTGGCAGACCCCTTCGCGCCTAGCGTCCCCGACCCCGCCGCAGCACCCATCCCGGTGCCGCAGACCGTCTCGCGCGACGCGCTTGCCGGCATGGGCGGAGCCGCCGCGACCGGTGCCGCCGTGGGCCTAGGCGCCGCAGCCGGCATCGCCTCCAACATGGCGAGCACTCGCGCCCCGCAGCGCCCGCTCGCCCAGCTCGTCGACGTCGTGAGCGGCGAGAGCCATAGCATCACCTCCGCACAGGTGACCATCGGTCGCGAGCGCTCAGTTTCCGACATTGCCCTGCGCGACCCCAACGTGTCGCGCCGCCACGCCCAGCTCACCTTTACGGGCTCGGATTGGTCGATCGAGGACCTCAATTCCACCAACGGCACGCTCGTCAACAACCGCCGCATTACGCGCTGCCCGCTGCGCAACGGCGATCTGCTGACGTTTGGCCTGAGTACCTTTGAATTTAGGGGATAGTCGCTTATGAACATCGATATCGTCCTTTTTGCAGGCCGCATCGTCTTGGTCGCCCTGCTCTATATCTTCCTGTTCGCCGTCATGAAGACCGGCGTGGGACTTGTGCGCGGGCAGCGCCGCGACTCGGCTATCTGGACGATTGATGTGGACAAGGGCCCGCGCGGTATCCGCGGCATCCACGTAGACATGCTCGGCCCCGTCATCGTCGGTCGCTCGCCATCTTCGGACATCTGCATCAACGAACCGTTCGTCTCGGCCTCGCATGCGCGCTTTTCGCTGCAGGGCCCGGCGCTCATCATCGAGGACCTCAACTCGCTTAACGGCACGCTCGTCAACGGCCGCCAGCTCGTGGAGCCCGCGACGCTGCGCGAGGGCGACGAAGTCCAGATTGGCGACGTGGTCATGAAGGTGAACCGTCGATGATCGACGAGGAGAACAAGTCCGCAACTATGACCGAGGCGCCGGCTGCCGCCGCAGCTGCGCCGGCCCACGCCGCTCCGGCGGACTCCACACCCGTGGAGCCCGAGGACACCGTGTTCTCCCTGCCTCTTTCGCATGTAACGCATGATATTTCGGATCTCGCCGATAACGAGGACGAAGAGGATGCCGCGGCAGCGCCCATCGGCGCACATGCTGCGGAACAGCCCGCAGCGCCCGAAGCAACCCCGGCGCCGGCTCACTTTGCAGAGCCCGTCGCCGCGGCAATCAACGAGAGCGCTGCGGTGTTTGCGGCACCCGAGCCCGCCGCGCCGGCGTTTCCCATGGCCCCGGCATCCGAGGTTGCGCCCGCGTCTACGCCGGCGCTCGAGCCTATAGACGTCAGCCCGCAAGACGACGAGTCGACCGCCCGCGTGTCCGAGGAGCCCGACTCCCCGGACACCGGTGATTCCGAATCAAATGCCGTGACCGACACCGTCTCTCCCGGTGACACCGCCGAAATCGACGTTGCCGCCGTTGAGGCCAAGCTCAAAGACCCCGGCTCGACCATGAGCTTTGAGCCCCTGACCGAGGAGCGCATCGAGACCGACTCGACC
Organism: Collinsella aerofaciens; assembly: GCF_027679495.1. GTDB lineage: Bacteria > Actinomycetota > Coriobacteriia > Coriobacteriales > Coriobacteriaceae > Collinsella > Collinsella aerofaciens_AK. The sequence goes on from NZ_JAQEKC010000029.1 coordinate 18,252, forward strand.
TATGATGCCGGCACCACCACGCAACTTATGTGGGGCGCCCGCTCCGACGTTGGCTGCGTGCGCCCGCACAATGAGGATTCCTACCTGGTGCAGTCGCCGCTCTTTTGCGTATGCGACGGCATGGGTGGTCACGCTGCCGGCGAGGTAGCCTCTTCCATCGCCGTCGAGACTATTGCCAAGACGGCCCCACAGTCCGCCGACGCAGCACGCCTGGCCGCAGCCGTCGAGGCAGCCAACGCCGCCGTAATCGAGGCGGCCCTGAACGGCCTGGGCAAGCCCGGCATGGGCTGCACAGCCACCTGCGCCTACATCGAAAACGACACGCTCGCCATCGCCCACGTGGGCGACTCTCGCGCCTATCTGCTCCACGAGGGCACGCTCATCCGCGTGACCCGCGACCACTCCTACGTGGAGGAGCTCGTGGACGCCGGCGAGATCACGGCAGACGAGGCTCGCGTCCACCCCAACCGTTCGGTCATCACCCGCGCGCTGGGCTCGGACCCCGCTATGTATGCCGACCACTTCACTCTGCATATCGAGGAAGGCGACCGTCTGATCCTGTGCTCCGACGGCCTTTCGAGCATGATTCCCGATAGCGATATCGAGAACATCGCCACGCAGTCCTCAACCGCGCAAATCTGCGTCGACAACCTAGTGGACGCGGCGCTTGCCGCCGGCGGCCACGACAACGTGACCGTAGTAGTCGTTGACCTGGTTGACGATGGCGTTATGCGCGAGGCGCAGCGCGTGCGTCGCCGCAACATTACTATCGCCGCCATCCTGGCCCTCGTCTTTGTGCTGGCAGCTGGCATCTGGGCCTACACGGGTGTCACCGGCTCGTACTACCTGGGTACCTACCAGGGCAATGTCGCCGTCTGGCGCGGCCTGCCCGGCAAGCCGCTCGGACTCAAGCTCCACTGGCTCGAAAGCGAAACCAGCATCAAGCTATCCGACCTGCCCGAAGACACGCAAAACCGCCTCAAGGCGGGTATTCCGCAAACAAGTGTCGACGATGCGCAGGACACGATATCCAAGTACCGCCACCAGATCGACGAGGAGCAGACCCGCCAGGTGATCGACGCGCAAACGATTCGCGACAACACCAATCAGGGATCGACCTCCGAATCAGATTCCGAGAAAACCGCCGAACAGTCCGCCGAGGCCGAAGCCTCCGATAAGAATTAGAAAGGGAGTGCCGCTTATGAGTCGCCGCAACACCGAGCTGCTCTTGCTCATCGCCTCGGCGTTCCCCGTCATCCTGCTGTATGCGATGTACGTCCTCACCGCGGGCGCTGCCATCTCCTTTGAGACGCTCGCCGTACCGATCGGCCTCTTTGCCGCCTTTGCCGCGGCCCACATTGCCGTGCGCATCTTGGCGCCCGGTGCCGACCCCGCCATCCTGCCCATTGTCTTTGTGCTTTCGGGCATCGGCATCACGTTCGTGACGCGTCTCGCCCCCGCTCTCGCCATCTCACAGCTCATCATCCTGTTTGTCTCGGTGGCCCTGATGGTGGGAACGCTCGCACTGGTCAAAAACCTCGACGTGGTCATGCGCTACAAGTACACCTTTGGCATTATCGGCATCATCCTGCTGATGCTGCCCATCTTTATCGGCACCACGATCTCGGGCTCCAAGCTCTGGATTCGCATCGCGGGCTTTACCATCCAGCCCGGCGAGTTCGCCAAGGTCTTTATCGTGCTGTTCCTGGCCGGGTACCTGGCCGAGAACCGCGAGCTGCTCTCCATCTCCAACCGCAAGATCCTGGGCTTTAAGATCCCTCGCCTGCGACTGCTGCTGCCGCTGTTTGCCGTGTGGGGTGTGTGCCTGCTCGTCGTCGTCTTCGAACGCGATCTTGGTTCGGCCGTGCTGTTCTACACCATCTTCTTGCTGATGCTCTACGTTGCCACGGGGCGCTTTTCGTATGTCGTTATCGGCCTTGCGCTCTTAGCCGTCGGAGCCGTGGGCGCCTACAAGTTCCTATCGCACGTTCAGGTGCGTTTCCAGGTTTGGGTCGATCCGTTTAAGGACGCCCAGGGCCAGGGCTACCAGATCGTACAGTCACTTTACTCGCTGGCTGACGGTGGCCTGGTTGGCGTCGGCATCGGCAACGGCATGGCAAACAACATCCCCGTCGTCGAGTCCGACTTTATCTTCTCGGCCATCGGCGAGGAAATGGGCCTTTTGGGCGGCGGCGCCGTGCTCATCCTGTTTATGCTTTTTGCCGTGCGTGGCCTCACCACGGCCGCCCGCGCCAAGTCCGACCTTGCCGCCTTTAGCGCGACCGGCCTTACGGCGGCCATCAGCTTCCAGGCATTCTTAATCGTTGGCGGCGTAACCCGCCTGATCCCGCTGACTGGCGTCACCCTGCCCTTTATGAGCCAGGGCGGCTCCTCGCTGCTGGCGAGCTTTATCATCGTCGCGCTACTGCTGCGCGCCGGCGACGAGGCAACCGGACGCGAAGCCGAGCTCACCGGCACCGGCACCATGGCCGCCATCACCGATGACCAGGTCGCATCCGCCGTCGCCCCGACCGGTACGCGTTTTGCCAGCGCACCTTCCTACAGCCACGGCAACCACTCCGCGGGCTCTCGCATGCGTCGTCGCCTGCTCGACACGCCAGAGTCCGGCGTGCTCGGCCGCGTGGCACTTGCCAACCGTCTGACTCGTGCCGTGTTTGCTTTCACGGCGCTGTTCGCCATCCTTATCGGCAACCTCACCTATGTCCAGGTCATCAAGGCGAAGGACTATCAGGACATGCCGACCAACAACCACACCATCGCCCGCTCCAAGTACATCCAGCGTGGCTCCATCATCACGTCCGACGGCGTGACGCTAGCCGAGTCGTTGCAGCAGGAGGACGGCACCTACGCCCGTTCCTACCCCAACGGCAACATGGCCGCGCACGTGGTGGGCTACGTGAGCCAGCAATACGGCACCGCCGGCATCGAGAGCGTCATGAACGATACGCTCACCGGCTCCAAGGATTACTCCAGCTGGAACAACGCCATCGCGTCGCTCGCGGGGCAGACCCAGCCGGGCAATACCGCCAAGCTCACCATCGACTCGCGCATCCAGACGGCTGCCGAGCAGGCGCTCAAGGGCTTTAAGGGCGCTGTGGTGGTCATGGATCCGCGCACCGGTGCGGTCCTTGCGTGCGCGAGCTCGCCCACCTACGACAACACCAACATCGATGCGCTGCTCCAGTCGGGCGGCGGCGAGGACGGCTCCATGTACGACCGCGCCATGGACGCGCTCTACACCCCGGGCTCGACCTTTAAGGTCGTCACACTCTCCGCGGCGCTCGAGACCGGCACCGCCAGCCTTACCAGCACGTACCAGGCGCCCGGCTCCATGGATATTGGCAACGCGCCGGTCACCAACGATGCCAACGAGAGCTACGGCACCATCAGCCTGCAGCAGGCCTTCGCCGTGTCGTCCAACGTCGTCTTTGGCCAGGTGGCAAACGAGGTCGGCGCCAGCTCGCTCGTCCAGTTTGCCAACGCCTTTGGCTACGGTCAAAAGCTCGGCCAGGATCTGACCACCGCGGCTTCCATCATGGCCGACCCGTCGCTTATGACCGAGTGGGAGACCGCTTGGGCAGGCGCCGGACAGCCCGTCGGCATGGACCACACGCCTGGCCCGCAGACCACCGTTATGCAGAATTGCGTGATCGCTGCGGCTATCGCCAACAGCGGCGTGGTCATGGACCCGTTCTTTGTGTCCCAGATACTCGCCCCGGACGGAACCGTGGTTAAGACCACGCAGTCCCGCTCGCTGGGCCAGGCTGTCAGCTCTGCCACGGCCGACCAGGTCAAGCAGGCCATGCTCGCCGTCGTCCAGTCCGGTACCGGCACCGATGCCCAGATTCCGGGCGTCAAGGTTGCCGGCAAGACCGGTTCGGCCGAGACCGGCGGCACCAACGTCAACTCTATGTTTGTTGGCTTTGCACCTTACGATTCACCCACGGTTGCCATCTCGGTGGCCCTGGAGGATTACGACAAACACGACGTCGAGGCGGCCAAGATCGCCGGCATCGTCCTGACCGCGGCGCTCGCCGCACAGGGAGCGTGATGCCCGTGATCAAAGCGGATACTTGGGACGCGCCGCGGCCGATGAGCTAGCGACAACGCGCCACACGGCCCCAGCGGCCATACATTTGGTACTACACACATCGTTGAGCGAATAGTTATGTTAGGAGCAGGAATGGAACAGAGGGTCCTCGGGGGAAGATACCTCCTCAAGGATAAGGTGGGAACGGGCGGTATGGCGACCGTCTTCCGTGCACAGGATCAGGTCCTCGACCGCACGGTTGCCGTCAAGATCATGCTGCCGCAGTATGCCGGCGACGCCACCTTCGCCGCCCGCTTTAAGCAGGAGGCCCAGGCAGCGGCCGGCCTGTCCTCCCCCTATATCGTGGGCGTCTACGACTGGGGCAAGGATGGCGACACCTATTACATCGTCATGGAGTACCTGCGCGGTACCGACCTTAAGAGCGGCATCAAGAGCCACGGCGCCCTCGATCCCAAGAAGGTCGCGCAGATCGGCTCGCAGATCAGCTCCGCGCTTTCGGTCGCACACAAGCACGAGATTATCCACCGCGACATTAAGCCGCAAAACATCATGGTGCTGCCCGACGGCAATATCAAGGTCATGGATTTTGGCATCGCACGCGCCAAGAACAGCCACCTCACGCAGGATAACAACGTGCTGGGCACCGCCCACTATGTAAGCCCCGAACAGACCCGCGGCCAGGACCTCGGCCCCACCTCGGATATCTACTCGCTGGGTGTCGTCATGTACGAGTGCGCCACCGGCCGCGTACCCTTTGACGGCGACGACGCCATCTCGGTCGCACTCAAGCAGGTCAACGAGTTGCCTATTCCGCCGAGCCAGATCAACTCCGGTGTCGACGCCGACCTTGAGCGCATCATCCTCAAGTGCATGGAGAAGGACCCGGCAAACCGCTTCCAGACCGCCGACGAGCTGCGTCAGGTGCTCAACAGCTACCTGTCGGGCCGTGCCGTCAACGTCTCGGAGCCCACGCGCATCATCGGCGCCCCCGGTGAGCTGGGCGCTACCAAGACCCGTGAGCTGTCTGACTCCACGCGCGCTATGGTTCGCCCCGTATCGGGCGTAAGCGGACAGACCAACCCCCGCAGCGCCGTCTCGGGTTCCACCGGTTCCTACGAGGTCGATCAGCCCAAGTCCAACAAGAACAAGATTATCGCCGCCGTGGTGGCAGCGGTTGCCGTCATCGGCATCGTGGTGGCCTTTGCCACAGGACTCTTTGGCGGCGAGCAGGTCACCGTTCCCGATGTACTGGGCAAGGACCAGCAGAGTGCCGTCGAGCTGATCAAGGAAGCCGGCCTCGAGGTCGGCACCATCGACCAAAGCTACAACGACGATGTCGACGAGGGCAAGGTCGCCGAGCAGACACCCAACGGCAACACCAAGAAGACCAAGGGCACCAAGGTGAACCTGGTAATCTCCAAGGGCCCCAAGCCCTCCGAAAAGGTTGAGGTTCCCAAACTTGTCGGCCTGACCAAGGACCAAGCAGAAGCCGCACTGGCAAGCGTTGGCCTGAAGGGCAACGCCTCCGAGGAGGCCAACGAAGCTGATGAGGGCCAGGTCTTTGAGCAGGGCACCGAAGCCGGTAAGGAAGTCGCGAAGGGCACGACCATCTCGTACAAGGTCTCGAGCGGCCCGGATACCACGTCCGTCCCCGACCTGACCGACATGACCGAGGCCCAGGCGCGCAACGCCCTCGATATGGCAGGCTTTGGCGTCGACGTGAGCTACCAGGAGAACGACTCGGTTACCGAGGGCACCGTGATCAGCTGGAACCCCAGCGGCAAGCAGAAGCCCGGCGCCACGATTACCGTCGTCATTGCCAAGAAGTCCGGCAAGGCCACCGTCCCGGGCAACCTGTACGGCAAGAGCATCTCCGCCGCCGTTACCGCGCTCAACAACGCCGGTTTCTATAACATTGGCTTCTGTGACCAGAACGGCAATCCCGTAAGCGATAACGAGGATGCCACCGTTACGGGCGTCTCCCCCACTGGCAAGCAGTCCACCGACAGCACGATTACGCTGACGGTCGCACTTTCTGGTTCGGGCTCGGGCTCGGGCACGGGCGACGATTCCGGTACGACCAACTAGTCGCCACCCCACCGCTTATCGCGGCTTTCGCCGCAAACATATTCGCTCACAGGCGCCCGCTTGCTCCCCCAGCAAGCGGGCGCTTCGTTTTTGACATGGCATTGAACCAGAAGAGCCCGGCACCGTAGCGGTACCGGGCTCGACAAATCTCTGGTGCTCCGGGCGGATTCGACCCCCCCCGCGGGGAAATTGGTGACGCGGGTGTCGACGGTTCGAATCCGCCGGCAGCTCCCACAAATCAGAACCACCCTTAAAAAGGGTGGTTTGCTCTTAGGGTATAACCCACGGGCCCCG
>NZ_JAQEKC010000003.1:0-90520 GCF_027679495.1 Collinsella aerofaciens
TTTTCGTTAAACGGACGCTAGGGCGTCACCCTTACACCAACATTTTCGACGCGATCACAAAGTAGCGAATATGGATTTAAATGCCTGAGCATCACATCATGAATCTTCTTTTTTACAAACGTTTCCCAATCCTCGATATAGCAGTCGAACTTCGAAGGTTGATATTCAGATTCCCAATCACGACCATTACCAAAGCTCTCAACGGAATCTATGACATATTCTTTAAGCCAACGATTCGCTTCCGCCTTAAGCGCAAATAAAAGACGTCTAGAAACTTTATCGGAGACATTCAGTATCTTTTTAGCTCTTTCAAGGTCTTCCAATAAGTCATAGGCCGTTAAATAGCTTGTGCCTATCGCTAAATGACTCAAGCTCAAAAAGGAACATAGCAATTCCGCATAGTATGGGCTGTTATAGAAAGTACCCCGACCTGAGCCAACCAACAAAAGCGAAACTGATTCCCAGGCTTTAGTGTTTTCTGAATCGAGCATTTCGCCCAGAAGAGATCCAATCCATTCAAAATCACTATCGGTAAGAAGGCCGAAAATCTGTCGCAATACTGAGCAAACATAATGCTCCGGACAGAGTCCGAGCCAAGATCCAGGACAATCAACTTTAAGGGGTAGCGCGCAGAGATGTGGTGTAAGAGGCGGGGCATGCCCCGCCCCTTCTCTTTCTTGAAAGGGAGGGGACACCGCCTAGAATTCGTCGTTGGAGTAATGAAGGTGACGAATGGAAGGAAAGGCGATGCCCCAAGAAGAGAGTGTACTGCGCCTCGGCCGCGACGAGGCCCTCGAGGCGGCGAGGCTTTGGCAGGAGTGCGGCGACGCGCGCGAGTTCGCGTGCAGGGTGCTGGGCGGCGTGATGAACGCGCTGATGGACTCCGAGGCCCAGCAGATGTGCGGCGCGAGCCGCAACGAGCGCAGCGACGGCAGGGAGAACAGCCGCAACGGCTACCGCCCCAGGTCGCTCAAGACCGCCGTGGGCGACGTGGAGCTCGAGATACCCAAGCTCAGGCACGGCACCTACTACCCCGAGGGCATGCTCGCGCGATGGTCGCGCGTCGACACCTCGGTGGCCGCCATCGTGCAGGAGATGTACGTGTGCGGCGTGTCCACCCGCAAGGTCGAGCGCGTGGCGTCCAAGCTGGGCATATCCTCGCTGTCGAGCTCGGAGGTCTCGAGCCTCTGCTCCGACCTCGACGCCGAGGTGGCGGAGTTCCGCAGCCGCGACCTGTCGGGCACGCCGTGCTGCTACCTGTGGCTCGACGCCACCTACATGAGCTGCAGGGTCGGCTCGTCGGTCGTCTCGCAGGGCGTCGTGACCGCGATCGGGCTGGGCGCCGACGGGCGCAAGCACTTCCTGGGCTGCGACGTGGTCGACACCGAGAGCGAGGACTCCTGGGCGGCATTCCTCGGCGGGCTGCGCGAGCGCGGGCTGGCCGGCGTTCGCCTCGTGGTCTCCGACAGCCACGCCGGGCTCGTGGCCGCCGTCTCGCGCCTGTTCCAGGGCTGCGCCTGGCAGCGCTGCGTGACGCACCTGCAGCGCAACCTCCAGAGCGCCTGCTCGGGCAGGCCCGAGGACTCCAAGGCGGCCGTCAGGGACCTCGTGCACGCCGCGGTCTACCAGGACGACCCCGACCTCGCGCGCTGCGTGTGGGCCGAGGCGGCGCCCTGGGTGGCGTCGGTGTCCGCCAGGGCCGGCGAGGTCTTCGAGCAGGCCGAGGACTCCGCGCTGGCGTTCACGGCCTTCCCCAGGGCGCACTGGGCCAAGCTCCGCACCAACAACGTCCAGGAGCGCGCCAACCGCGAGATCAAGCGCCGCTACAGGGTCGTGCAGTCCTTCCCCTCGAGGGAGTCGATGCTGCGCCTGACGTGCGCGAGCCTCATGGAGACCGAGGGGCAGTGGTCCCAGCAGCGCGTGTTCTCCGAGGCCTCGGCCGCCGAGGGCTTCGCCGAGCCCGCGGACAGGCCGGCCCCGACAGAGGGGAGGCGCCGCGCGCTCGGGCGGCGCGCCAGGGAGATAGTGGACGAGATAGTCGAGAAGCGCGGTCTCAAGAAGGAGTAACATCGGGACTTGCAGCGACGGACCTCAGGACACTCTTACACCACGTCTGCGCGCGCGACCCTTTAAGGGTTAAAACCTCGCCTTTAATGGCCCTGTTTTTAAATGCGTCGATAACGGACCTATCAGTATTGACCTTAAAAATGGTTTCCAGCTGATCGGCATATATCGCTGATTCCACTATCGCTGTAGACTCTAGGGCATTTTCAGCAAGAAAGGCGGCACAGTAATCATTAACAGAAGGATTAATCATTGCAATATGCTGCTCACCATCGATAATAACCATTTTGATTACAGCCGACTTAAGGCGCTTGATTGCACGATCAAAGCAATCTATAGAACAATCAATCCCATAAGATAGCTTGATTCTGGAATTAAAGGCAGCTTTTAGATGTGACAGGCTTATAAATTTATTTCCAAACGAAAATAGTTGAAAAGCAAGAACTCTCTCTTCCTCACCAAGACGCTCTTCGAATTCGTTTTTCCAGATATCAATAGGGTTATTAAGACGTGAAACAATCGCTGAGCAGTAATTGTCCAAATCACATTGCTCAATAAATTCCGGGCGAGAACAATATTCAATTACACGAGGATTATAGTTGGCGTGTTCGCAAATCTTAACGCAGCCCGCTTTATCTTTATCGACTTTTTTAGATAGCGCCTCTATGTACGGCTGCGGTACGTTTTCGAATCGCAAGTTCGAAAGAAGTATTCGGGCTTTGTCCAATAAGCTCATGGAACTGGTGTCTATTAAAACAAGCTGATCGTCAAGCTTGCGAATCAAACGATGAAAAGAATCGTCCTTCCTACCAGCTTCGTTGAGAATGGAAATGCGTGAATTGAGAATTATCTTTCGCTTGTCAGATTTCTTAACCATAAAAAGTAAGCTGCTAATCAAGCGCAGCAACTTTGAATCGACATCAAGAAAATTCTGTCCAAGGAAATCATCTAGTACAATAAGTTCCGGTAGGTTGGAATCGGGCGAAGATGCGCTTATTACGCCCTCCAATTCATAGCATGAAGAATAGAGAACGCGATAACCAGCTGCGGACATTTGAAGGGCGAGCATTTGTGTAAGTGTGGTTTTGCCCGTACCCGGATCGCCGGTGATGATTAGACAGGGGTTTGATTCGAGAATATTGACCGCCCTGTTAAATAGAGCGGTCTGGACAAACAAGGATTTGCGTTCATCGATATTAGCAAGATACAAATCGCAGCCTACAAAGAATGATCTGTTGTACAGGTTCTGCAGCACATTGGCCCCAGCAATCCATAGCTTAAAATGATTACGCAGAATATCTGAATTAGATTCGTCGGAAAGGAGCTGGTCAAGCTTAACGGAATCCAATAGTTTGAAATCTTGAACACCGAGAGCTTTCGCCTTAGAAAACAATCGCTGTTGGAATTCTCTCGTAACGCCAGAGGCCACAGTAAGTATTAAACATCTGGAGGGAAGATTACCGCGAGAGTCCAGCTGTTTAATCAAAGCTAATAAAGTTGATTCAAGCTTGGAATAACGCACATGCTGAGTCCAATGCTTGGCTTGAACAACAACCGATGGACAGGAATGAGAACCACAGAAATAAAAATCGGAGGCATCTATCCCGCCATCCCTGCCCTCGGTATAGCAGGACAGCTTAATATGCATAAGCTTTTCGGCGACATCACGACTGAGCAACTCAAACTCATAGCTATCAAGCGCGGAATAATTAAATTGCATATGCCGAGCTCCAAAAGAACAAACAAGAATACTCCTTGCAGTATAACTATGTTTAATAGTCAAGGACGATAAGTTCGGGTGGGCAGTAAATATTTAGTCCCTTAATAAGTAGCAAATTGGCTTCAATATGAAGGGGCCTATCGGCAGCCACTTATCAGCCCTTCCCTTATTGCGGATATGCAATTATCAGTAAGAACTTCTAGGGCTGCCCGAACGTGCGATCTCATTATTTGCACATTGGATTAGAAGAGCATCGGCTTCCCCTGCCATGAAGTCGCAGACAACACATGGGAACCTCCGGCATCATATTGCTGCCTATTTAAGCCAACTCAATCGAACTTTCTGCAACCTCAAGGCCGGGTGCGTATTTCTGCACCAACGCGTCCAAAATCACTCGGTTGCCTGGAGTCATCTTTGGGGAGGCGACGATCTTCATCGAGGAAAATGCTTCGTCTGAGATAGCCAAATCGTAAAAGGAAGGAATTCCGGGATCGCATCTATCAAGTATGACTTCAGCAGCTTTCTTAACTGCTTCAGCGTCACCCTTGATAATGGAGGCGATGCCCACAGGAACTCCCGTCAAAACATAGCGCCATTCTTTCTGGTATGACCAGGCGGTAGCCTTGTGGATCCCAAGCGCACTTAAATCAGCCTCGATCCAACCGTTCCCGCAACTTCGTATCACTTCTGGAAATAGAAGCGACTTATCGTTCGTGTATTGGACTTCATTAAGCATCTCAACGCTTCGGGCCATTTCTTTAAAATGATATTTTTTATCCCAAAAGTCTTCAAGCGGCAATTGAAGTCCATCAAACTTGCCACCAGGAGTATTCAAAACTGCGTCACTAGATAGCTTACTTAGGCTTTCGGTAGACACAGAGTACCGCTTAAACGGATAGCTCTTCATCTGGATTCTTACTCCACATTCAGCTCCAGCGTACTCGCGCCACATAGGGATACTCTCCTCATCAGAAGAGGTCCAACAACTGACGAGCTTTATTTTTCCAAGATTTTGAGAGTCTGCTGAACGCTGTTCTTGCGGGTCATCAACCTTATCTAACCGGCTGAACCTGATAGTCCGATTATGCAGAATCAAGGCCAGCGTATCTAGGCTTGCATAATGATGGAGAACGGCGGGTGCTTCCATGTTTGGCTCCAAACTATAACAATGAATCCATATCACTGTTCATCAAAATTTATAGACATGATTACGAAAAATCAATCAGTGCCAAACTGTCCCAAGTACCCCTCTCCCCTCCCCAACTTTGTCCAAAAAGTTCGCAGTTGTTGACTGGTGTTACCGTAAAATTAACCCCACTTACATATACACGGAGTGTTGGTCTGGCGCCGCCTCCGGGCCTTGGCGCCCGCCTTATCGAGAGGCACCGCTATGAAACGAGTCTTTTACCGCTCGCTCTGCGCAGTTCTTTGCGTATCCATGCTTAGCGCAGCAATACCTGTAAGGGTTTTAGCGGAAGAAGAACGGCTTCAAGAAAACACCTTGGAGCAGTTTGATACTGGCGCAGCGGACAATTCGGGCACCAGTATGACGGGCGACATTGATACAAGCGAGATCGGCAATGAGTCCATCAAAAATGATTCAGATCTCGCGAATCCAATTTCACATCAGGCGAAACCTCAGGTTTCCCTAACTTCCGACATGTCGTCTGATTCGGAACAATCCACAAAGGCCGCAGTAAGTGGATATCAGCACAGCGATAGCGCCACCAGCGGCAGTGTCACCCTCACCGTCGAATGGAACGATCCAGTACTTGGACAGCCAACGACTTTCCACGTGAGCGCAACAGGTGGCAGTGGCAGCTATCTTTTCCGCATGGATGCGCCCTCTTACTCCAACCCCAATGAGTATGCCTACGAGTCGGTCGCCGACCCAAGCCGCGGAGAGTGGACAAAGTTCACCGACGCGTGCGCTAGCCACGACTTTACGTTCACAACGACGGCTACCGGATCATATAACTTCCGCTTTTACCTCATGGACAAGGCGTCGGGCGTTTACTACTTGCGCACCAACTCGTATATCCAGGTTGCAGATGATGCGTATCCCAGCGTTGCGAGCATTGTCAATAAAGCAGTGTCGCAGGCCAAGCAAAACACAAATGGCTTTGAATATGAAATGCCCCTTTATCTTCATGACTGGCTTCTAAATCAGCTTGAGTACGACAACTCGCTGAAGTGGTCATCTGCCGAGAGCGCACTCACGCGCGGCGTGGGCACCTGTCAGGCGTATGAAAGCGCCTATTCCAAGCTGCTCACCGCTGTCGGCATCATTAATTCAGAGACCCGCGATACCTATGACGGCCACACCTGGAATGCGGTTAAGCTCGACGGAAAATGGTACCAGGTCGACTGCACCTGGGACGACACATCCGACAATTTCTATGGCGACCTTGACCAGCGCCACCTGTACTTCTGTATCACCGATGAACTCATGGCAATCGCGCACAAGGGACACGCCAAAATCTACACTGCCGACGGGTACGCCACCCGCTCGACGAGCCTCAAAGACAACTACTTCGTCCACAATGGCAAGGCCGACGAATGGGCCGCCAAGTACGCCGATCGCATCCAGCAGCACCTCGACGCAAAGGAGAACAAGTTCTCTATCGACGCCGACAACCAGTCTTTCCCGCCCAGCATCAGTGGCATCCAGAACGGCATCGTCGCCTTTGCGATGAACCTGCGCGAGTGGAAGACGACCGACGCCAAGGCCGATCTTGCTGCCAATTCTATCGTTGCCATGCAATCCGGGTACAAGTGGATATCAAGGTTCGACTTCTACGCCACCTGGAAGGAGCCCGCATCCTACACGATCCGCTACCACGGGTCGGACGCGGCGCCCGCCGTCGCCAGGACGACGAGGGTCGTCGTGGGCACACCGACCGCCACGCTGACGTCGTCGGCGCTGGGCTTCTCCTGCGGGCCGATGGCGTTCGCGGGCTGGAAGGCCCACCGCGACTGCGACGACGCGTGGTTCGTCATCGACGCCGCGGGCAACGGCAGGTGGGCGAAGCTGGACGGCGGGGCGCTGCCGGAGGGGCGGAGCTTCTACCGCTACGTCGACGGGGGGAAGGTGTCGGGCACGGCCCCCTCGGGCAGAGTGGACTTCTACGCCACCTGGATAGAAAACAAAGAATACGCCTAGACCATTCCGGTGCCATTTGATCTTATCAGCTATGTCGTTGATAAGATCAGTAAGCAAAAAGCTGGTCTTAGGTCATTTGCTTTAGGTTCTAGCGTTTTATCTAAACTCAGTAGTAAATAACTAATTAAGCAAGGCCCTCTTCAAAGAATCTGGTCGTAATTGTAAGGCTTAGAGTAAACCATGCGACATTTGCCGCTTTTTGCAGCGGGGCTATACGCCACGCATAAGAAAAGCCGCCGTTAACAAGCGGCGGCTTTTTTACTCTCGTCAATTCAATAGCGGCGACTAGAGCGTCTTGAGGTACTCCCCCAGCTCTTCCTCCCAGTCGGGCATGTGGAACCCGACCGACTCGAGCCTGGAAAGGTCGAGCGCGGAGTGGACCGGGCGCGGGGCGATGGGGCCCGCGGCGCTCGCGTAGTAGTCGGCGGTGCTGACCGGCACGACCTTCTCGCCGTTGCCGTTGGCGGCCTCGAAGACGGCGCGGGCGATATCGGCCCAGCTCCTCACGGCGCCGGAGCCGGTGCAGCCGTAGGTGCCGTAGGGGGCCTTGTTCTCCAGCACGTGGAAGATGGCCGCGGCCATGTCGCGCGTGAAGGTCAGGCGGCCCAGTTGGTCGTCAACGACGGTGACCTGGGTGAGCTTATCCCCCGGGTCGGCGACGCGGTCGGACAGCGCCTTCATGGTCTTGACGAAGTTGTGCCCCTCGCCGATGACCCAGCTCGAGCGCATGATGTAGTGGCGCGGGCAGCCGGCCACGGCGATGTCGCCGGCGGCCTTGGTCTGGCCGTAGACGGACAGCGGGCTGAGGGGCTCGTCCTCGGTATGGACCTCGGCGGTGCCGTCGAAGACGTAGTCGGAGGACACGTGGACCAGGGTGATCCCGTGCTCGGCGCAGGTGCGGGCGAGCTGCGCCGGCCCCGTCGCGTTGGCCTTCCAGGCGGACACGCGGCCCTCGGGGGTCTCGGCCCTGTCCACCGCGGTGTAGGCGCCGCAGTTGATCACGGTGCCGTAGAGCGACCAGTCGTACTTGGAATAGGCGTCGGGGTCGGACATGTCGAAGGTGTCGATGTCGCAGTAGTCGAAGCTGCCGGCGAGGCCGCGCTCCTCGGCGAGCGCGCGGACCGCACGGCCCAGCTGGCCGTTGCAGCCGGTGACGAGGGTGCGCTTCGGCGCCATGGGGACGACGTCCCTCAGCATCGGGTGGTTTTTGTCCGCCTCGGAGACGGTGGCCTGGTCCAGCGGGATGGGCCACTGAATGTTGAGCTCGGGGTCGGCCAGGTTCACGAAGGTGTAGGTCTTCTTGAGCTCGAGGGACCAGTGGGCGTCCACCAGGTAGGTGTAGGCGGTGCCGTCCTCGAGCGCCTGGAAGGAGTTGCCCACGCCGCGCGGGACGTAGATGGCCCTGCTCGGGTCGAGCGTGCAGGTGAAAACCTTGCCGTAGGTGGCGCTGCCCTCGCGCAGGTCCACCCAGGCGCCGAAGACCGAGCCGCGGGCCACGGAGATGAACTTGTCCCAGGGCTCCGCGTGGATGCCGCGGGTGACGCCCCTCTTCTCGTTGTAGGAGACGTTGTTCTGGACGACGCGGAGGTCGGGGATGCCGAGCTCGGTCATCTTGGCGCGCTGCCAGTTCTCCTTGAACCAGCCGCGAGAGTCGCCGTGGACGGCGAGGTCGACGACCTTCAGGCCCCCGATGCCGGTCTCGGTGACGAAGAGGTCCTTCTCGAATGCGATGTCTGCCATGTTAGTCTCCCCTACTGCCCCTGAGCCCTATAGCGGGCCTCGGTGGCCTCCTTGGCCGGGCGCCACCAGGACTCGTTGGCGACGTACCAGTCGATCGTCTGCTTGAGCCCCTCGGCGAAGTCGGTATGGGCCGGCCTCCAGCCCAGCTCGCGCTGGAGCTTGGTTGAGTCGATGGCGTAGCGGCGGTCGTGGCCGGGGCGGTCGGCGACCCAGTCGAAGTCCTCGGGGTCGCGCCCCATGGCCTCCAGGATCATGCGCAGGACGGTGATGTTGTTCCTCTCGCCGTCGGCTCCGATGAGGTACGTCTCCCCCATGCGGCCCTTGGTCAAGATGTCCCAGACGGCCGAGGAGTGGTCCTCGGTGTGGATCCAGTCGCGGACGTTCTCGCCGCGGCCGTAGAGCTTGGGGCGGACGCCGTCGACGATGTTGGTGATCTGCCTGGGGATGAACTTCTCCACGTGCTGGTAGGGGCCGTAGTTGTTGGAGCAGTTGGAGATCGTGGTGCGCAGGCCGTAGGTGCGGGTCCAGGCGCGCACGAGCATGTCGGAGGAAGCCTTGGTGCTCGAGTACGGGGAGCTCGGCTTATACGGCGTCTCCTCGGTGAACTTGGCGGGGTCGTCGAGCGCAAGGTCGCCGTAGACCTCGTCGGTAGAGACGTGGTGGTAGCGGATGCCGTATTTGCGGACGGCCTCCAGCAGGCGGAAGGTGCCCTCCACGTTGGTGCGCAGAAAGGGCTCCGGGTCGGCGATGGAGTTGTCGTTGTGGGACTCGGCGGCGTAGTGCACGATGGCGTCGTGGCCCGGTACCAGCCTGTCCAGCAGCTCGGCGTCGCAGATGTCGCCCACGACGAGCTCCACGCGGTCGGAGGGGAGCCCCGCGATGTTCTCGGGGTTGCCGGCGTAGGTCAGCTTGTCCAGGACGGTGACGTGGACGTCCGGGTGGTTCTTCACCACGTAGTGGACGAAGTTGCTGCCGATGAATCCGCAGCCGCCCGTGACGATGATGTTCCTGGGCTCGAAGAGCTCTTCAGACATGTTTCTATCTCCCATTTGATCGGATTAGTACTCGCGAGGGCTGTTGACGATCTCGCCGGCGGCGACCTTCTTCAGGTGCCGGCCGTAGACCGACTTGCCGTAGGCCTTCGCGGCCTCCTCGAGCTCGGCGGTCGTGATCCAGCCGTTCTCCCAGGCGATCTCCTCGGGGACCGAGACCGGCAGGTCCTGGGAGTGCTCCACGGCGCGGACGAACTCCGCGGCCTCGTGCAGGCTCTCCATGGTGCCGGTGTCCAGCCACGCGTAGCCGCGGCCCAAGGTGACGACGGACAGCGTCCCCTCCTCCAGGTACATCCGGTTGAGGTCGGTGATCTCCAGCTCGCCGCGGGCGGAGGGCTGCACCTCATGCGCCTTGGCGGCCACGTCGCCCGGGTAGAAGTACAGGCCGGTGACCGCATAGGAGCTCTTGGGGCACTCGGGCTTCTCCTCGATGGAGACGGCCCTGCCCTCGCCGTCGAACTCCACGACGCCGAAGCGCTCGGGGTCGTCCACGTGGTAGCCGAAGACCGTAGCGCGGCCCGACTGCGCGTTCTCGACGGCCTTCTTCAGGTGGCGGCTGAGGCCGTTGCCGTAGAAGATGTTGTCGCCGAGCACGAGTGCGCACGGCTCGCCGGCGATGAAGTCCTCGCCGATGGTGAAGGCCTGGGCCAGGCCGTCCGGCGAGGGCTGCTCGGCGTAGGACAGGTTCACGCCGTAGCGCGAGCCGTCCCCGAGCAGGCGCTCGAAGTTGGGGAGGTCCGTCGGCGTGGAGATGACCAGGATGTCCCGGATGCCCGCCAGCATGAGGGTGCTAAGCGGGTAGTAGATCATGGGCTTGTCGTAGACCGGCAGCAGCTGCTTGGAGGTCACGAGCGTGAGCGGGTACAGGCGGGTGCCGGACCCGCCGGCGAGGATGATGCCTTTCATTTAATCTGTCCTCTACAATCGAAATGCGCTTTAGGTCGAGTGATAAATAAGACTTGGGTATCCTATTTTGCTAAACCCCCTCATTCTTAACGAAATAGGCAAGGTAATGACTGCGGAATATGGCTACCTGAATTGCCCCTTCCATTTTTCAATGCTCGACCAAGGGAGATTGATTCCGGTTATTTCAGGTTGGTTAATCCAATCAGCCATTTTGAGTAAAAAGTCATCTTCTCGTTCGAAAACAGGAAGTCCGGTATCTTCACCGATGATCGCGTGCCAAATGTTGGTAATGGACTCACTTTGCTTCAACGCTATGAAAAGCGCCAGTATCGAAAATCAATTTATAATCCCACAATGATGTGAATTCGTTCGGGCAAATAACGACCGCAAAGTGATACAAGCGAATAAGATCCGGCAAGAGTTAGCGCCCAAACAGTAAATGTCGAAACACCAAGTGGAATGACGAATAATCCAAGCAGTTTCCAAACGGCCTTGAGAACAAGTATATGGCAGAGGTAGATTCCAAAAGAGGCGTTCCCAAGGTCAACAAGCAAAGTAGAAGATAATCGCGACTTGAATGATCCCGGAACCGCCATAAGAAGCGCGATCACAGCTAAAGAGGTCGCGGCAGAACCGAGCTTAAGCTGAGTTGTGGCCATATTGAAATCGCCAGTCAAATACCACCAGAAGCCTGCGACCTCCTGAATTATTAAAAATATAAAGAGCACTGCAACAAGCTGAGTGGTTCGTCCTTCAATGAGCGCAGCCCAACGCCTCCAGTCGAGACCGAAAACATAAAAGATGAGCCACATGGGGCAGAAAACCTGTATTAGAGGCAATGCGACACCGGCAACGGCAGCGAGCTCCCTTAGAAGCAAGCAAGCCGGTGTCACACAATAGACAAAGAACCTATACCGTGAAAGGAGCCTGAACAGTACCGGAGTAAGCAGCACAAGCTGTGAATAGACCAATAGATAGTACATCTGAGCCGATACGGAGCCCACGGCGAACGCCAGAAACCCAGACGCCCATGAAGGGCGGGAAACGCCGCAAGATAGATAACGCTCCAGAACGCATAAGGTCCGGCAACCTTGCTAATGCGGCGTCGAAGACCCCCCCCCGCATTAAATTTGCGCTCGTCGGTAAGAACACCGGATAAAAACAAGAACAACGCAACAGAAAAGTTGAGGAATGGGCGAATGGCGACCGACGCGGCACATTGAGGAAGACAGTGGATAAGCACCACTGCGGAAATCGCAAGCCCACGAAGAGCTTGAAGGTAGCGATCCTTGGCCATCTAGGCTCTCCTTCCAACGAGTCTCTTTAGTCGTCGTTTAATACCACCAAGCTTGCCGCGGACACGCTGCCAGAGAGTGGGACGGAAATCCCACTTGTCCATGAGATCTGGGATGGAAAGCCCGGCAGACACGTCGTTCAAGAACTCGTCGCGCTTTGGATAAGGCGTGACAGAATGGACGAGGCTAGGGTTGCCCGCGATTACCCCATCAAGCGTCGCCGGACCGTTTGCAGTAAGCCCAGAAATAGCCTCGAATGCCCGCACGCCCTTCTCGGTATTGCATAGGACGGCAGATACGCCCTTGGAGTTGTCGACCTCGGGATGGGTATTCTGGAACCCCCAGAAATCACCGAGCGTGATATCGGCGCCGCTGGAGCGCTTTGCTGGACATGCCAGACAGGACGAACGAAGGCTCGCATTGGCCAGAAACGCTTTCATGTACCAGTCTTTGCCGAATATCTGGGACTCGGTGTCCCCGGTGTTGTCTTTCTCCGCTATGTGCTTGTACATAGCGGAGTAAGACAACCATCCGGTTGTCTTACTCCGCATATTGACGTCGCAGACGTCCGACCCGAAGGCCTCACCACGGTAGTCGACCCAGCGCGACCAGAGCTCTGGAGACGGAACACCGTGGCAGATGACGTCGACGCCGAGGAAGAGGTCAGAGTCGGCGAGTTTCCCCAGGTATGAGCGCATGCCAGCCACCTGGCATGCAGTACCGGCAAAGAGCGCCGGCCTGCCTTCACGCAGGGCAGCGCGGACGCCCTCGAAGACGCCGCGGCCAACCGCGCTCTGAACGTATTTCGAGCGCATAACGGCGCCGAGCGCCGGCCTGTCCTCCACGAGCACGTGACGAAGCTCGCGGCAACCGTCCGTCCACGCGGCGCCCGCCACAACACCGCCGCGCGAGAGAGCGTCACCAGCGAGTAGACCGAACACGCCGCCCGACGACGATCTATCGAGCAAGCCGACGTCATGAGCCTTCGCCCAGAGGGCGAACTCGCACCCGTCCTCCCCAGGGGCGTTGAGCGCCGGGCATACGGCGTCGCACGCCCCGCAGCCTACGCACCCGGAGGCGTCGACGGTGGGGTGTAGGAAGCCACAATCATCGGGTTCCATGGAGATGCATGACTTGGGGCAGCGGGCAGCGCACGCGCCGCAGCCGCAGCAACGGTCGCCAAGCGAGACGACCCTCGGGGATTTCTCGGAATCATTCATGATGGACCCTATCTAAGGAACGGGAGACGAGAGACGACCGCGATACGTTCGTCCTTCGTTAGGACGGCGAGCCAAAGGGCTATGGCGAAAAGCGCGCTGTAAACGGCGCCCCACTCGAGGAACGCGGGCCATCCGTTGACGGGCAGGACCGCCGTGCCAGCGAGGCAGGCGACGGTGACGGCAGCCCAGGCGAGCAGCACCGGCAGGTTCCGCTTCCAGAAAAAGAGCATGTCGAGACCGACCCGCTTCTGGTAGTACCAGTTCATCCACAGTCCGTTGCCGAGCACGATGCTGACGACATAGGCGATCGCGGGGGCCCACGGCCCCAGCGCCGGGGCGGCCGCGGCGGTGAAGGCAACGTTCCCGACCGCCATCGCAAGGTAGACGAGACTCCTGGCGTGGTGCATGTTCTTGGCCCTCTGGATCTCGATGCCGACGTTCTGACAGAGGGGCACCATGACGGGTAGCGTCATGGCGAGCACGAGCCAGTAGGCCTCGGCGAAGCCCGGGCCCGCCCACCTCGTCACGAAAAACTTCCCGAGAATAGCGAAACCTCCGTACACCCAGCAAAACAGTACCATCTGGTAGCGGCCCACGCGCGTCATAAGGCGAGTGAGCTCGGCGTTGTCGTCCGAGGTGGCGACGATGCGGTTGACCTTCGGAATGAAGACGTTCGACATCGTGGTGGAGAGCGAGTAGAAGACTTGGCGGATGTTCACGGCCACCGCGAACAGAGATACCGCAGTCGCGCCCGAGATGGCCCCCAGCATGATGTTGGGCACGCTCTGATTGACCATCTCGCAGACCTGGTTACCGAAGATCCAGGCACTGAAGGCGGCGATGCCGCGCATGACGCCCCAGTCGGCACCCCTGAGCTCGAAGCGCATGCCCAGCACGACGATGGCGTAGCGCGCGTTGAGGGCGAGCAGGACGAGGTTCACCGCGAGCTGTGCTAGGGCAACGCCCACGGGCCCCATACCGGCGGCCAGCAGGGCCCAGGCGCACAGCGGCGTCGCAAGCGTGGTGACGAGCTGCCTGGTCTGCTGGTAGACGAAGCGCTCGTGCGCCGTGATGTAGGAATTGAACACGACGGTGAACAACGTCGAGGCGACGTTGAGCGTCATGATGGCGAGCAGCTCCCGGGCGAGCGAGACCTGCGCCTCGGTGAACCCGGCCGAGAACACCGCGCCGGCGTTTGCGGAGAAGCCTATGCCGAGGGCGACCGCCGCGGCTGTGACGGCGACGTAAAGCGTGAGGTACATGCCGTTCAGGTGCCGGATGTCGCGCTCGCCGCCGTGCGCCACCGTCTGCGTGTAGAAGCGCACGTAGGCCTCGGAGAAGCCGAAGGACAGGAGCGTCAGCGAGAAGACAAAGGAGTTCGAGCTCTGGAAGACGCCGTAGTCCGCCTGCCCCACGTAGGACAGTAGCATCGGCGTGTAGACGAGGTTGACGAGGTTCTTTGCGAGGATGTTGGCGTAGCCGAGGAGGGCGCCCGCCTTACGCTGGCTAGCCACGGGCGGCCTCCGAGGGAATGCTCAATCCACATCTATCGAGGAATTCAACAACGATCTTCCTCTGAGCTGCCAACCTGTCATACGCCTTTGAATAGTCACTCTCGAGCAGTTCCGAATTACATACGGAAAGAATTGACCGCTCAACGAAAGAAACACCCAGCTCGCTGGCTAGCGTGTCGAATCGGCTGCTCATGTCTGGACCAGTGGACTCACGAGGGCAATAAATCAGCGGCTTCCCGAACAAGATCGAGAAAATTGATCCGTGATATGAATCTGTCGCTACAAGCTTTGCGTGACGGACGGCATAGAGGAACTCTGAAGGCCCGAGGGCGTAGTAGCGCGCATCCCCTAGTAAATCGACCCTCTTGCAGCTAAGTGAATCACAGATTTCGGCAACCCTCTCTTCGTAAGCTGCACTCCCGAGGAAGTACGTCAATACATAATCATTTGGAAGCCCGCAGTGCGGCTCTTTTTCATACCTTTCCCACCAGGAGCCGTCAAACATCAGTGTTGGGTCAATCAACACCTCGGCCTTTAAGCCGTATAGACTGTTTATAAGCTCGGCGCTCTTCTGCTCACGAACGGACAGCCTATCAAACCCGTCGAAATAGCCGTGGAACAGCTCACGCTTCTCCTCGGGAATCGTCGGAGCTGCCAAGCTTGGCGAAAAAGCAATGCGCTTTTCTCTTGGCGAAAACGTGAGAAACATAGTGGAGTTAGCGTCAGGGGAATACGGAGACCAAACTTGGTCGCTCCCAGCAACGAAAAAGTCATAGGATTTAATGTCACGTGGAGGGTTGGAATCAGATATAACCTCCCGGCTAAAGGAAATGTTACGGGAATTGAAATCCTCAAACGAACGATGCCTCTGGATGTGGGCAACGGCAAGCCCCTTTGGAATGAGCGAAGCCAAAGACTTGAGCTTGTATTTGGCAGATCTCGAGTCCTTCTGTCTGAACGTAAGGACATCTGCACCCGAGAGTTTGAGAGTTTCTTGGACAGCAAGGTTCTGGAGCCTCTGCCCATAGTTGTCCCCATGCGTAAATGTGGAAATGCCTATTTTCATGTTCAAACCTGTTCTTCGTCTCTATCAATAATCAAATAGTCTGCAGCCGAGGAATTCCACGACCAAGCCAGCGCTCCACAGAGCAGCAGTAGGCACAAGCAGCAGTTCACCCTTGTAAAGCACTGCGTATACAGAAAGTTAATAAGAATTGTTAGCAAAAGGAGCAAACGAACAATCCGGCCATTAGATCCTTTTTCCTGCTCCATAAACTCACTAACCACGGAGTGGAAAAACGCTACATACGCTGCCGTCTCCCAAACCCCCATGAGAATCAAGAAAGACCCCATATCCGCTTGACCAAAGTGGTTAAACGACATGAACCCGGACGCGTAGAAGCTTGAGGCTCCAAGACCCTCTCCGAGACTCCATGTAGCCGGTCTCAAGAGAGCGAAGCCGATGATAGCAATCCTCTCGTTACTGCCGTCGGCAGCAGTACCGACGGAAGCTGAACTGCCAACCATATCGAACAGACCAAACACTTGCGTATCCACGAGGATCTGGAACGCAGGCACCAAGACGTATGCAATTGTCAGGATAAAATACAAGGCGACAAGCCAAAAGAAGGGACCCGAAACATCCGCTTCTCCTCTCATGACTGAAATAAGCCAGAACATCACTAAAACGAGAGGAAGGATTATGAAGAGCGCCTTATTATCGTTGAGTGTCGCAAGATAGAAGGACAGGACGATAAGGCAGACGTTGTAAGCGATGGCAAGGGATGGCCAGAGAGGACCCCGAAGCCTCCTAATCCAGACGAAGTTGTAGAGCACGACGAATGAAGTGTAAAGGGCCACCGCATGGACGGACGCATAAGAGAACAGGCCGGAGATATTGTCCTCGAAGTAACTGATGTCGTTCGTTGTCGCAGCGATCATCCCATGGGTAGAGTACTGGATAAACATGATCGCCATATTGAGAAGCAATATGGCGTTGAAGACCGGAAAACCTGCATCAAAGAGTCCAAGAAGAAAATCCCTCTTGTTAGTGACCAAAAGAAAGAAGTAAAGCGTATAGACAAACGGGTAGAGGAGCAGCAAAATATTCGCCCTAAACGTTTCCATATTGCCACCCAAGAGGGCACCAGACAGCCACCCTGCAACGGTAATCAGCCCAAGTAGTAGCGCTCTACCGCTATATTTCCATCCGGAGAAGAGCGCCCTCACGCAAATCATGCCGGTAATTACCCAGTTGAGGTATCGCCCCAGACCATAGTACTCAAGGAAGAAAACCTGCGCCAAGATACCTATAACGATCGTCGCATCCGCCAGGTCACCCATGCAAACGGTTAGAACGCCTTGCTTATTAGGGAGATACCAACGACCTCTTCGACCAGCCCGCTCCTCCGCTTTATTTATAACGAGCCTCGCATGCCTATGATCTTGCATTGAGTACCTCC
This sequence comes from Collinsella aerofaciens, assembly GCF_027679495.1. Lineage (GTDB taxonomy): Bacteria > Actinomycetota > Coriobacteriia > Coriobacteriales > Coriobacteriaceae > Collinsella > Collinsella aerofaciens_AK. Next base: position 17,137 of record NZ_JAQEKC010000003.1, read on the forward strand.
AGCAGCACACGTTCAATCAGCCTCGTGTGCATGTGAACTCCCGTGTTGAGACCTACCGAGGAGCATGGAAGCAGGTCTACGATCTCATCTGAATCGACAAGATCGAGCGGACCAGGCTTTCCGCTCCTGAAACGATTGACCTCCCTGATAAGCCGGCTCTTATCCCTAAACAGCCCGATTAGCTCCTCCTCGTTATTCAGCACCAAACCGGACCCATGCTCAACGACAAAGTCGGCGACATTGCCTGCACATGCACTCGAAATCGTATAAGCGTTTGCGGAGTAAGATTCCATACAGGTGTAGCTATAGGTCTCTGGACAAGATGGCCACATGACAACGATGGCAATCTCGCACTCCCTGAGAGAGTCGGTCATGGCATTTGGGTGCTTCTCATCAAATTCGACAAACCGCTTGTTCATCCCTGGATACATATCGTTCGAGCTGTTGAAGACGAAGAACTCGTACTCTTGTTCATCGACCGCAGATACGAGGCGAAGCCAGGTCTCCCAGCCCTTTGTCTTCCTCGGCATCCCCAGAAAGGCAACCCTGATGCGCTCCCCTGCGTTCAGAGGACGTCTGTTGCCCAGATACTCTCCAAGCAGCTTTTGGTGCGGTATTACATCAACAAGGCCCTCGTATTGGGGCCTGAATGAGAGAAACCGATTCTTCGTATAGGTCGAAGGTGCAACAAAACGGAGATTTTTGATGGAGTCAAACAGCCCTTGGATCTTCGACTCCACACGAAGGCTGTTACTGAAGTGGGGGCATTTCTCGCAGGGAGCGTCGCCGAGCCTTGAGCTGTCACAAAAGCCGCTCCTATTTTGGAGGTTATAGCTTGTACAACACAGGTAATAGTCGTGGAGAAAGGCCCTGACCGGTGTTTTGCCTGTAACTTTTAGCAGTTCGGAGACTTTCTCAAGGCTCACGTACAGAAGGTGGTGGATATGAAGCTCAAGAAGGCTGAAGCCGCTTTTTTGCCAGCTGCAAAGGGCCTCGCACACCTGGGCAATACTGAAAACACCAGCCTCCACCCCGTCGACCGTAACCCCGAATTCGCAAAATAGCATCTGGTCGTCCCTGAACAGGGTCTTCTTAACCGAGTGGAGATAGACGTAACTTATGCCGTGCGACGCCATGGCCTGCTGACTCGCCATAATAGCCTTTGGGGTGCCGGTCTTGTCCTTGAGATAGTCGCAAAAGGCAAGCGCTAGGACGTACCCACTATTGTGCGGTTTGGGGATGCTTTTACTCATATCATCGCTTCCCAAACAAGAGGAGAGATCTATTGAAAAGGCCCTCTTGTAGACTGCCGAAATTCAGCCTCGAAGAGAAAGAAACCCTGCACCTAGCCATGAAAGAAGCGTCCATTTTCGATACCAACTCTCCAAGAGCACGCTCTGGAGGAAGAATGCAGTCGGAATAAGTTGAAAGAAGTCCAGTAACTTGCTTTGCAAGAGTAATCTCTCGCGGATGACAAAAACTATTGATTTTCTCAATCACTTTAGATGGTAAATCAGTACTCACACCGACCACATTACGACCATGCTGGCGATATCCCATATGAGGAGAAGCATCGAAAACAATCCGATAACCCAGCAGCACGCATAGATTAGCTATCAGCTTATCATGCATGATGACGGGATGGGGCAGCTCATGCAAGCAAACAACTTCCCAAATACGCCTATCAAATACTTGCGTACATCCCATAGGTGACCCAATGCAAAGCTGGTTGAGAGGGTCGTTATCTCGATAAGATATGCACCTTTGTTGCCCATAGGTTAACCGGCCCATCTCATTACCAGCTGAATCTACAAGTCTTGAATTGCAATGATAAAGAGCCAAATTCTCCTGCTTCTTAAGCTGTTTAATCGCAGTTATCAGTTTATCGCTATCCCAAATATCATCTTGGTCGGAAAACGCATAGTAATCAGCTTCGGGAGCATTCCGCAACAACGTCAAAAACCCTAAAGCAGGTCCTAGGTTTTCTCCTGTTAACAAAGTCAGACTGCCCTCATCTGCATAGCGCTGCAGAAGATCACGAGTACCATCAGATGACCCGTCATCACGGACAAAAAGACGTACGTCAACTTCAGCCTGCGAGAGAATGCTGTCAATTTGTTCTGAAATAAATGGGATGCCGTTGTATGACGCCATTAATACGACGCACTTTGGCACCTTGGAATTACTCAACATATGGATTACCTTATCATTAATGCCTAAAGCAAACGCTCTCGATGTGTTAACCCCTGAGCAAACCCAGTGCAAGCAGTATATCCTTGACCAAGTACTTGGCGCAGTCTTTTGGCCTCGCCCTGAGAACGAGTCGGTTAACCCGTACCCCGTTACGAAAGCCGTCCATAAAGGTATTTCTTTCTATAGGCTTCGTCGAAGGACGTTGAAGCTGTTCATTGTTGGCCACAGCTAGACCAGGATCAACCGGCAAAAGCTCAAGGTCCGTCATTTCTAACAGTTCTCGACCCTTGTCTGTCTGCACAAGTGCGAGGGATATCCCGTTCGCGACCTCATCAGAAAGCTCGCTACCCCATGAATCGCCAAGCGTAATATCGGAGACACGATCACCCTTGGCGTAGCGGCAGGAGTAGCAGCCTTCCGTATACGGTAAACCCGAGAGGAAAGCAATCGAGTAGCGATCGCGGACACCCGTCCTACCCACAGTTTCAGCTCCGCGATAGCGGAGCTGAAACTGGACTTTCTTTCGAAAGTCCAGTATCAGCTCATTAGACAGGTTGTTACCTGTCTCTTCCAAGAATCGGCTCAGGACCTTGGGGGACGGTGAACCATGACAGATAAGGTCGATGGTGTAAAGGGAATCGGCTAAACGGCTTCCAACGAAGTTACGCATCGCAGCAACCTGACAAGGAAGACCGATAAAGAGAACCCTTTGACCACCTTGCAGGGCCTCCCTAACCTCGCGGTACGCACCAAGCGGATTGCTTTTGACGTATTTGGAGCCTTGGGCCCTCCTCAAGTAATCCGCATCAGAAGTGAGGTGGAACCGGAACTCACCGCCCTCCTGTGCACATGAACACACTAATCCATTTGACGCCACAAACGCCTCCGAGATGGCCGTAGCCAGACCCCCGGACGAAGATGACATTCTGAGCGATGTATCTTTCGCCCACCCCTGTAGCCACTCGAGAGGACGCAACGAAGATGGGGATACCATCTGGGGACACGTTTTCTCGCACAGTCCACATCCCACGCACCTTGTAGGATCAATACGGGCGTTATACGCCTCAATCGTATCCTCAATGGCAATCGCTCCATGTCGGCATGAATCGACGCAGGCCATACAGCCAGCGCACATATCCTTCTTGCATACCGTCCTAGTGCCAACGTTTGACAATGCCCTACTCCTCAATCATGCTCTTGAGCTGCGCTAGGGACTTCTCCCTCTCCGCACCCATCACGTCGTTGACCCGACCAAAGTCAATCTGCTTGGATGCTAACTCGACATCATCTAGATTCTGAAGCACTCTGTCCGTGAGGTCCGTGAGTCGCAGAATACTCACGTTCCTGCTCGAGGTTCCGTTCTTGGGCAGCACTTCTACCAGCGGCGTATTGAGATTTATGGCAAAAGCCGTACCGTGGAACGAGTCCGTGACTAGGCATGCTGCGTTGTCGACATACGAGAGAAACTCAGCAAGCGTCGGCAGCCACTTGAACTTGCCCTCGCGTGAGGCCTGGTGCAGGCTTGCGGAGATCCGTATCAGGGGCAAGCCAAGCTTTTTGGCAACCTTCACGGCGTACTGCCCCACCGTCGGGTCGCTGTGAATCTGGTAGACGAGGATGTATTCGCCCTTCGGGGCAGGTGCCGTCATCCTTCTCCACGCCTCGCCATCAAGCAGCAGCGTGGGATCGACAACCTGTCCGGCCTCTATGCCCCACGAGGCAAGCTGCTCGCGCGCGGCATCCTCGCGTACGAACACGGCCTCATATGCTCGAAGGTCCTCGAGAAACCTGGGGCGCACGCTATCCGGGATATTCTTCTTACCAAAGCTTGCCGCATATGAGATGCGCCTTGCGCCCTCGGGAGCAAACTCAAGCGCGTATGACAGGTCGTATGCGCCCGAGCTGATGGGACCCCACACCTGATCGCTTCCAGTCATATAGACATCGGCCTTGGGCGGATTAGCCTTCAGCTCCTCCAGGGATGCATAGTGAGGGCTCATCTTAAGCAGCTGGGAACGCTCACGCGCAAACCGCTTGCCCGCCACCCTTGTCTCAGGCTCCATCAGAAGTCTGTAGACAGACTTCTTCAACGGGTTCCCGTTCCAGGACGGCTTTGTCGAAAGAAGCGTCCTCACCTGCTGGGATACGTCCTCACAAGCAGGTACATAGTCCATAATCTCGAACTCATGCCCCAAGCTCTCTACCGCTCGTTGTGTCGCATATGCCTGGAGCAGGGAGCCATAATTAGAGATTGCGTGCCTGGTTATGCAGGATACTTTCACGTGTTTCCTCCGATTGATATCGAGCAACCGCTATTTCTGAATTTTTGCATTCGATTTTTCCACCCGGCTGCACTACAGCGCCTCCTCAGTCTCGTACACGTGCGCGTCGGCTCGGCTTGCGTCGGAAAGGCCGTCGTTGATCGCGGCGTGCATGTCGCAGGTGGAAAGAGCGTCCAGCTCCTCCTTCGTCACCTTGCCCGACTCGTAGTCGCGCACGATGGGGAGCTCGTGCATGTCGAACTTCTTGCCGGGCTTGAGCTTGTGCGCCAGCACCCACGACGCGGGTTTCCAGATGTACTTGTGCATGGCAGGAGACACGGAGCCGATCATCCAGCAGTTGCGGTCGCAGTGGCGCACGCAGCCGCGCACTTTCTCGGCCTGGGCGCTCTCCCACAACTCATCCCAAGACTCGTCGTTAAGGTTGCCCATAACGAGCTTCTCCTTGGTGCCGTTGCAGGGCATGACGTCGCCGTAGGGGTCGATGAAGAACGTGTCGAACGCCATATCGCACGGGAGCAGGCGCTTCTGCCCATAGATGTAGTTGATGAGGCCCATGTTGAAGTACGCGCGGAACCACTTCTTGGGCTCGTTGGACTTGAGGAGCTCGTTTACCAGGTCCTCGAAGTTCTGGGCCACCATGGGACGGTCCTTGATGATGTTCTTCGCCTCGACAAAGTAGAAGCTGTTGTGCAGGCTGGCGGTGGCGAACTCCATGCCGAGCTCGTCGGAAAGCTTGTACAGCGGCACCAAGTCCGCAGCGTTGCGATCCTGCACCGTCATGCCAAAGCCCACGTCCGGGTGCTTCATTTCCACGAGCTTCTTGAGCGTCTCGTAGCCGCGGTTGAAGCCGTTCTGGAGACCGCGGATCTCATCGTTGGTCTGCTGCAGACCCTCGATGGAGATGCGGATTCCCACCTGGGGGAATTCCTCGGCAAGGGCGATGATGCGGTCGGTGAAGAAGCCGTTGGTGGAGATGACGATGCGGTCGGACTTCTTGTACAGCTCGCGCACGATATCCGCAAGGTCGGTCCTGATGAAGGGCTCGCCACCGGTGATGTTGGTGAAGTACATGCGCGGGAGCTTCTTGATCACGTCGAGGGAGAGCTCCTCCTCCGGACGGCTGGGAGCCTTGTAGCGGTTGCACATGGTGCAGCGCGCGTTGCAGCGGTACGTTACGATTACGGTTCCGTTGAGTTTCTTCTCGGCCATGGGTTAGGCCACCACCTTCCGGTCAATTAGTTCTTGATACAGGGAGACGAGATTCCGGATGTATTTCTCTTGATTACAGTTCTCTGCCACGAATGAACGGCAATGCGCGCTCATCGCGGCGTAAGCCGCAGGATCGGCGGCCACCGCCGCACCCCTACGGATTGCATCTGCGAGTCCTGCCTCATCGTGGGCTTCAGCCAGGAAGCCCGTTTCACCCTCACGTACCAGCTCGGGTATTCCGCCCATGTTCGTACCGATAACGGGCTTGCCCGCGGCGAGTGCCTCGAGAACCGCATATGGCGCGTTCTCGAGCCACTCTGACGGCGCAGCCGCCAGAGTGGCTCGATTCACAAGTCCGCGCAGGGCGTCACCGGTTTTATATCCAACCAGCTCAATCCTCGAGCTTATTTCGTTTGGCATTGCGGAAACTTTGACCTTCACAGCATCACATTCAGGGCCATCGCCTGCAATAACAAGACGCCAATCAGGGATCACCGGTGCCGCCTTCTCAAAAGCATGCACGAGCGTTAACACGCCTTTCTCGCGAGAAAGGCGTCCCAGATACAGCATGTAGGGATCTTCATTATTTTGGTTGGCAACTTCCCGTGACATCGAATCGGGATTCAGGAAATTCCGCATGAGGACAAGCTGACGCTCGGGAAGCCCCGCTTCAATAAACTTGTTCCGCATGAACTCACTCGGGCAGATGATGCGATCGAGACGTGAATAGGTTTTGTGCCGTTTAAGCCACTCCGCCTCAGCCACCGCTAACGCGCTTTTTGCGATCGAACCCTTTACGCACTTCTTCTTAAGGCAATTGCCAAAATGACCCTCGAGACATGAATCGCAAACGTTGCCCTCGGAATCAAGCATAAGATAGCTCGGGCAAGCAAGAATCAAGTCGTGCGAGGTATACACAACCGGCGTTGGATGCTGCTTTAGCCAAGGAGCGTCCAAGATGGAAAACGTAATCTGCCTATGAGTGAGATTGAGATGGATTACATCGGGCTGGAATTCACGGCACAGCGCATCGAACTTCTCGCGCGCCTCTTTGGAATACACAAGTGCCTGCGCGGCCTTCGCCTTATCGACAATAGAGCTCGGTCCGTTATAGTCGCGATTCGTTACAAAGTAACGCGACCACTCAGTCGGCTCATTACGCTCATCCTCCATGCTGAAGAAGGCAACTTCATGCCCAAGAGCGCGAAGACCATCGGCAAGAGCAAAGTAGTACGTCTCGCTTCCACCCTTGCGCCAATGAAACTTATTTACAAGAAGGATCTTCATTACGCAACACCCTCATACAAAGCAAGCGTCCTTTGGACGACGCTGTTCCAGTCATAGCCATTAATCGCGCGGTCACGTGCCATGGCGCCCAGCCTCTCCGCTTGGGCAGAATCCGCTATCAGGCCTTCAAGCACGTCGCGCAGCGCCCCCGCGTCTCCGTGTGGGAACGTGAGCCCGCAACCCTGCAGAACATCCGCGCACTCGGGAATATCCGAGGTAACGCATGCCGCACCGTGAGACAAGGCCTCCAGCAAGCTCATGGGCAGGCCCTCAACGTCGGAGGGGAGCACGTAGCAATACGCGTTGGAGTACAGCTCGGAGAGCAGGTTGCCCTCAACGTGGCCGGTAAAGAGCGCGCGGGGGTCGGACGCGGCAGCCTCTTTGAGCGCCACGGCGTAGTCGTCCGTATCGGAGGAGTCGCCCGCGATAACCAGGCGCTTATCCGTCTTTACCTGCTTGTACGCCTCCACCAACAGTTCCGGTCGCTTCTCGGGCACAATGCGACCGAGGTAGAGGACATAGGAGCCCTGGGTGAGCCCAAAGCGCTCGGAGATCTCCTTCGCGGGAAGATCCGCCTCGGGAGTGATGCCGTTGGGAATGAGCGTAGCCTCGCGGCCGTAAGCCTCCTTGAAGTACTCCTGATTGCCCCGGGAAAGCACGATGAGCGCATCCGCGCACTTGGCCGCCGTCGCCTCGCCGAACTTGATGTACTTGGAAGCCAAGCCGCCCCATTTTGCACGCTGCCAGTCCAGGCCGTGGATCGTTGCCACGGTCCTGATGTCCGCGGAACGCGCAAAACGAAGGGGGACACACGGCCCCTCTGCGTGATAGTGAATTACGTCTGCCCCGTCTTTGATGGCGGCCCTTGTTGCGGCAAAGCTGCTCGTGAGCGCAGAGAGCCCCTTGATGTCCAGAGCCTTTACGGGAACGATGCGGTAGCCATCCTTCTCGTAGGGCTCGGAAGGAGCTCCTTCGCCCATACGGTCGTAGCAGGTTACTTGGTGACCAAGGTCTGCCATACGGCGAGCAAGCTCGCCTACCACCACTTCTACGCCGCCCTCGCGCGAACCCGTTCTCTTTTGGCCTATCATGGCGATGCGCATGCTACACGGCACCTTCCCCAGAGAACATCGTCTTCAGCGTGCCGAATATCAACCGCAGGTCCTGGCGCAGGCTGCGATTCTCTATATAGTCAAGATCCAGCTCAACCATTTCGTTGAAGCCCAGGTAGCTGCGGCCCATTACCTGCCAAGGACCGCTGCAGCCGGGTTTTACCGCCAGGCGCTTCATGTCGTGCTCGCTGTACAGGGCAACCTCGCGCGGCAGGCCGGGGCGCGGGCCAATGAGGTTCATTTGGCCCAAGAACACGTTGATGAGCTGGGGCAGCTCGTCGATGCTGTGCTTGCGAATGAAGTTACCCACACCGGGAATAATGCGCGGGTCGTGCTTCATTTTAAACATGGGGCCAGTGGCCTCGTTTTGGGCCTGCAAGTCCTTGAGCATTTGGTCTGCGTTGGGAACCATGCTGCGGAACTTGTAGATCTTAAACAGGTAGAACGTGCCGTCTTTGCGCACGCGGCCCACGCGCCACTGTGAATATAGGGGGCTGGCGCCCGGGCTCTTTATGCAAATGACCACGCTCAGAATTACCCCGGGAATAAAGAGCAACACCAGGGCTCCGCCGGCGGCGACAATGTCCACCGTACGCTTAACAACGCGGTAGAGCCTGTGCCCAAGCTCGGGCTTCACGCCGGAGTTGGCACCGCGCAGCATCTTGTACGCTTCTTCGTTTGTAAGGTAATCCCCCGCAGCTCCGGCTGCGGCAGTGACGGAATTCGCCGTGGCGGCCGTGCGCGTCTCCCGCGCGCCCTGTGCCATGGTCATCATCGTAGGCTCCAAGAGCCCCTCCCCCGATACTTTTTGCCTTCGGTCGTCCGCTTGCGAGCTTGCAGCTAGGCGATCGCTCTTCTGCGATTGCGCATAACGCGCTGCTCTTTTGAAAGCACCGCAAGGCCAACGCGGGTGGTTACGCGTCGGCCGCACAAGTCGAGCTCCAAATAAGCAGTGCTCTTGCGTCTGTTAATGGTTTTGATAAGGCCTTCGTGGCCCAGCAGCGGACCTGCCGTCACTACGACCCGGTCACCGTCTTTTAGGGCCTCACTCATGGGCACTACGCGGTCTCCCCTATGCGTAAAGCCGCCAATAAGCTGGACCTCTTCTTTTGCCAGCGGCACAAACTGACCGTCCTGGGATAACACCCGGGCAAAGTCGTCCATACGCAGCAGATACTGTTGCACGGTGCGGGGATCTGCCGTATCGCAGATAAGGTAACCGGGAAAGAGCGGCTTGGTCGTATCGACCCATTCGCCGTGTACTTTAATCTCGGTTTGAAATTGGGGATAAAAGAGCTCCTGCATGGCACCAGCCGGCACCATACGCTCGATGCGCTCGCGCATTACGTCTTCGCGACCGTTAATGACCTGGATCACATACCACACGAGCACCACCCCCTTGCTGTCTTACGTGTGGCTCACGGGGTTTGGGTATGGCTTCGCCAGGGCGCTTGTGCGCAAAGGCGCTCCATATTCAAACCCTGAGCCCAGTCAGACAAGCACGTGGCTCTGCCCCACCGTGAACGGTATGTATAGAAGCAGTTGCTAGAGTCGCGGACGTGTATCGCAAAAATAACCGCGACCCCAGCTGGCTGCGTGCGACCCAGTCAAGCGGGTACAAAACTGAACTGCACGCAAACAGCTGCAGGACTGCTGTGGTTTGCCGAACGCAACTTATTGCACAGCGTAATGCGAACTTATAAAAAGCCACAAAAACTAATGCAAAATCGCGCATGGCAATCGATATTGGAGCTCGTGGTGTTTCTGGCACCGCCGTTACGGCCGGATGCTGATCGACCCTGCGCTTTGCAACTTGCTGGAGCCGCGAGCACAGATGAACTCATGTAACGTTAGGCATCCTAGCACAAGCTGTTAGTGAAACTGATTTGGCTTGTGGAGGACAACTTATCGTTCATTTAACGTGTTCAAGTGGGTTGTTTTGGGATGTTGTTCACATTGATGCAGGTTATTGAGGTACTGGCGGTGATTAGGGACGTTCCTGAAGCCCATATGGAGCGGCGACCTACACTGATAATCGCGTTTGTCTAACAAACTATGTACAGACATGGGAAAAAATTGTGCAACTTTTTGTTGATGTGGAAGGGGTTTCTGCGCGAGGTGTTTTGGCATGAAAAAAGGCCTTCGTAATACTGAAGGCCTTTGCATTCACGATGGTGGAGACGAGGGGGATCGAACCCCTGACCTCTTGACTGCCAGTCAAGCGCTCTCCCAGCTGAGCTACGCCCCCGTGACGAGGAGATACTATAGGGGAAGATTCTTAGTTGTGCAAGAAGTTTTTTTGGGTTGATTCTCGCACTTACGGGTTTTCCTGGGACGGGGCTGAATTGACTGATTATGACTTCGGCAAAATCAGTCAATTCAGCCCACCGTCCCGATAAAACCCTCACGCGGCGGCACCTTACTTGTAGAGGTAAGCGATTGCGGTTCCTTGGTGGACTTGGATCTTGGCCGTTTTCCGGACGACATTAGAGATGCCCGTGTCAGCCAAGAGTCCTAGGGGGGAATGATTTAGTTCCCATTCTAGGCCGCGCTCGCTTACCTCGGTGTTGGGGGCAATGGCGATGATGGAGAACGTTTTGCCTTCGGCGCTTTCGATGGTCCACGATTCGCCAGCGCGAAGGATACGGGCGACTACCTTGTCCTCGGCAATCCAGACTGCGGCGTCATCGTAGCCTGCAAGCAACCCCAGTACGGAAAGCGCCATATCAGGACGGCCACCCGTGGTGCAGGTCGCAACCACGTCGGCACCCGGCCAACGACGGCGAACGGAATCGAGCGCTAGCGCCAGATCGGTATAGTCCTTGTAGGGATTGTGGCGCTCTACTTCGAAGTCTTTGGCGGCTTCGACTAGCGCTCGGCCCTTATCGCTAACCGTGTCGGCGTCCCCTACATATACATCGCAGCCCAGTTCCGCGCCCAGCAGCGCATCGAGTCCGCGGTCCACGGCGACAACGTGGTCGCACTCCCCCGCCAGCTGACGCAGCAAATCCGCGCTCGCCACCACGGGCGAGCCGCAGACCACTAACACCTTACAAGCCACAGCTCTCGCCTATCCCTCAAACGTAAGAACGCGGGCCAGATCCAGTTCCTCATAGCTATCGATAAAGATGTCGCAGTTGGCACGCACCTCATCGCGCTCCATACGGCCGTGCGGGTCATAGATACCCACGCGCTTAAAGCCTGCAGTGCCAGAGCTCTTTAGGCCAAAGACGGCGTCCTCAAACACCCAGGCGCGCTCAAACTTGCAGCCGTGGCGCTCCTCAAGGCGGCGCAGCGCCAGCTCATACACATCGGGGAACTGCTTGGAGCGGCCCGCCTCGCCCGTCGTGGTAATAAACTCCATATAGCGATCAAGGCCGGCGCCCGCAAGTGCAGACTTAACCAACTCGGCGGGCGTGGACGTGGCAACGCACATGGCAATACCGGCCTCCTGCGCCTGCTTCAAAAATGCAAGCAGGCCCTCACGCGGCGGCACCTTGGAGTAGCCATCGATCAGGATGTCGCTCAGCTCGTGGTAGAGCTCTTCGCCATTTTCGCCAATACCCCAGATGTCGTGGTAGGCCTGGCACTCATCCTCGAGCGACAAATGCTCAAACTGAGCAAAATCATCGACCGTCACGTCAACTCCGTGGCGGTGCAATAACTCGGGCTGGGCATAAGCCCAAACGGGGGTGCTATTAACCAGCGTGCCGTCGCAATCGAAAATAAAAGCAACCTTGGGAGCGGCGGTATGGGACATAAACGAACCTTTCGATGTCAAATGGTAAACAACCTGCTAAAAACGTTTTACCAAACGTCAGCCTAACATTTTTGAAACCCTAATTGGTAAAACTGTCAAGAGTTTTACCACGGCAATTCTGCCAGTGGTATAAACATGTCGCTTACCGATTAAACGCCCCCGCAAATCCGCTTTCGTCCATAAAACTAACGCACAGGTGTTATCGTAGTTTCTGCCGAAAGTTCCACCGAGCACGCGAGGTGGAACGAATCACAGAAACTTCGCCGTCCCTTCGATTCGTGCAGCCTTGGACCTTTCGCATCTAGTCACCAAGGCAACACGCTGCCGCGTCATGATGGGATCAAACGTGAGCGATACAAAGCTAAAGCCAACGGCTAAAAAGCCCGCAACCCGTAAAGCCGCCCCGCACGCACCGGAGCTCACCAAAGACGATGTCTATTTGTTTGGCATTGGCACGTGGGAGCGCAGCTGGGAAAAGATGGGCGCGCATCCCGATACGCAGAACCGTACGCGTGGCTGGCGCTTTTGCGTTTGGGCGCCTGACGTAAAGAGTGTCCATGTCATTGGCGAATTTAACGACTGGGATGAGCAAGCCAACCCGCTGGTGCCCGTGCATACGAGCGCTATTTGGGAAGGCTTTATTCCTGGCGCCGAGCAGGGCCAGCTCTATAAATATCTCATCGAGACCAACGAGGGCGAGAAGCTCTACAAGGCCGATCCGTATGCCTTTAAGGCCGAGTGCCCTCCGGGTACCGCGAGCGTGCTGTGGACCCTCGATGGCTACAAGTGGAATGACGCCGCGTGGCTCAAGCGCCGCGCCGGCCACAACCACATGTCGCAGCCGCTTAACATCTACGAGGTGCATATTGGCTCGTGGAAGCGCCACGGCGACGCGCCGCAGGGCGAGCCGGACGAGTACGGCAACTACCCCGGCCCCATGGATCCCTTCCCCGCCCAGCGCGGCGAGTTCTACACCTACGACGACCTGTCGGTGGAGCTCGTGGACTATGTGCGCGACATGGGCTATACGCATATCGAGGTCATGCCGCTCATGGAACACCCCTTCGACGGCTCCTGGGGCTACCAGACGACCGGCTACTACGCCGCCACGTCGCGCTACGGCAACCCGCAGCAGCTCATGCACTTTATCGATGCGTGCCACGAGGCGGGCATCGGCGTGATCATGGACTGGGTGCCCGGCGGTTTTTGCGCCGACTCCCACGGCCTTGCCACCTTTAACGGCCATATGCTGTTTGAGCACGAGATTCACCCCAACTGGGGCACGCATAAGTTTGACTTCGCCCGCGGCGAGGTCCGCTCCTTCCTGGTCTCCAACGTGCTGTACTGGCTCGAGAACTTCCACGTTGACGGCATTCGCATGGACGGCGTGTCCAGCATGCTGTACCTCAACTTTGGCATCGACGATCCGGGGCAAAAGAAGTTCAACAAGTACGGTACCGAGGAGGACCTGGACGCCAGCGCGTTTATCCGTCAGGTCAACTGCGCCGTGGAGGCTCACTACCCCGACGTGATGATGATGGCCGAGGAGTCTACTGCGTGGCCGCTCGTAACCTACCCGCCGCAGGACGGCGGCCTGGGCTTCCATTACAAGTGGGACATGGGCTGGATGAACGACACCCTGCACTACATGCAGACCGATTTTCCGTGGCGCCCTGGCAACCACGGGCTGCTCACGTTCTCCATCATGTACGCCTTTACCGAGAACTTCATTTGCCCGCTCAGCCATGACGAGGTCGTGCACGGCAAGTGCTCGCTCATCGGCCGCATGCCGGGCGACTGGTGGCGCCAGTTTGCCGGCCTGCGCACGCTGGCCTTCTACCAGATGACGCACCCCGGTGCAAAGCTCAACTTTATGGGCAACGAGATCGGCCAGTTTATTGAGTGGCGCTACTACGAGTCCATCCAGTGGTTCCTGACCGAGGAGTATGAGACTCACCGTCATCATCAGGCGTTTATCAAGGCGCTCAACCACCTTTACACCGCCGAGCCCGCCCTGTACGAGCGCGGCTACACCGACGACGGCTTTACCTGGATCGACGCGGATAACTCCAAGCAGTCCATCGTGAGCTTCGTGCGTCAGGGCGAGGACGTCAATGACGACCTAGTGATTCTGATCAACTTTGATCCGGCAAGTTACGAGAGCTTCCGTGTGGGCGTGCCGCGCGAGGGTGACTGGGAGGTCATCTTTGATTCCGACCGTCCCGAGTTCGGTGGCAGCGGATACGCCGGTGAGGAGCCCTACACCTGCTCGAGCGAGCCCTATCCCTGGAACGGGCAGATGGACTCCATCGAGATTAAGGTGCCCGGTCTGGCAGGCGTGGTACTTAAGCGCCGCGGTCCCAGCAGCTACAAGCCGCCCGTGGTCGAGGAGCCCAAAAAGGCGACGCGCAAACGTGCGTCCTCGGTGAAGCCCAAGACCGCGGCTGCTAAGAAGGCTCCGGTTAAGGCGAAGGCTGCCAAGCCCTCTGCCAAGGCATCGGCCAAGTCCGCCACGGCCAAGAAGGCAGCCACCAAAAAGACTGCTCCCAAGGCCAAGGCAGCTGCTGTTAAGGCTCATGCCAAGAAAGCGTAACAAAGGCGTTACCACTGTAATTACCCGCCCCGCGGGGGCGTAGGATACAAGTCATAACCGTTCCGGGAGAAACATCCCCGGGGGAAAGGAACGTATGAATAAGATCTTCGACAACAAGCAGGAGTTTACCGAGCTCTATCGCGATGCCGTCATGAGCATCAGCGGCAAGAGCGTTGAGGCCGCCAGCGATCTCGACCGCTTTAACGCCCTGGCCAAGCTCGTGGCCGAGAAGGCCCGCACCGTTGCCACCAAGAGCGACGCCCGCGCGGCGTCCGAGGGCAAGAAGCGCGTGTACTACTTCTCGATCGAGTTTTTGATCGGCCGCCTGCTCGACAACTACCTACTCAACTTTGGCGTGCGCGACATGGTCGCCGAGGCGCTCGACGACATGGGCTTTGACCTGTCCGTCATCGAGAACCAGGAGCCCGATCCGGCGCTGGGCAACGGTGGCCTGGGCCGTCTGGCCGCATGCTTCCTGGATTCCATGGCAGCCGAGGGCATTGCAGGCTACGGCAACGGCATGCGCTACCGCTACGGCCTGTTTAAGCAGGAGATCGTCAACGGCAGTCAGGTCGAGGCCACCGACGAGTGGCTAACCCACGGCTATCCCTGGGAGGTCCGTCGTCAGGACAAGGCCGTGACCATCAAGTTTGGTGGCCATGTTGAGGGTTTTGAGGAGAATGGCCGAACGTTCTACCGCACGGTGGACACGCAGGACATTCTGGCCGTCCCTTATGACATCCCCGTCGTGGGCTATGCCGGCGAGACCGTCAACAAGCTGCGCGTCTGGGCCGCCGAGCCGGTCGAGGAGCACTTCGATCTGGAGGCCTTCAATCGCGGCGACTACGCCCTGGCCGACGCCGAGCGCGCCGAGGCCGAGGCCATCAGCGCCATCCTCTACCCCAACGACGCCGGCGAGCACGGGCGTCTGCTGCGCCTGAAGCAGGAGTACCTGTTTGTATCGGCCGGCATCTACAGCCTGCTCGACACCTTTGAGAAGGAGCACGGCGCGAACTGGGAGCTGCTGCCGCAGTTTGTGGCCATCCACACCAACGACACGCACCCTGCCATGTGCGGCCCCGAGCTCATGCGCATCCTCATCGACGAGAAGAAGCTCGAGTGGGACGACGCCTGGAACATCGTGACGCAGGTCGTGAGCTACACCAACCACACCATCCTGCCCGAGGCTCTGGAGAAGTGGCCCATCGGCACGTTCTCCAAGCTCCTCCCCCGCGTGTACCAGATCATCGACGAGATCAGCCGTCGTTGGCACGAGTCGTTCGACACCACGCAGGAGGGCTGGCAGGAGCGTCTGCGCCAAACCGCCATCCTGTGGGACGGCGAGATTCGCATGGCCAACCTGTCCGTGATCTGCAGCCACAGCGTCAACGGCGTGGCAAAGATCCACTCCGACATCATCAAGAACATCGTGCTCAAGGACTTCTATGCCCTGACGCCCGAGAAGTTCAACAACAAGACCAACGGCATCTCGCACCGTCGCTTCTTTGCCGAGGCCAACCCCACCTACGCCAAGCTCGTGACCGAGGCCATTGGCGACGGCTGGCTCAAGGACGCCTTTGAGCTGGAGAAACTCAAGGAGCTCCAGAACGACACCGAGTTCCTGAAGGCCGTGGGCGCCTCCAAGCGCGCCAACAAGGAGCGTCTGGCTGCCTACGTTAAGGCCGAGACCGGTCTGGTCATTGACCCCAACACCGTCTTCGATGTCCAGGTAAAGCGTTTCCATGCCTACAAGCGCCAGCTCATGAACATCATGAAGGTGATGGACATCTACAACCGTCGCATCGCCGATCCCAACTTCCACGTGACGCCGACGACCTTCATCTTTAGCGGCAAGGCTGCCTCGAGCTACACCTTTGCCAAGGAGACCATCCGCCTGATCAACTCCGTTGCCGACGTCATCAACAACGACGCCCGCGTGAACGAGGTCATGAAGGTTTGCTTTATCCCCAACTTCCGTGTGAGCAACGCCCAGCTCATCTACCCCGCCGCCGAGATCTCGGAGCAGATCTCAACGGCTGGCAAGGAGGCCTCGGGCACGTCCAACATGAAGCTCATGATGAACGGCGCCATTACGCTGGGCACCCTCGACGGCGCCAACATCGAGATCGCCGACCTGGCCGGCCGCGAGAACGAGGCCATCTTTGGCCTGACCGCTCCCGAGGTCGAGCAGCTCTGGGCATCCAACAGCTACTTTGCGTGGGATACCCTCAACGGCGACCGCGAGCGTCTGGGCCGCGTGATGGACGAGCTCAAGGACAACACCTTTGCGGGTCTTTCGGGCAACTTCGAGAGCATCTACAACGAGCTCATGAACAACAACGACCCCGACCTGGTCATGGCCGACTTCCGCAGCTACGTGGATGCATGGGAAAAGCTCACGAACAGCTACGGCGACCAGGAGACCTGGAACCGCAAGGCGCTGCTCAACACCGCCTCCTCGGGCTGGTTCTCGAGCGACCGCACCATTCGCGAGTACCGCGACGAGATCTGGCACGCGTAAAGGCCGCGAGCTCCCCTATGCCAGCACGGCATTACTCGACGGGCGCGACGTTGCGCCACGCCCGTCGCTAATGGGTTTAGGAACATCGATGACAGAAGGAGAAATCGATGAGTAAGAAAGAATGCATCGCGATGCTCCTCGCAGGAGGACAGGGCAGCCGATTGGGGGCACTCACCCAAAAGATCGCCAAGCCGGCGGTTAGCTTTGGTGGCAAGTTCCGCATTATCGACTTTTCGCTGTCCAACTGCTCCAACTCGGGCATCGACACGGTGGGCGTTCTGACGCAGTATCGCCCCTACCTGCTGCATGCCTATGTGGGCTCCGGCGAAGCGTGGGATCTGGACAGCCGCGACGGCGGCGTGTCGATCCTGCCGCCGTACGAAACGCAGACCGGCGGCGCCTGGTATGCGGGCACGGCCGATGCCATCACGCAAAACCTCGACTACATCAAGGCCAACGACCCCAAGTACGTCCTGATTCTTTCGGGCGATCACCTGTATCGCATGGACTACCGCAAGATGCTCAAGACGCACATTGAGAACAACGCCGATCTTACGGTGAGCGTTATGCCCGTGCCGTGGGAGGAGGCCAGCCGCTTTGGCATCCTGACGACCGACCCCGAGGACGGCCGCATCACCAAGTTCACCGAGAAGCCCAATAAGCCCGATTCGAACCTCGCGTCCATGGGCATCTACATCTTCTCGGCCGACGTGCTGATCAACGCGCTCGAGGAGGATGCCCTGGACCAGCGCTCGAGCCACGACTTTGGCAAGGACATCATCCCCAAGCTGCTCGGTGAGGACAAGCGTCTGTACAGCTACGAGTTCCACGGCTTTTGGAAGGATGTCGGCACCATCGCCAGCTTCCACGAGACCTCGATGGACCTGCTGGGCAACAACCCCGAGTTCGATCTGTTCGACAAGCACTTCCCCATCATGTCCAACATCACCACGCGACCGCCGCACTACATTGGTCCGGATGGTCGCCTGGACGACTGCCTGGTCTCCAACGGATGCAAGATCTACGGTACCGCTCGCCACTCGATCCTTTCGACCGATGTCATCATCGAGGAGCGCGCCGTGGTTGAGGACTCCGTGCTGCTGCCGGGTGCGCACGTTAAGAGCGGCGCGCACATCTGCCGCGCTATTTTGGGCGAGAACTCCACGGTCGAAGAGGGCGTGAAGCTCGGCTCTGTCGATACCACCAAGGATACGGCCGTCGTTGGAAATGACGTCGTTATCGGGAAGGGGGAATGATCCGATGATCAATCGCAAGGCCATCGGTTATATCACCGCTAACTACTCTTCGACCTACGGCAGCGTGCTGCTCAAGGACCGCCCCATCGCGTCCGTTCCGTTTTTGGGCCGCTACCGCCTGATCGACTTCCCGCTGTCCAACATGATGAATGCCGGCATTAAGACCGTCGGAGTCGTCATGCCGGGCAACTACCGCTCGCTGATCGACCACGTGGGCTCGGGCAAGGACTGGGGCCTGGACCGCAAGAAGGGCGGCCTGTTCATGGTGCCCGGCAACGCGTATGGCACCACCAAGGGCGGCATGCGCTTCCTGCTGCGCGACATCATCTCCAACAAGACGCTGTTCCAGCGCTCGGACAAGCCCTACGTTGTGATGATGGGCACCAACATCATCTTTAACATGGACCTCAACACCATCATCGAGGCGCACGAGAATTCCGGTGCCCAGATGACCGTGGTGTACTGCAAGGCCACGCGTAACGTCGATGACGAGACCAAGCTGCAGATCAACGAGAACGGCCGCCTGACGGGCGTGAGCGCCGGCGTCGTGTACGGCGACAATGCCTCTATGGACTGCTGCATAGTCAACCGCGAGACGCTGCTCGAGATCATCGACCACTACCAGGCTGCCGACTATCTGGACCTACTCGAGGCGCTCCAGGGCGACTTTGGCAACATCGACGTGTGCAGCTACGAGTACAAGGGCGAGGTCGTGGGCGTGTTTAGCGAGAAGTCGCTGTATCGCCGCAGCATGGACCTGCTCGACCAGACCGTAGCCGACCAGCTCTTTGACCCCGAGCGTCCGATCCTGACCAAGGCTCACGACGTGCCGCCTTCGCGCTATGCGACCGGCAGCCACGCCTGCAACTCGATCATCTCGGCCGGCTGCATCATCAAGGGCACCGTGCGCAACTCGATCCTGTCGCGCGGCGTTGTGGTCGAGGAAGGCGCCTCGGTGACCAACTCGATCATCAACCAGAGCTGCATCATCAAGAGCGGCGCCCGTGTCGAGAATGCCATTCTGGACAAGAACAACGTGGTTCCCACCAACACCGAGCTTCGCGGCACGCCCGAGAACATCCTGGTGCTGGGCAAGGCTCCGTTAACTTCCGACACCACCATCGTACGTTAACGTTGGCACCGCAACATCGCTCGTAACAAGTAGAATAGCCGCCCGGTTCGCGCCTGGCGGCTATTCTCGAATTACAACATGGGAGACAATATGGCTGATTCCAGCAAAAAGATGCAGATCGTGTTTGCCTCGGCCGAGTGCGCGCCGTTTGTGAAGACCGGTGGCCTGGGCGACGTAGCGGGCTCGCTGCCTGCGGCGCTTGTGCGCGCCGGCGCCGAAGTCATCGTGATGGTGCCCAAGTACGCCACCATCAAGGACGAGTACAAGGCGCAGATGGAGCACTTCTCCGACTTTTACGTGAGCCTGGGCTGGCGCAATGAGTACTGCGGACTCGAGAAGCTCGAGCACGACGGCGTCACCTATATGTTCATCGACAACGAGCGCTACTTTGCGCGCGACTATCCGTACGGCTTCTTTGACGACGGCGAGCGTTTTGCGTTCTTCTCCAAGGCCATCACCGAGAGCCTGCAGCACCTGCCGGCCGGCTTTGAGTGCGACATCCTGCACTGCAACGACTGGCAGACCGCACTGGCGCCCGTGTTTTTGCGCGAGTTCTACCAGGGTCTGCCGCTGTATGACCGCGTCAAGACCGTGTTCTCGATCCACAACGTGGCGTTCCAGGGCCAGTTTAGCGACACCGTGATGGAGGACATCCTGGGTGTGGCGCATATTCCGGCGGCCGCCTCGCAGCTGCGTTGCGACGCCTGCAGCATTAACTACATGCTGGGCGCCCTGCGCTATGCCGACGCCATCACTACGGTGAGCCCTACCTATGCCAACGAGATCCAGACGCCCGAATTTGGAGAGGGCCTGGACGGCGTGCTGCGCGAGCGTTCGTACGCGCTGCAGGGCATTTTGAATGGCATCGACGTTGCGGGCTTTGACCCGGCGACCGACAAGCGCATTGCCGCCAACTACACCGTGGAGGACCGTTCCGGCAAGGCCGTGTGCAAGGCCAAGCTGCAGGAGGAGCTGGGCCTCGAGGTTCGCGACGACCGCCCGCTCATGGTGATGGTCACGCGCCTGACGCGCCAAAAGGGCATGGACCTGGTCATGTACGCGCTCGACCGCATCCTGTCCGGCGGCGTGCAGGTGGCGGTGCTGGGCACCGGCGACCGCGACTACGAGGACGGCCTGCGCTACTTCCAAGACAAGTACCCCGGCACCATGGCCGCACGCATCGAGTTCGATCCGGCGCTGTCACAGCGCATGTATGCTGCCGCCGACATGTTCCTAATGCCTTCGAAGTTTGAGCCCTGCGGCCTTTCGCAGATCATCGCCATGCGCTACGGCACCCTGCCCATCGTGCGCGAGACCGGTGGCTTGAAGGACACCGTGCAGCCGTACAACGAGTTTACCGGCGAGGGCACGGGCTTCTCGTTTACCAACTTTAACGGCGACGAGATGGGCGATGCGGTATTCCGCGCGGCGCGTCTGTTCTGGGATAACCGCGACGCCTGGAACCAGCTGGTCACGCAGGCCATGAGCCAGGACTTTAGCTGGACGCGTTCGGCCGACAAGTATCTGGACCTGTACTTCTTTATGCATCCGGAGATTGAGAGGCCGGTGGCCGTTGTCGACGAGCCTGAGGCTGCAGCTGAGCCGGTGGCCGCTGAGGAGCCCAAGGCCGAGGAGAAGCCGGTTGAGGCTAAGCCCGCAAAGGCCGAGCCTGAGGTGAAGGCTGAGGTTGCTCCTGAGGCAGAGGCCGAGGCCAAGCCCGCTGCAAAGCCCGCAGCTAAGAAGACCACGACCCGCAAGACGACCGCTAAGAAGGTTACGACGACCAAGGTTGCCACGACAAAAACAACGGCCGCCAAGGCAACGACCACGCGCAAGCGCACCACCGCAGCTGCCAAGAAGGCCGTCGAGGCCGAGGCTGCTCCCGAGGTAATGGCTGAGGTCGCTGAGACCAAGCCGGCCGCTAAGGCTCCGGCCAAGACCACTGCCAAGAAGTCGACGGCGTCCAAGACCACGACCGCCAAGAAGGTAACGGCAGCCAAGAAGACCACGGCTACGAAGTCGACGACCACGAAGACCGCCACGACGAAGACCGCCACGACCAAGGCAGCCGCAAAGCCGGCCGCCAAAGTCGAGGAGACGCCCGCCGAGTCCAAGGCCGAGGTAACCGTCGAGGCCAAGCCAACCGCCAAGACCACTACACGCAAGCGCACCACGACGACGGCCAAAAAGACCACGACCAAAGCTGCCGCTCCCAAGGCAGAGGCTAAGCCCGCTGCTGTCAAAGTTGAGCCCAAGACCGAGGTAAAGGCCAAGCCCGAGCCCGCCAAGGAGGCCCCGGTCTCCCCCGCCGCTCAGGCCGAGGAAAAGGCTCCGACCAAGAAGACCTCCGTCCGCAAGGCAACGGCCACCCGCAAGCGCCGCTAGCCCGCAGGCGATCCAAAACCTCATCAAACCCTAAGTAAGGGGCGCTCCAACCGGGCGCCCCTTCTCTGTAGGTAGTTGGTAAAACGATTTTCTAGGACAACCGTTCGCCGATGGTAAACGGATGTTGTTTATACAGCCTGTGTACAACAGATATACTTACATCCTGTGCGTAAAGCCCATGGCCAGCATGCCATGATTCTATTGAACTGGACCGTACTATGAGATTGATACACAACAGCCGTCTGCCGCAGTTTCGCACTCCGTTTGGCGCTGTGACCACAGGAACTACCCTTTCGCTCTCCGTGATTCTGGAGGATGCCGATCCCGCGCAGGCAACGCTTACGCTGCGCACCTGGGTCGATGAGATCGGTGAGTCTCGGTATCCCATGACGCACGAGGGCGACGGCATATTCACCGTAGAGCTTGAGTGCACCGAGCCCTGTCTTATCTGGTACAGCTTCATCTGCAATATCGAGGGCCAGCCCGAGGTTCGCCTGGGCGCACCACAGGGCCGCACCGGCGGCGAAGGCGTAACCTACGACTACGCCGAGGTTCCATCCTTCCAGATTACCGTCTACAAGCACCGCGAAGTTCGACCCGAGTGGTACGAGCGCGGTATGGTCTACCAGATCTTCCCCGATCGCTATGCCCGCGACGAGCACTGGCGCGAGCGCACGCTGGCCGAGGTCGAAAAACCGCGCAACGGAATCCAGCGCCGGATGGTCGAGGACTGGAACGAGCCGCCCGAATACGAGCGCGCCGAGGACGGCTCCATCAA
This sequence comes from Collinsella aerofaciens, assembly GCF_027679495.1. Classification (GTDB taxonomy): domain Bacteria; phylum Actinomycetota; class Coriobacteriia; order Coriobacteriales; family Coriobacteriaceae; genus Collinsella; species Collinsella aerofaciens_AK. The sequence continues at coordinate 39,645 of NZ_JAQEKC010000003.1, forward strand.
GACCTGGGACTTCTACGGCGGTTCGCTCAAGGGCATCCAAGAAGACCTCCCTCGCATCGCCGAGCTGGGCTTTACGGCCATCTACCTCAACCCCATCTTTGAAGCCGCGAGCAACCACCGCTACGACACGGCCGATTACACCAAGATCGACCCGATCCTGGGCACCGAGCAGGACTTTACCGAGCTGTGCCAGGCGGCCGAAAAGCTGGGCATTTCCATCATCCTGGACGGTGTGTTCAACCACACGGGCGACGATTCGATCTACTTCAACCGCTACGGCAACTACCCCGGCGTGGGCGCTTGGCAGAGCGAGGATTCGCCGTGGCGCGATGCGTTTTATTTCCACGAGGACGGCTCGTACGACTGCTGGTGGGGCGTGGGCAATATGCCCGCCATCAATGAGAGCTCCGAACTGGTACGCGAGCGGCTCCTGGGCAAGGACGGCGTCATTCGTAAATGGCTACGTGCCGGCGCTCATGGCTGGCGCCTAGACGTGGCCGACGAGCTTTCGGACGATTTCCTGGCCGAGATCAAAAAGGCCGTGCTCGCCGAGAAGCCCGACGCGCTGCTGCTCGGCGAAGTCTGGGAAGACGCCTCCAACAAGATCAGCTACGGTCATCTGCGTCGCTATCTGCAAGGCTCCGAGCTCGACTCGGCCATGGATTACCCCTTCCGAGACATGGTCATTGGCTTTTTGATGGGATACAAAAACGCCTACCAAGCTGCCGAGGATATCGAGACCCTGCGCGAGAACTATCCGCGTGAGGCCCTGTCTTGCGCGCTCAACCTGCTGTCGAGCCACGACCGTCCGCGCATCATCTCGGTGCTCGGCGGCGGCCCCGACGAGTCGCAGCTGCCCGAGTGCGAGCGGAGCAAATGGCGTCTGGACGAGAACGCGATGGGCTTGGCCAAGAGCCGTTTTTGGCTCGCGACGCTCATGCAGATGACGTTCCCGGGCGTTCCTTCAATCTATTACGGTGACGAGTACGGCTTGGAGGGTCTCACCGATCCGGGTAATCGTCGCACCATGCCGACCAAGGAAGACCTGCACGACTTCGATACGTTCGCGATCGTCAAGAACGCATCTGCTGTGCGCCGCGCGCTGCCGTTTATGATCGACGGTGAAATCAAAGCCTTCGCGCTCAATGACGAGGTGCTGGCCTACAACCGTACCGGTAAAGACGGTGAGTCCGCGACCGTCATCATCAACCGCAGCCTGCGCAATTCACACCGCGTGACGATTCCGGCGCTCGGCGAATGCGCGAGCGATGTGATTAGCGGTCACGAGTGCGAGATTCACAACGGCACGGTCACGCTCGACCTGTATCCGCTGGGTTCGTCGATCATCTACCACCACGCCGAGCAGCGTCTACAGGAGCCGCTCGACCACGGCGCGGGCGTCGTGTGCCACATCACCTCGGTGCCGACCGACGACGGCAAGCCCGGCACGATCGGCGCGCCCACGCGTCGCTTTATCGACCACCTGGCCGCCATGGGCATGCGCTACTGGCAGGTCCTGCCCGTCAACCCGACGGACTTCTTCCGCTCCCCCTACGCTGGCCCTTCGGCCTTTGCGGGCAATATCGACCTGCTGCCCGAAAGCCACGAGAAACTGGCCGCCGACTTTGAGACCTGGAAGGCTTGCGGCGGCGAGGATGCCGATCCGCTCTACACCGCGTTTAAACATCGCAATGCCGATTGGCTCGAGAAGTACTGCGTCTATATGGCCGTCAAGAAGTACTTTGAGGGCGAGTCGCGCCACGATTGGCCGACCGATGTTGCACGCTACAACGAGCATCTGATCGATGACAAGCGCTTCTGTGACGAGGCCGAGCTGCATGCATATATGCAGTACCGCTTTGACCTGGCCTGGTGCGAGCTTATGAACTATGCGCACAAGAAGGGCATCGAGGTTATCGGCGACATCCCGATGTATGTCTCGGACGATTCGGCCGACGCGTGGAGCGAGCCCGAGAACTTCTGGCTGTCCGATACCGGCAAGGCGATTGAGATTTCCGGCGCGCCGCCCGACAACTTTGCGCCCGAGGGCCAGGTGTGGGGCAACCCGACGTTCCGCTGGGACCATATGAGGGAGACTGGCTACCGCTGGTGGATGGATCGCCTGCGCCGTGCGTTCTCACTGTACGACCGTGTACGCCTGGACCACTTCCTGGGCTTCCACAGCTACTTCAGCATTCCCGCGGGCAAGGCCTGTGCCGACGGGCGTTGGCTGGCAGGCCCGGGCAAAGACCTGTTCCAGACCGCCTACGACGAGCTGGGCCCGCTCAACTTTATTGCCGAGGACCTGGGCTACCTGACGCCCGGCGTTCGCGCCATGGCTTCGACCTGCGGCTTCCCCGGCATGGACGTGCTGGAGTTTAGCGATTACGACGTCCGCAACGGGATTACCCCCACGCCCGGCAAGATCCTGTATACCTCGACGCACGACACCTCGACGCTCGCCGGTTGGTGCACGCGCTCCTTTACGGGCGGCGATGAGCCGAGCGGTAAGGAATTTGCGGGCAAGCTGATGGGCGACGCGCTGGCAAGCGACGCTCCCCTAGTGATGATGCCGCTACAGGATATCCTGGGGCTTGGCGACGACGCGCGCATGAACGTTCCGGGCGTGGCCACGGGCAACTGGACCTGGCAGGCTGACGAGGCGGACATTGCAGCCGCTGAGGACAAAACCGCACAGCTCCTGCGCAACAACCATAGATTCTGGGGCGAAGCGTGATAAAACCCCCGATATAGGGTACAGTTACAGACGTTTGAATTTTTGCGGGCAGAGTAATCTGCCCGCTTTGTGCTGAAAAGGAAGTATTATGGCGCGCTACGATTACAAGTGCTCGAGCTGCGGCAACGTGTTTGAGGTTGAGCATCCCATGTCCGAGACTCCCGAGGTCGTGTGCCCGAGCTGCGGTGCCCCGGCGGCCAAGACGTTCTCGGCCAGCGGCATTAAATTTGAGGGTAGCGGTTTCTACAACACCGACCAGCGAAGCGGCGGCTCCAGCACCAACGCCACGAGCGGCTGCTGCGCCAACTGCCCGCATAACCACTAGAAACAACACGGCCCCGCGATCAACATCGATCGCGGGGCCGTTTCTTTAGCTACCCAGGTTTCCTTATGAGTTGCGGTGAAATAAGGACTGTTTGGCGGCTAGAAGCCTATATTCAATCCCTAATTCACCGCAACTTAGTAGCTACTTGTGGACCAGGCGGGCGCAGAAGTGGCCGTCGTAGGAGTCGGCGTTTACAGGCACGCTTTGGAAGAGGCCTCGATCGTTCTGGCGTACGGATACGAGCTTCTTAGCCTGATCGAACTCGGGGAGTTGCAGAATCTGTGCCTCGGAAAGCGGTGCCACGCTAAAGCCGGCACCCTCGGGAGAAGCAAGGAACGCGTCCACGACCTGCGTGTTCTCCTCGTCGAAGACCGAGCAGGTGGCATAGATGAGCTCTCCGCCGGCAGCCATGCGCGCGGCTGCTTCCTTGAGCATCGTCAGCTGCAGCTTGGGCAGCTCAGTCGTAACGTCATTCTCGGTCAGGCGCCATGGAATCTCGGGGTGGCGACGCATGGTGCCGGTGCCAGAGCACGGCGCATCGATAAACACCGTGTCGAACAGGGCAGGCTCGCCGAGCATGGCATCAAACGACGTGAGCACCTCATTGAGCTCGCAGGCATCGCCCGACACCGTACGAACGCCCGAGATGCCCGCCTTATGCAGGCGCGCGAGATTCTGATCGCACTTACGATCGTGCAGATCGAGCGCGGTATGCTGACGCTCGTACCCGGCGCGCTTGGCCTGGCACATCATCACATAGGTCTTGGTGCCGCGGCCCGCGCCAATCTCAAGGCAACGACCGGGACGGGTCGCGGAAGTCGCAATAAGCTGGGCGTTGAGGTCCGAGGCAACCGCGGCAGCACGCTCAAACACGCCCGATGCAACCGTGACCTGCGCATCGACCGGAGCATGGCAGCCCGGGAACACGGGTGCCACAAGCTGGGAGATAAACGGGTCGTCCTTGGTCGCAAACGCATTCTCGTGCAGTGCAAGCGGCGCAGGCGCCAGATTGCCTGCAAAGTTGAGCGCGCCCTCGGGCGTATCGAACGAAGCCATAATGCGAGCGCACAGCCAGCGAGGAAGACCCATCAGGCGCGACAGGCGGACCAAGCGTCGCTCAGACTCATCCACGTCGGATGCCGTGGCAAAGTCCTCAACGTTGTCCGCAACCTTGTGCAGCACCGCATTAGCCAGGCCCGCGGCAGACTTAGCACCGCTGCGCACCAGCTCAACACCCTGACTCACGGCAACGCGGCCCGGCGTATGCAGATAGAGCATCTCGAAGGCCGAGATGCGAAGCGCCATGCGCACGCGCGGCGCGACCTTTTTGGGCTTATCCAAAAACTGATTGAGCAACTCATCCAAAATGCCCTGCGTGGCGGCAACACCGAGCGCCAAACGCGCGGCAAAAGCGGAATCGCGCTGGTCAATGGCCTTGGCGGAAGCACGGGAAGACAACACGTCGCGTGCGTACATACCGCGGCGATCGGCCTCCATCAACACATCGAGCGCAAGCTTGCGCGCGGGAGACAACTTGCTCATGACAGTACACCCCACGCAAGATCGGCACCCTGCAGGCCGGCAGCCCAGGCAGAAGCAGCCATGGCACGCTTACCATCGGGCTTAACCTCAAGCAATTCAACCGCACCATCGGAAAGGCCAAGGAAAACACGCTTGTTCTTAACGGCAACGGCGCCCTCGCCAAGCGACTCATCAGCCGGCGCAGCATCGAGCACGCGCACGGTCTTGCCGGCAATCACGCAACGAGCAGGCGCGGTATCGGAAGATGCAAGCACATGGCGCACGCAATCAAGCGCCGCCATTTGCGGATCCAGACGCATCTCCAGCTTGGAAATCTTAGCAGCATGGGTAACGAGCGCCTCATCCTGCTCGGTCCACACGGCCGTGTCATCAGCAAGCGAAGGCAGTGTATCGGCCAGCAGCTTACCGCCCAGCTCGCCAAGCTCCATGGTCAGCGCCTCAGCATGCTTACCGGCAACCGACGTAGAAGCCTGAGCACAATAAGCACCAGTATCCACGCCATGTCCAATACGCATAATGGAAACGCCAGCAACCTCATCACCAGCGAGAATCGCACGCTGAATAGGAGCAGCCCCACGCCAACGAGGCAGCAAGGACGCATGAACATTCACGATACCGAGCGGCGCCATATGCAGCACCTCATCGGGCAAAATGCAGCCATAGGCAGCCACACAGAAAATGTCAGTCTGGGCAGCCTGAAGCGCCTCAACAACCTCAGGCGTCATACGATTAGCCTCAATAACCGGCAACCCCAGCTCAAGCGCCTTGGCCTTAACAGGAGAAGGCTCAAGCTTCTTACCGCGCCCACGAACAGCATCAGGACGAGTAACAACAAGCGCAATCTCGTTGCCAGCCGCAACAAGCGAAGTTAAAGAAGGCACAGCAAAATCGGGCGTACCCATAAACACAATACGCATAAAAGTTAGTCTCCTCTCAATAACGAGCCGAGACGGCTACAAAACAAAAGCGTTCCGGGTCGCAAACGCACCCAGTCGCAAGAACAATTCAACAAGAACAAATATACCCAAAACCAAAGAAAGAGCCGCAATAAAAGCAGCTCTTTCAGCAAAGCACCTATCAGCAAAGACGCCCTTCCCTGGCCCGACGGCACCCGGGCGAGACAAGCAGCGTCAACGTAGTCCCCGGGGTGCCCGCCTATATCGTCCCGCGCGCAGTTTCGCAGCGCAGCGAGAATGTTTGAGCACGGGATGATATAGGCGGGCACCCCGGGGACGGACAAACCTACTCCGTCTCGCCCGGTCGAGCGCCGCGGGCCAGGGCGTCCTGGTACTCCTTGACGGCCTTGAGCCTCTGCATGGGCTTAAGGCGCTCGAACATGGTATTGCCATGCAGATGATCGATCTCGTGCTGCAGGCACACACAGAACAGGTCGCCCGAGGCCTCATAGCGAATCAGGTTGGCATCCAAGTCGTACGCCTCGACGACGACATGGTCGGGACGCTCGATCTCGCAGCTAATGCCCGGGATGGAAAGGCAGCCCTCGCTAAAGGGCACCAGATGGTCACTCTGCTCAACAATGACAGGGTTGATGAGCACGTACGGGTCGTAGTCGTTCTTGTCGCTGTAGTCGCAGTCGATAGTGACGAGCTGAATGAGCTCGCCGATCTGCGGGGCAGCCAGGCCGCAACCGCCGTTCTCGAACATCATCTTCTTCATCTTCTCGGCAAGCGCCTCGATCGCCGGGGTGATCTCCTCGATGACGGCGCACTCCTGGCGCAGACGAGGGTCGGGCGACAGTACGATTCCGTTGGCTTCCATGGCCATCCTTTCGGGTTATTACATCAAATCATAGGCGTCGACGTCAACGCTCACGCTCACGCCGCGCACAGAGCCCACCTCTTTGAGGCAGGCGTCGATATCATCAGAGACATGGTACCCTACCGGCGACTTTACAAGCAGATGGAAGCGGTAACGGTCCTTGGCTCTCTCGATTACACACGAAGCAGGGCCCAGCACCTGCGGTACGGCACTCCCCGCTCGCAAAAAGTCGGGCGCGGCGGCATGCCAGCGGCGCTTAAGGAGCTTCGCGATGCGCCCGATGTAGTCCTGCGCATCGTCTCGATTCGCCGACCACACCAAAATGTTGGCCAAGCGAACAAACGGCGGGTACAGAGCGTCGCGGCGCTGGTCCAGGTCGTAGTCGGTAAAGATCGAGCGGTCGTGCTCAGCGACGGCGCGAATGACCGGGTCATCGGGCAGGTAGGTCTGGATGATGACCTCGCCGGGGCGATCACCACGACCGGCACGGCCGGCGACTTGCTCCAGCAGATCGTAGGCGCGCTCCCCTGCGCGGAAGTCCGGCAGCTTGAGGGCAAAATCGGCATTGACCACGCCCACGAGCGTGACCTCGGGAAAGTCGAGGCCCTTGGCGATCATCTGGGTGCCCAGCAGCACCGCACAATCGGCGGCATCGAACTGCTCGAGCAGCTTTTTGTGCGCATCCTTGCCGCGCGTGGAATCGGCATCCATGCGAATAATGGCGACGTCCTCGGGAAGCATCTGGTGCAGTGCGTCCTCGATCTGCTGAGTGCCCATACCCATTTTTGCCAGGTAGCGACTGCCACATTTGGGGCAACGGCTCGTGGGCGCGGGATACGGCTGCACGCGCCAGGACGAACCGCAGGTGTGACACTGCAGCGTGTGCGTGCGCTCGTGGTACGTGAGCGCGGTGGAGCAGTGGTTGCACGTGGGGACACATCCGCACTCGCGGCACATCAGGAAGGGCGCAAAGCCACGCCGGTTGTGCAGCAACACGGCCTTTTCGCGGCGCTCGACCACACGCTCCAGGCCTTCCATCAGAGGTTTAGAGAACATGGAGCGGCTACCGTGCGCGAACTCGCGGCGCAGGTCGGCAATGCGGACAGTCGGCAGCACGGCGTGTCCCGGGCGCTCGGGCATCTCGACGCGCGTCCAGGTGGCACCGTTATACGTGCCGCGGCGGCAGCGGTCGAGGGCCTCAGCAGAAGGCGTGGCCGAGCCCAACACGAGTGGGCAGCGATAGCGACGCGCCATCTCGGCCGCTACCTCGCGCGCGTGGTAGCGCGGGCTGGAGCCCTGCTTGTAGCTGGTCTCATGTTCCTCGTCAATGATGATAAGGCCCAAGTCGTCAAGCGGGCAAAAGAGCGCCGAGCGGGCGCCCACGACCACGCGCGCGGCACCGCTGGCGACCATATCCCACTGGTCCAGACGCTCGCCGGCCGAAAGGCGCGAATGGAACACGGCGACCGTCTCGCCAAAGCGCGAGCGGAAGCGGCCGACGGTTTGGGCCGTCAGCGAGATCTCGGGCACGAGCACGCAGGCCGAGCGACCGGCCGCGAGCACGCGCTCGATAGCTGAGAGGTAGACCTCGGTTTTGCCGGAGCCGGTGACGCCGTCGACAAGGACCACGTCTCCGTGGGCGTCAAGACGGGCGCGCTCAATCTGCGCGAGCGCCTGCTGCTGGCCGTTGGTAAGTGCGACCGGCGCCTTGCCGCTTGCCGAGGACAGCGTGGTCTGCTCGCTGCATCCACGCCAGGCGCGGCGCTCCTCCACAACCACGACGCCGCGTTTTTCGAGCGCCTTGATGGTCGCCGACATGCTGTTATAGAGAAGGTTGAGGTCGCGCGTCGTGACCGGGCCGCACTGGAGCGCCTCAATGAGCTGACGCTGACGAACTGCAGTCTTGGGCGGCGTATAGTCGAAACCCTCGGGCGTGAGCATGACCCAGCGGTTTTGGATTGGCTTGACGGCGGGACGTTCAACCGTCCACACGCCGTCGTCACCCTTGACCACGCGCGGGCTGCCGCCCGGAGGCAAGAACAGGCGCAGGCACTCGGAAAGCGTTGCGACGTACTCGCGGCTCATCCAGCGTGCGATACGGGCGGCTTCGGCGGTAAAGAGCGGCTTGCTGAGGATAGCCTCGATAGGCTTGATGCGCGCAGGATCGAGGGTGTTGTTGCCCTGCAGGTCGCCCAGCTCGGGCGCGATATCGACGATATAGCCTGCGGCAGCACGGTTACCAAAGTGGACCAGGACTGTGGATCCGATCTGCGCCTCGTCGGCAAGGGACCGAGGAATGCCGTAAGCAAACGGCTCGGACAGCGCGCGCGTCGGGATGTCGAGAACCACGCTCGTGTAGGCGGCGATGGGCTCAGGCGCAGGCTCGGACTTGGCCGAGGCAGCAGCGGATGCCGGTGCCGCCGGAGTCTCCTCCGGTTCCGGCGAACCAAACAGCGAAAGTTGCTCGGCCATGGCCCCAGCACCTCCTATCCCATACGTCTACAGAAACAAGAGCCCCGCTCTGAGTGAACGGGGCTCGGATGCATGCGTTTACGCAGCTGCTACAGCGCCATCGTGCGGGCGCGGTCGATGCGCGCCAGGCAGTCGTCGCGGCCGACGAGCGCCATGGTCTCGCCCAACGGAGGGCTCACCATGTTGCCGCAGACGGCGACGCGCACGGCTTGGAACACCACGCGCTTCTTGAGGTCCATCTGCTCGGGCAGCGGCTCAAGCGCAGCGTCAATATTGGCGGCGGTCCACTCGGTAACACCCTCGAGTGCGGCCTTGGCGGCGTCCAGAATGGCACCCATGCCCTCCTTGGCCAGTCCCTTGTTGACGGACTTCTCGTCATACTCAAGCGTCTCGGCCGTAGCGAAGATGGGAGCAGCGACGGTCACGGCGTCGGCCGGCATCTTGGTGCGCGGCTTGACGATGGCGGCAAGCGCGTCGATCCAATCCTCGCCGTACTCGACATTGCCCTCGATGAGACCCGCCTCGTGCAGCTCGGGGACCATGATCTCGTCGGCAAACTGAGCATCGGACATGCCGTTGATGTACTCGGCATTGACCCAGTCGAGCTTCTTGGGGTCGAAGGTAGCCGGGTTCTTGGAGATGCGGTCGAGCGAGAACTTGCTGGCAAGGACTTCGCGCGGGATGATCGTGGTCTCGCCGTCGAGCGACCAGCCGAGCAGCGCCAGATAGTTGACGAAGGCGTCGGACAGGTAACCGGCATCGCGGTACTCCTCCACCGAGGTGGCGCCGTGGCGCTTGGAGAGCTTCTTGCCGTCGGCGCCCAGGATCATGGAGATGTGAGCGAACGTGGGCACGGGAGCGCCGAGGGCCTCGTAGACCATGACCTGACGCGGGGTGTTGGACAGGTGGTCGTCGCCGCGGATGACATGGGTGATCTTCATCATGGCGTCGTCGACGACGGTCGCGAAGTTATACGTGGGCGTGCCATCGGAGCGGAAGATGACAAAGTCGTCGAGCTCCTTGGCGTCGAAGGTCACCTCGCCGTGGACGGCGTCGTGGATGACGACGTCGCCGCGGTCCTCGGGCACCTTAATACGCAGGACGTAGGACTCGCCGGCCTCGATGCGACGGCGGGCCTCCTCGGGATCAAGATCGCGGCAACGGCGCTGATAGCCCTGGAAGGGGTCCTTGCGCTCCTGCGCGGCCTTGCGGTCGGCGTCGAGCTGCTCCTTGGTGCAGAAGCAGGGATAGGCCTTGCCCTCGTCCCAAAGCTTCTGGGCGGCCTGCTTGTACAGGTCCAAGCGCTCAGTCTGGGCGTAGGGGCCAAAATCGCCGCCCACCTCGGGACCCTCGTCCCAGTCCAGGCCCAGCCAACGCATGGCGCGCAGGATGATCTGCGTGTTCTCGTCGGTGGAGCGGGTGGGGTCGGTGTCGTCGATGCGCAGGATGAACGTGCCGCCGTTAGCACGGGCGAAAGCCCAGTTATAGATAGCGGTGCGGGCGCCGCCGATGTGCAGCTTGCCCGTCGGTGAGGGTGCAAAGCGGACGCGAACGTCTGATGCCATGGAAATCTCCTCGATTGCAGGATGGATGTCTAACCGCACCAGTATAAAGCATCAAAGCAACCTCCGCACAAAGGGCACCGACCTACTCATTGGGGACAGACTTAAATGACCAGTCTTTGGGCAACCTGTCGGCACTTAGGTAAGGCTGGTCATTTAAGTCTGTCCCCAATGAGTAGGTGCGGAAAGGGTGTGAATGTTTGATTTACGCGTTATGATGTGCCCTTGCATAGAGAGCCCGGCGGAATGGTAACGGTCGCCGGGACACGTTTTTGAAAGGACAATCATGTCAGAAGAACTTCGTTCCATCCCACCCCAACACGGGTCCTTTGTTTTTACGTCGGAGTCGGTGACCGAAGGTCATCCCGATAAGATCGCTGACCAGATCAGCGATGCCGTCCTCGACGCAATCCTCGCCAAAGAAATAGAGCTGCAGGAGCAGGGCTACATCGCCCCCAACGGCGTGCCCGCCAACGTGGAGAACGTCCGCTGCGCCTGCGAGACCCTCGTGACCACCGGCACCGTCATCGTCGCCGGCGAGATTCGCACCCAGGCCTACGTCGACGTTCAGGAAATCGCCCGCGGCGTTATCCGCCGCATTGGCTACAACCGTGCCAAATTCGGTTTTGACTGCGATACCTGCGGCGTTATGAGCCTCATCCATGAGCAGTCACCCGATATCGCTCAGGGCGTTGACGAGTCCTTCGAGACCCAGACCGGCGCTACCACCGACCCGATCGACCTGATCGGTGCCGGCGACCAGGGCATGATGTTCGGTTACGCCTCCAACGAGACCAAGACCCTCATGCCCATGCCTCACTACCTGGCAAGCCGCCTGGCCGAGCGCCTGGCTGCCGTGCGCCACGACGGCACCCTGCCCTACCTGCGTCCCGATGGCAAGACCCAGGTCACCGTGCGCTACGAGGACGGCAAGCCCGTCGAGGTCACGACCATCGTCATCTCCACGCAGCACGCCGCCGAGATCGAGGACATGGGCAAGATCAAGGCCGACCTCATCGAGCACGTCATCACCCCGGTCATGGCCGCCGAGAACATGCCGTGGGACAACGCCGACATCTACGTGAACCCCACCGGTCGCTTTGTCGTGGGCGGACCTATGGGTGACACGGGACTGACTGGCCGTAAGATCATCGTCGACACCTACGGCGGCTATGGCCGTCACGGCGGCGGTGCCTTTAGCGGCAAGGACTGCACCAAGGTCGACCGCTCCGCCGCGTATGCCGCGCGCTGGGTAGCCAAGAACGTGGTCGCCGCCGGTCTGGCCGACCGCTGCGAAGTCGAGCTTGCCTACGCCATCGGCGTTTCCAAGCCCCTCTCAATCATGGTCGACACCTTCGGCACCGCACATGTTGCCGAGGACAAGATCGTCGAGGCCGTAGAGAAGACCTTCGACCTGCGCCCGGGCGCAATCATCCGCGACCTAGACCTGCGTCGCCCCATCTACGAAAAGACGGCAGCCTACGGTCACTTCGGCCGAGAAGACGCCGACTTCACCTGGGAGAAGACCGACCGAGTCGAAGAACTCAAAGCATCCTGCGGCCTGTAATTAAGAGCCGCTAAGGTCACAACACGCATGCGCTTTCAAAAGAAGTACCGCCCCCAAGCGGTGCTTCTTTTTTATTAATCCGGTGGTGAAGATGCTTCGATATGAGCCTACGCTGCGTCCCTAGCTAATGAATTTTGCCATCTAGCAATCCCAACCATGTATCCTTAGTCCCGAGGGGCGGGGCATAAGGTCGATCGCGAGTTCCGCACGAGCCGGAGAGCACTTAATGTGCTCTCCGTGCGAGCAGGACTGTCCGAGCAGGCGACCTTATGCCCCGCCCCTCGGGACGACGGGATAGAACAGGAGCGCATATGGCAGGCAAGCCGCAAACACTAGCTACGACCTCGGCATTCGAAATCTTGGGGCCCGTCATGGTCGGCCCCAGCTCATCGCACACCGCCGGCGCCTTGCGGTGCGCCCAAGTTGCCGCCAGCCTGCTAGAAGGCCGCATCGCCAAAGTCACCTTTGGCCTGTGGAACTCCTTCGCCCACACCTACCGCGGCCACGGCACCGATCGTGCGCTCGTCGCGGGCATCCTGGGCCTTGATACCGATGACGAGAACATCAAGCAGGCCTTCGACCTCGCGCACGAGCAGGGCCTCGAATATCACTTTGACATCAAGGGCGACGACGCCTCCATCCACCCCAACACCGTCGACATCGACATGGTCGACGACACGGGCGCCACGGCACAGGTCCGCGGCGAGAGCCTGGGCGGCGGCAAGATGCGTATCAGCCGCATTAACGGCGTCGGCGTCGACATCTCGGGCATGTATTCCACGCTCTTCGTGGCGCACAAGGACGTCCCCGGTGTACTCGCTGCGCTCACCAACCTGCTCGCCTACGCACACGTGAACATCGCCTTCTGCCGCACCTACCGCACCGAAGTGGGCGGCCAGGCCTACTCCGTCTTTGAGACCGACGGCGCGCCCGACGACACCGTCGTCCCCATGCTGCGCAAGCTCGACAATGTCGATTACGCAACGTTTATCGAGCTCCCCGGTTCTGCCTCGTCGCTCTCCCCCGGCGTCTCGGCCAAGGAAATCTTCGACGACGGCGAGCAGCTGCTCGATGCGTGCGAGGAACTGGGGCTCAGCATCGGCGCCGTCATGGCCGTTCGCGAGGCGCGTCTGACCGGCGAGGCCCACGCCGTCGCTGCCATGCGCCGCGTGCTCGACGTCATGCGCGAGGAGACCACGGCCCCCATCGCCAATCCGCAGCGTTCGCTCGGCGGGCTTATCGGCGGCGAGGCCAAGCTTGTCGAAGCCACCGGCCGCAACGATTTGAGCGCAAGCCTGATGGGCCCCGTTCAGACCGATGCCGTGGCCCGCGCGATGGCCGTGCTCGAACGCTCCGCCACCATGGGCGTGATCGTCGCCGCCCCCACGGCAGGCTCAGCGGGTGTTGTGCCCGGCTGCGTGCTTGCGCTCGCCGATCGCCTGCAGCTCGACGACGAGCAGGTCATGGACGCGCTCTACTGCGCAGCCGCCATCGGCCTCAACCTCACCACGAGCGCCTGCGTCGCCGGCGCCGAGGGCGGATGCCAGGCCGAGGTGGGAAGCGCCGCCGCCATGGCAGCCGCCGCGCTGGTGCAGATGCTCGGCGGCACGCCCGAGCAGGCGCTCGACGCCAGTTCCATCGCGCTGAGTAACCTGCTGGGCCTCGTTTGTGACCCCGTCGGTGGCCTCGTGGAGGTGCCCTGCCAAAACCGCAACGCCATAGGCGCGGCCGCGGCCTTTAGCTCGGCACAACTCGCCCTCGCAGGCATTAAGAGCTTGGTGCCGTTTGACCAGATGGCACATGTAATGCTCTCGGTGGGCCACGCGTTGCCAGCCACGCTGCGCGAGACGGCAAAGGGCGGCATCGCGCAGGCTCCGGCCGCACTTTCGGCCTGTGCAAAATGCGGTGTGTGCGGATAGCGACTAAGAACGACTCAAAGGTGGGACATTTGTCCCAGCTCTTTCGAATGCCACCGTTTCCGTACCACAAACAGCAGGGCAATCGCTATAATGCAAGCCCAGTAAAAACACGATGAACCGCAAGGCGAAAATCGAAGGATATGCATACGATGTCGCAAAACGATCGAACTCAACTGATTCCCGATCCGCAGCAGCCGAACAGGCACACCGGCGGCGTTCAGTCACCGCGTCCTATCGCGCCGAGCCACCGTCAGCAGCGTAGTGCAGCAAACGCTTCCCAACGCCCGAACCAACAGCGACAGCAGCGCCAGCAACGTCAGCAGCGCCAGGCAAACGGCAATACGCCCAAGCAGCCCCCCACGCACGGTCGAGGCGATCGCGGCCCCGCGCGCAAACCCACCGAGAACAATAAGTCGGGCAAAAAGACGACGCTCTTTGTCGTCCTGGGTCTTATCGTCATTGTCTATATCGTAGGCGTCGTAGCGTTTTCGCAGGTAGCCTACCCCAACACCACTATCGCCGGCGTCGATGTCTCGTTCTCCAACGCTTCGTCTGCCGCCACCAAGGTCAACTCGGCTTGGAAGCACTATAAGCTCACCGTGACAGGCGATGACTTTAGCTGGACCTATCAGCCCGAGTCCGATGAGCCCATTGTCGACGGCGAAGCTGCCGCAAAAGAGATTATCAGCTGCAACGAAGCCTTTGTATGGCCGGTTCGCCTTGTAGAATCCTTGAGCGGCAAGACCAAAACAACCGCTAGCTCCAACGAAGTCGATCTTGATCAAGACGTCGACCTGTCCATGCTCTCCGACACCTTTGACCAAAAGCAGTTTGAGAAGGATCTGGGCGCCGCCATCGACGAGTTTAACGAGGGGCGTTCGGGCGCGTTCGAGGCCAATAGCTCCTATGACGAGCAGGCCGGCAAGTTTACCGTCGAGAAGGCGCGCTCCAACGAAAAACTCAACCGCGAGCATGTCATTAAGTATGCCGAGCTCGAGCTTGCCTCGCTGGCCGAGACCGTAGATCTTTCCAAGCTCGGCAACGATGCCTATGAGCCGCTCAATGGAACGCTGACCGATGATCAGATTCAGGCCGCATGCGATGCCGCCAATAACTTCTTGGGCGTCAACGTGACCCTCAAGCTTAACGGCGAAGATGCCGGCAAGGTTGATGGCGGCTCCGTATTGCAGTGGATCAGCTTTGCCGATCCGGCCAACCCCACGCTCGATACGTCGCAGATCAGCAGCTGGGCAGCCGAGCTCGCCAACGGCTTTAATACCGTGGGCTCCACTCGCTGGTGGACGCGCGCCGATGGCAAGCAGTGTGCCGTCGAAGGCGGTGACTTTGGTTGGTCCATCGACAGCAGCTCGCTCGCCAAGCAGGTCGAGGACGCCATTAACAACAAGCAGACCGGCGAAATCGAGATCAAGTACTCCCAGAAGGCCGACACCTTTACCGCAAAGGGAGAGCCCGACTGGAAGGCGTATATCGACGTCGATCTGTCCGAGCAGCACGCGCGCTACTATGACGAGAACGGTAATATCGTTTGGGAGGCCAACTTTATTTCTGGCAAGCCGGGAGAGGACGCCACCCCCGAGGGCGTATGGCAGATCAACAGCAACAATGGCGCCAGCAAGCTTATCGGTGCCAAGGACCCCGAGACCGGCAAGCCCAAATACGAGAGCCCGGTCAGCTATTGGATGCCGTTCGAGGGCAATATGGTCGGATTCCACGACGCCACCTGGCAAAACGACAAGAGCTTCGATAATGCCGAGTCGTACAAGTGGTGCGGCAGCCACGGTTGCATCAATCTGCGCCTGGCCGACGCCAAGGCACTGCACGATTGCATAAAAGTCGGCCTGTGCGTGGTTGTCCACTCATAGCGCAACGCGCGCATTCCTACAACGTGGAACCGCTGCGACCAATCTAACAGTTCCGAAAGAAACCGTTCCATGCGCCCACCCCAACCGGTGGGCGCATATACTTATCAAGGTTCTTTCTATAAAGGAGACGCTATGCCGAATGTCCCCACGATCACCCCGGGCCCAGATGATACCGAGAACACGCCCGAAGGTGCCACCGAAACGATTCCTCTGATTACAAACGTACATGCCGACAAGCAGAGCGGACGCACGAACGATACGGCCGAGATTTCCGATGAAGAGGCATATGCCAAGCTCAAGGCAAAGCGTGCCGAACGTCGACGCAAAAAGCTGATTCGTCGCGGTATTGCCGCCGGCGTCATAGGTGCCATCGCGCTCATTGCCATTGTCGCAACCCTGGTTATCAATGCGCAGCCACAGGGCGCTAGCGATCCTGTGACCGACATGGCGACCGAGGGCACGTTTACCACAACGGTCGAGGCGAAAGGCCAGCTCAAACCCATTTCGTCCTCAGTGGTCTCCCCTTCTGTCGACGGAACGGTCGATTCAATCAACGTGCAGGCAGGCCAATCCGTCAACGAGGGCGACGTGCTTATGACCATTAAAAACGACGAGCTCGATCGCAACGTTGCCGAGGCGCAGCGTGCAGTTGCAGCCGCTCAAGAAGACCTCGCCAACGCACAGAAAGCCGCAGCCGCTGCGCAGGCCACCCCAACGACGGACGATGATGGAGCTTCCGCAGCAGCTGGCATCACCGCCGCATCAGCGGACACAAACGCCGTATCGGCCGCACAGCGCAGCCTCGCATCGGCCCAGGCAAACCTCGATCAGGCGAACGCCAAGGCAGCCAGCCGTACGGTCACGGCCCCGAGCTCGGGTAGCATCGTGGAGCTCAACGCCAAGGTGGGCGCCACGGTAACAGGCGGCATGATCATGGGCGAAAGCGATACGAGCGGCGGCAAGCAGTGCATGCAAATCGCCGACCTATCCAAGATGAAGGTGACCGTGCAGGTAGGCGAAAAGGACATCGCCAAGATCGCCGTTGGGCAGAGCGCCAACGTCACGTATCCTGCGTTTCCCGATATCGTGAGCCAGGGCACCGTCACGGCTATCGCATCGGTGGCAAACTCCGACGCCGCCAACGGTGGCGGCGGCAGCGTAACCTTTAACGTCGACATCCTCATCGAGGCGCCCGACGCGCGCCTGAAGCCGGGCATGACGGCCGAGGTATCGGTGGTGACCGAGCAGCTCGACGACGTGGTGATGGTGCCGACGATGGCGCTCATGACCGAAGACGGCGAACATTATTACGTCAACGTGGCGACCGATGACGAGGGCAAGCAAACCCGTCGCGTGAAGGTGACTGTCGTGACGCAAAACGACAACGAAGCTGTGGTCGGCAAGACGCAAGTTAAGCGCGACGACCAGGGCAACGAGATCAACCCCAACGTGCCGGTTACCAAGCTGCGCGATGGCGACACCCTCGTCATGGACACCGGAGCGGACGCAACGGCTGACGGCGGCTACGGCGCGGATTCGGGCAGTATGTCTGCCGACGAGGGCATGTAATGCGTCCCGTTATCGACATCCGCAACGTGCACCGCATCTTTGAGAGCGAGGCGGGGTGCGCCCACATCCTGCACAACGTGAGCCTGGCAGTAAATCCCGGCGAATTCGTCGCTATTACCGGCCCTTCGGGCTCGGGTAAGTCAACGCTCATGAACATCCTGGGCTGCCTGGATAAACCGACGGCGGGCGACTACTACCTGCAAGGGATCAACGTGGCCGAGCTCGATGATGACGAGCTCACCGAAGTTCGCGCCCTGAGCATTGGCTTTGTCTTTCAGAGCTTCAATCTGCTGCCGCGCCTATCGGTTATCGAAAACGTCATGCTGCCGCTGGCCTACACCAATGTGCCCCGTAGCCAGCGCGAACTGCGCGCCGTGCACGCGCTGCAGGCTGTCACGCTGCCCGTTGACCACTGGGACCACCGCATATCCGAGCTCTCGGGCGGCCAGATGCAGCGCGTCGCAATCGCACGCGCCCTCGTTAATGACCCGCCCATCATCCTGGCCGATGAGCCAACGGGAAACCTGGACTCCGCTACCGGAGCGCTTGTGATGGAGACCTTCCATAGACTTCAGGAGCGCGGCAAAACCATCGTGCTTATCACACACGACCCCGGCATCGCCGCTGAGGCAGACCGTGCCGTGACCATCCGCGACGGTCGCATTCACGACGGCGCGTATATTCCACATGCACCGCGGACCCTGCGCAGCGCCGTAGATAGCCTGCCCATGATTTCCGCCTCCGCCAACCCGCCGAAAGGAGTGGTGGCATGAGCGCCCGCGATCTCATCCAGGAAGCCCTTCACTCGCTCGAGGCCAACAAGGGGCGCAGCCTGCTCACCATCCTGGGCATTGTCATCGGCATCGCCTCGGTTATCGCCATGACTTCGCTCATCGGCGGCATCCAAAACAGCCTGGTCAACAGCCTGGGCCTCAACGCAGCTCGTATGGTGCAAATCTATTCGTCGCAAGAACTCACCGAGTCGGACATCGAGAAGCTTCAAAAACTGGTGCCGCAGATTGAGCAGATCGGCATTGTCGACAGCGCGTATACCGAGTACAAGACCGGCGATAAAAGCTATACCGTCATGGCACAGGGTGTCGATAGCAACATGCTCGACGCCGTGGGGGCCAGCAAGCTCGTTGCGGGGCGCACCTATTCCCAGGCCGAGTCCCAATCGGGCTCACGCGTGGCGCTCATCAGCCGCGGCGGCGCTGATCAGCTTTACGGCAACGAACAGGATGCGCTGGGGAAAACCATCAAGGTGTCCAACGGCGAGGTGCAGATTGTCGGCGTGATTGATGGCGGCAGCGACTCCATGGGCTCGCTCACGCTGTATATGCCACGCGAAACCATCTCCGGGCTGTTCGGCGACGAGAATCCTTCATTCCCCAGCGTGACGGCACTTGCCGCCGAGGACACGGACATGGATGAGCTCTGCAAGACCATCGAGTCCAAGGTGCGCGCGATGAAGGGCATCGAGGAGGATGAGTACAACAGTGTATCGGCGACCTCCATGAAAAGCGCCATCGATGCGCTCAACTCCTTTATGGGTGCGTTCTCGCTCATCATGGGTGCTGTCGCCAGCATCTCGCTGCTTGTCGGCGGTATCGGCATTATGAATATGATGCTCACCAACGTGACTGAGCGCATCCGCGAGATCGGTATTCGCCGTGCCCTCGGCGCCAGTCGTCGCGATATCACCGCGCAGTTTTTGGCCGAGTCCTCGGCACTGTGCGTCACCGGTGGCCTGCTGGGTGTCCTGATTGGCTATCTGCTGGCCTGGGGCCTCGCGATGTTTGCCGCAGGATCAGGGGTTCTCAGCGAACTCGGTGCCAGCGGGCAAATCACGCCGAGCTTTTCAATCGCCACGGTACTGCTGGCCTTCGGCGTCTCCGTCGGCATCGGCGTAATCTTTGGCTTCTACCCCGCTCGCCGCGCGGCAAAGCTCAACCCGGTGGAGTGCCTACGCTACCAGTAAGTCACCACCAACAAGTTGCGGTGAATTAGGGACCGAATATGCTATCTAGCAGCAAAAACAGACACTATTTCACCGCAACTTATTGAAGGGCCACTTGCGCCAGTTCCGGGCGTCGTCCTCGAGCTATTGGCGGATGACTGGATTGTACAGGTCGAGCTTGCTCGGGGCGATCCTCCTCGCGGGCGGGAGGGCGCGCAGGCGCGACGAGCTCCTAGCGCACGAACTCCCGTAAAAGCGCGTCTTCCACTTCCCGAAGCGAAAGGGCCCCGCCTCCCTCGGCGGGACGGGTGACCACGATGCAGCTCGCCCCCGCGTCGCGCGCGGCGGCGAGCTTCTCGGCCGTGCCGCCTACGGTACCCGAGTCCTTGGTCACAAGCCACTGGGCGCTCACCTGCCGAAGCATCGCCTCGTTGAGCTCGCGGGTGAAGGGCCCCTGCATACCGATGACGTGCGACGGCGAAAACCCCGCGTCGATGCACTTCGTTATAGCACCGGGCAGCGGGAGCACACGCACGAAGAAGCGCTCCGTGAAATCGGCGACGCGCGTGTAGGGAGCAAGCTCCTTGCTCCCCGTCGTGAGAAGCGCACGACCCGGGTTCTCGGAGAGAAAGCGCGCCGCGCAGGCGATCGACGCGACCGACACGACGCCTTTGGGTAGCGCCTCAGCCGGGCGCGCAAGGCGCAGGCATCGTGCACCCACGGCGAGCGAAGCGGCCCGGATGTTGCCGCTTGCGAGCGTAGCGAAGGGGTGCGTGGCGTCGACGACGATGCGCGCGCCGGAAAGCTCGCGCTCCATGTCGGCCTCGTCGAGCCTGCCCGCATGCACCTCGATGCCCGGAAGTTCGCCCAAAAGCTCGCCTCCGTACTCGGTTGCCGCGTAGGCAAGGGCGGGGATGCCCGACCCGCTCGCCCATTCGCACAGAAGGCGGCCCTCGGTGGTGCCGGCGAAGATGCGCAGCGCCGGCGCGGATGCGGGCGCCGTCACTTCGGGCCGCCTGGGCGCGTGATCTGGTAGAGCAGCGCGTTCATAATGGCGGCCGCCACGGTAGAGCCGCCCTTGCGACCCCTCGCGACGATGGCCGGCACGCGTCGCGCGAGTAGCTCCTCTTTCGGCTCGACCACGTTCACAAACCCGACCGGCACCCCAACGACGAGCGCGGGCGCGATCTTCCCCGCGTCCATGAGCTCGGCGAGGCGCAGAAGTGCTGTGGGAGCGTTGCCGACGGCCACGATGAGCGGACCCTCGATGTCGCAAGCTTTGTCCATGCTCGCAACGGCGCGAGTCGTACCCGCGGCGCGCGCAGCCGCGGCGACATCAGGGTCGGCCATGTAGCACACGGCCTTGCAGCCGATCTTCGCGAGTGCGGGCTTGCTTATGCCTGCGAGCGCCATGTTCGTGTCGGTGAGCACCGTGGCCCCTGCGCGCAGTGCGTCGAGCGCACAGTGCGCGGCGTCATGGGTGAACACGAGGGAATCGGCGTACGAGAAGTCGGCAGTGGTATGGATGACGCGCTTCACGACGGGCTCTTCGAGCGGCGGGAACGAGCGGCCGCCGAGCTCTTCGGTGATGATCTCGAAGCTGCGCCGCTCGATGTCGCCAGGCGCCATCTCCTTGGAATCCATCTAGTACTCCACTCCTTCCCTTGCACATATCCCCTGAGCGTAGGGGTGTTTCTCGCACTGCATCTCGGTTATGTAGTCGGCCTTCTCCACGATCTTGCGGGAAGGCGCGCGCCCGGTGAGCGCTACTTCGACGCCGCGCGCGGACATATCGAGCGCGCGGTCCACGAGCTCCTCGTCGACAAGCCCCTTCGAAAGCGCGTCGAGCGCCTCGTCGAGCACGAGCAGCCCCTCCTGCGCGCCCTTGAGCTCGGCGAGCGCGGAAGCAAGGTTCCCATCGTGCAGCTCGCACGTCGCGGCAAGTTCTTCCGACGTCATGGACCAGGTAAACTTTTCCGACACCTTCCCCGCGAACACGGGCACGCCGAAATGCTCGGCGAGCAGTCGCGCCTCCCCGCTTTCGCCGTCTTTCAGGAACTGCACGACGACGACGCGGCGGCCTGCGGCGAGCATGCGAAGGGCGAGGCCCATCGCCGCCGTGGTCTTGCCTTTGCCGTCGCCATGATACACGTGGATCATACGCCCTCCTCGATAATGCGGTAGACATACTCCATGTCGAGCGCCCCGCGCACGCCGTCGGCCAGGCGGTCGAACTCGCGCGCACGGTGATCGGCCGCGGACGCCGCGCCCGCAGCACCCACGACGCTCTCGGGCAGGCCGCGTATACGCGCAAGCGAGCGCGCGAGGGCGAGCGCCACCCCCGGTTCGTCGAACAGGCCGTGGAGATAGGTTCCGAACACGTTTCCGCAGGCCGCGCCTTCTGGTTTGCCGCCAATCGTGCCCGCAGGGGCGCAGGAGACGGTCGTTTCGCCGTCGTGAATCTCGTACCCGCGCGCCGTCATGCCGTTCCACACCGAGAACGCGCCTTGGGCGCCCGTGATGCGCAGCTCCGACTGGGCGAGGCGCTTTTCCTCCTTGAACACCGTACTTGCAGGGATGAGCCCGAGCCCGCGCGCGGTGCCAGCGCCTTCCCTGCCGTGCGGATCGGAAAGCTCGTCTCCCAAGAGCTGGTAGCCTCCGCATATGCCGAGCACCGGTGTGCCCGCGCCCGAAAGCGCGCGTACACAGGCTCCGATGCCGCTAGCCGCAAGCCAGCGCGCGTCGTCGAGCGTGGTCTTTGAGCCGGGAAGCACCACCAGGTCGGGTCGGCCCAGATCGGTCGTCGAGGAAACATAGCGCACGCCCACGCCGGGCACGCGCGAAAGCGGGTCGAAGTCGGTGAAGTTCGACAGATGCGGAAGACGCACGACGGCGACGTCGATGACACCGCGCGCCTCGCGGGCAGATAGGCGCGGCGCGAGCGAGTCCTCGTCGTCCAGGTCGAGCGTAAGATACGGCACGACACCCACGACGGGAACCCCGCACATCTTCTCGAGCGGGGCCAAACCCGGGCGCAGGATTTCCACATCGCCGCGGAACTTGTTCACCACAAGTCCCCGCAAAAGCGCGCGATCCTCGGGCGCAAAGAGCGCGACCGTACCGTAGAGCTGGGCAAACACCCCGCCTGGGTCGATGTCGCCCGCGAGCAACACGGGGGAGGACACGGCGCGCGCGAGCCCCATGTTGACGATGTCGTTTTCGGAAAGGTTGATTTCGGCGGGGCTGCCGGCGCCCTCGATAACGATGACGTCGTTATCCTCCGCGAGCGAATCGAACGCCTCCAAAATCTGCGGCATGAGCGCCTTCTTTCGCGCGAAGTAGTCCCTCGCAGCGAAGGCTCCCTGCGCCTTGCCGGCCACGATGAGCTGGCTTCGGTGGTCGCTTTCGGGCTTGAGCAGAATGGGGTTCATGCGCACGTCGGGCGCGATGCCGCACGCCTCGGCCTGCATGATCTGGGCGCGCCCCATCTCTAGCCCGTCGGCCGTGACACCGCTGTTGAGCGCCATGTTCTGGCTCTTGAAGGGAGCCACGCGCAGGCCGTCCTGCGAAAGCACACGGCACAGTCCCGCCGCAAGCAGGCTCTTCCCCGCGTTCGACATGGTGCCCTGGATCATGATGGGCTTCGCCCTACCCACGGGTATCGACCTCCTTCGCCGAGCCTCGGCCATCCGCGCCCGCCATAGCGCCGCCGCAAGAAGCACCGCCCCGTTCGTCGGGTTCGCCTTCGCCCGATGCGCCTTCCGCCCGAAGCACGCGGCTGAACGCCATCGCAAGCCGGGCATTCTCCTTGCGCGTGCGCACCGCGACGCGGCACCAGAAACGGGACAGTACCGAAAACGAGTCGCACGTGCGGACCAAAACCCCCTGTTTATACAGGCGCTCGGGGATGTCTTTCGCCGGCGTGCGGACTAAAAGGAAGTTCGCATCCGACGGCACGACGGAAAGCCCGAGCGAGGAGAGCTCGTGGGAAAGCCACGCTCGCTCGCCTGCCAATACATCGCGCGTGCGCGAGACGTATTCAACGTCTTCCAGGGCGGCGATGCCCGCGGCCTCGGCGACCGAGGAGACGGGCCACGCCTGCCCAGCCCGGCGAATCCCCTCGATGAGTTGGGCGTTTCCGCTGATCAGATATCCCAACCGCAACCCCGCCATTCCGTAGAGCTTGGTGAACGCGGAGAGCACGGCCACATGGCGCGAACACGCGGCGCGTGCAGCCACGCTCCTTTCGCGGGCGTCGGGCGCAAATCCGAGGAAGCACTCGTCCACGACGAGCAGCGCGCCCACCTGCTCGCAGCGGCAAGCCGCGGCATCGATCACGCTGGGGTCGACGAGGCGCCCCGTCGGGTTGTTCGGATTGCAGAGGTACGCCACGTCTCCCGGCCCCCCAATCGCGCGGGCGAAGGAGGCGGGCACGTCGAAGTCGTCCGCTTCGGAGAGCGGGAACTCCTGCACGCATGCACCGTAGTACGATGCCGCCTCCGCATATTCAGAAAACGTCGGCGCGCACACGACGATGCGTTTCGGGCGCACCGCCGCGGCGAGCCGCCAGATGATGTCGGACGCGCCCGCGCCGCAGACGATAGTATCTTCGGGTATGCCCTGGGCGCGCGCTAGGGCGCGAACGAGGGCGAGGCTTTCCCTATCGGGGTAGGCGTCGATTCGAGAAAGCGCCTTGCAAGCTGCGGCGAGGGCGCGCGGCGAGGGCCCTGCCGGATTCACGTTCACCGAGAAGTCAATGAGGTCGGAGGCGCCCCCTTCGCAAGCGATGCCGAGCGATTGCGTGCTACCCCCATGCGCACGGGCGCGCAGGATTCCCCCGGCAACCCGGGGCGCGGCGTGGTCTTCCCTCATGCCATCGCCCCCACGGCGAGCACGACCGCCGCACGCGCGGCACCGAAGACGACGAGCGCGCATACGGACGCGGCGAGCATGAGCCTTGTCGCCCGGGCGATGTCGCCCCACTCGATTTCGCGGGACGCGTCGCCTATCGTCGGTTTCTCAACGAGCTTGCCGAAATACACCGCGGGTCCTGCCAGACGCAGCCCGAGCGCGCCCGCGCACGCTGACTCGGTCTGCGCCGCGTTCGGGCTCGCATGGCGACGCCTGTCGCGGCGCCAGATGCGCGCCGCCCCGCGCGCGTCGAGACCGACGATCGGGCACACGGCGATCATGAGCAAGGCCGATAAGCGCGAGGGAATCCAGTTCGCCGCATCGTCGAGGCGCGCCGAGGCGCAGCCGAAGTCGATGTAGCGCTCGTTTTTGTAGCCCACCATGCTGTCGAGCGTGTTCACCGCCTTGTACGCCATACCCAAGGGCGCACCCCCGATCATAAGGTAGAAAAGCGGCGCGATGACGCCGTCGCTCGCGTTCTCCGCCACCGTTTCCACGGCGGCGCGCGCGACGCCCTGCTCGTCGAGAACAGACGTGTCGCGTCCCACGATGAGCCCGACGGCTTCGCGCGCCGCGACAAGGCCGCCCTTCGAGAACGCGCGGGCCACGGTCAGGCTCTGGCGGCGTAGCTCGCATGCCGCGAGAATCTGATAGCTCGCCCATGCCTCGACCACGAAGCGCAAGCCGGAGTGAACCATGCCGCAAAGATGCAGGATTCCCCAGGTCAAAAGCCCACACGCAAGCGGAAGCGCCACAGCGAGCACAAGCCCTGCGGCGCGCGTGCCCGCGGACGTTTGCGGGAATGCGCCCCGCAGGCGGCCTTCGGCCCACGTGATCGCGCGCCCCATGGCAACGACGGGATGGGGAAGCCAGCGCGGGTCGCCGAAGGCAAGGTCGGCCGCGAACCCGACGGCGACGGCAAGAATCGTCATCACCGGGCATCGCCCCCCGAAGCGGGGCGAACGTCGCGAAGGCAGTGCCCATCCCAGGTGGCGGCCCATGCGCCGCCCGGCTCGGTATGCACGTCGAAGTATCCCATTTTCGGGACAGCTAGCTCGGAGAGCAGCGCTTTCACGGTACCCGCGTGAACGACGAAGACGGCGCGCCCACTCCCCTGGGCGCGCTCCGATTCGCACGCCTCCTTAAACGCCGCGACGACGCGGCGGGTGAAATCGCTCTTGCCCTCGCCATGCGGGCAGCGCGACTCGCACCAGGAGTCTACCCAGGCGCGGTAGCGCGCATCCTCTTTAAGCTCGGCGGCGCTTCGCCCCTCGAAGTCGCCGAAATCCATCTCGCGCAGACCGGGGCACGCCATAAGCTCCGCGTTCGGGAAGAGGATGCGCGCCGTCTGGTCGGTGCGGGCCATGCCGCTCGTGATAACACGGAACACGTCACGATAGCACGCGAGGTCGCGCAAAGCGCGCTCGCCCGCGCTCGACAGGGGCTCGTCGGTGCCCGCCCCGCTGTAGCGATGGTCTTCCGTGCCCGCCGTGGCACCATGGCGCACGAAGACGACTTCCAAAGGCGCGCCCGCGCCCTGCGTCCCTCGAGGCGCATCGGCAAGGTTTCCTTTGATGACCTGGGGTATCCCGCACGTCATGCGCACGACGACGTCGGCGCGCGCAGCGAGCGCGCATCCCAGGCGCCCCGCGCGCTCGCGCCATTGGGCGTCTTCCGCACGCATAGGGACGACCCCCGAGCCGACCAAGGGCAGAATCACTACGTCGAAGCCGATCAGCCGCTCGAGGGCCCGGTCAGCGTCGAGCGCGCGTACGAGATCCTCAACACGGTACGCGACACGGCCGGCAAAAGCCGCAGGCACGCCGCCCTCCGCAAACTGCGCCGCGTCGACGAAATCGTCCGCCGCGAACCCGAGCTTTTCGCGCACGAAGGTCCTCTTCCCCGAATGCGCGCCACCTACCACGAGCATCATAGGAGCATGCCCCCCGCCACCAGCATGGCAAGCATCGCGAGCTCGGCCCATTGCAGAAACCATCCGGCCAAATCCCCCGTCACCCCGCCGAAGCGGGACAGGGCAACATGGCGGTACCACGCGAGCGCCAAAAGCCCCGCCACCGCCATAAGGGCGCCGACGGCCTGAGCGCACGCGACCATCTCTGCAGCCGAAGCCGCAGCGAAAGCGCAAAGCGGCACAACGATCGCCGCGCGCTTCTTCGAAGGCGAGAGCCCCGCGGCCATGCCGTCCGCCCGCGCGGCAGGCCAGCATTCAACGGCGAGCCCCGAAAGCGCGCGGGAGAACACAAGCGAGCACAGAAGCGCGAGGAACGTCCCCGCCGTAAGCGGCAGCGCGGTGAACAGGGAAAACTGCAGAATAAGGTACACGACAACACCGATGACCCCGAAGGCGCCCGCCCGCGGGTCGTGCATGATCTCGAGCTTTCGTTCGCGCGGGGCCCAACTTGCAAGCGCATCGGAGGTGTCGCAGAGCCCGTCTAGGTGGATGCCTCCCGTCACCGCCACAGGCAGCGCCACGAGCACAGCCGCGACGATGGTCGCGGGCACGCCGAGCAGGTTCGCCACGTGCCCCCACGTCGTCATGAGGAAGCCTTCCGCAACGCCCACCAGGGGAAACGCAGCAAGCGCATGGGTTGATCCGAAATCGGTCCAGGCCGATTTCGGGACGGGGATGCGCGAGAACGTTCCGAACGCCGCGCCGATTGCCTCTGCTATCTTCACCTTGTAGGTCCTTCGCCTTTCATCCACACGGGAATCCCGCATACCACTTCGACTGCGCGGTCGGCCAGCGCCGCCACGCCCGCGTTCACGCGCGCGAGCGCGCGCCTCCATGCCTCGGTCCCCTCATCGTAGCGCATCCCATCGGCGAATACGTCGACGGTGACCACCACCGTATACGCAGCGGCTTGAGCGAGCCGTTCGATGCCTCCGAGCACCTCGCGCGCCGCGGCGTCGGGGTCACGTGGGGACAAGCCGCCTTCCGCGAAAAGCTCGTTCGCAACCAGGTTGCCCACGTCCTCCAAAAGAAGCGTGCAGCCGCGCGGAAGCCCGGGCACTGCGGCGCCCACGTCACGCGTGCGCTCGAGGGTGGAAAACCCCTTGCCCTCGCGCAGCGACCGATGGCGCGCGATGCGGCGGGCTCCCTCTTCCCCGAAGGGCTCCATCGTTGCCAGGTACACGCGGGGGCCGTCGTGCCCGAGGCACAGGGACTCGGCGTAGGCGCTCTTACCGCTCGCGGCGGCGCCGATGACGAGCGTCACCGCCATTTCCCGGCCTCGAAATGCTCGTAAGCAGCCATGCCAGTCGCCGTGAACGTCTTCCCATCCCGGTACACGCGCAGCGCCGAATCCAGAAGGGGCAGATACGCCATGGCGCCCGCGCCCTCGCCCAAGTGCATGCCTGCGACGAGGGGTGCCTTTATGCCGAGCTCGCGAAGGAGCTCCTGGCTTGCGGGTTCGCTAGATGCGTGGGTGCCCACGAGGTAGCCCAAGGCGTTGGGGCACAGGCGCACCGCGCACAGGGCCGCCGTGCAGGATATGACCCCGTCGAGGAGCGCCGGCACCTTCGAGGCCGCGGCCCCCAGGTAGAAGCCGCACATCGCCGCGATGTCGAAGCCGCCCACCTTCGAGAGCACGTCGATCGGGTCGGCGGGATCGGGCGAGTTCGCGTCGATAGCGCGCTCGACCACGTCGCGCTTGCGCGCGAGCGAGGCGTCCGAGAGCCCCGCGCCGCGCCCGACGAGGCTCCGCGCGTCCGCCCGGATGAGCACTGCGGCCACCGCCGCCGAGGTGGTCGTGTTGCCGATGCCCATCTCGCCCGCAGCGAGAAGGCGCACGCCGGCGCGGGCAAGCCCGCACGCGACGGCGATTCCGACCTCGATCGCGCGCATGGCCCCATCGCGAGACATGGCGGAGCCGTGCGCGATGTTGCCGCTCCCCCGCCGCACGTTCGCGCGCACCATGCGCGCGTCTTCTATGCCCCGGGCCATACCCACGTCGACGGGCACGACCTCGGCACCCGCGAACGCCGCCATGCGGCAGGCGCTCGTGGCCCCCTCGCACATGTTGCGCGCGACGGCTCGCGTCACGTCTTGCCCGCTTTGCGACACGCCTTCGGCAACGACCCCGTTGTCGGAGAAGAATACCGCGAGCGCACGGGGAAACTCGGCCACCTCGGCGCTCCCCTGAGCTGCGGCGATACACGCGACGGCGTCTTCAAAGTCGCCCAATCCCCCCAAAGGGTGCGCGATGGAGTCCCACGCGGCGTACGCGGCGGCGCGGGCACACTCGTCTGCGGGCGCGATGCGGGAGAGCGCGGCTTCGAGCACGGCGCCCGGCGCCGACGAGAACGCGCGCTCGACTTCCTCGCGGATGCTGGCAAGCGCGGTTTCGGTTGCTTCAGCCATGCCGTCTCCTCTCTGCGAACGACGCTGCGGCAGACGCGAACGCGCGCGCAACGTCGGGGTTCGCAGGATAGTACACATGCGGGAAGCCCGCAACCAGGGACGGGGTGGTCGTCATGCACGGCCAGCCCTTGTCGCGCCGGGGCTTCTGCGCCCAGAAGTCGCCGCCCGGGCAGGTGGACTGCCAGTAGTGGAACTCGTGCGCGCGGATGCGTGTGCCGCGCGGCCCGTAGAGCCCGTCGCGTTGAGAAGTGAGCTCCACGTACCCGAAATGGGACAGCCTTCCCCCGTTCTCGCTTGCGCCCTCAAGGGCGCCCGCAACAGGCCAGCGCCGCCCCTCGCTATCGGCGATTTCGCGCTGCAGGTACAGAAACCCACCGCATTCGGCGACCGTCGGCATGCCGGATTCCACCGCGCGCCGCACCGCCTCGCGCATCGGCGCGTTCTCGGAGAGCTGTCGCGCATGGAGCTCCGGGTAGCCGCCTCCCAGATAGAGGGCGCTTGTCCCCCGGGGCAACTCGCTATCACACAGGGGGCTGAAAAAGGCCAGCTCGCAACCCAGGTCCTCGAGCGCGCGCAGGTTCTCCTCGTAGTAGAACGAGAACGCCTCGTCACGCGCGACGGCGACGATGGGCCGCGCTCCCGCGATCGGCTCCAACCGGTAAGGTTCCTCGCGGATATCGGGTGCCGTCGCCGCTATTCCGAGCAAGCGGTCGACGTCGACGCTCTTTTCCACCAGCTCGGCCATCTTGTCGATGCGCGCGGAGAGCTGCTCGACCTCGTCGGCGGTCACAAGTCCCAGATGACGGCTTTCGAGCGAGAACGCCTCGTCGGCGGGAATATTACCCAAAACCGCGACGCCCGTGTGCTTCTCGATCGCAGGCGCCGCGTAGGCGCAGGCAGCGGTGCTCGTCTTGTTCAGCACGACGCCGCGCACGTTCGCACAAGGCAGGAACTCGGCGATGCCGCGAATTACGGCGGCGAGCGATAAAGACGCCCCGCGCCCGTTCACCACTAAAACGACCGGCGTTTCCGTGTCACGCGCAACCTGGTAGCTGCTCGCGTCGGCCACGCCGGGCGCCATGCCGTCGTAGAAGCCCATGACCCCCTCGAGCACCGCGACATCCGCGCCCGCGGCGCCGCGTGCGAGTAGGGCGCGCAGCGTCGGGGCGTCGGTGAAGAAACCGTCTAAGTTGCCCGAGCACGCACCCACGACGCGGCGATGAAAGAGCGGGTCAATGTAGTCGGGGCCGCATTTGAAGGCCGCGCATGCGAGGCCGCGGCGCGCAAGCGCGCGCAGGAGCGCGCACGTAACGACCGTCTTGCCGCTCCCGCTCGAGGGCGCAGCGACCATGAAACGCGGGATGGTCGTGCTCACCGGGCGCCGCCTTCCCCACCCGCACCACGCGCGCTGACGAGGAACACGGGGTTTTGCGCCTTCATAAGATGGTGCGAGCCTACAGCCTCGGCGCGGGCGGCCGACACCTGGCACGCCTCGAACCCCTTAAAGCGCGAACCCGAGAGAAGCGCGCACGCCTCGGTGAGCGTCTCAACGGTGACGCATGGCACGCACAGGCGAACCTGCGAGTTCTTCTCGAGCGCCGCCTCCACGATAGAGGGAAGCTCGCCCGCGCTCCCGCCGACGAACACGGCGTCGGGGACGGGCAGTTTCGCGAGCGCTTCGGGGGCGACACCGGGGACCGCATGTACGTTGCCGCACCCGAATGCATCCGCGTTCTCTCGGATGAGCCGCACGCCGGCCGCGTTGCGCTCGACCGCCCATACCGACCCCGCTCGCGCGACGAGCGCCGCCTCGATCGACACGCTCCCCGTGCCGGCTCCGACGTCCCACACGGTGTCGGTCGCGGTAAGGCGCAGCTTCGCGAGCGCGACGGCGCGCACCTCCTGCTTGGTCATGGGAACGTCGCCGCGGATGAAGAGCTCGTCGGGAATGCCCGAGGAAGCGTACGGCCAGCGGGAGCTCGCGGCGCGGGATGCGCCCGCAGGGTCCGCCGCGGAAGAAGCCGCCGCGGGCGATGACGCGCCGGCCGGCGCCTCGGAGGCTGCGCTAGAGCCCGCAGGCGACCCGGCGCCGCCTGCGGGCTCGATAAGCATCACGTTCAAGTCGTCGAACGTCTGACCTGCGATTTCACTTGCGGTCGCGCAGGTGATGCGCTCGTCGGGGTACGACAGGCGCTCGGCCACCGTCACGCGCGCGTCCCCGAAGCCCGCCTGCACAAGCTCGCCCGAAAGCCGCGAGGGGTCTTCCCCGCCCGACGTGACGAGAAAGAGCTCACCTGCGCGCTCGGCCTCGGCCACGATATCGCACGCCACGCCGTGAGCGCTCGCGAAGCGCCAATCCTGCCATGGACGCGCGAGGCGCGCGGCGAGATAAGACGCTGAGCTTATGCCGGGAACGACGCGCACGTCCACCTGCGCGTCGCCGGAGAGCGCCTCCACCAGGCGGCGCGCGCCGCTGAACAGCCCCACATCGCCCGTCATCACGACCACGGCGCGCCGCCACGACGCCGCATCGGTGAGCGCGGCGACGATGTCCGCCGTCTTCACGAGCTCGCATCTCACCACGTCGGGCGGCACGTCGATGCCGGCAAGCGCGCGATGAGCGCCGATGACCACGTCGGCGAAGTCGATAGCGTCGAGCGCCGCGCGCGAGAGCAAGTCGGGGTTTCCGGGCCCCGCCCCGATGATCGTTACCTTTCGCATGGGATCTCCCGATACCCGCGCGGCGTGACCATACGGCCGCCTACGAGCTTCGTGTTCGCGTTGCCGACGAACACGGTGGTGAACATGTCGGCGTCGATCTCCCCCAGCTCAGAGAGCCTACACATGCCCGACTGCTGCCCCTCGCGCCCGATGTTGCGTACCCAGCCGCAGAGCGTGTCGGGGGCCTTCCATTCGAGCATAATCTTCGCCGCGCGTGAGAGCCTGTCGGCGCGCTTTCTGCTGCGCGGGTTGTACAAACAGATGCAGAAGTCGGCGCTCGCCACGGCGGCGAGCCTGCGCTCGATGACCTCCCATGGCGTGAGCAGGTCGGAGAGCGACACGACCGCGAAGTCGTGGGCAAGCGGGGCGCCGAGCACCGCCGACCCGCTCTGAGCCGCGGTGGCCCCGGCGATAACTTCCACGTCTACATCGGGGTAGTCCTCCGCAAGCTCCAGCACGGGGCTCGCCATGCCGTACACGCCCGCGTCACCGCTGCACACGAGCGCCACGGCTTCTCCGCTCTGCGCGCGCGAAAGCGCCAGGCGGCATCGTTCGACCTCGTGCATCATCGGCGTCGCGAGATGCGCCGCGTCGGGCACGGCGGCGAGCGCGAGCTCCACGTATTTCGTGTACCCCACAACGATGTCGGCCGCCTCGAGCGCGCGCCGGGCCGCAATCGTCATGCCGTCGGGGCCGCCCGGGCCGATCCCCACCACGAAGAGCTTTCCCATCACCGCTCCTTAAACGAAAGTTCGATAGTTACCTTGGAAAACGCGACGGTCACGCCGCCGTGAGCGAGCTTCGGGAAGATAAGTTTGCCCCCGTCCGCGAGCGCCGCGCGCTCGCACACGTTGTCGACCCCCACCGTCGCACGCACGAAATCAGATGGCGAAACGCTGCCTTCGACCTGCGACAACTCCTCTGCGGAATACGTCGCAAGCGGGATATTGCGCGCGCGGCAGAAGGCGAGCAGACCCTCCTCGTGCGCCTTCACGTCGATCGTCGCCGCCTCGCGCACGGCCGAAGGCGAGATGCCCGCCTGCCCGCACGCGAGAAGAAACGCCTCCCCGATGGCTTCGGCGCACGCACCGCGACGGCACCCTATGCCCGCAACGATGCAGGGCACGACAAGGCGAAGCGGCTCGGGCGCAGGCGCCTGCGCCCGCACGCCCGCCGGCTTCCACGTCTCACCGGCGGGCACGACCTCGCCCGTTGCCTCCGACGCGCGAACGGACGCACCTGCATTCGCGCCAGCGAACGGCGACACGACGATATCGGCCCGAGCGCGGTCGGACGCAATGTCAACCCCCTCAGGTGGCTGTCCCGAAATCGGCATGTCGGAATAGAGCGCCACGCGCCCGCCCGAAAGCAGCCGCGCCGACACTCGCTTGATGGCCTCGGGATTCGAAACGGCGAGCCCCGCACAGCGCGCCCACGTATCCACCGCCCACACGCCGCGGACGTCGGTCGCCGTGGTGATGACGGGGATGGCCCCTGCCGCGCGTGCCACAGTTTGCGCAAGCTCGTTCGCACCGCCCAAATGCCCCGACAAAAGCGGGACGGCAAAGCGCCCCGCCTCGTCAATCACCACAACCGCGGAATCGGTTGCCTTCGAGGCGACATGCGGCGCGATCGCCCGCACGGCGATGCCCGCCGCGCCCACGAACAGAAGCGCGTCCGACGCTTCCCACGCGAGCGCCGTCCATGCGCGCAGGTCGGCCTTCCCCTCGCCGAACCCGCGCGAAACGGAAACGTCCCAGCCAGGGTCATCTTCACCTGTCTGCGCGCAATCGGAAAGCGCGCGTGCGGTGCGCTCCGCCAACACATACCCCCTCTCAGTGAACGCTATGCAGGAAACCCTCATCTAGCGCACCACCATCGTCGAGAAGTAGCTGCCCCGATCGGGCACATCGTCGAGCGAGCGGTACACGCGCTCGCCCGGAAGGCCACAGTCCTCTACGAGCTCGGCACCGTCGAAGGCGCCCTCCTCGCGAAGGATGCGCTTCGTGTCCGCAAGCGAGCGGCGCGCCTTCATGACCACCTTCGTCCCCGGCCAGCCGATTGCGCGGCGCACCCCGTACAGCACGCCTTTACTCATACGTCGCCCCCAATTCCCCGATAACCGCATCGGCGCCCGACGTGCGGAAAAGCTCGCGGCGCTCGGCGTCGAACACGACCGCGGCGATGTCGCATGCGCCCGCCGCGCGGCGGCGCAACCTGTCCTCGATTGCCGCAGCGAGCGAGGCGCGCGCAGCGTCCCCCACGCCGGCGGCCTCGATTACCTCGAGCGCCGCCGTGGTCGTGACCGACGACATGATCTCGCACACGGTCTTCGCGCCCGCGCCGGCCAAGGCCGCGTGGGCGGCCAGAATCTCCGCGCGGCAGTCGGCGGTACGCGAATGGGTGTCCATGATGCCGCCCGCGACCTTCACCAGCTTGCCGATGTGTCCCACAAGAAGGACATTGGTAAATCCCTCGCGAACGCAGCAATCAATCGCATCGCCCACAAAGTTGGAGATGAAGACCACCGGCGCACCGTTTAGGTGGAAATGCCCCGAGATGAACTGCGCGCCGTAGTTGCCGGGCGTGAGCACGACTCCGCGCCGCCCCATAGCCGCATGCTGCCGGATCTCGAGCTCGATGCTGTCGCGCAAGGCAGCGAGGCTGCGCGGCTCGACGATGCCCGTCGTACCCAGGATGGAGATGCCGTCCTCTATCCCCAGGTGCGGGTTGAAGGTCTTTTCGGCAAGGGCAACACCCTCGGGTACCGAAATCGTCACAGCAATGTTTCCAGAAAAGCCGTGCGCGGCGCACACCTCACGCACCGCCGAAGTAATCATCGCGCGCGGCGTCGCGTTGATGGCGGCCGCCCCCACCGGCTGCTCGAGCCCGGGCAACGTCACGCGCCCCACGCCCACGCCGCCATCGACGGAAACTTCCGAGTCGTGCGCGGGCACGTCCTTGCTGCCCGCAGCACCCGTGCCCGACCCCGCATGTTCCACGCGCGCGTACACGAGCACGCCGTCGGTCACATCGGCATCGTCGCCTGCGTCCTTTCGCACGGCGCACTGGGCGCTCCCCTCGCCGATGCATGCGTCGACCACATCCGTCTCGACGGGCAGCCCGCCGGGGGTGGCGACCGACACGCGGCCGACGGGCTTTCGTGACAAGAGCATCTCGCAGGCCGCCTTCGCCGCGAGCGCGGCGCAGCTCCCCGTGGTGTAGCCGCAGCGCAGGCGGGTCGTCCCGGTATATATGTAGTGCTCGAAGGCCACGCTAGCTGCTCGCCTTCCGATACCCCGTGGCAAACGAAGGGTCGTAAAGCTTGCTGCGTTCGTACGACTCCGCTTGCACGCCGTCGTGAGCAAGCCCGCCGCGAGCTCCGAGCACGCGGCCCACCACCACGAGCGCCGTGCGGTCGATGCCCTCTCGCGCGCCCGCATCGGCGAGCGTGCCCACTGTGCAGCGCACCACGCGCTCCTCAGGCCAGGTCGCCTTGTACACGAGCGCCGCCGGCTCATCGGAGCTGCGGCCCGCGGCCAAAAGCTCGGCGGAAAGCGCGGCGAGCATACCCGAGCTCAGGAAGATGACCATAGTCGAGCCGCTTTCCGCCATGGTGCGCATGCCCTCGCCCGCGGGCATGGGGGTGCGCCCGGAAAGCCGCGTGATCACGACCGACTGGCTGATTCCCGGCAGCGTGTATTCCTGGCGAAGCGCCGCCGCGGCACCGCAAAAGCTCGACACGCCGGGCACCACCTCGTAGTCCACGCCGCGCGCGTCGAGCGCGTCCATCTGCTCCTGGATGGCGCCGTACAGGCACGGGTCGCCCGTGTGCAGGCGCACCACTTCCTCGCCCCGTGCATCCGCCGCGCACATCACGTCGAGCACTTCCTCCAAGGTCATGTGCGCGCTGTCGTAGACGACGCAGGATTCCTTGCACTCAGCGAGCAGCTCGGGGTTCACAAGGCTCCCCGCCCAAACGACCACGTCGGCCGCGCGCAGAAGGCGCGCCCCGCGCAGCGTGATAAGGTCGGCGGCGCCCGAGCCTGCGCCAACGATATGAATCATCCGAGCCTTCCTTCCCGTTTCTCATCGCAACCGTTTACGCCGCCATTCGCGCAGCGGGCAAAACACGGCGCCTGCGGCAGCAATGGGCGCAAATACGCAGGCAGGAGGCGCAATGCCGCCCGCCCTGGGCTTTGACACGTTCACAAGTGCCCACTATCATAGTAAAAGTTTCGGCAACGAGCATATGACAATCGGATAAAAGGAAATGACCGGCGCGGCGCCCGCACAGCCCGCGCTGGCTTGCGGAGGGAACCAGGTGGGAATCCTGGGCAAGGGACATTACTGTATAGGTCGCGCGGGCGAACCGCCTCGCGCCCCAAGCCAGACTGCTTCGCCTTTTCCTCACGGCATCGCCGTGGCGTTAGCTCCTTGTGAACCCCGAGGGGTGCGCTTTTCTTTCGCTTGTGCCGACAAGCAACTGTCGCCGGGGGACCGGCAAACCGAGGAAAGGAAAAACCATGTCCGACCAGATGTCACGCCGCGGCTTCATGAGCGCCGCAGCAACCGGAGCCGTCGCGCTCGCCGGAGTCGCGCTCGCGGGCTGCTCCAACACCTCCGCAAGTTCCGAAAAATCGAGTGAAAAGGAGAAGGCCGTGAAGCCGGTCATCCTCGTCACGAGCTTCGGCACGAGCTACAACGACTCGCGCCACATCACCATCGGCGCCATCGAAGACGCTATCCGCGAGAAGTACTGGCAGGACTACGACATCCGCCGCGCCTTCACCGCGCAGATCATCATCGATAAGCTGAAGAAGCGCGACGGCATCACGATCGACAACATGACCGAGGCGCTCGACCGCTGCGTGGAAGACGGCGTGAAGGAAATCGTCGTGCAGCCGACGCATCTCATGGGTGGCCTGGAATACACCGACGTGAAAGACGAGCTCGACAAGTACGCCGACAAGTTCGACAAAATCTCGCTCGGCGACCCGCTGCTCACCTCCGACGACGACTACAAGAAGGTGGCCGCAGCCATTAAGGAGAACATGGCGTCCTTCGACGACGGCAAGACGGCGCTGTGCCTCATGGGCCACGGCACCGAAGCCGATTCCAACGCCGACTATGCCAAGATGCAGGAAGTGTTCAAGAACGAGGGCTTGACGCAGTTCTTCGTCGGCACCGTCGAGGCTGAACCGACCTGCGAGGATGTTATCGCCGCCGCGAGCGCCGCAGGCTACAAGAAGGCCGTGCTCGCGCCGTTCATGGTGGTCGCGGGCGACCACGCGAACAACGACATGGCAGACGAGACCGACCCCGACAGCTGGGCTGCGAAGTTCGTGGCCGCCGGCTTCGAAGTGACGTGCCTGCTCCAGGGTCTGGGACAGAACGTCGCGGTCGACGACATCTACGTCTCACACGTGGACGACGCCATCGCCAAGCTGTAAACTCGCCGCGCACGGGGGCGCCGGTCGCGTCCCCGTGCAACGGGCATGCGCCTTCCCCGACTGACGGCGCATGCCCGTTGCATTCGCATCCCGCCCACCCACAGCACGGCGCGGGCGGTCGAAGCGATTGAAAGGAACCCCTCCATGTTGAAGAAAACCCTCGCCTTCGCCCTGTCGGCGGCGCTTTTCGCGTTCTCGCTCGCCGGCTGCGGCGGAAATTCAATCGACAGCGCAAAGGCAAGCGATGCCGATTCCCAGGAAAAGACCGAACAGGCGGCCGATGCGCCCGAGGGCGCAAGCGCTGCCCCCATCACCGCCGACAAGGTGGCCGACGGCACCTATCCGATCACCGTAGATTCCAGCTCGAACATGTTCAGGATTGTGGACGCCCAGCTCATCGTGGAAAACGGCTCCATGCACTGCGTGATGACACTTTCCGGCACGGGCTACGGCAAGCTCTTCATGGGCACGGGTGACGAGGCTGCCGCCGCGAGCGAGGCCGACTTCATCCCCTATGTGGAAAACGCGGAAGGCAAGTACACCTACGACGTGCCCGTTGAAGCGCTCGACGAGGACACCGCCTGCGCCGCGTGGAGTATTAGAAAAGAGCAGTGGTACGACCGCACGCTCGTGTTCGAATCCGCCGGCGTCGATCTGCGCGCCGACGCACTGAAGTAACGCCATGCGGTCGATTCTTCCCAAGGGGGAAAACAGGAAGCGCCACAGCATCGCGGCGCGCGCGATCGCCTGCGTTCTCGTCGCCCTGCTCGCGCTTCCCTTCGCGGGGTGCAGTGCGAGCCCGAACGCGACCGGTGCCACGACGGGCTCTCAGGAATACACTGTGAGCGTCTCGCTTTCCGGCGGGTCAGGGCGCGCAAGCATCGCCTCACCCACCACAATTGTGAAGGATGGCGACACCTACACCGCGACGGTCACCTGGTCGAGTTCGAACTACGACAAGATGACCATCGACGGCGTGGACTACGCGCCCATAAACGACGGCGGCAACTCCACGTTCGAGATACCCGTCACGCTCGACGAGGACATCGCGGTGTCGGCCGAGACCGTCGCCATGTCGACGCCGCACACCATCGACTACACGCTCCACTTCGACTCATCCACCATGAAGGAGAAATCGGGCGACGATGCAAGCGGCGACTCCCCCGCGGGAACGGCTTCAAGCGCCGCGGCCGACTTCCACAACCCAGATTTGGGCTGCGGCTGGGAGCCGACGGGGACGCTTCAGCTTGAATACGCCAAGCACTTCACTGTCGACGAGTTCGAAGGCGGCCTGCGGCTTATCTGCGTTTCGAACGGGGAGCGCTTCCTCGTGGTACCGCAAGATGCGAAGGTACCTGATGGGTTGAGCTCTGACATCGCGGTCATAAGGCGCCCCGCCGACAAGGTGTACCTCGTGTCGTCGGCAACGATGTGCCTGGTCGACGCGCTCGATGCGAACGACAATATCTTAATGTCGGGCACGAAGGCCGACGATTGCTCGGTCGCGGGCTTCAAAAGCGCGCTCGAAAGTGGGGCGATCGCCTACGGCGGCAAGTACAGCGCGCCCGACTACGAGCGAATATCGGCCTCGGGCTGCACGCTCGCCATCGAGAACACCATGATCAACCACACGCCCGATGTGAAGGAAAAGCTGCAGAAGCTCGGGCTCGTCGTGCTCACCGAACAGTCGTCGAGCGAGCCCGAAGCACTCGGGCGCGTCGAGTGGATTAAGCTTTTCGGCGTCCTGTTCGACAAGGAAGACGAGGCCACGCACCTGTTCAACGAGCAGAAGGCCCGCGTCGAGCAAACGTCGGGGCTCGCGTCGTCAGGTAAAACCGTGGCGTATTTCTACATTAACTCGAACGGGGCCGCCGTCACGCGGCGGGCGGGCGACTACGTGGCGCAGATGATCGAGCTTGCAGGCGGCAGCTACGCGCTCGATGACGCGCAGACGGCGTCGACGTCAGGTTCGTCAGTAACGCTCGAAATGGAGCGCTTCTACGCGACGGCGAAGGATGCCGACATCATCGTCTACAACGGCACCATCGACGAATCGGTTGCCACCTTGAACGACTTCGTAGGCAAAAACGCGCTATTGTCGCAGTTCAAAGCCGTGAAGAACGGCAACGTCTGGGTCACAAGCGCCGACATGTACCAGCAGATGACTTCTACCGCCGACATTATCGACGAGCTGCACGGGGCGTTCACCGGCGATGACGCGAGTGACTTCCATTATCTGAGGAAGCTTGGCTAGCGCCATGAGGAGCCGGCTTTCCATGGCATACGACGAATCGGGGCGCGCCGCGCGGTGTCGCGTCGTGACGGCGCTGCTCGCCGTTGTCCTCATCGTGCTCGTCGGGGCCAACCTGTGCATCGGGAGCGTGCTCGTGCCCGCAGACCACATCCCCGACATCCTTTCGGGCGGCGCGGCCAATTCCATGGAAAGCCAGGTCATCTGGGAGATTCGCCTGCCGCGCGTGCTTTCAGCCGTGCTTCTCGGCGGGGCACTTTCGCTTTCCGGGTTCCTACTGCAGACGTTTTTCAACAACCCCATCGCCGACCCGTTCATCTTGGGCGTCTCCTCGGGCGCAAAGTTCGTCGTCGCGCTTACGATGATCGTACTTCTGGGCGCGAACCAGGCCATGTCCTCGCCGGCCATGGTGGCCGCAGCGTTTCTGGGCTCGCTTATCACCATCGGCTTCGTGCTCCTCATCGCACGGCGCGTAAGTTCCATGGCCATGCTCATCGTGGCGGGCGTCATGGTGGGATACATCTGCTCGGCGGCGACGAACTTCCTCATCGCCTTCGCCGACGACCAGTCCATCGTGAACCTGCACAACTGGTCTTTGGGTAGCTTCTCGGGTTCGAGCTGGGACGACATCGCGGTCATCGCGGTCGTGGTGATCACCGTGAGCGCATGCGTATTCGCGATATCGAAGCCCCTTTCCGCCTTCCAGCTGGGAGAAGCCTACGCGAAAAGCGTCGGAGTGAACGTCGCACGCTTCCGCGTGGTGCTCGTCCTACTAGCGAGCATGCTCTCCGCCTGCGTGACCGCGTTCGCTGGTCCGGTATCGTTCGTAGGCATCGCGGTTCCACATCTCGTGAAGTCGGCGCTGAAGTCGTCGAAGCCCATCCGCGTGATTCCTGCGTGCTTCTTGGGAGGCGCCATCTTCTGCGCGGGCTGCGATTTGATCGCGCGCACGCTGTTCTCTCCCGTCGAGCTTTCCATCAGCGCCGTCACCGCCATCTTCGGCGCGCCGGTGGTTATTGCACTCATGTTGAAGAAGCGGGTGAGGTAGATGGGGGAATTCGTGCCGCGGACCAAAACACTCGGAGGGAACATTCCATGCTTGGCCAGTCCTGAGCTCGCACGAAAGCGCCAGAAGGCACTTTCGGCTCGTGCGGAACTGCGCGCGGAACGCCTCCTTCGAGCGGAGTCGAACCTCGAAACCCCGGTCGAAACGCAGGCTGACGGAGCGCCGCTTTTCCGCATAAGCGACCTGTCGGCGGGCTACGACAAGAAGGTCGTAGTCGAAGGCGTCGATCTGGAGGTTCGCGCGGGCGACGTCGTGGCACTCATCGGGCCGAACGGCTCGGGCAAGTCGACCATCTTGAAAACCATCACACGCCATCTGGCACCGCTTGCCGGCGCGGTCGAGCTCGACGGGCAGGAGATTTCCCGATGGAAGACGGCGGAGTTCGCAAGGAACCTTGCCGTTATGCTGACAGATCGCCCCCGGACCGAGCTCCTCACCTGCCGCGATATCGTAGAGGCGGGAAGGCATCCCTACACCGGGCGAATGGGCACACTCACGCCCGACGACCATAATCGGGTCGACGAGGCCATGAAAACCGCACATGTGGAAAAGCTTGCCGAGCGCGACTTCATGCAGATAAGCGACGGGCAACGCCAGCGCGTCATGCTCGCACGCGCCATCGCGCAGGATCCGCGCGTGCTCGTGCTCGACGAGCCCACGTCGTATCTCGATATCCGCTACCAGATCGACCTGCTGCGAATACTTCGCCACCTTGCGAAATCGCGGAATGTTGCTGTCATCATGTCCATCCACGAACTCGAGCTCGCGCAGAAAAGCGCCGACAAGGTGATTTGCGTGAAGGACGGCCGGGTCTTCCGCGCCGGCGCACCCGAGGACATATTCACGCGCGAGACGATTGGCGAGCTCTACGGCCTGCAACATGGCACCTTCAACGAGCGCTTCGGCAGCGTGGAAATTGGGCGCCCGCACGGCGATGCGCACACGTTCGTCATCGCCGGCGCAGGTACGGGGTCGGCTGTGTTTCGCCAGCTCATCCGGCAGGGCAAGGCGTTCTACGCGGGCGTTCTGCACGAAGGGGACATCGACTGCGAGCTCGCGCGCGACCTGGCGACGGAATGCGTGGCCGAGCGCGCCTTCGAGCCGATCGGGGATAAAACCATAGCCCGCGCCAAAGAGCTCCTCGTCCACTGCACGCGCCTTATCGTGTGCCCCGCCGCCTTCGGCACCATAAACGCCCGCAACGCAGAGCTCGTCGAGTTCGCACGCTCGCATGGTATCGAGGTCATGCGAGCGTGCGAAGGCGCATCGGAGGATTCCCAATTGGAGTGGGAAGGATAAACTGGACTTTTTTTAAGGATCCTCAGGCTACAGCTCCTACGCCGGCGAGGTCTCCAAGGCGCCGGAGAACCTCGTGAACAGGAATTTCCACGCCGACGAGCCCAACTAGGCCTAATCCAAGCGAGATTCCAGACTCGACAGACCATTGAGAGTCAGATCGTTGGCGACCTCCGACACACGCTCGATAGGAACCGATCCGTCAGACAGTGCCCACGTGCGATAGATACCGATAATGCCTGACAGCAAAAACGCCAGATAGTAATCGAACATCTCGTCCTTGAGACCTTGGGGCAGCAGATCGCGCTCGGCAATCTCGTGC
The DNA here is from genome assembly GCF_027679495.1 of Collinsella aerofaciens. GTDB lineage: Bacteria > Actinomycetota > Coriobacteriia > Coriobacteriales > Coriobacteriaceae > Collinsella > Collinsella aerofaciens_AK. Next base: position 81,361 of record NZ_JAQEKC010000003.1, read on the forward strand.
TCGAGCGGTGCACGAAGACGAGCCATAAAATCATCGAGCGGAATGTTCTCGATCAGCTGACGATTGAGCACGAGGTTGTTGCACAGCGCCTCGTTAACGGTTTTAAAGAAGGTCGCCGCCGCGCCCAGGGCGCGTTCGTTGGTGTCACCGTCCATGGAGGCAAGCGTTTTCTCGACCGAGTCGACAATCATCTCCACCACATCGACGGCAATGGCATCGAGCAAGCCATCAACCGTACCAAAGTGAACGTAAAAGGTCTTGCGGTCGACATTGGCCTCGCGCGCGATGGCACTCACCGTAATGTCTGCCAGCGGCTTTTCCATGAGCAGGCGCTCGAAAGCGGAAAGGATGGCATTGCGGCTGCGAACGATGCGGCGGTCAAGACGCGGTTTGCTGGTTGCCATGGGCGTGTCCCTTCGATATGCGAGCATTCATCAACAGATGAGAGATAATCTACGTAAGAGGATTATCCCCCATACAGCACAAAAGTGCCCCGCGTCATGAAGAACGCACGACTGCCCTACTGCAACTTAGGGTGCTTCTTCTTATTGAGTGCCGACGGAGATACGCGAATACCATCGCCTGTCTGGCGCACATAGGCCTTATGAGCCGGCTTAGCGATCCCAGAAGCCTTCTGAGCGTGCTTATTGGGATCAACGGTAACAGCATTCGTGGGGTGCGGCTTAGTGGGCGCAGAGGGCGTCTGAGGCGTGCGGCCGAGCTTGCGCATCACGCGATCCCAGCGCGCATGGATGCTCTCGTTGTGGGCGCTCTTAATTCCCAGCAGGGGCGCAGCCAAAATGGTTGGCGCAATAAACGTAATGAGACGCCACAGCAGATAGCCGGCGGTCGAAGCCGACCCAAAGAAATGACCCAAGAACAATGCAAAGCCGCCCTCAGCGCCACCAGTTCCACCGGGCAAGGGGACCGCAGAGCTCAGGAGCTGAACAAAGGCGCTCGCGGCCATGACCGAGAAAAAGTCGACTTCGTGGTGGCCAAAGGCAAGCATCAGGAAATACGGCACGAGGTAGAAAAACGCGAGTTGCAACATGGTGATGACCACCGTGAGCAGCATGGAAGAAAAATGTCCGGCTGAAAGCTTGAACTTCTCGGAGAAGGAGTAGATCTCGCCATCGACAAACGTGCGCCATCCCTCGATCTTAGTGGCCGAGACACCAATGCGCTCAAGCCAATTGATGATGCAATGGGCGACGCGCGTGACGGTCTTAGGCATGAGCGCGACGGCGAAGATGCCAAGCAAGATGCAGCAGTGCCCACCAAAGCTAAAGACACACAGCAGCGTCATGTCGCCATAGCGCTCGGCAAAAAACGGCATGCGAGCAAGCAGTAGGATAGCGCCCCAGGCAACGAGGCCAAACTGATACACGATAAAGCGCGTGAATTGCGTGGCTCCGGCCTCGCCGACATTTTGGCCCGCCTTGGTCAGGCGGTAGATCTGGGCAGGCGTAGAGCCCATCATCATGGGCGTCAGGTTGCCAAAGAAGATGCCACTCGCCTCGACCGAGATCAGGTCGCGAATGCCGACGGGTGAATTGGGGTCGAGCCAGACGGCGATCGCATAGGCCACAATGCCAAAGAACAGATACATGAACATGCAAAGACACGCGACAACGAGCCAGGGCGCCTGGACGCTCGACATAGCAGCCCAGAACTGCCCCATCTGCCCGGTTACCACCAGATAGACGATATAACCCACCAGCACAACGCCGATAAAGATTGCGCCGCGGCGTGCGCTCTTATTGTCATCGCCGCCCGAGGCCTCAACCTCGACCTGGGGCTTGGACGTATGCTGAGAGGACTCCGTCATGAGACTCCTTCTAACAGTCAAAATATCTTGGTTATTGTACCCGTAAGGGCCATAAGCAGAACGCAAAGCTCTTGTTCAAACGGGAATGACAGACAGTTGTTTGATAATAAAAAACCCGAGCTTCCAAGGGAAGTCCGGGTATCAGATGCGTGGTAGCCCGTACCAGATTCGAACTGGTGATCTCCGCCTTGAGAGGGCGGCGTCCTAAACCGCTAGACGAACGGGCCAAATGCCTCAACAGAAAAGAAGTGGTAGCCCGTACCAGATTCGAACTGGTGATCTCCGCCTTGAGAGGGCGGCGTCCTAAACCGCTAGACGAACGGGCCACATGACATCTGCACTGCTGTGCAATGAAATATATTACGAGACAAAAAACGTCAGCGCAAGAAGAAATTCCAAATTGCCGAAAAATTGTCGGCAGGTTATGGAACACGCAGGTAAACTGGGTAGCTAATTCAAGTTGAGATGGACCAAAAGAGCTTCGCGCTCGTTGGGAATGTTGTCTTCGATCACGACGTCGAGGGCGGAGTTGAGAAGCTGACCCAGTTCCGGCCCGGGCTTGACTCCGGCACGGATCAGGTCGCCGCCGTTGATGGCGAGCATCTTGAGCGTATAGGGCTCCCCCGCCTTCAGCAGCTCGTGCGCCATCGCGCGCATCTCCTCAATCGTCTCAACGTAATAGAAGCACGACGGGGCTTTGCCAAGTGTATCGGCACGCTTAAGATCCATGAGCTCGTCCATCAGACGCGGCGTGTCGACGCCCTCGCCCGAAAGCGCGCGCATCATATTGAGCAGGCAGGAGCGCTCGGGGCGCAGCGGCTTGTCGTGATATTTGATGAGCAGGCACACGTCGCGCACCAAGTCGCGCGAGAGCGCCAGGCGATCCATAATGACGCGCGCCTTCTTGGCGCCGAGCTCGGGATGACCGTAGAAGTGTCCGCTGCCGGCGTGATCGACCGTGAAGCACTCGGGCTTGGACACATCGTGCAAAAACGCCGCCCACATAAGGCTCGACGAGGGCGCGACGCCGTCACACAGCGCGAGCTCCCCCGCCACCGTCAGCACACGGGCGATATGCTCGTAGACGTTAAACGCATGATAGACACTGCGCTGATCAAACCCGCGACCCGCTGCCAACTCGGGCACGGCGGCGCAGATGAGCTCGGGATAGCGGAGCATCGCGTCTCCCCCATGACCGGTCGAAAGAATGCCCTCGAGCTCAATACCCACACGCTCACGCGCCACGGCATCGAGCAGCGGCGCGCACTCGGCAAGCGCACGCTTGGTCTCGGGCTCAATCATAAAGTCCAGACGGCAGGCAAAGCGCACCGCGCGCAGCATGCGCAGGGCGTCCTCGTTAAAGCGACGCTTGGGATCGCCGACAGCGCGAATCAGCTTGCGCTCCAAGTCACCCTGGCCGTCGTAGCGGTCGACAAGCCCGCGCTCGGGATGCCAGGCCATGGCATTGACGGTAAAGTCGCGGCGCGCCAGATCGTCCTCGAGCGAGGCGGCACGCTCCACACTCTGGGGATGACGACCATCGGTGTAAAAGCCATCCAGACGGTACGTGGTGACCTCGATACGCTCGCCATCGGAAATAGCCGTGATTCCGCCAAATTTAATGCCCGATTCCACAACCGCGATGCCGGCGGCCTCGAGCGCCGCTTTGGACTCCTGCCACAGGCCGCTACAGCACATATCAACATCGTGGCTGGGGTACCCCATAAGGGCGTCGCGCACCCAACCGCCCACGTACCAAGCCTCAAGACCAGCCGCTTCAAGCGCGCGCAGGACGCGCAGGGACGCATCGGACGGTTGAGTACCGTTGAGCGAAACATTGCACATGCCTATGGCCTCCTGCGACTATCAAATTGGCTATCGATTGCGTCTGCAAGAAGTCTAGCAAGAAACAGCCTCCACTGCACACGCAAGTCCGATAAACAAAAACGCATCCGTCCTAGTCTAAGACGGATGCGAAATAATCAAACTATTCAGACAAGGTGCCGGAACTAGCAGACCTGGCGAACCTCGATGTGCTTCTTATATTCGTCCACCTTGGCAAAATCCCCAAGACCGGGGCACTCGACCACGTTGGCGCCAGTGGCCATCGAAAGGCGCAGGGCGTCCTCGACGCGCTCGGGAGCGTCGTGCCACACGGACAGGAAGGCAGCGAGCGAGGAATCGCCGGCGCACACCGTCGACAGCAGCTTGACGTCGAAGGTGCGGTTGGCAAACCAGATGTGCTCGCCGTTAGAGAAGTACGCACCAGCGCCGCCAAGAGTCAGCAGCACATTCTTGGCGCCCTTGGCGTGCAGCTCGGCCATCGCGCCCTTGACGGACTCGTCGTCGCCACCGCTCACCTTAATGCCAAAGATATCGAGCAGCTCGTCGTCGTTGGGCTTAATCAGCAGCGGCTCCATGGCAATGAGGTCTGCCAGCTGATGGCTCGAGATATCGAGGACGAACTCGGCCCCCTTGGCCTTGACGCGGCGCAGGACCTCGGCCAAGAAGCCCTCGGAAGTGTTGGGAGGCAGCGAGCCGCTGATGACCAGGCAGGTCATGTCATCGAGCGAATCGATGAGCTCAAACATCTCCTGCTCGTTGGCCTCGTTGATGGCGGCACCGGCGTTGACCATGTTGTACTCGGTGTCGGGGCCGGCGTTGAGGAACACATTGACGCGCGTAATGCCGTCGGTCCACACGGGCTTGACGGGCACGCCCAGGGCCTCGGCGCCCTTAACGATAAACTCGCCCGAGAAACCGGCGAAAAAGCCCAGGATCGTGGTGTCGACGCCGTAGTGGTCAAGCGTAAACGAGACGTTGAGGCCCTTGCCGTTGGGCGTGTAGACGGCGTTGCGGGTACGCGTGACGGTGTTGGCAGCAAGACCGTCGCAGGCGATGTTGTAGTCAATGGCGGGATTTGCAGTGAGCGTGTAAATCATGAATGTTCCTTTCACGAAGCAACGTGTTAATGAAAGTATATTCCACGCATCGGTAAAAGGCTAGGACAACTCGGTGAACGGTGTGGAAGCGATGAAGTACGGCGGAACACCTCTCTCCAATGACGGAACAAAAAAGGCGCCCCAGCCGAAACCGGGGCGCCACATGCGCACGAATATGTCGCGTTTCGATTACTGACGATCGAGCTTGCGGACAGCAACGCGCTTGCTGTACTCGTCGACGTGACCGAAGTCGCCGATGCCGACGGACTCAGCAACGTTGGCGCCGGTGGCCATAGCGAGCTTCATGGCCTCCTCGACGTTGTCGCGATCCCTGTACCACTTGTGCAGGAACGCAGCGAGGGTGCAGTCGCCGGCGCAGACGGAAGAAACCAGCTTGATGTTGAACTCACGCTTGGCGTACCAGATGTCCTCGCCGTTGGAGAAGTAAGCGTCGCCGCGGCTACCACGGGTGAGCAGCACGTTCTGAACGCCAGCGTCGTGAGCCATCTTCATGGCAACGCGGACCTCGTCGTCGGTGTCGACCGGCACGCCGAAGATGGCCTTCATCTCGTGATGGTTCGGCTTGATGAGCAGCGGCTTCTTGTGAGCGAGCTCCTTGAGCTTGTCGGAGGACAGGTCCAGGACGACGTCGGCGCCACGAGCCTGAGCGTGCTCCATGACCTGAGCCAGGAAGTCGGGCGTAGCTTTGGGAGGAACGGAGCCGGAAACGATCAGACACTCGAGATCGCCCGCGGTGTCCAGGATGTTGTAGAGCTCCTCCTGGTGCTGCGGCGTGATCGGAGCACCCGGGTTCAGGATGCCGTACTCGTGCTGGCCATCGTTGACGTAGGTGTTAATGCGCGTGATACCGTCGGTCCAGACCGGGCGGCAGAGGCAACCCAGGTTCATGACCTCCTCGACGATGAACTTGCCCGTGAAGCCGGCGAAGAAGCCGAGCGCGACGGTGTCGACGCCCATCTTCTTAAAGGCGAAGGACACGTCGAGGCCCTTGCCGTTAGCCGTGTAGCTGGCCGAGCCGGTGCGGACGTTCTCGTCGGGCTCGAGCGGAGAGCTCGAAACCGTCATGTCGACAGCCGGGTTAGCGGTTAGCGTGTAGAACATTTACAGTACCCCCTGTATATGTGAGGGCCGCGTGGCCGGCCCATTCCAACCACGCGGTTACCTCTGATACCAAATTAGCGAGCTGCGGACTCGAGCAGTGCCTTGACCTCGGCGGCGGTGTTGCAGGCGAGCGCCTTCTCGGCGAGCTCGTCGCACTCGGCCTTGGTCCACTGGCTGATGGTCTTGCGGGCGCGCAGGATCGACGGAGCGCTCATCGAGAACTCCTCCAGGCCCCAGCTGATCAGCAGCGGCTCGAGCAGCGGATCGGCAGCGGCCTCGCCGCACATACCGACCATGATGCCGGCCTTCACGCCGCTCTCGATGATGTTCTTGAGCGAGCGGAGCACGGCGGGATAGTACACCTGGTACAGGTTGGAGATGGTGTCGTTGCCACGGTCGGCGCACATGGTGTAGCCGATCAGGTCGTTGGTGCCGATGGAGAAGAAGTCGGCAACCTCGGCAAGACGGTCTGCGAGCAGCGAAGCGGCAGGCGTCTCGACCATGATGCCGACCTCGATGTTCTCGTTGAACTTGCGACCCTCTTCGGTCAGCTCGGCCTTGCACTGCTCGACGAGCTCCTTGACAGCCAAGACCTCCTCGACGCAGGTGACGAGCGGGATCATAATCTTGACGTCACCGAAGGCGCTAGCGCGCAGCAGAGCGCGGAGCTGGACCTTATACTGGTCGGGATTGGCCAGGCAGTAACGCACGGCGCGGAAGCCCATGAAGGGGTTGTCTTCCTTGACCATATGCAGATACGGAATCTCCTTGTCGCCACCCACATCGAGCGTACGGATGATGACCGGAGCACCCTTGAGCGCGCTGGCGACCTTACGGTAGGCGTTGAACTGCTCCTCCTCGGAAGGAAGCTCGGCAGAGTCCATGAACAGGAACTCGGAGCGGAACAGACCGATGGCCTCGGCGTCGTGATCGAGCGCGTTGGGCACGTCATCGGGGTTACCGATGTTGCAGGCGATGATCTTCTTGATGCCATCGGCAGTCACGGACGGCTTGCCACGGAAGGCCTCGAGGGCTGCCTTCTCGGCAGCGAAGGCCTCGGCCTTGGCGGTGTAGGCAGCGAGCGTCTCCTCGTCGGGATCGGCCTCGACGATACCCTTGCCACCGTCGACGACGACGGTCATACCGTTGCGCAGCGCGGTGCAGCTGTTGGAAACCGAAAGGACAGCCGGGATCTCGAGGGCACGCGCAATGATCGCGGAGTGCGACGTGCGGCCACCGGTCTCGGTGACGATACCGGCAACGTGGGCCTTATCGATCGTGGCGGTCATGGACGGCGTGAGGTCGTGCACGACAACGACGGTGTTCTCGGGCAGGACGGAGAGGTCGACGACCTCCTTGCCCAGCAGCTCGGCCAGAATACCGGTGCGGATGTCGGCGATGTCGGCCGCGCGCAGACGGAACATCTCGTCGTCCATGGACAGGAACATGTTCTCGAACATGGTCGAGGTGTCCATGAGCGCCTGCTCGGCGCAGGTACCGCCGTCAATGGCGGCGTTGATGGCGTCGGTCATGCCCGGGTCCTGAGCCAGGACAATGTGTCCGCTCATGATCTCGGCCTCGGCCTCGCCCACCGTCTCCTTCATGTGGTCGGCCTGAGCCTGGGTCTTCTCGCAGAAGACCGAAAGAGCGGACTGATAGCGCTCCTTCTCTGCTGCCGAATCAGCAACCTCATGCGGCTCAAACGTCAAGTCGGGATCGACGGCGACCATGACGGTGCCGATACCGATGCCCTCGGAAGCGTTGACTCCCTGATACATTCCCATTCCTCTCTCCGTGTCATGTGATAAAGCGTTTTGCCATATCCATGACAAAAGAGCGCAGTTACCTTACAACAGGTCACTGCGCCCCCAAATATGAACTTAGTTGTTCAACATGCGACCCGTTTGAGTTCTACTCGCCAAGACCGCTCTTGATGAGCTCGATGGCAGCAGCCAGAGCCTCGGCCTCGTCGGCGCCGTCGCACTTGACCTCGACCTCGGTACCGCAGGGGATACCAGCAGCCATGAGGGCCATCGGGGACTTGCCGTTGACCTCCTTCTCGGGGGTGACGACCGTCACGTCACAGGCGTACTTGCCCATGGTGGAGGCGAACAGACCAGCCGGACGCATGTGCAGACCCTGAGGATTAACGAGGGTAGCCTTCTCAGAAACCATAGTTGACTCCTTTTTTGTGTTTAACCCCTGTCATGCATGTGGCAGGAGTCAGATTCACGACGTTGTTTATATTAACTCACATCAAACGGTTTTTCATTATGTTTCAGACGAATTATTGGACAGATGTGTTTGTCGTCCGCTTGCTCGCCCACAGAGGGCCGGGCGCGGCCTGTGAGATTTCCTGCTCTACAGTCCTGCTCGCACGAAGAGCACATTAAGTGCTCTTCGGCTCGTGCGGAACTCGCGATAAATCTCACAGGCCGCGTCCGGGCCTCCGTGGGCGAGCAAGCCGGGGAAACTCAGTCGGTCCAGAGTAATATCGACCAAACGGAATTCTGGCTGATAGTCTGTCCGCACTAAAGACTCGGCAAGCAGGACCGTCTATGCCCATCTCTGTAAGTTGCGGTGAAATAGGGGCTGAATTTGGGGTTGAAACGGTTAAACAGTCCCTATTTCACCGCAACTTCGGGTGGTGGGATGAAAAAAGGCGGGGGCTCCTGGTGGAGTCCTCGCCTTTTGTACAGGGGGCGATGTTAATCGCTAGTCGTGGGGTTAGACCAGACGGGCGTTGATCGTCTTGGCGATCTCGGCGGCGTCGGTGGAACCCTTGACGGTGGCACGGAAGTCCTCGTCCATGAGCGCCTCGGCAACCTTGGACAGGATCTTGAGGTGCGTGGTGCCGGCCTGTGCACCCGGGATGAGCAGAGCGATAGCCACGTTGACGGGAGCGCCGTCCATGGTGTCCCAACCGGTCACGCCGGACTCGTCCTTGACGACGATGACGGCAGCCTCGGTAATGGCGTCGGACTTGGCATGCGGGATGGCGAAGCCCTCCATCATGCCCGTGGTGCCCTCGGCCTCGCGGGCCAGGAAGGCGTTCATCACGGCGTCGGCGTCGCTGGCGATACCGGCCTTGACAGCCTGGTTGGAAACGAAGCTCAGAGCCTCGTCACGAGAAGCGAAGTCCTCGGCGACAAAGACGTTCTCGACCTTCACGAAGTCAGCAGCCTCGGCCTTGGGGGCCTCGACGGCAGCGGCCTTGGGGGCCTCGACGGCAGCGGCCTTGGGGGCCTCGACGGCAGCGGCCTTGGGG
>NZ_JAQEKC010000003.1:90530-124887 GCF_027679495.1 Collinsella aerofaciens
AACCGGCTTGGTTGCAGGAGCGGGCTTCTGGTTCTTCTCGAAGTCGTACTTCTTGAAGGCCACGAACAGGATGCCACCGACCACAGCGCCGATGAGGATCGCGAGGACCCACAGCGGACCGTTCTCGACAACGGGCAGGACCAGGAAGCCGCCGTGAGGCGCCGGATCGTGAACGTTGAAGAAGATGGTCAAGATGGAAGCGATGGAAGAACCGAGCATCATGATGGGCATAACGGGCCAGATGTTCTTGGTCATGAACGGAATGGCGCCCTCGGTGATGTGGGTGGAACCAAGGATGAGGTTGACGATACCGGCGTCATGATCCTCCTGGCTGAAGTACTTCTTGCCGACAACGACGGCGAAGGTGGTGATCAGCGGCGGAACGATGCAAGCGGCGGAGACGGCAGCCATGAAGTTGGTGCCGAAGTTGTAGGTCTCGGTGCCGACGCCAGCTTCGAGAGCGGTACCGAGCAGGAAGGTGCCAGTAGCGTAAGCAGCCTTGTTGACCGGGCCGCCCATATCAAAGGCGCACATGCAGCCGATGGCCAGGCCAAGAATCACCGGACCGGAGTTACCGAGGCTCTGCAGGAAATCCATCATACCCTGGTTAATGGCAGCCATGGGGCCGGAAATACCGAGCATGACCAGGCCGACGATGGCGGTAGAGCACAGCGGATACAGGAAGATTGCCTTCAGGCCATTAAGGCTCGCGGGAATTTTAGAGAAAACCTTCTCGAGCAGCAGGATGACATAGCCGGCGAGGAAGCCGCCGACGATGCCGCCCAGGAAGCCGAAGCCCACGCCGGCGCCACCGGCGTCGATCATGCCGGTCTCGGCGTTAACAGGCAGGCCCTGGATGGCAATCATACCGGCAACGAAACCGGGGACGAGCGCCGGGCGCTTGCCGATGGATTCGGCGATGTAGGCGGAAAGCACCGGAACCATAAGGTTCATGGCGATGCCGCCGATGATCTTGAGCATCGCAGCAAAGCTGTTGTAGTCGGCAGCCGTCGAATCAAAGGACGTGATGCCCCACAGGAACGAAATGGCGGTCAGAACACCACCGGCAACGACGAAGACCAGCATGTGGCTGACGCCGTTCATGAGGTGCTTGTAGATGACGTGGCCGATGGACTCCTTCTCCTCGACCTCGTCCTCGACATCGGCGGCAGCGGCAACCGTGTCGTCGCCCTTGGCGGCGAGCGCGCGGTCGATCAGCTTACCAGCAGCCTCGACAGACAGGGCCTTGGAAACACCAACGGAAACCATGGGCTTACCGGCGAAACGCTCAGCCTGGACATCCTTATCGGCTGCGACGACGACGGCCTTGGCACCGGCGATCTCGCTCTTGGTGAGCTCGTTCTCGACACCGACCTGGCCATGAGTCTCGACCTTAATGGTCAGACCGCGCTCGGCAGCTGCCTTCTCCAGCGCCTCCTTCGCCATGAAGGTGTGCGCAATGCCGGTCGGGCAACCGGTCGCGGCGATGATGTCAAACTTAGCCATGTGTCCCTCCTTCTTGAGTACAGCGCCCTCGGGCGCTCCCCTACACGCGCTTCGATGCGCGTTTTTCCACAACTGAAAGATACCAACCTACCGTCCGCGTGAGAAGAGACAAGGCGCAATTCTCCGGTGAAAGGTTCTTTCATAACCGTAAACGGCAAGTGAAAGTTTACCATCAACACTTGAAACGGCAAGGTGTATCTTGTAATTGAAAATGCCCGTATACTATGGCATTGCAAATCAAGTTAGATTTTCATGCCAACCAGGAGCCATCCATGACCGATAGTAGCAAAAGCGCACTTTCCCTCATTAGTACCCACCAGGGATACAGCGAGTCCGAGCAGCGCATTGTCGACTATATATTGGAGCACCAGTCCGAGGCGCCACGCCTCACGGCGGCTCAGCTCTCGCGCGCTGCCGCCACGTCCGAGGCGACCGTTTCGCGTTTCTGCCGCAAGCTGGGCTTTGGCAGCTTCCGCAGCTTTCAGTTTTCGTTGGCGCGCGACTTAGAGAGTCAGCGCAACGAAGGCCTGACCGACGAGGTCTCGCTCGACAACATGGAGCAGAGCCTTAAAAATATCCTCGCCGCCAAGGTGAGTGAGCTTAATGCGACCATCGACGGCATTGATCACGACACGTTGGCCGCAGTTGTACACGCGCTTAAGAACGCCGGCGTTATTGAGTTTGCGGCCGTAGGCAACACCAACGCCGTCGCGCTCGACGCGACGTTCAAGTTCTCGCAGCTGGGCCTGCGCTGCATGGCGAGCACCATTAGCGAGACATCAATCGGCTTTGCGCTCACGTTACGCCCGGGTGACGTCATCGTGCTAATCTCAAACTCTGGCAAATCGCGCCGACTGAATCGCATGGCAAAAGCGGCTCGCAACTGCGGCGCAACCGTAGTCGTCATCAGCAGCGATAGCAAGTCTCCACTTGCGCGCCTCGCCGACTACACCTTTAATACCGTCAATCACGAAGCGCTGCTGACAACGGGTGACTTCGCATTCTCCAAGATGAGCGCCACGATGATCATAGAGGTCATCTACAACTTCCTGCTGCCCGAAATCGAGGACGCCCGAGAGCATATCAGCTACTACGAAGAGCTCATCCAACCGGATAAGGTCGTGGAGTAAAACGCGAAGTGGGACAAAAAATTCAGTCTATTTTGTCCCACCAACACCGCTGATACGACCTAACCTCGAGCTTCTTCGAGCATCTGCTTTGCGTGCGCCAGGCTAGCCTCGGACTGATCGCCGCTCAACATGCGGGCGATCTCGGCGGTACGCGCTTCGCCGGTTACCTCGTCCAAATGCGTCTGGGGAACATCGCCTGGTTCCTTGCTGACAACATAATGCTTGTCGGCCATGACGGCGACCTGCGCCAAGTGGGTTACGACAATCACCTGATGCGTAGAGGCGAGATCTGCCAGCACGCCCGCGAGTGCACGCGCCGTGGAGCCACCGACACCGGCATCGACCTCGTCAAACACCAGCGTATCGACACCGTCCGCGTTACCGAGGACAACCTTGCTTGCAAGCATGACGCGGCTGAGCTCGCCGCCCGACGCAATGCGGCGCAGGGGACGTGGCGTCAAGCCGGCACCGCTGCGGTATAGCAGCTCGTAGCTCGAAGGACCAACGGGCGTCCACTCAGCACGGGGAAGATCGCGCGACTCCCAGACGAGCTCGGCACTACCCATCTCCAAGCGCGCCATCTGGCGGCCAACCTCGTGGCAGAAGCGCGGGGCCGCCGTATTGCGTGCGCGCTTAAGTGCCTTGGCAGCGGCAAACAACTCGCGCTCGGCGCTCCCGAGTGCCTCACGCGCCTTTTTGATCTGCTCATCGCCATCATCGACCAGGGACAGCAGCTCTTGCGAGCGATCGCGCATGGCAAAAACATCGTCCATGGTGGGACCCCACTGACGCAACAGGCCCTTGAGGTCGGAATATCGCTCACGCATGCGTGCGAGCTCGCGCGGGTCGAAGGCGACGCCATCGCGATAGGTACGAAGCTCGTTCGCGCAATCCTCAAGGGAGATACAGGCATCCGAAAGCGCATCGGCAATGTCGCCCAGTTTGCGATCGACGGTAGCCATTCGGGAAAGTTCTGCCACGGCGCTGTTCACGGCGTCGAGCGCTCCCCCTTCGGAGGCAAGCGATGCATGGGCATCGTTAGCTGTGGCAACCAGTACCTCGGCATGTTCGGAGCGCGGCAGCAGTTCCTCGAGTTCCTCATACTCGCCCGGTTTGGGGTCGACCTCGCCGATGCGCTCGAGCGCAAAGCGCGCTTCCTCGACGCGACTCCCCCGCGCACGTGAGGCCTCCTCGACGCGACGGACCTCCTTGGCAGCCGCGCGCGAGGCTTTAAAGCAAGCACGGTAGTGCTCGAGCGCCTCGAGCGCAGAGCGTCCCGCCCAGGCATCGACCATCGCAACGTGATGCGCCGGATCGAGCAAGCGCTGGTGCTCGTGCTGGCCGCACAGATCCATCATCACGCCGACGCGCTCCGAAAGCTCGCGCACACTGGCAATGCGACCGTCAATCTTCACGCGGCTGCGGCCCTCGGCAGAAAGGCTGCGCTGTACGGTGAACCCCTCCGTGTCGTGAGGCCCGTCGAAGAGTCGCGCCTCGACGCTCGCCAGTGCCTCGCCCTCGCGCACCGTCGACGAATCCGCACGCTCGCCCAAAATTAGCTTGAGGGCCGAGAGCAGCGCGGTCTTGCCGGCGCCAGTCTCGCCAGTCAGGACAGTCAGGCCGGCACTCGGCACCAGCGTCGCCTCGCGAATGAGTGCAATGTTATAAACCTGCAGCTCATCGATCATGACGGACTCCGTAGAATACGCGGCTCACCGAGTTATAGAAGCTCTCGGGGCCGTAATCCAGCAGCAACACATCTCCGGGCCCGCGGCGCACCGCCACGCTCTCAACGGTGCCATCGCAGGTAATAAACTGTCCATCGATAGCGATCGCCGGAACGCTCGGGCGATCATCGGACATAAAGATTTCGACGACATCACTCGGCGAGGTCAAAAAGGCACGAGCCTGAATGGTGTGCGGCGCAATGGGTACGCAGACCATGCCCGTATAGTCGGGGCTCACGATGGGGCCACCGGCACTGAGCGCGTAACCCGTAGAACCAGTCGCCGTGGACACGACCACGCCGTCGCCACGCAGACGGTCGATATGATGGCCGGACACCGTGATGTCGAACTCGACCATATCGGACAGCGGACCGCGGGTAAGCGCCATGTCGTTGAGGGCGAAGGTGCGCACGACATCCTTCGTACCGTCTTCGCGCACGGACACGATATCCGCGGCGATGGTGGCGCGACGGCTCACGTGCAGCTCACCGGACAGGGCGTCGCTCACGACCTGCAGGATGTCGCGCTCCTCGGGGCTCGCAGCAGTTAGAAAGCCCAGGTGACCATAGGAAAGACCGAGGATAGGAATCTCACGATGGTTGAGGATGCGGGCAGCGCGCAGCAACGTACCGTCGCCGCCGAGCGTAATGACCAGATCGGAGCCGTCAATATCAGGCGTGCTCTGAATCTTGGATCGCTGGTCGGCAGCCCATGCGACCTCATAGCCCTGGCGAGTCAGCCAAAGCTCGAGCATCAGGCCGCTCTCGACCGCCTCTTGCTTGTAGTAATTGGGAACCAGAAAGACCTTCATAGCGTTGCAGCTTTCTCGCTCATAACCGATACCTGGGATTGCAGCTCGTCTTGCGAGCGATCGCCGGGGTCAAATCTCGTGCCGTACAGGAAAAACTCAACGTTGCCCTTGGCACCATGAATGGGCGACACGCACACATCGACCGGGAACAGGCCCTTGGCAGCAAAGAGTTCAACCGCCGCCACGAGTGTATCGCGGCGCACGGCGGGATCGGTCACAATGCCGCCCTCGCCCACCAGCGCCGCCGGAGCCTCAAACTGCGGCTTTACGAGCGTGCAGAATGCACCCGTAGGCGCCAGGCACGCCAGTACCGCATCGATAATGTTCGCGATGCTGGTAAACGAGACATCACACACAGCCAGGTCGATAGTGCCGGCATAGCCAAGCTCAGGCAGCTGCGTCACGTTTGTGCGCTCATGCAGCGTCACGCGATCGTCCTGGCGCAACGACCAATCGAACTGGGCGCGACCCACGTCCACCGAGACAACGGTCGCAGCTCCGCGCTTGAGCAGACAATCGGTAAAGCCGCCGGTAGAGCAGCCCACATCCAGACAGGCAAGGCCCGTCGGATTGATGCCAAACGCATCAAGCGCGCCTTCGAGCTTAAGACCGCCGCGGCCAACATAGGGAATGCGCCCCTTCACATGCAGCGGCAGCCCCGGGATCACCTTAAGGCCCGGCGAAGTCAAGCGCTCACCGCCACTCGAGACCAAGCCGGCCATAAGAGTGCGAAGGGCATCCGCGCGATCGGCGCAGATGCCCTGTGAAATCAGTTCGTCATCAAGACGCACGCGTTTCATGAATGCCATCAACCATTCGTATCCGGAGATGCGGCCTAGCTATCCTGGGATTCGTTTGCCGCATCCTCATCGTATTCCTGCTCGAGCTTGTCGGCCTCACGCGGCGTCAACTCAAACTTGTCGACCATATCGACCGCGCGGGAGCCCAGCTCAATCGCTTCGTCAAACAAATCGAGCGAACGCTCCAAGGAGGTATCCTTGGAGCGAACGGTAGCGATGATCTGATCCAGACGGTCCGAAATCTCATCAAAGTTACGGACAGAACCCTCTGGCATGGCTACTCCTCGACGGAGTCGGCCTCGACGGCCTCAGCAGCGTCCGCATCCTCGGCCAACACACCAGCCTCAGCCTGGGCAACCGCAACCTTAGCGGCAGCCTCGGCAGCCTGTGCCTCCTCGCGAGCGCGATCCTCGGCCAGCAGCTCCTGGTATAGGTCCTCGCCCGGCAGCTCCTCGCTGCGAGCGATCTTGCCCAGCACGCCGTTGACGAACGACGCGGACTGGTCGGTGCCATAGGCCTTGGCAAGCTCGACGGCCTCGTTGATCACGATGGCGTCCGAGACCTCCTCGTCGGTGAGGAAACGCATCTCGTAAACGGCGATACGCAGCAGATTGCGGTCGGCACCGGGCATGCGCATAAGATCCCAGTTCTTGGCAACGGAGCGCAGAGCGCAGTCGATGCGGTCGATATGCTCGTAGGCACCGCGGCACAGCTCCAGCGCATAGGGGTCGAGGGGACCCTTCGAGATCAGGAAATCACCCTCGAGGACGCGCTCGAGCGGGCTGTCCGTGGCCTCGGCCTGGAACAGCAGCTGCAGCGCCTGACTGCGGGCAAGCGTACGCCCGCGATAAACCTTAAGGCTCAAAGGTTACTCCTTGGGGAAAACGAGGCCGTCGATGCAAACGTCAACACGCTCAACCTCAACGCCAACCTGGGCATCGATGGCAGCGACCACGGCAGCGCGAACGGCCTCGGCGAGTTTCTTGAACGGATAGCCAAAGAACGCCACGACACGCACGGTGAGTGCGAGCTTGTCGCCAACGACCTCGGCCTCGACAGCCGGCTCGGAAGCCGGGGCCTTGGACGAGAGCATCATGGAGACAAGATTAGTGGCAAGGTCCTTGACGCCAACGGAGGCGATGCCCTCGACATCGGACACGGCGCGCGAGACGATGGCGGTCAGAACATCGGGCGAAATGCCGATGCCGTCAATCTTGATTTCTTGGGGCATGAGTCCTCCTAGAAGAGTTGGTTGCTAAACGCGGGAGACGAACTTGCCGTCGCGGGTGTCAACCTTGATGACCTCGCCCTCGTTGAGGTACATGGGGACCTGGATGACAGCGCCGGTGTCGATCGTGGCCGGCTTGGTGGAACCCTGGACGGTATCGCCCTTAAAGCCCGGGTCGGTCTGGACGATGGTGGTCTCGATGAACATCGGCGGGGTCACGCCCATGAGCTCATCGTCGGCGAAGAGCAGCTGGCAGATGTCATTCTCGCGCAGCCACTTGGAGTTCTCGCCCACCATGTCCTCGGGAACGGGAACCTGCTCATAGGACTCATTGTCCATGAAGATGTAGTCGGTACCATCGTTGTAGAGGTACTGGAACTCACGGGTGGTGAGCATGACGCTCTCGAACTTGGTGCCGGCGTTGCAGGTGTTCTCGACGACGCGGCCGCTCTTGATGTCGCGGGTCTTGTAGCGCACAAACGCGCCGCCCTTGCCCGGCTTGACATGCTGGAACTCGACGATGGTGTAGACCTTGTCCTTAATGCGGAGACCGAGGCCGTTCTTGAAGTCGGCGGTAGAAATGGTAGGCATAGCGACCTTTCTTGTTATGGGCAGAACGCACAAGCGTCCAAATTACATACGACCGAAATTATACACTTGCAGACGGCGCCTGCAGCGAGCGCATAAAAAGAGAACGCGGGGCGCCCGAATCATTTCGGACGCCCCGCCCCAAAAATCTATCGAAATGGGCTAGCAATCGATGACGTGCAGGTCGTGCGGGGTCTTGGTGAAGGGCTCATATCCGTTCTCGGTGACGACGCCGTAGTCCTCCAGGCGCACGCCGCCCACACCGGGCAGGTACACGCCGGGCTCCATGGTGATAACTGAGCCGATCGCGATGGTGTTCTTGCTGCGGTTAAAGTTGGGCAGCTCGTGGATGTCGATACCGACGCCGTGACCCAGACCATGGTTGTAGTAATCGCCATAGCCGGCATCGCCGATGATCTTCTTGGAAAGCTTGAAAATGTCGTTGCCCTCAACGCCCGGATGGATGGCGGCGACGCACTCCTCGTGCGTACGGCGCACGAGTGCGTACAGGTCGAGCTGCTCCTGGGTGGGCTCGCCCATCACGACAGTGCGCGTCATGTCGGAGCGGTAATCGCAATAACCCGCGCCATAATCCATGAGAACGAAATCGCCCTTCTCGATCACGCGGTCGCTCGGCACGGCATGCGGGTTGGCGGTGTTGGGACCGCTCGCCACGATGGAGCCGAAGGCAAGGCTATCGGCGCCGTTGGCGAACATAAAGTTCTCGAGCTCGTTGCGAACCTGCTTCTCGGTCATACCAGGCTTAATAAAGCCGAGCATGTGCTGGAAGGCGGCGTCGGTGATCGACTGCGCATGGCGCATGAGCTCGATCTCCTCGGCGTCCTTGATGGCGCGCATCTTGCGAATGTCGGCATGCATCAGCGGCAGCATGCAGGCGACGGAACGATCCTCCAGACCACGCTGAATACCCTGATAGAAGTTGATCTGCATGTCGTCCTCGACAGCGCAGACGCGGCACTTGTTGGCCGCGATTTTGCCGGCGACCCAACCGGGGATGGTGCCCTCGTCCATGTCGTAGACCCAGGGGCTGCCGGCGGGCGTGTTCTCCTCAAAGCTGTTGAGGTAGCGCGAGTCGGTATGGAACAGGCACTGGTCAGCCGTAATAAACGCCGCGTGCGGGAACTCGAAGGTGTAGTCGAAGACGCCCTTCACGCCCGTGAGCCAACGAAGATTGGCCTCGTCGCGTACCACGATAGCGTCGTAGCCGCGCTCGACCATCAGGGCACGGACACGTTCGATACGACCGGCAGGACCGGCAGCAATCTCAGACATGCAGATTCCTTTCTTATTGTCTCTATAAAGACGGGACGGGTCTCAACCGAACGTCGGAATCGCATGCGATCCGCAACCGATTGGAAACCCGTCCCACAACATGATACGAAAGACGATGGATGTCAATAAATCTTAGAGAAGTTCTTTGCGAGAAGCCAAGTAGGCGTGAGCATGGCGCTCAAGAACCTCGTCCTCAACGCTCGTTAGACGAATGGCGCCGAGTGCCGCGGGCAGCGGCAACATGCTGCGGTTCGAGCGAGCGAACTGCTGCTTGCGGAACTCCTCGATAAACGCAGTGGGCTCCAGGTCGAAGGCAAGCTCCTCGATGCCAAAGTCCTCCAGGCAGTCATCGACCTCAAAAACGTAATCGATATCGAAGTCGCAGGCATCATGTGCTAGGCGCGCCTCAAAACGCATGCCCTCGGACAACAGCTGGTAGGCAGGGACCTGAGAAGCGGCATCGCCCAAGCAGGCGCGCAGGGTACGCTCCCCCATCTTGCCAAAATCGAGCGCATGGCGGGCGCTCGGGTTCGTAGCCATCAGTACGTCCTTGCGGGCAGTCTGAGACCACTGAACGGCATTGACGAGCGCGACCTCCTCGCCCGCGAGAATCTCGGGGACGGTCTCGGTAAACTGATTCCAACGGGACTTGCTGCTCGAAAGCATGGTGCCAACAAGTACCGCATAGCCAAGCTTGAGGTCCTCGGGGTCCGTCTCGCGAACAAGGTCGAGGTCACACACGACCAAGCCCGGCTCGGGACGGAACGCGATAGCGGGAAGCGCATTCGCCGACGAGGCGACGAGCGGCTTCATGGTCGTCGCGACCGTGAGCATGGCGTCGAACGTCGTCGGCAGCAAGGCGCACTCGGTGCGACCGCACCACTGATTGGCACACCAGCAAACGACCGAGCAGGTTGCGACATCGCCAACGGCAACAACGAGATCGTCGCAGGTAATGCCGTTAGCTGACAGGGCGCCAAAGACGGTATCGGCATCGGCCAGCGTAGCGCCGGCAGGAGAAACCTCGAGGGCGAGCAGCGACACGGCAAACCCGGCGTCGACCAGCGCATGCTCGACGACCTCGCCAAAACGCTCGGATGTGGCGTCGTTCCAAACCACCATCGCGCGCTTAGGCTTGCCCACAGCCGAGGCAAACATGCGCGACAGTTCCTCAAACGCGCCAAGACCGACGCGGACATCGACACTGCGGTTTTGGAAATTGATAAGTTGACGGCGAATCATAGCAGCCCACGCTCCAAAAGCATCTCGGCACAAAGGTAGGAAACGTCCTCGAAGGACTTGTTGCGAATATCAAGGGTAATATCGGCGGCCTGGCGATACAGCGGACGGCGATGCTCAAACAGGCGCGCAGCATGCTCGGGCGAGCGGAAATCGGGCCGGGTATCGGAGCGGCGAATCTGGCGCAACGAGTCCTCAAAGTCGCCTTCGAGGTACACGCATGTACCCATCTCGTGCATCAGCTCAATGTTCACCGGCGTCTCGACGATGCCACCCCCGCACGATACCAGCAGGCTGCGCTCGCTCTGAAGCGAACGGAGTGCCGAGGTCTCGAGCTCGCGAAAACGATCCTCACCCTCGGTCTTAAATATCTCGGTCACCGACTTGCCGCATCGACGCACAACCAAACGATCGGTATCGATGAATCGACGCTTGAACATAGTGCCTACATTGCGCGCAAGCGTCGACTTGCCCGCGCCCAAAAAGCCGATAAAGAAGATATGGTCGCAGCCGTGTTTGATGTGCAGAGACATGGCGAAACCTATTCCTCGCAGGGAAGGTCGCGCAGGGCCCGGCGCTCAAAGATACGGAAGATCTGCGTGTACCACAGGTCCTGGGTTGCCTGCGGCTTGACCAGAATAGTGTCAACGCCGGCAAAGTTTCCGCTCCATACGTCGGTGTACAGCTGGTCACCGATCAGCACGGCCTCGTCGGCCGTGGCGCCCAGACGCTTAAGGCCCGCTTTGAGGGCAAATGGCGCCGGCTTCATGGCATGACTGATGGCCTCGAGCCCCAACTCACGAGCCGACGCCATGACCTGGTCGCGATGCCAGTTGTTGGACACCATGCACAGCTTAAAGCCCTTGGCATGGGCGGCCTCGAGCCAGGCGGAGACCGCAGCGGGAACCTGCTCGGTATCACGCGGCACCAGGGTGTTGTCGCGGTCGAGCAGAATGGCGCGCTTGCCGTCGGCCCAGAGGGTATCGAGGTCGATGCGATCGACCGAGGCAACATATCGTTTGGGGCTAAAAATCCTCATGATCAATTCCAAGACTGTTGGTGCTCTTCGTAGGTCTTCGAGAAATATTCCTCGTCCTGTGTGATGTAGAAATACAGGTCATCGGAGTCGGTCGGCTCAAGGGTAGCCTTGAGCGCCTCGAGCGACGGAGAGCAGATGGGCGTGGGCGGCAGGCCCTCATGCTTATAGGTGTTATACGGGCTATCGCTCTGCAGGTCGTCGGCGGTAACCTCGCCGCCGGTGACATACATCATGGTCGCATCGCTATTGAGGTAACGCAGGCCATCGAGCTTGCCCGCCAGACGGTTATAGAAAACCGATGCCACATGCGCGCGCTGATCGGCGTTGAGACCCTCGCGCTCGACAATCGAGGCAAGGTTAACGATGTCGTAATCGGACATCTCCACGCCATAGCGCTCCTTGATCTTGGCCTCGCAGCTGGCAAAGTCAAGCGACTTATACTCAGCGTTGAACTGGTCAAGCATGGCGCGAATCACATCATCGGCGCTTGGGTCCTTGCCCAACGAATACGTCTTGGGGAACAGGAAACCCTCGAGCGAATCGTTCGCGGCGCCCTCAAGGAAGCTATAGTCCTTCACATAGTTGGACGCCTTTGCCTGATTGAGGAAGTCTTCCTTCGAGATACTGCCGTATGCCTTGGCCACGCGGTCGGCGACCTGATCAACCGTCAGGCCCTCAGGGATAGTCAGCGCATCGGAGCCCGCATTGGGGCCTTCCATGAGCTGCTGAACGACCTTGGTCGCGTCCATAAGCGTGGTAAACGAATACTTACCCGGCTTAAGCGACATATCCGCGTTGAGCTTTTTGACCGCCGCGTAATAATCCTTGGGATTTTCGACGATATGGTTCTCAGAGAGAATCGAAGCGATGCTGTCACCCGAGGCACCATCGGGAATTGTGATAGTAACCTGCTGGCCTGCAACGACTTTCGCATCCTCACCGCCAAAGAAGCCCTTAACGGCCGGCACGACAAAGAAAACGATCGCGACAAGCGCAAGCACGGCGGCGACGCCACCGACAATCAAAGGCACCGGGGAGCTTTTCTTTTGGGCACCACGGCGGGCGTGCGTGTTATAGCTCGAACGCGTGGCTGGAGCAACGCCGTGCGAGCCATGAGCATGATGTGCGTGGGAGCGTGATTGCGGGGCCTGCCCCTGCGTGCGCTGGGCAGGAACCTGTTGCTTAAAACGAGCGCCGCCAGCGGGCTGCGCGGGACGAGCGGCGGGCTGTTGAGCAGCACGCTGAGTAGGCTGAGCCGAACGCTGCATCGGCTGCGCCGGGCGCTGGCCAGCCTGAGCAGGGCGCGGCGCGGGCTGCCGTGTACGATTCGGCTGGCGCGGATCGAAAGCGCTAGACATGCGAAACCTCCTCGTTTTTGCGATCGAGCCACGTCTGCAAGAACAGGCTGGCGGCGATCATGTCGATCTTGCCCCTCATCTGCTTTTCGTTGAGCCCCTGCTCTCGCAGGATTCGCTTGGCCTCCTGCGAGGACAGACGCTCGTCCTCAAACTCCAGCGGAAGGTCGAGCTCGTCGGCAATCTTTTGGGCCACGGCGGCGACGCGCTCGGCCTGGGGGCCGGGTTCACCGGCCATGGTCAAAGGACGTCCGCTTACCAGGATATCGGGCTCATAGTCCTCGACCAGGTAGCGAAACGTCTTTGACATACCGGTGACCTCGGCAGCCGGAAGCACCTTGACAGGCATTGCCATCTTGCCATCACGGCTCGAGACGGCAATGCCAATCCTGGTCTCCCCTATGTCCAGTGCGAGCGCGACCACAGCGACTACTTAGGTTCTTAGGCGCCGAGCGCGGTCTTAGCGGCCGCGAGGGCATCGGCGATACCGGCGGCGTTCTTGCCACCGGCCTGGGCCATGTTGGGACGACCGCCACCGCGACCGTCGACCAGGCCCGCAATCTGCTTGATCACGTTACCGGCGTGGAAACCGGCCTTCACGGCGTCATCGGAGCCGGCGGCGAGCAGAGCCGGGGTGCCCTTCTCGGTCACGCTGGCAACAACGCAGGCGACGGGGCCGGCGACCTTCTGGTGCACGGTGTCCCAAACGTTGCGCAGGTCGGCAGCCTCAAGGCCCTGGAGCTCAGCGACGACGAGCTTGTAGCCGTTCAGCTCGACAGCGCCGTCGATGGCACTGGAGATAGCGTCGGAGGAGCCACCGGTCAGCGCCTTCTTGAGCTTGTTAGACGTCTCGCGCAGCTCGGCCTGCAGGTTCTCCACGCGGGCAGGAACCTCGTCGACGCGGCACTTGAGCGCAGCGGCAGCGGCGTCAACGAGTGCCAGGCGGTCGGCCATGTAATCGAGAGCGCCCTTGGAGGTCACGGCCTCGATACGGCGGACATTCGAGCCCGTGGAGGATTCGGAGATGATCTTGAACAGACCGATCTCGGCGGTGTTGGCGGCATGCGTACCACCGCAGAGCTCGCGGGAGAACGGCTGGTCCTCGGCGCCCACGGAGACGACGCGGACGACGTCGCCGTACTTCTCGCCAAACAGTGCGACAGCACCGGCGGCCTTGGCCTCGTCGATGCCCATAACACGGGTCACGACCGGCTTGGAAGCGAAGATCTGCTGGTTGACCAGGTCCTCGACAGCCTTGAGCTGCTCGGAAGACAGGGCCTCGAAGTGCGTGAAGTCAAAGCGCAGGTGCTCGGGCGTCACCAGCGAGCCGGCCTGGGAGACGTGCTCACCCAGGACCTGCTTAAGCGCGGCGTCGAGCAGGTGGGTGGCGGTGTGGTTGCGGCGCAGGAAACCACGGCGCTCGGCGTCGAGCGCGGCAGTCACGGTAGCACCGACGGTCAACGTGCCCTCGGCAACGTGCGCGACATGGGCATACAGGCCGTTGTGGTTCTTGGTGTCGGCAACAGTCAGCGCAACGCCCTCGGCGGAAAGCTCACCGGCGTCACCCTGCTGGCCACCCATCTCGGCATAGAACGGGGTGCGGTCGAGCACGACCTCGACGTCCTCGCCGGCGGCAGCGGACTCAACGGACTCGCCGTTGCGCACGATGGCAACAACCTTGGCGCCCTCGATGACGTCGTTGTCATAGCCGTCGAACTCGGTCGCGGCAACCTTGTCGGAAAGCTCGACCCACACGTCGTTGAAGCTACCCCAGGCATCGCCCTTGGCGTTGGCACGGGCGCGGGCCTTCTGGTCCTCCATGCAGGCGGTAAAGCCGTCCATGTCGACGTCGTGGCCGGCAGCGCCGGCGATCTCGACGGTCAGGTCGATGGGGAAACCAAAGGTGTCGTGTAGCTTAAAGGCAACGTCGCCCGGAAGCACAGCGCCCTCGGCGAGCGCGGCCAGGGCCTCATCCAGGTAAACGCGGCCGTTGTCGAGCGTCGTGGAGAAACGCTCCTCCTCGGAGGCGACGATGCCCTTGACGAGCGCGACGTTCTTGAGCAGCTCGGGATAGGCCTCGCCCATCTGAGCGTTGACTTCGTCGATAAACTTGGTCAGGAAAGCGCCCTCGATGCCCAGCAGGCGGCCGTGGAACACGGCACGACGGAGCAGGCGGCGAAGGACGTACTCGCGACCCTCGTTACCGGGCAGGATGCCGTCCGAGATCATAAAGTCAACGGCGCGGGAGTGGTCGGCGATGATGCGCAGGGAGCGGCTGGCGCCGGAGTAATCGTCGGCGTCATAGGTCTTGCCGCTGATTTCCTCACCGAGTTTGATGAGGTGCTGCATTAAATCGCCGTCGTAGTTAGCGGTCTTGTGCTGCATGATAGCGGCCATGCGCTCCAGACCCATGCCCGTATCGAGGTTGCGGTGCGGCAGCTCCGGCATGGAGCCGTCCTCCTGGCGATCGTACTGGGTAAACACGAGGTTCCAGAACTCAAGGAAGCGGTCGCAGTCGCAGCCGGGCTTGCAGTCGGGACTACCGCAACCAACCTCCTCGCCCATGTCAAAGTAGATCTCGGAGCACGGACCGCAGGGGCCGGTGGGGCCAGCGGCCCAGAAGTTGTCGTCCTCGCCCAGACGCGAAATGTGATCCTCGGCAACGCCCAGGGAGCGCCACACGTCGTGGGTCTCGTCGTCCTCGGTAAAGACGGTGAAGTACAGGCGGTCGAGCGGCAGCTTGAACTCCTTGGTGATGAGCTCAAAGGCCCAAGCGCAGGCCTGCTGCTTGGAGACGCCGCCAAAGGAGAAGTCGCCGAGCATCTCGAAGAAGGACAGGTGACGGCCGTCCTCGCCGATGCAGTCGATGTCGTTGGTGCGGACGCATTTCTGGCAGGAGATCGCGCCGATCTCCTTCATGGTCTTCTTACCCTGGTAGTACTCCTTAAACTGGTTCATGCCGGCGTTGGCAAGCAGCAGCGAAGGATCGTCGGGGACGAGGGACGAAGAAGGATAGAGCTTAAGACCGCGCTCCTCAAAGAAGTTGAGGAACTTAGAGCGAATCTCGGCCGTAGTCATTGACGGGTAGTCAGCACTCATAGAGGGAATCTCCTCGGTTTCACATCGAAACAGTTCAAACGTAACGATATTACCATCCCACCGCGACTGTGCAAAAAAGAGGGCCGCCAAACAGCGACCCTCCAGCGAAAGTGCATGTTATTTAGGACAGTCAAATTCTTAAAATAACAAATGGCTGCTGTAGAATTACATAATAAAGTTCACCCGGAAGGAGCGATCGATGAAAAGCAAACGATTTATCCTGAATGCACTTCTGGTAGTAGTACTTTTAGCGCTCTTGGCCTTCTCCCAATGGTACGCAAACCAACCAGCATTTGGCTACGTACTGTATGCAGTGACATCCGGCGACAACGCTTATTGCCCTCTACGCGCAATTGACATTCTCTATTTCTATGTAGCCGGCCCCTTATCAGTCGCTTTGCTCGTGTTTCTTGTCTTTTACAATATCAAGAAACGTTAACGGAGCTTATTTGGAATCCGAATCATCCATGGAGCCGTCGATGCCGGTTTTGGTGTCGTCGTCCGTATTGGAATCGTCATCCTTGGCGAAAGGGTTCTTGAAAAAGCCCGTCGCGTCGGGCTGAAGACCCGAGAGCTTAATCCAAGGATTATCGAGCTCGGGCTTGGGCATAGCCTGGGCCTCGGGCGCGGTCTCGTTGCCGATGAGCTCGGACTCATAAATGAACGTATCGTCCCCAAGCGCATCGTAGGCGGCAACAGGGTTACCCTCGGCATCGCGATACGGCGTGCCCTTAAACACGGCGCCATCGTATGCCACAAGCTGGCGGCCGGTCTCGTTCTCAAAGTAGTAGACGAAAATGCCCTTGAGGGCCGCGCACAACGGGATGGCGATGACCATGCCGATGGGGCCCATGAGTGCCGAACCAATAACGAGGGCCGTCAGGCTCATGATGGGATGCACCTGGACCGAGCTCTGCATGACCTTAGGCGAAATGACGTTGTCGGTGACATTTTGTGCCACCATAGTCACGATCAAGGTCCATAACGCCAGCATGGGGCTGAACATAAAGCCGAGCACCGTGGCGATGGCCGCGCTCACCCAGGGACCGACAACTGGGACCAAGTGCATGATACCGGTAAAGATGGCCATGAGTGCCGCATACGGATGCCCGATAATCGTAAAGCCGATAAAGGCGAGGATGCCACCGCAGATCGACGTTACGACCATGCCACGCATGTAGCCGCCGACCGAGCGCGAAAGAATCGCGACCATAAAACGGTACGAGGTCTCCTTTTCCTGACCAATGATGGTGCAGACCTCGTGGTGCATGCGGGGATAGTCGCAGGCCAACCAATAGGCAAGCACCAAGCCCAGGAAGATGACGAACAGCTGCGAGGCCGTATTGGTAATGAGCGGGAATACACCGCGACCGAGCTCGGCAGCGATTTGCGAGACATACTTGGACGCCACCGTAACGAGCGAAGAAAGGTTATCGTCCAGATACTCCTTGAGAGGCGTGTTATTGAGCGTCTTGGCATGCGAGATCATCTCGTTGAGGTCGCCACCAGCAACACGAAGCTGCTCGGGCAGGCGGCTCAGGACTTCCATGATCTGACCAAAGAGAATCGGCGACAAGATGCAAACGACGCCGACGAGCACGGCAACGACCACAATAAGCGCAACAAGCGAACCGATGCCGCGATTCACGCCATGGTGATCAAGCCAATTGGTGATCGGCGACATCACAAAAGCGATGATGGAACCGACAGCGAGAAACTCGATGACCGGCGCCAGGATGCCCATAAGGTTAAAGATGACGGCGGCGATGACAATGCAGCCGACGACGCCCCAAATGCGCAACGTCAGAATACGGGTATCGCGCAGCGTTCGGTCGGTTTGTTGGGGGTGCTCATTCATGAACGAACCATCACTCCGTCGGGGTCGATCTTGTCCTGAATCTTCTTAAGGGTACGACGCAGCAGACGCGAGACCTGTACCTGCGAGATGCCCAGCTTCTTGGCAATCTCGATCTGGGTCATGCCCTTCACAAAGCGCAGCTCGATTACCTCGCGCTCGCGCGGCGAGAAATCGCGGATGGCTTCCTCGATTACCAGGCGATCATCGGTAAAGTCGAGCTCGTTGTCGTCGTCGGCGTAGCGATCGAGAATCGAAGGCGCATCGTCAGAATCGGACGCACCGGGGGCCTCAATGGGCACCGAGGTGTAGGCCGAGGACGATTCCATGGCTTCGAGCACCTCGTCGACGGTCACGCCCAGGTAATCGGCGATTTCCTCAACCTTGGGCGAACGTTGAAGCTCGTTGGTGAGCTTGTCGGTGGCCTGATTAACCTTGGCAGAGAGCTCCTGCAGACGACGCGGCACGCGCACACTCCAGCCCTTGTCGCGGAAGTGGCGCTTAATCTCGCCCAGGATGGTGGGTGTGGCAAACGTCGTAAACTCGAGCCCGCGCTCAGGGTCAAAGCGATCGATTGCCTTGAGCAAGCCCAGATAGCCGACCTGCAAAAGGTCATCGAGTGGCTCGCCGCGGTTCTTAAATTTGTTGGCAAGAAACCTTACCAGGTTCATATGGGACATGACGAGCTGCTCGCGTGCGTCCGGGTCACCGGTCTCTTTATAGCGACGAAACAGCTCGCGGGTTTTCTCCTTGTCCCAAGCGGTCTTACCGCTCCGGGAACGTTCGGTCATATTAGATATCCGCCTTGAGGTCGAGGGAAAGCGTCAGGGGCGCCGTAGTCTTTTCGTAGGAGTCGCACACGCTCGCGAGGATGAGCTCGGCATACACCGCAGCCTGGTCGTCTTCATCGACCGTAGCCTGGTCCCCAAAGGTAATAGTCATGCCAACGTGGGTCTCATCGACATCGAATTTGATGGTGATGTCATCGCAGTCGACCGCGGTGCAACCAAAGATGAAAGCCTCCTCAGCAGCCATGCGGATGTCCTCGATGCGATCGACAGACATAGAGCACAGGGCACCAACGTTGGCTGCCGTCATGCGCACAAGGCGAGCGAGACGCGGGTCACCGGCAACGGTCAGCGTGATAGGGCAGTTTGCTTCGCTACTCATCGCAGGACTCCTCAGAGGTCTCGGCGGGCGTATAGGTGTAATACTGAGCCGGCTTGGATACAGACTTCTGACCATCATCGTCGCCCGCGGCGGCCTCGTCCTCGCCAATTAGGACGCGCTCGGTAGGCTGCTCGGCCTCCGCAGCGGCAGCGGCGAGCTTGCGATCGGCGTCGGCTGCAGGAGCCTTCACCTTATTGAAGAGCTTCTGCACAGCACCGGCGGCAGAGTCGGTCACGCTCGACACAGCATTGCTGGCCTCGGCCATGCTGCCCGTAACCTCGGAAATGTCGCGAACCACGGCTTCGACCTCTACGAGATTGGAGGTAAGGGCATCAACTGCCGTCTTGCTCGACTTAAGCAGCGGCTCCATCTGGGCAAGCGTCGGCGTAAGCTCATCGACAGCGCCATCGAGCTTTGCCACCACAGGCTGAGCCTCGGCGATGGTGTTGTTGAGGTCGTTCACGGTCTTATCGAGCGAGTCGACAACATTGCGGGTCTTGCGCAGGGTAAGCGCGAGCTCAGCGATGGCCCACACGCCGGCAACGGCGAGCAGCAGCAGGGCGATTTGAATGGGACTCATACAAGCCTCCCGGAAGAATCGAAATACAGACGCTTTTCATGGTACCCCAAAGGGGACCGAACATGCCAAGAGCAGCAACGTGGGACAAAATTATCAGCAGCTACTTCGGTGCATTCCCGCTGCGGTCGCGTTCGCTTTGCTCTACGCGCCATTCTTCCCAACCGCGGCCGGCAGGCTGCCAGAACACGCCGCGCTCCAGTCCCTCGGGCAAATAGCGCTGATCGACCCAGCCTTCGGGATAATCATGTGGATACTTATACACACCGTATTCATCGCTGCCCGGGCGATGGCGATCGCGCAGATAACTCGGCACCTCGCGAAGCCCACTAGAATGGATATCGGCCAGCGCCGCATCGATCGAAGCCTCACACGCGTTGGATTTTGGCGCCAAGCACACATAGAGTGCAGCCTGAGCCAGGTTAATGCGGCACTCGGGATAGCCAATGACCTCGGCAGACTTAAACGCGGCATGCGCCACCAAAAGCGCCTGCGGGTCGGCGTTGCCAACATCCTCAGAAGCGTGAATCATAATGCGGCGAGCGATAAACTTAGGATCCTCCCCAGCATCGATCATGCGCGCGAGCCAATAGATCGTGGCATCGGGGTCACTACCGCGCATGGACTTGATGAACGCACTGATGATGTCGTAGTGCATGTCGCCGTTTTTGTCATACGTAAAGCCGCGACGCGGGTTGGCAATCTTCACGTCATCCACGGTGATGGGATAGCGCTCCCCCGCCGCAGGCGCTGGCGTTCCCTCGGTATCGGGACGCGTGACGGCAATCTCGCTCGCAAGCTCGAGCGTCGTGAGCGCCGAGCGAGCGTCACCCGCTGCCAGCGTGCAAATGGTCTTGACCGTATCCTCATCGGCCGAGAACTTTCCGTTCAAGCCCTGTGGTGCCTCGAGCGCACGCTCAATAAGCGTGGCGATAGCCTCATCCTTCAGATGTTCAAGCTCCACCACGCGCCCGCGCGACAACAGTGCCGAGTTGACCTCAAAGTACGGGTTCTCTGTCGTAGCGCCAATCATAATGACGGTACGGTTCTCAACTGCATGCAGCAGGGCATCCTGCTGCGACTTAGAGAAGCGGTGAATCTCATCGATGAATAGAATGGTGCGGCGGTCGTAGGTATTCAGGCGCGTCTTGGCCTCGTCAATCACGCGACGCAGGTCCTTCACAGTACCCGTGACGGCGCTGACCTCGACAAACTCGCTCTTGGTATGGTTGGCGATAATGTGGGCCAGCGTCGTCTTACCCGTACCGGCCGGCCCGTACAGAATCACGCTCGAAAGCACGTCGTGCTCGATCGCGGCACGCAACCATGAGCCCTTACCGACGGCCTTTTGCTGGCCCACATACTCGTCGAGCGAATTGGGGCGCATGCGCACCGCAAGCGGCGCATTTTTAAAGGAACGCTCGCGCGTCGAGGCAGAAAAAAGGTCGTCCATAGCCATCCCGTGCATCCATCAAAATCGTTGTTCCTCAACAGTATACCGAAAATATACGAACTACCGTTCGTTAATATAGGTACGATGCGGAAACTTCAGCCCCGGGAACAGCTTGCTCGTCAGCTCACAGAAATAGCCGTCCGTCATGCTCGAAATGTAATCCACTACGGTCTGATCTTTATCATCCTGCCATGCATAGGTGCGATTGTAGTAGGAAAGCTGCCGCTCAATGCGCGAAATGTGATGCTTAAAGATATACGAAGACTCGTCGCCATCGTTTATATCCTGCAGGCAACGGTCATAGAGCTTTTCGAACGCCTCGCGCAGCTCCGTTTCGGAGTCGCCCTCGATGCCGCCCTTGCTATAGATCTTCTCGTAGTTCTCGCGCTTAGCGCGGCGGATTTCCTCGAACAGGTCCTCGCTCATCTCGATGCGCGGCTTGCCATAGCTGTGCTCGACGATATCGATAGAGGCATGCGTGAGAATCCAGCTGTTGTATGCTCCGCCAAGCCCATCGTCAAAAGCGTCGGGTGACAGCAGGCCCGCCGCAATGGCGTCTTGGCGATCACGCCCCGCATAGGCAAGAATATCCGAGATGCGAACGACACAGCCCTCAAGCGTCATGGGGCGCAAGTGCTCAATTGCGCTATAGCCTGTGGCAATGCAATCCTCGACGGTTCGATCGAACTGGTCAAAGGAACCCATGTCCGAGAGCTCGAACACACGCTGCTCGTACTCGCCGTTGTGGCAGAGCACGCCATCGAGCGTCTGAAGCGACACGTTGCGACCGTACAGCGCATCGAGCACGCGGACCGACTGCACGTTATGGAAAAAATAACGACCCGTGCGCTCGTGATAGATATCGTTGAGGAATCGCTCGCCGGCATGGCCGAAAGGCGTGTGCCCCAAGTCGTGACCCAGACCGATCGCTTCAATCAGATCGCAGTTGAGCCCGAGGGCGCGACCGATATCGCGCGCAATGCGCGAGACGAGCTGCACGTGTAGACCACGACGCGACAAGTCGTCGTTGCTTCGAAAGCTAAAAACCTGCGTTTTGCCTGCATAACGGGTGTACGCCGGTAGATGGAGGATTTTTTCGGTATCGCGCATAAACGCCGGACGCATAAGCGTGCCTTTGTCCGCATCGCGATCGACACGACGAATGACCTGGTCGTCGTTGCAACGATACGGATTGACAGTGCCCGAAGCACGATTGGCGGCAATGCGCTCGACGAGCTCGGGCGACAACGCCGAAGGAATACGGTCCATACGCGCCTTGATGGCGGCCGTTTCTTGATTAGTTGCCATGGCATGCTCCTTAAGAACGATGCGCAATCGGTTACAGAGTGCAGCCCACGACCTCGATTATGGCAAAAATCGGCACTAAAAACGGGAGCAATGGCAGGGAGCGCGATTTTGTGAAGAGGCAGGAGAGGGCCAGGGCCAGGAGTGCGACGGCAAATGCCACGATGCCACCCATAGGGTCGAGCGTGCAAAGCGCGAAGAGTGCTTTGGCGTCCCCCATGCCAATCCCCGGGGCTTGACGAAGGCGCCGCCAGAGCGACTCAGTAAGCATAAGGGCAAGGTAGACGATGACCGCAAGACCGGCATGATCAAGTGCAGTGTTAACGCCCCTGTCGAGCCAAACGCCTGCTAACGCCGCCACGGCACATGCGCCGGCAAGCTCATTGGGAAACCGCCGCTCACGGGCATCAATCCACGCGCCGGCAAAGATGCAAATCCAAAACGGGATATAGATCATCGAAAACCTCCTTGAGCAGCTGCTCAAAAGCAAAAACCACCACAAAGGTGCCTGTCCCCTTTGCGGTGGTTTTGGTGGTGGTTATTTGGCGCCTTGCATGACCTCGTCAAGGGTAACGCTGACGGCGTGCTGCGTCGGGACCCAGTCGACCTTCAGGAACAGCGCGGCCACCGTGATGGGGATATAGCTGAACATAAAGATCGGGAAGGTAAACAGGTTACTCACCAGACGCCACTTTTGCGGGCAGTGAATGTGCTTGTACTCAAAGATAGTCGTGAGCAGCGCCAGGATAAAGAAAGTCAGATACATCATGGCGAAGGTCATAATGAGCGAAGCGGCACAGGCCTGCATCTCGACTTCGGTAGCCAAAAAGCCGTGCGAGAGTCCACCCACGATCAGGAACGTCGCATTGGCGAGCATCAAGATGAGCGACAGCAGCATACCCGGGGCGATCGTCATGAACATGTCGTAGGCGGCAAAGCGATGGTAGCGGAAGGTCGACTTGACCAGGTGCTTACCGTAAGTAAAGAACACCTGGTAGAAGCCCTTGGTCCAACGCATGCGCTGTTTCCAGGACGCCTTAAACGTCACGGGTTGTTCGTCAAAGAACTCCGCCGGCGCATAGCCAATGCGAATGCCGTGAATGGCGCAGAACGTGGTGAACTGAATGTCCTCGGTCAGCGTGTGGAACTGCCAACCGTGCATGCCCTCGATAACGCTGGCGGAGATGAGGTAGCCCGAACCCGAGACAGCGCAAGAAGTCTTGCAGATATTGCGCGCGTTGTTGAGAAAGCGCGCCTCACGCAGGTACCAAGTGGCATTAGCTGCCGAGATCCACGAGCTGCCGAAGTTCTTGGAGTTACGATAGCTCGTGACCACGTGGAATCCCTGGTCAAAGGCATCGTTCATCTTGGACACGTAATCGCGGGAGATGACGTTATCGGCATCGAAGATAAAGTAGCCCTCAAACGTGTCGGGATACTCGTTAAGGATGCGATCAAAACCAAAGTCCATGACCCAGCTCTTACCCTTGCGGGCCAGGTCGTTGCGCTCATAAACGATGGCGCCCGCCTCGCGCGCGAGCTGCGCCGTGTTGTCGGTGCAGGCATCGGCGACCACGAAGACCTCGATAAGCTCGGACGGATA
This sequence comes from Collinsella aerofaciens, assembly GCF_027679495.1. Lineage (GTDB taxonomy): Bacteria > Actinomycetota > Coriobacteriia > Coriobacteriales > Coriobacteriaceae > Collinsella > Collinsella aerofaciens_AK. The sequence continues at coordinate 114,309 of NZ_JAQEKC010000003.1, forward strand.
ATCCTGATCCTTGATGGAGCGAACGAGGTTGGCGATCACGGCCTCCTCGTTATGCGCCGCGATAAAGAAGGCATAGCGGTGAAGTTTTTTGGCCTTGGGAGGCGCGACCTCGCCACGAAGAGCGCCAATGACAAAGAAGACCACCTGGTACAGAAAGCAGACCGTGAGCAGCGTAACCACAATCTGGTTAAAGATCACGATGGGCGTGTTAGTTTGTAAAAAGGCGAGCATGCAGGCTCCCGAGAACGCGTTACGTAAACAACCGTATATCATACCGCAGGCTTACCGAGTTCAAGAAACCACCTAATACCGGCTAGGCTTCGAGAAGGCCAAGCTGCGGGACGATGTCGTCGCCGGCGGCGGTGCGGCCAAGCGAGCGCGGGGCCAGGTCGTCAAGAACCGCAGCAAGATCCCAAGGCAGCTCGTCGCGGCATTCGATGCGCTCACCCGTCACGGGATGGTCGAATGCGACGCGCCAGGAATGAAGGAATTGCCTGGTCAGACCCTGATCGGCACGCGCATCGCACTTACCGTAGAGCGGATCGCCCACGCAGGCGTGGTTGATATGGCGCATATGCACGCGAATCTGATGTGTGCGGCCCGTAAACAGGTGGCACTCGACGAGCGTATAGCCGTCGTCGAAACGCGTGGAATCGAAGCGCTCGAGGACTTTAAAGGTCGTAATGGCCTGACGGGCAAAGGGGTCGTCCGAAACCGCCATCTTGACGCGGTCGCGCGTAGAACGGGCGATACCGGTATTGATGGTGCCCTCGTCCATGGCGATGTGCCCGTGAACGAGCGTGATATAGCGACGATCGAGCGTGCGCGTGCGAATGAGATTTTGAAGCGCGCGCTGCGTGTCGTCGTCCTTTGCCGCAAGCATGAGACCCGAGGTATCGCGATCCAAACGATGCACGATCCCGGGGCGGTCCTCACCCTGTACGGTACCAAGATGGTCGATGCCGCAGTGGTAGACCAGAGCGTTCGCAAGGGTGCCGCTCTCGTGGCCATGGGCGGGATGGCACACCAGGCCCCGCTGCTTGGAGAGCACGATAAGGTAGTCGTCCTCGTAGCGGATATCGAGGGGAATGGCCTCGGGAATCACGTCGGTCGGGTCGTGCGGCTCGGGCAAGTCGACCGAGATGCGATCGCCGGCGCGTACGGCGCACTTTTTAGAGAGACAAGTCTCACCGTTGACGGCAACGGCGCCTCCCTCGATCAGATGCGCGCAGGCAGAGCGCGTGGGACAGCCATCGTTGGCGCCCAAATAGGCGTCAAGACGCTGGCCAGCGGAATCGTCGGCAACAAGAATATGGATGTCGGCCATTAACGCTCATTCCTTTCGCGAATCTTGCGGGCACGCTCCCCACGCTGCTTGGCCTTGCGCTTAGCGCGGGCCTCATCACGGGCATTGAGCTCGGCAGTCGCATCAACCTCGCGGGCCGCGGGGCTCAAGAACATGTATCCGAAGAGGGCGAGCACGACGCCCAAGGTAATGCCGATATCGGCCACATTGAAGACGGGGAAGTCGATGAAGGTGGTGGCAATAAAATCGGTCACGAAGCCAAAGGCCAAACGATCGATAGCGTTGCCGATAGCACCGCCCGCAACCATCGCCATGCCCACAACCTCAAGATGGGCGAGCTGGGGTGCACGAATGAGGTACGCGGCAATAGCGACAATGACCGCCAGCGCCAGCACGGCAAACGCGATGCCATGCCCCTCGCCCATGCTAAAGGCAGCGCCGATATTGCGGACAAACAGGAAGTCGATCACGCCGGGGATAACAGTCACATGCAAAGCGTCGCTCACGGCACGAACCGCAAGCTTGGTCAACTGGTCAACAAGCAGCACAACGAGCGCCACCCCACCAGCAACACCCAACCGCCAACGCAAAGGCGGCGTCATATCCCCAGCACGACCCAAATCAATCCCCTACCCTCAAGAACATCGAATTACGTTTAATACAAAGAACTATCTTATATTGCCATACGCAGAACGCACGACATATCCACCAACGCAAGCGAAATAACCAGCTAAAAACGAAAGCGACATTCCGAATAACGGAATGTCGCTTAATAGCTTTCGACTAAAAACGCAAGTCGAAAGAAAGCCTCTAGCTCCAGCAATGGAAATGCCGCGTTATCGTCACCAACAGCGAAAACGTCCCTAAGCGAGCAAGGTGACGTGAAAGAGGAGGGAAGCGTACTTTGGTACGCGACCGACGATTGAACGTCAGATTGCCGCTTAGGGGCGTTTGCAGCGTCGGTAGGTTACGGCGTTCTACGAACGCCGTAACCTACAGCGCGTCAGCGCAGCGCTTGCAGATATGCGCGTGGCCGTTGTACTCGCCGACGGTGGTGCGGTAGTTCCAGCAACGGTCGCAGCACTCGCCCTCGGCAGCTTCAATGGCAACGGAGAGTTCCTCGCCCTGGGTCAGCTCAACATCGGAGACGATGTAGAACTCGGCCAGGTCGACGGCCTTATCACCGGTCAGCAGCGCGTACATCTCGGCGGGAACGACCGCCTTGACGCGGACCTGCTGGCTCTTGGTGAAGGTGCCGGCAGAACGGGCATCCTCAAGGGCCTTGGTCACGGCGCTACGGAGCTCGAGCGAAGCCTCGAGCACGCCCTCGAACTCATTGGCCTCGTCGACCGTGATGGGCGACTTGTACCAATCGAGCAGCGCGGCGTACTTCTGGTGATCGACGCAGCCAGCGGGCGCATATGCCATGGCCTCGTCAACCGTGTAGGACAGGATCGGCTGCAGGTCGCGCATGAGCATCGAGAAGAGCTCGGCCAGCACGGTCTGGGCGCTGCGGCGCTCGAGCGAGCCGGGCTTATCGCAGTACAGACGGTCCTTCAGGGCGTCGAGGTACACGTTGGAAAGCTCGGTAACCACGAAGTCATAAAGCGCACGGTAAGCGCGCGGGAACTCGTAGCAAGAGTAAGCGTCGTCGACCTCGGCCTGAACCTGAGTCAGGCGGGCAACCATGAGCTTGTCGAGCGGCAGCAGGTCGGCAAAGGCGACGCCGTCGGTCTCGGGCTCAAACTGACCCTCGAGCTCGGAGAGCAGGAAGCGCAGCGTGTTGCGGAAACGACGGTAGGCATCGGACGTACGAGCGAGAATCTCGTGGTCGATGGAGACGTCAGAGCTGGTGTCGACGGAGGCAACCCACAGACGGATGATATCAGCGCCCATCTCGTCGCAGACCTTATTGGGGTCGATAACATTGCCGAGCGACTTGGACATCTTGCGGCCCTGACCATCGAGTGTGAAGCCCTGCGAGACGACCGCCTTGTACGGAGCATGGCCGTTGGCACCCACCGAGGTGAGCAGCGAGCTCTGGAACCAACCGCGGTGCTGGTCGGAGCCCTCAAGATACACGTCCGCCGGGTACTCAAGCTCAGGGCGATACTCGCAGACGGCCTTCCAAGACACGCCGGAATCCCACCACACGTCGAGGATGTCCTTATCGGCCTTGAGGTGATGACCGCCGCACTTGGGGCAGACGCAGGCCTCGCCCAGGTAGCTCTCGGGAGCGTCGGTGAACCAGGCGTCAGAGCCCTTCTCGTGGAAGAGCTTGATGACGGCGTCGAGCGTAGCGTCGTTCATGACCTTCTCGCCGCAGTCGGCGCAGGTGTAGCTGGGGATAGGCACACCCCAGTTGCGCTGACGGCTAATGCACCAGTCGGGACGCTGCTCGACCATGGCGCCGATGCGGTTGGCGGCGTGAGCCGGATACCACTTGACGTTCTCGCGAACCTCCTTGCCAGCCTGCTCACGCAAGCCGGTCTTGTCCATCGAGACAAACCACTGGTCAGTAGCACGGAAGAGCACCGGGTGTTTGCAGCGCCAGCAGTGCGGATAGCTGTGCGTGATCTTCTTCTCGAGGACCAGGGTGCCGCGCTCGCGCAGGAACTCGATGATGTGCGGGTTGGCCTCATCGGTATCCATGCCGCTGAAGGGACCACCGGTGCCAAACTCCTCGCCGGTGTAGAACTTGCCGTCATCATCGACCGGCATGCAGATGTCGGTAATGCCCTCCTTGAGGCAGGCAAAGTAGTCGTCGACGCCGTGGCCGGGCGAGTTGTGGACGATACCGGTACCGTCATCGACACCGACGTAATCGGCCAGCAGCGCCACGCCCTCAACACCGTCAAAGATCGGCTGCTTGTAGTGGATGTGGTGGAAGGTCTCGGCGGGAACCACATAGGGCTTACCGTCGACCATAACCGGGGTGTACTCCCAACCAAACTCCTCGCAGCACTTGGGAGCCAGGTCCTCGAGCATGACCTCGGCACGACCCTCGTGCTCAACGGCGACATAGGCGGCGCCGGGCTTGAGGGAAACTGCCTGGTCGGAGGGGATGGTCCACGGCGTGGTCGTCCAGATGATAAAGTCAACCGGGCCGTCGAAGTTCTCGAGGCCGGCGGGCTTGGAGGTCATCTCAAAGCGCACGAAGATGGACGGGCTCGTCTCGTCGGAGTACTCAATCTCGGCCTCAGCAAGTGCGGTGTGGCAGTGCTTGCACCAGTGAACCGGCTTGTGGCCGCGATAGATCATGCCCTTGTCGAACATGGCCTTGAAAACCTCGATGTCGGCGGCGTCATGCTGGTGATAGAGCGTCAGATAGGGGTTGTCCCAATCGCCGAGCACGCCCAGGCGACGGAAGCCGGCCTTCTGCAGCTCGATGTTCTCGACAGCGAACTTGTTGCAAAGCTCGCGGATCTTAGCCGTGGAGGTCTGGTTGAACTTCTCGGTGCCGAGCTTCTCCTCGACTTTATGCTCGATCGGCTGGCCATGGCAGTCCCAACCGGGGACATAGGGAACCTCATAGCCCTGCATCATCCAGTAGCGGTTGATCATGTCCTTGGAGATCTTGTTCATGGCGTGGCCGATGTGGATCGGGCCGTTGGCGTACGGAGGGCCGTCGTGCAGCACGAACTTCTTGTGACCCTCGTTCTTCTTCAGAACCTGCTCGTAGACCTTGTTGTCCTGCCAGTCCTTGAGTCGCTTGGGCTCGAACTTGGAAAGACCGGCACGCATGGGAAAACCGGTTTTGGGCAGATTCATCGTCTGCTTGTACTCGTTTGCCACGGTACCCCTTTCATGTCGTGGGCGCGCACGCCCGTTGGGCACCAAAAAAGCGCCCGTCCCTACAAGCTGGGACGAAGCGCCACAAAAACGGGCTGTATGCCGGCAAAAGCTCTTCGTTTAACCACCCAGCTTAGATGCCCTCGCCCGCGTATTCGCGCGCTCGCATCCGTTACTCGGCTGGCCTGTATCGACGACCATCTCGGCGATATCTACTAAGACGTGCCTGCGCGGCACGTCCGTTGGGACCGCAGCTCCGGGGTGATTTTCATCGGTCGCATGCACGGGTTCTCAGCGCTCCCCGCTCTCTGTGGCATGCGGACGGCCGACTACTCGTCCCCATCAACGCTTATGCGGAGTATGCTAGCACGTTCCGCGCCGGCGAAAAACCCTCAACACTGGTTTCATACGTAAGAAATTTCTCGTGGTCGTTAGCCTTCTCTAGGAGCAAAATACCTGAAAGCACTTTAACTAACGAAAGAAGGCTGCCATGCGCACAATCGGAATGAGCGACTACACCGTCGGCGAGGATTGCTTTACCGAGCTGCCCGCCGCACTGGCGGAGTACGGCGCGAAGAAAGTCGCCATCATTGGTGGCAAGCGAGCCCTAGCTGCGGCGCTGCCGGGCATCGAGGCGGCGCTTGAAGGTACCGACGTCGAGATTCTGGAGACGCGCGTCTACGGCACCAACAGTACGCGCGCCAATATCGCCAAGGTCGTGAACTCCCCCGCTTGCCAGCAGGCAGACGTGCTTATCGCCTGTGGCGGCGGCAAGGCACTCGACACCGTCAAGACAGCGGCAATCGAGCTCAAGAAGATTGTCTTTACGGTGCCGACGATTTGCTCTAACTGTTCCGCCGCGACCGCCATTGCCGTCGTCTACAACGACGATGGATCGCTCGAGGGCTATTCGTACCCCAACCGACCGGCGCACATCTTCATCAATCCCAAGATCATCGCCGAGGCTCCGGCGGAGTACTTCTGGGCCGGCGTGGGCGACGCCCTGTCCAAGCAGCCCGAAGTCGAGTACGCCACGAGCGCCGGCGACCTGGAGCACACCGCCGGCCTTGGCCTGGCTCTTGCCCACACCTGTTCCGAGCCGCTGTTTACCTACGGTGTTCAGGGTCTTGAGGACGTTCGTCAGAATCTGTCGAGCGAGGCCGTCAAGCAGATCGCGCTCGACATCGTGGTCAACACGGGCTATGTCTCGAACCTGACCAACCAGAACGATTACTACTACAACTCGAGCGTGGCGCACGCGTTCTACAACGCCGCCTGCAGCATTCCGCGTGAGGGCACCTACCTGCACGGCGAAGTCGTAAGCCTGGGCGTGCTGGTGTTGTTCGCCTACACGGGCGACACCGAGAACCTTAAGCGCTATGCTGACTTCAACAAGCAGATGGGGCTGCCCGTAACGCTTGAGCAGGTCGGGCTTTCCGAGACCGATATCCCTGCCCTGTGCGAGCACGCGCACGCCACCAACGAGTGGAAGCAAGGCAACCCGGAGCCCTTCACCGACGAAAAATTCGCCGCCGCCATCAAGGCCGCCAACGCCTACGGCCACACGCTCTAGACCCAGGCCAAAACCACCACAAGGGAGCAGCACCTTTGTGGTGGTTTTTTATTGCTCCAGCATGCTGGGGTCGAACTCGCTAGCCGGGATCACGCGATAACCGTGGCGGAGCAGTAAATCAACGAAGACGCCGTTGCCCGCCGTAAGGGTGCCGCTGAATGTTCCGTCGTAGATGCGACCCGCGCCGCACGAGGGACTACGGTCCTGCAGGATGCACGCGGCGATCTCTTCCGGCCCGCCCGCCTGCTCGCACATATCGAGCGCTCGTTGGGCACCCAGGCGAAATTCGCGATCGACCGATATGCCCTCGCAGGTACGAACCTCTCCGTTCACAATCTCGGACGGCTTGCGCGGCGTGGGCAGGCCCCCAAAGACCTCAGGGCACACCAAGAGGACCTCGGTCCCTGTACGCTCGCAGGCCTCGACCAACTCGCGATGGTAGTTGTCGAGCCCGTTATACTTGCAGCTCTCGCCCATCAAGCAGGCGCTCACCACGATCTTCATTTCCATCCCTCTCAAGCAAAACGCCCCATTTGAGAAAGCTGCTCAAATGGGGCGTCGGCGTTTACTGGCTCGGCCGCGGCTTTACTGCTGCTTGGGCATCAGCGGATTCTCGCGCGTGAGGAGGTTCATGAACTCCTCGCCCGTGATGGTCTCCTTCTTATACAGATAACGAGCCAGCTCGTGGAGCTTAAACTTGTTCTCCTTCAGAATCTGCAAAGCGCGGTCGTGCGCATCCTCGATCAGCTTGGCGACAATCGCGTCCACGCGCTCGGCCGTACCGGGGGCGCAGGTGAGCGACGTGTCCTGATTGAGATACGCGTTCTGCACGGTACCGAGCGCCATCATGCCAAACTCGTCGGACATACCAAAGCGCGTCACCATATTACGGGCGAGCTTGGTGGCCTGCTCGATGTCGTTGGCGGCGCCGGTCGTCATCTCTCCAAAGATGAGCTCCTCGGCTGCGCGGCCACCGCAATAGACAGCGAGCTTGTCCAAGACCTCCTGGCGCGTCGTCAGGAAGCGCTCGTCCTCCTCGACCTGCATGGTATAACCAAGAGCACCGCTCGTGCGCGGCACGATGGTGATCTTCGTGACCGGCGCAGAGCCCTTCTGGCGAGCGGCAACGATGGCATGGCCGATCTCGTGATAAGAAACGACCTGCTTCTCGTGGTCGGACAGCACCGTGGACTTACGCTGTTGGCCGGCAATGACGACCTCCACCGACTCCTCGAAGTCGTCCTGGGTTGCACGCTTGCGACCCTCGCGAACGGCGCGCAGGGCGCCCTCGTTGATGATATTGGCCAGGTCGGCGCCCGAGGCACCGGGCGTGGCGCGGGCAATCGCGGTCAGGTCGATCGGCGGCTCGGTCTTCACGCTCTTGGCATGCAGCTCGAGGATGTTCTTGCGGCCGGTCAGATCGGGCAGCTCGACGGGGATGCGGCGGTCAAAACGACCGGGGCGCAGTAGAGCGGGATCGAGACTGTCGGGGCGGTTGGTTGCGGCAAGGACAACGATACCCTTATGGTTATCGAAGCCATCCATCTCGGTCAGCAACTGATTGAGCGTCTGCTCGCGCTCGTCGTTGCCGCTAAAGCCGCCGCCATCGCGCTTCTTACCGATGGTATCGATCTCATCGATAAAGACGATACACGGTGCCTTTTCCTTGGCCTGCTTAAACAGGTCACGAACCTTAGCAGCGCCGCGACCGACAAACATCTCAACGAACTCAGAGCCCGAAATGCTAAAGAACGGAACACCGGCCTCGCCGGCAACAGCCTTGGCAAGCAGGGTCTTACCGGTACCCGGAGGGCCAACAAGGAGAGCACCACGCGGCAGCTTGGCGCCGATCTCCTCGTAGCGCTGCGGCTTCTCCAGAAAGTCGACGACCTCCTTGAGAGACTCCTTGGCCTCTTCCTGACCGGCGACGTCCTTAAAGGTCACGCCCACGTCCTTGGAGGCGATCACGCGCGCGCCGGACTTACCCAGTCCGCCGCCGCCAAAACCGCCGCCGCCAAAGTTCATCGACGGGCCGTCATCGCCCATAGCCTTCTTCATGCGGCGGTTGAGCCACCAACCGATGAGGAAGAAAATCGCCATGGGAAGAATGAGTGTGAGCAGGTAGTAGGTCATCAAACCCGAGTTTTTATCGGGAACGACCGACTCCAGCGAAGCGCCAGACTCAAGCACGCGATCGGTAAAGCCCGCGTCATTCGGCACACCGGTCGTCTTGTAGGCGATGTTCTCGTCCTCGCCCTTCTTGGTGTAATAAATCGAGTAATCGTCCGTGTTGTACTCGACCTTGTCGACGCTCTTCTTATCGAGCGCTTTGACAAACGTCGAGTAATCGGTCTTCGTAATCTGCTGCGTGTGACCGATGTTGGGGAACAGAACGGTCGAGAGCACGAGGTAGACGACGAAGGCGATGAGCACGTAGAGAATCATATTCCGTCTACGTTTGTTGTCATCCATCTCCATCTGCTTGAACTCCATCTACTGGGGTTGATAATGCTTTCTAGAATACCCAACCCGGACGGCGATAAACCGACGCCGGGCACGAAAGGACAGAGATGGCATCACTGTAAGTCGGCAAGGTTCAAATCTATACAGGCGACGGCAAGGGCAAGACGACGGCTGCGCTGGGGCTCGCGCTGCGCGCGACGGGCTACGGGCTCGACGTTCTTAGGCTGCAGTTTGCCAAGAAACTGCACTGCGCCGAACACGATGCCGCGCCGCGCCTGGGGCTGCGCATCGTACAAGCTGACCGCGACACGCCCGAGGCTTGCGCCGCACAGATCATGGAGCTCGCATGCGAGCAGATATCACAGGTCGACGTTCTGATTTTGGACGAACTCGGCGAGGCCATGCGCCGCGGCTTCGTGACACGCGAGGATGTCGAAGCGCTGATCGCGATAAAGCCCGCCACCACGGAACTCGTGCTCACCGGCCGCGGGCTGCTGCCGTTGGCCGACCTCGCGGACTTAGTCACCGAAATACGTCCCATCAAACACTACTTCGACGAAGGCCTCCTAGCCCGCCAAGGCATCGAATACTAATTGATTCGTTTTCCGCCAACACCTACAGCTCATAAGGAAGTTGCGGTGGAATAGTACTTGTTTGACGGTCCGCAAGGGCTTTTCAGGAACTATTTCACCGCAACTTATCAGGGGTATCTGACGGATGAGCTAGGCGGTGGCGCGACCTAGCCAGTTGCCGCTGTGATGGTAGATGGTGAACATGGTTGCGGTGATGAGCCAGGTTACGGGGTAAACCAGCAGTAGATGCTCGAGCGACGGATCGAAGGGCATGATCGCAAACACCCAGATCACCCTCAAGACAACGGTGCCAAAGATGGTGAGCATCATAGGCTGCAAACTCACGCCGGCACCGCGAATGGAACCCGACGCGTTTTCGATAATCGAGAAGATCGCATAGAACGGCGCAATGAAATGGAGGATAGTCGTGGTGTACGCCGAAATCGAAGCATCGTCGACAAACAAACGCGACAGCGGGCCCGAAAACCCCAGCAGCACGGCAGACAGGCCACCAATGAGCATAAACGACAGCACGAGCGACGTATGGTAGCCCTTGCGCATGCGCTCGTAGTTGCGCGCGCCAAAGTTCTGCGCCGAGAACGTAGTGATCGATACGCCGAGCGCCTCGGTCACCATCCAGATAATGCCATCCAGGCGCCCAGATAGACCCCAAGCAGTCGTGACATCGGCGCCAAACGAATTAACCGACACCTGGATCAGCACGTTCGAGATCGAATAGGCAGCCGATTGAAAACCGAGTGGCAGACCACACGAGATCATACTCTTGCAAATACCGCGATCGATACCGAGCTTAGACAGACACTATGACCCAATCCGAGGGCACTAAAAAGATAGGAGCCCCCGCTCGTGGCC
>NZ_JAQEKC010000030.1:0-24244 GCF_027679495.1 Collinsella aerofaciens
TATCGGTCGGAGGGGTGGCTTTGTAAAGCCGTTTGTCTCCACCCGCGTAGCGGGTGGTTCAAAGCTGGCCGCTGCGCGGCCAGCAGACTAAAGTCTTGAATAAAAAGGGCGCGTCCATACGGACACGCCCCTGTGCACAACAATGCAAAGAACGACTTAGAAGCTACCGCGCTTCAGGAAGTCGGGAAGCTCGAACTGATCGTTGCCGAAGTTAGGAAGCTCGGTGCCACCGACGTTGCGGGTCGGAGCGGCCTGAGCCGGACTCGTGGCAGGAGCGGTGCGCTGCGGCTCAGCGGAGGCAGCGGCCTTGCTCTGAGACTGCTGAGCAGCAAAGAGCTCGTCCTGACGGTTGACGTTGGAGTCGGAGAAGCCCGTAGCGATGACGGTGATACGCACCTGATCGCCCAGGGACTCGTCGACAACGGTACCGAAGATGATGTTGGCCTCGGGGTCGACGGCGTTGGCGACAACGTCGGCGGCGTCGCTGATCTCCTGGATGCCCAGGTCCTTGGAACCGGCGATGGAGAGCAGCACGCGCGTGGCGCCATCGATGGAACTCTCGAGCAGCGGGCTGGAGATGGCCTGCTGGGCAGCGTCGACGGCACGGGTGTCCCCAGAAGAGGTACCGATACCCATCATGGCGGTACCGGCCTGCTTCATGATGGTCTTAACATCGGCGAAGTCCAGGTTGATGATACCGGGGACGGTGATGAGGTCGGTGATGCCCTGGGTGCCCTGGGAAAGGACGCCATCGGCAATCGCGAAGGCCTCGAGCATGGTGGTCTTCTTCTCGGCGATGTCGAGCAGCTTATCGTTAGGGATGACGATCATGGTGTCGACGCAATCGGAGAGGGTCTTAATGCCCTCCTCGGCGCTCTTCTTGCGCTTGCGGCCCTCGAAGGTGAAGGGCTTGGTCACGACGGCGACGGTCAGCGCACCGACCTCGTTCATCGCGATATCGGCAACGATGGGAGCAGCGCCGGTACCGGTGCCACCGCCCTCGCCGCAGGTGATGAACACCATGTCGGCGCCAGCGAGCGCCTCGGCAATGTCGTCGCGGGACTCATCGGCAGCCTTGCGGCCAACCTCGGGGTTGGCGCCGGCGCCCAGGCCGCGGGTAAGGTCGGTGCCGATGTGCACCTTGATATCGGCATCAGAGATCGCGAGTGCCTGAGCATCGGTGTTGATGGCAACAAACTCGACGCCGCGGATGCCCTCTTCGATCATTCGATTGACCGCGTTGGTACCGCCGCCGCCGACGCCGACCACCTTAATGACGGCAAGGTAGTTGTTGATCTCTGTCTCGTGCATGTCGGTCCTCCGAACAAAGGTTATAGCCATAGCATGGGTCGACCCCTGCGCACATTAACCTTCAGGTTGAAAGTAAATGCAAAGGTAAACCGTATTATGTTTGCACATTATGAACGTATCAGTCAAATAATTGACCGTGAAAACCAAACAAACCAGATAAACGGCGTGGTATGGCCCCTCAACAAAGCATCAACCAGCGCTACGAGGTCGGAGCGTTCCTAAATGTATAGTTACCCGGAGAGCGCACATTGATATACGTTACGCCCTCTACCTGCGAAAGCAGCTTGGTGACTACGCGCTCCTTCTTGACGATATCGTTCGAATCGCCCAGCGACACCTCAATGCCGTTATTGAGGTTTGCCGAGATGGCTTCGACCGAAGGCGTGGAAATATCCTTGACTTGTCCCAAGAACTCGCTCGAAAAACCACGCACATAATCCAAGCCAGCCTTAACGGCCTTGGAGCTCACCGCCTGGCCGGAAACCGGAGCGACATCCGCCGAGACATCAGTCAACAACACCGCGCCATAGTGCTTAGCGAGCGCCAGCGCGGCATCAATGCCGGTCAGGGTATTTGAGCCCTGCCCTGTCGTGATGACGTTGCCCTGGCCATCCACTTCGACCGACGTCGACAGCGGGGCGATCCAGGTGTCATCATCCCCGATGGCCCAGGCAAGGTCATCGGAGCTGATATAGGCAATTGCGATGACCTTGCGCTCCATAGGCGTAATGATGAGCGTATGCGGGAACTGGCGCTGGACATCCACGCCCGAGACCCACGGGTTCTGCTTGAGGTCCTCGGTAATCTGGTCGGGATCGACGTTAAAAAGCGACGTTCCCTCGGGCAAATCGATCAGCTGGATAGCATCGTGCTTCGTCACATGCTCGCTGCCTTGAATCTGAATATCAGTGGCGGTAAACAATCCAGAGTTGATCACCACGACGGCAACGACGACGAGCACGGCCAAGACGGCCAGAACGCCGCCCACGATTTTGCCTTTGCCTGTAACGAGAGAAGCGGCGTCTGACGTTTTATTTGCCATCGCCCCAAGTGAAGACAACGGGTTGACGCCTTTTTTACCCGAAGGCTTCTTGGCGGTAGCCGGCACCGATGTCAGCGAGCGCGGTTTCGATGCGCCCAGCGTGCGACCCGGACGCGCCGCCTTAGTTCCCGTCGAGGGCTTAGGAGTTGCCATGGGACGGGCAGGCTTGGCGCCCATAACAGGCTTTGACGTCACCGAGGGACGCGAGGACTTTTTTGCGGCCGGACGATTACCGAGCTGAGAGCCGACGACCGGACGACTGGTCTGTCGAGCATGCCCGACAGACTTAGAGTGCGCGACGGTATTGCGTTGAGGTTTGGCAGGCGCGCCGGAACGCCCTCCGGCGCGGCGGAAGGTGGGTTTCGATGCTCTAGAAGCCGAGGAATTTAACTTCCGGTCTGAGCTCGATGCCATACGCCTCCCTCACCTTTCCGTGCACATGTCTGATAACCGCGGCAACGTCATCGGCCGAGGCGGTTCCGTTATTAACGATAAAATTAGCGTGAACGGGCGAAACTTCCGCGCCGCCAATCGAAAAACCCTTTAATCCACAATCCTCGATAAGCTTGCCCACACTCGCATCGGGCGGGTTGCGAAAGACCGACCCGCAGGATGCGCGACCCATGGGCTGCGTACGCTTGCGCCTCGTCAGGTACCGCTCCATGCGCTCGCGAATGTCGGCCTTGGGCGCCGGTTTAAGCTTGAGCACGCACTCGAGGATAATCTCATTGCGGGGAAGGCTACATTCGCGGTAGCCCCAAGTGATCTCGGACCCCGCATAATGCTTGATACCGGATGCCGGGTCAAACGTTACGACATCCTCAACCAGCGAGCCAATCCACTCGGTCCGTGTGCCTGCATTCATAGATATCGCACCGCCAACCGAGCCAGGGATGCCAACGGCAAACTCAAGGCCCGAGAGGCTACGCGACAGGGCATCGTTGACCAGGCGCGCAAACATCACGCCCGCACCGACCGTCAGCGTACAACCGTCATCGGCAACAACCGTGCGCTGAAACTCACGTCCGAGCGAAATGACGGCACCGCGATAACCGCCATCGGCAACCAGCAGATTGGAGCCCTTGCCGATGATGACCCACGGCACCTGCTCGCGATCGAGCACCGCCACGGCGCGGCGGAGGGCATGATAGCTATGGCACGTCACAAAGAGGTCGGCCTTGCCGCCGATACGATAGCTCGTATGACGCGCAAGGCGCTCGTCCTCGATCACATCCGTGTCGATCATGCCCGAGAGCGCCATGACGGCGTTAAACAGACCCATTAGACTTAAGCGTCTTTCTTGGCAGTCAGATACTCGATAAACTCGGGACCGACGGTCGTAACGTCACCGGCACCCATAGTGAGCAGCAGGTCGCCCTCGCCCACCATCTGCTCGAGCTCCTGATTGAGCTCAAGACGGCTGGAGCAGTACACGACCTCCTTGCCAGGATGCTTGGCGCGCACGGTATCGGCGAGCATCTTAGAGGTGACACCCGGGATGGGCATCTCGCCAGCCGAGAACACATCAATCAGCAGCAGTTTATCGGCATTGGCAAATGCATCGGCAAAGTCGTCGCACAGGGCCTGCAGGCGCGAATAGCGGTGCGGCTGGAACACGACGTCGACGTGCTTGTAGCCCAGCGACGAAGCGGCAGCAAGCGTCGCTTTGATCTCGGTGGGGTGATGGCCGTAATCATCGACCACGGTGATGCCATCGATATCGCCCACGTGGGTAAAGCGGCGGCGAACGCCCTCAAAGCTCGAGAGCGCCTTGGCGGCGGCGTCGATGTCAAGGCCCAGGACATGGGCGACGGTGAGCACCGCCGTGGCGTTGAGCATGTTGTGGCGACCGGGATTGCTCTTGATCTCCACGGCATGTTCAGTGCCATCCTCAAAGCGAACGATAAAGTCACTCTGGATACCCTTGACATCCGGGTGCATGCAGACGATGTCGTTGCTCTCGGCAAAGCCGTAGGAAAGCACGTGACGGCCCGTCGACTTGGCGAGCTCGACCAGATGCGGGTCCTCACCGCAGACGATGACGGTGCCGTCCTCGCCCACCAGGCTCATGAATTTGGCGAAAGTCGCTTCGATCTCCTCGATACCCGAGTAGTGATCGAGGTGATCGGCCTCGACGTTGGTCACAATGACTACGTTGGGGTTCAGGAACAGGAAGGAGCTGTCGGACTCGTCGGCCTCGGCGACAAAGTAGTCGCCCGAGCCGTTCTTGCCGTTCGTGTCATAGCCCTCGACGATGCCGCCGATCAAGAAGCTCGGATCCAGACCCATGCGGTCGAGCATGGTGGCGCACATCGAAGACGTGGTGGTCTTGCCATGCGTGCCGGCAACAGCGACGGTGATGTAGCCGTGGCCCAAAGCAGAGAGCATCTTGGCACGGGGCCACACGGGAATACCAAGCTCGCGAGCGCGCACGAGTTCGGGGTTGGACTCCGGAATAGCGGTGGAGACAACAACCACGTCGGGCTTGACCTCGTCGATCGTGGCGGCCTCATGGCCCACATGCACCTTCACGCCAGCGCGGGTAAGCTGGCGGATATAACGTGACGTCTTAAGGTCGGAGCCGGTAACGGCATAACCGCGCTCGTGCAGAACGAGGGCGATGCCGCTCATGCCGGCGCCGCCGATACCGATAAAGTGGGCGCTCTTAAACTCGGGCGCGGAGGTTGCAGTCTGGGAATCAGCCATGTGCTCGTGTACTCCTTGCGTAAACACTGCCTGTAACCCGTTAACTGTACCGCACCTACCGCATCAGCGCGAGGGCGACCGACGATATCCCGTCTAACTAACGCAAACCCTCTACCGCATCCGCCAGAAGAGCGGCGGCCCTATCCTGAGCCAGACCACGCGCCGCCTGACGCATGGCGTCGCGCGCCGCCGCGTCATCGACCAGGTGCAGCAGTTCATCGGCAAAGGCAGAACCGTCGATATCGGCATCGGCGCAGAGCACGCCGGCCCCGGCGTCGACCAGATACCGGGCATTGGTGGTTTGGTGGTCGGCCGTCGCATGCGGGTACGGCACGAGCACCGAAGGCACGGCGAGTGCAGCGATCTCGGCCACGCTCGATGCGCCCGAACGCGAGAGCACCAAATCGGCAGCAGCCAGCATATCGCCCATGTTGTCGATGTAAGGCTGGACGCGGTAATGCTTCGCCTCCTCGGGCGTCAGCGCCAAAGCGCGCTCGGTCTCCTCAAAGCCGTCGGCACCCGTCGAATGCAACACATAGAGGTTCTTGCGCGAAAGCAGCTCGTTTTTGAGCGAAGCCACACGCTCGTTGAGGTGCTGGGCGCCAAGTGAACCGCCAAAGACGAGCAGCAGCGTAGCGTCCTCGGGAACGCCAAGTGCCTTGCGGCCGCGAGCGCGATCGCCCTCGATCACCGAGCGACGTACGGGGTTGCCGGTCATGAGCACGTGGTCAGGGTCACCTTCGCGCTCAAAGACCGAACGCGCTGCCGGCACCGAGATGCACACGCGGGCGGCGTGGGAGTTCATCATCTTGTTGGCCAGGCCCGGAACAGAGTTCTGCTCATGCAGCAGATACGGAACGCCCGCGCCCTTGCACCACCCCAGCAGCGGAACCTCGACATAGGCACCAAAACCAATGGCGGCATCGGGCTTGCCGACCTTTGAGAAATGACTGGCGAGCGCACGCTTGGCTTTGTTGACGCGCCACAGCGAGGTCAGCGCCGTCCAAGGACGGGAGCGGTCGAAGCCCGTGACCGTAATGGGCACAAAATCAAACCCAGCCTCGGGGACCAGACGACCCTCGAGCTTGCGCGACTGGCCCACGAACACAACGTGGTGGCCACGGTCACGCAGCTCTTCGGCCAAGGCGAGCGCGGGGTTGATGTGTCCTGCCGTGCCGCCGGCTGCAATAGCAACGGTCATTTTATCGGTCATGGTAGTCCCTTCGTACACGCGGTCCCTGGTCGTCGGTACGCAGACGCGCCGACGGGTCCGAGTTCAAATCGATTCGATTATATCCGCCGCCCGCGTTGCGAGGGCTGGGGCGCTGCGGACGACCTTGCGGAGCCATTCGCGGGCGTGGACGAGCTGCCGGCTCGGATGCAGAACCATCCAGAACGGTAAAGCCGCTACGCGAAGGTCGTTCACCGCGCACATGGGCTACGCCGGCGGTGCTCTCGTCCATAACGGCAAAGCTCTCACGGCGGCGGTCATACTCATCGCGGCGGGCGCTCTCGTACGAAACGCGCAGGATCAACCCGGCAAGCATAAGCGACACAATAATCGACGAACCGCCGTAGCTAATAAACGGCAACGGTTTGCCCGTCATGGGAAACACGTTGAGGATGCCCAGCGCGTTAATCAAAAACTGCACTGCGAGAATGACCGCGGAGCCAGACGCCATGAGCGCGCCCCGACGATCGGTCGCCTGCTCGGCAATGCGAAACGCCGAGTAGATCAGCATCGCAAACACCAAGAAGAACAGCACGGTTCCGACAAAGCCGACTTCCTCGCCAATGATAGCCAGGATGTAGTCATTGTGCGCCTCGGGCAGATACGAGTACTTCATGGTTGAGTTGCCGATGCCACGGCCGAACAGACCGCCCGAGGCAAAGGCCATGATGGCAAGCGTGGCCTGATAGCCGTCACCATACTCGTCGGCCCAAGGGTTCAAGGCAACCTGAATACGCACCATACGGTACGGCTCTGCGACAAGCGCAATCACGATCACGAGAATGCCGAAGATTAGCACGCCGATGATAAATCTGGGGTCGAGACCCGCAAACAACGCCATGCACATGAGGGTCAACAGGATGATCAGGACAGTACCGAAATCGGGCTGGATAAAGATCAGAAAGAGCGAAATGCCCAGGTAGATGCCCATCTTGCGAAGGAATTCGTTGATGTTGCCACCGGGCGAAAAGAAGCGATCGAGCATGATGGCCGAATACGCAATGGCAAATGGCTTTAAAAACTCGGAAGGCTGGAACTGAATGCCGGCGATGTTGAGCCAGCGCGTGGCGCCACGGCTGCCGCTGCCCACCAAGAACACCAGAAACAGTAGCCCTATCATGCCTATGAGGAAGATCCTGAGCACATCCTCCCCAAACCAGCTGTCCGGCAAAACGCGCACGATGGCAACCATAGCCAGCACGCCAACTCCGGCAAACGCGGCTTGTCGAAACAGAAAAAACGTCGCCGAGCCATTCTCGTGCAGCGCCTCGACCGAAGACGCCGAGTACACCATCAGCAGGCCAAAGCACACCAAGGTAAACAGGCAGGCCATGAATATCAAACGGGGGCGCATGATACGGGCGGGAACGCCGGCAATATAGCGTTCGCTAAACGTCTGCCTGCCGCGACCGGAACGCGGTGTGCTGCGCCGCGAGGAAGCACGGTCCGAGTCGGGCCTCCTCATACCTTGTCGGGGGCTCTCCTCTCTCACCGGCAACCCCTATTCCATTTGCGATTTCGCCGCAGCGGCAAGCTGGGCCACATAGTCCTTAAACACGCGGCCGCGCTCCTCATAGCCCGAGAACTCATCGAACGAAGAGCAGGCAGGAGAAAGTAAGATCACGTCGCCACGGCTCGACAGCGAACGGGCGACGTCCACGGCATCGCGCAGGTCATCCGCCTGGGCGATATCCACGTCACCATCGACATCGGCCTCGTCCATAGCGGCGGTAAAGCGCTCGCGCGCATCGCCAAAGCAAACGACCGAGCGCACGTTGTCCATAACGACGCGGGCAAAGTCCGCAAGCGGCGTACCCTTATCGTGGCCGCCGAGCAGCAAAATCACATCGTCGTCGGGAAACGCCGTCAGGGCCTTTTCGACTGCATCGGTGTTCGTTGCCTTGGAATCGTTGACGTAGCGCACGCCATCGATCTCGCCACAGGGCTCAACGCGGTGCTCCAGCGGCTGGAACGATGCCAAACCACGGCAAATGCCCTCGGGATCGGCACCGACGGCCAAAGCAGCCGTGGCAGCACATAGGGCATTGATGACATTGTGATGGCCCGAGATCTTGAGCTCGGAAGTGGCGACAAGCTGAGTCTCGACGCCCTTCAGGCGGACGACCAACTTGCCGTCGCGCACAAAGGCGGCGTCTGCACCCTCGGGCTCGTCAAAAGCGACCTTGCAGATGCGGCGGCCCGGCATGTAGATGTACTCATCGAACTCATGGATGCCGGCATCCTCAACGTCGATAACCACGAGGTCGTCGTCGACCATATTCTCGAACAACTTGATCTTGGCAAGCGCATAGTTCTTGTGGCTCTTGTGCCAGCCCAGGTGGTCGGGCGTGATGTTGAGCAGCACCGCCACGCGAGGATGAAGCTCGGCGGTCGTAGCAATCTGATAACTCGACAGCTCGGCCACAAACCACTCATTATGTGCGCGGCCGTCGATCTCGTTCACGGGCGGCTCACCGATATTGCCGACGGCCACGCTGGCTTCACCGGCGGCCTTGAGCAGATAATCAGTCAGCGACGTGGTAGTTGTCTTGCCGTTGGTGCCCGTGATGGCAATCCAATTTTGGGGAGACAAGCGATAGGCAAACTCGGGCTCGCCCATAATCTGAGCGGCATGCTCACGCCCCGCCTTAAAGAAGGACGAGAACTCCGAAATACCCGGGCATGTCACGCACACGTCATAGGCGCCCTCGACCTGTTCGGCCCCATAGACAAACGACGCACCAGCAGCCTCGAGCGCACGCGTGGCGTCATTGGGCTCAGAGGTGCCGCCGCCATACACGGTAACGGCGCTTACGCGCTCGGGATGTGCCAGCGCCCAGCGGGCGACATCGAGACCGGATTTGCCCTGACCCAAAACGAGCAGGCTAAAGACATCAGCAAGAGGCATGAAAGACCACTATCCCAACTGGAAGAACAAAGCAAGGCCAACGGCACCAAAGGCCGCAGCGATAATCCAAAAACGGATGACGACCTTGGTCTCGGCCCAGCCCTTCTTTTCGAAATGATGATGGATGGGCGCCATAAGGAAGACGCGCTTGTGCGTAAAGTGGAAGTAGACAACCTGAATCATGACCGACAGGGTCTCAACGATAAACAGGCCGCCGATGATGAGGGAGACGACCTCGGTGTTGGTCATGATGGACGTGCAGGCAAACGCGGCGCCCAGGGCAAGCGAGCCGGTATCGCCCATAAAGATGCTCGCCGGATAGCAGTTGAACCACAGAAAGCCCAAGCAGGCACCGGCACACGCGGTGCAGAAGATGGACAGGTTCACGTCTCCGTGTAAAAACGCCATGGCAGCCATGGCGAGCATGGCGATCATGGAGGTGCCGCCAGCAAGACCGTCAAGGCCATCGGTCAGGTTCACGGCATTAGAAAGACCGGCGATCATCAGCCAGCAAAAGACAACGTAGAGCCACGGGAACGAAAGGCCGCAGATGGTGGTCGAAAGAACACCGAGGTCAATCGTCAGGCCGCCGGGAAAACGAATCTCGGGGGCGACGCCGCACCAGTTGACGGCAAGTACCGTAAAGGTGACACAGATAATGGTTAGGCCGATCATCTTGGCATGAGGCGTCAGACCGAGCGAGCGCCCGTGCGTAACGGAGGTCAGGTCGTCGATCAGGCCCAGCACGCCGGTCGCCAGCGTGGCGAGCAGCACGAGCACGAGCTCGGTGGTGAGCTTGCCCATCAGCAGGCAGGTCAGCGAGATCGCGACGAGGATGACAACGCCACCCATGGTGGGCGTTCCCTGCTTAACCAAATGACGCTTGGGGCCGTCGGCACGAACCTGCTGGCCGATACCCTCGACCTTGAGCAGCTTGATCCACCACGGCATGAGCAGCAGCGCAATGGCAGCGGCGATGCCAAGCCCCAAAAAAGCCTGATACGTTGGATACGAGGGATTGCCGAACATGGGCTAGCACACACCTTCCACAAAGCGGTCGAGCTCAACAAAACGGGAACCCTTGACCAGTACAACATCATGTTTTTCAAGCGCGCCGCCCATGCGGTCGAGCACCTGCTGATAATCGGAGAACACCTGGATGCGGTCCTCGTCCATGCCCATCATGCGCGCGGCATCGGCCATAAGCTGGGCCAGCTCACCACCCACGCACGCCAGCATGTCGAGCTTCTTGGCGGCGGCATAGGCGCCCACGAGCTCATGCATGCGAGGAGCCTCATCGCCCATCTCGCCCATCTCGCCCAGGATCGCCATGCGAGACCCCGTGCACGAAAGCGAGCACAGCAGATCGAGGCCAGCAGCCATGGATTCGGCACTGGCGTTATAGGAATCGTCGATGACGCGGGCACCGCTCTTGGCGCGCTTGATCTCTTGGCGGTGACCGGTGATCGTGAGGCCCCTAAAGGCAGCATCGATCTGCTCGGGCGTCACGCCCAGGCGATAGGCAACCGCGGCGGCCTTAACGGCATTTGGGACGGACTGCACGCCGGGGATGGCAAGCATGGTATCGATTGTCTCGCCCTGACCAAAATCGAGCGTAAAGACCGGACGGCCCTCGTCATCAACTCGAACGTCGCGGGCACGGACCTCATCATCGTCCGAGACGCCGGCCAGCATCACGTCGATACCAGCAGGCTGGGCGAACGTATCGCGAATGAACGGCGTAAAGTCGTCCTCGCCGCCCAAAACCAGCAGCGGCAAGAAGTCGCCAGCGGCGCACATACCCTGGACAATCTCGGCCTTAGCGCGGGCGATGTTCTCGCGGCTACCCAAAATGCCGATATGAGAGGTACCAATCTTGCTCACGATGGCAAGGTTGGGATTGGCGGACTGGGACAGGCGCTCGATCTCGTGGAAATGGTTCATGCCCATCTCGAGCACCAGGACCTCGGTATCGGCCGGAGCGGAAAGCACCGTGAGTGGCATGCCGATCAGGTTATTGAAATTGCCCTTGGTGGCCCAGACACGATAGCGCTTGGCGAGCACAGCGGCGAGCACGTCCTTGGTCGTCGTCTTGCCGATGGAACCGGTAATACCAACGACCAGGCAGCCAAGCTCCAGACGGTACGTGTGCGCCAAACGCAGCAGAAACTCCTCGGGATCATCGGTCAGCAAGATGGCACAGCCCTTGTCCTGCGCCAGCGAGACCAGCTCGGCCTCGGGCTCACGCGTCATCACGACGGCGCCGGCACCCGACTGGACGGCACGGGAAGCAAAATCATTGCCGTCGACGTTTTCACCGGGAAAGGCGACGAAAATCGTCCCTTCCTCGACCTGGCGCGAGTCGATAACGCACCCGCGGCATACCCGATCGGCTTCTCCCGTCACGGTTCGGGCCCCTGTTGCGGCCGCGAGGTTGTTGACGGCGATCTCTATCATTGCAGCTCCCCTGTAAACCTAATAATGCTATCGGCGTATTGTATCCCAGCGCCGCGCATGCGTGGTGCAGGGCATGTGAACACCCCTCATATGGGACAACAAACCACGCCCCAAAGATTGTAACCCCCTACTTCGTGTGCGGGATACCCAGCACGTCGAGCGCG
This sequence comes from Collinsella aerofaciens, assembly GCF_027679495.1. Classification (GTDB taxonomy): domain Bacteria; phylum Actinomycetota; class Coriobacteriia; order Coriobacteriales; family Coriobacteriaceae; genus Collinsella; species Collinsella aerofaciens_AK. Next base: position 11,820 of record NZ_JAQEKC010000030.1, read on the forward strand.
TTGGCCATAATGGACTGGAACGGCACCGCAGCGGCATCTGAGCCGCTCGGCGTTCCGTCGAGCGTGATATAGCACAGCACCTTGGGCGATTGTGCCGGTGCAAAACCCATAAAGGACGACATGTAGTTCTCCTTGAGGTAGCCGCCGTTCTCGTCGGCTCGTTCGGCCGTACCGGTCTTACCCGCCACGTCATAGCCGTCAACCGCGCCGCCAACGCCCGTTCCCTCGGACACGACCGTCTGCATGCACGATGTCACCTGGGATGCGGCGTCCTCCGAAATCGCGCGCTCGCCTTCGCCCCAGTCCTTCTCGTCGCCTTTGCTGGACTTATAGAAGTGCGGGGTCATCATCACGCCGCCGTTGGCGATGCCGCCCACGGCACGTGCGATCTCAATCGGCGAGACGGACAGCGCCTGTCCAAAGCTCATCGAACCCAGCGTGGCGCCGTCATACTGGTCACGCTCCTTGACGATGCCCAGGCTCTCGCCCGGAAAATCGACACCGGAGCTGTGACCTATGCCCCACTTGTCCACATAGGCGGCAAAGTCATCCGCACCGATCTTGCGCCCCACCAGGACAAAGCCCACGTTGGACGAACGGCGCATCATCTCGCGCACATCCATGGTCATGGCATAGTCGCGCTTGTCGGCATCGGTGACGGTATCGTCACCCACCTTGATGCTCGCCGGCACCTCAAACGACGTACTCGATCGCACGACGCCCAAGTCGAAGCCGGCGCCCGCCACGAGCGTCTTAAAGACCGAGCCGGGCTCGTAGGCGTCGGTGACCAGGCGCAAGTTCATATCCTCGGTCTTGGCGTTTTCCAGATCGGTCTGGTCGTAGGTCGGGTACGAGCAGGCGGCGAGAATTTCACCAGTCGTGGGGTCGGTGACCAAAGCCGAGCCGTTCTTGGCCTTTGTCTTCTCGACAGCCTCCGCCAAAGCATCCTCAGCCGCTCGCTGCATATTGACGTCGAGCGTCGTCACGATGTCAACGCCGTCGACCGCAGCCACCTTTTTATAGGCACCGCCCGCGATATAGCTGCCGTCCCTCGCGCGCTCGCGCACGAGGGTACCATTCGTGCCGGTCAGAAGCTTGTTGTATTGCTTTTCGAGACCCGTCAAGCCGTCGTTGTCTACATTCACTACACCCAGCACCTGCGATGCCAGATTGCCGTATGGATATACGCGCTTCATGGCCTGCTCAAAAAGCACGCCGGGCAGGTTCTTCTTCTCCAGCGCCGCAGCATCGTCTTCGTCCACCTGGCGCTTGATATACACCCAGGTGCCATCGGACTCGACGAGCTTGCGGCAGGTCTTTTTATCGATTCCAGTTGCCTTGACCAGCGCCGACACCGTCTTGTCAACATCCTCGACAAGCTGCGGGTTCACGGCGATGTTGCGACATTCGACCGACGACGCCAGCACGTTACCGTTGCGGTCGTAGATGGTGCCGCGCTTGGCATAGAGGGTCTGTGCAAGCAGGCGGCGCGCATCGGCACGCTCGCGCAGTTTATCGGCTTCGACAATTTGATAGTCGGCAAGGCGAAAGACGCCCAAGCTCAAACCAAGCCCGATGAAGCCCATGATGGCTTTGCGGCGAGGCAGAGGCGTGCCTGTGAGCCATTCGGTCGACGAACTCTTGCGCGACCTGGTGTTATGCATTTGAGGGCCGTCCGAGCCGCGAAGTCGCGACGCCGGGTCGTTGCCACGGGACTGCCCGGCGTTGTAAGATTGCCGACCCGTTCCTTGATAACCAGAACGTCCCCGCGACGAGGGACGTCCAGAACCGCGGCCCCCATCGGAACCGCGGCGATAGTCATTTGTCATACTCAGCTACCGTCTTGCTACTGAGCGGTCGCGGTCGCGTTGGCGCCCGCGGCTGCATCCTGCGAAAAGTCAAGTGTAACGCTCTCGCTGGGCTCCACCATGCCATAAGCGCCCGCAAGGTCGCGAATGCGCGTGTCGGCGCCATAGACCGAATGCATGACCTCCAGGTCGGAGCTCTCATCGGTCGCCTTTTCGAGCGTGCTGGTAAGCTCGGCGTTGCTGTTGAGCACCTGGGCCGTAACGCCGGCGAGCGCCACGCGGGCGACGCCGATCGTCATGAAGATAGCCGCAATGATGCAAAACGTTTTAAGAACGCTCATGAAAACCGGGCTTACCGCCTGGTTTGCCTGACGGCCCGCGCCCGTGTAGACATCAAAGCGCGGCGCGCGCTGCTCACGGGGAGCAACGGGGGCCTGCGGCGTCTCACGATAGGCGGGCATGGCGTTCATATCATAGGCGAGTGCTGCGCTTGAAGTGTTGTAGCCCATGATATGCCGCCTCCCATCCCGAGTACGTTGGTAGTGTGTTTAAGCTTCGTTTATGGTGCGAGCGGGAGGTCCAATATCGCGCGGTCGCGCCTACAGACGCTGCGCCACGCGGATTTTGGCCGATCTCGCCCGAGGGTTGCGCTCAACCTCATCAGGCTGGGCAACCAAGGGTTTGCGGGTGATGACCTTGAGTATCGGCACGTTGCCGCACACGCACACCGGAATCTCCGGCGGACACGTGCACCCCTGGCTCATCTCCTTAAAGTGGTTCTTTACGATACGGTCCTCGAGCGAGTGATACGAGATGACGCAGATACGTCCGCCCGGGTTGAGCCACCTGGTGGCGGCATCAAGCCCTCGTTCGAGCACATCGAGCTCGTGATTGACCTCGATGCGAATGGCCTGGAAACTTTTCTTGGCCGGGTGTCCGCCATGCCGACGAGCGGCAGCCGGGATACCCGCCTTGATGATCTCGACAAATTGGCCGGTGGTTTCGATCGGTTCTTGCTCGCGGCGGCGCACGATCTCGCGCGCAATCTGCGAGGCGAACTTCTCTTCTCCGTAGACGCGTAGAATCCGGGCGAGGTCGTGTTCGTTATAGGTGTTGATGACCTCAGCTGCGTTTAAGGTGTTATTACCCGGATCCATCCGCATGTCCAATGGGGCGTCCTCGTTATACGAAAAGCCCCTGCCAGGGATATCGAGTTGCGGTGACGAAACGCCCAAATCGAACAGGAAGCCATCGACCCCGGGCACCTCGGCCGAGCAAAGCAGCTCGTCCAAGTCGCCGAAGTTGCCCTTCAGCAGCTGGTGCGGAACGCCGGGAACCTCGCGGTCCAGACGGGCACCAGCGGCCTCGAGGGCCATGTCGTCCTGATCGACGCCGAGCAAAAGGCCCGTCTCCCCCACCTGCGCGGCCATCTTTACCGAATGGCCGGCACCGCCAAGGGTGCAATCGCAGACAACGGAGCCGCTCTTTAGCCGCAGCGACTCAAGCACTTCGCCGAGCATGACAGGTTCATGCCGATATTCTTGTGTCAAGATCCCACGCTCCATCCGTTACCCGTGCCTTGCCCTTACGAGAAGAAGAGGTCCAGCAGGGCCTCATCGTCATCGTCCTCATCGGCCGCGGCGCGATCCCAAACCTCAAGGTGGTCGTAGTTGCCCACAACCGTGACCTCGCGGTCGAGGTTCGCCTGCTTGCGGAGAGACTCGGAAAGACCGATACGACCGGCGCTGTCCACGTCCATCGACGTGGTGCGCTTGTTGATCGCCCTCATGAGCTTCTGGTCGTTGATGTCACGCGGGTTAAAACCCTCGTGGCCCTCACGACCCGCGAAGAGTCCTTCGACCCACTTATCGAAGGCCTCGGCAGAGAACACGTACAGAGCATCGACATCCAGGGCTTTGAACACGCGAACGTGCTCTCCAAGCTCCTCGCGAAGGGGTGCAGGCAGGGATAGACGACCTTTTGCATCGAGATTGCGCTCGTATGCACCCGTCATTCCCATGTGCGCCCTCCCCTCGGTTACTCAGATGGCACGTACGCGGGGAACCACCCCGCCTGTCGACGTCATCAATAATATGGGGAACCGCCCCATTTTTCAACACCTTTCCCCACCCCTTCCCCCACCCCGCCCCACCACTCCACCCTCAATATGTTGTAAAACACCCCCGAGCATATGTTCGAAAACACAATATGTTGTGTTTGCAGCAAAGGCGTGATGCCACCTGTAGAACCACGCCCGCGAACCTCAACCTTCAAGTTGACCTTGAGGCGATTTTTACGTCCCTTTACACGCCGTTCACATCGCCCCCAAACTCCCCCACCCACGACACACACGGCCCACCACCGCGTCGGTGTCTGGCGAAAAATGGGACGGGCCCCAGATTGCCCATGCGCGCAAAAGTGCGTCTCGGCAATCTGGGGCCCGTCCCCTTTAATATTTATAAATATGCAGGTCAGCGAGGTGCTAGCGATGTGCCAGCGGGTGCGCCGCCAGATAGACCTCGGTCAGTTGCGTACGATCGACATGCGTGTAGATCTGCGTGGTCGATATATCGGCATGCCCCAAGATCTCCTGTAGCACACGGAGGTCTGCGCCGCCCGCAAGCATATGGGTGGCAAAGGAGTGACGCAGCGTATGGGGATGGAGCCCCACCAGTCCCACCTGGCGCCCGTAGCGCTCACAGATGGCATGGATGCCCTGGCGCGACAGACGGCGGCCGTTCTTATTTAAAAAGACCGCCGAGGTCTCGGTTCCGCGGGCATGGACCGCCAAGCGAGAACGCCCCTCAGTTACATAGAGCGTCAGAGCTCGCGCCGCGCTTCCCACCAGCGGTGACAGGCGTTCCTTTGAGCCCTTACCGCGAACGAGCACAAAGCCATCGTCGATATGGATATCGCCCACATCGAGCCCCACCAACTCGCTCACACGTAAGCCGCATCCGTAGAGCACTTCCAAGATGGCATGGTCGCGCAAGCCCATCTCGCCCTTGGGGAAGTCTTGATCGAGCAGCGCCGAGACATCCTCCACCGATAGATACTCCGGCAAACGCTCAGCCTTTTTAGGCAGGCGCAACGCCGCCGTTGGATTTTGGGCCACAGCCCCATCGCGCACCAAAAAGGCATGCAGGCCCTTCACGGCCGCAAGCGCACGCTCCACCGAGGCATCGGAATAGCCCCCATCGCGACGGTCGGCGACAAAGCCCTCCACGACCTGACGGGTCACCTCTTCAAAAGACACAATACCCGCCCGCTCCAGATAGGCGCAGTACGTCGTCAGGTCACGACGGTAGGCCGCAATCGTGTTGCGCGCCAAACCCCGCTCGACCGCGAGGTAATCGAGATACTCCCCCGCCGCCACGGCGAGCGACGAGGGAGTAGCTTCGGTATGTTCCTTATTCGCCGGCACCCTTAGTCCGTAGCGAGGTTCATGGGCGTCACCTGCAGACGGTCGACACCCTCGTGCTGGCCGATCGAAGCGCGCACGAACTCGCGGAACAGCGGCTGCGGGTTGGTCGGGCGGCTCTTGAACTCGGGATGAGCCTGGGTTGCCACATACCACGGATGCACGTCGCGCGGCAGCTCGACCATCTCGACCAGGCGCTCGTCGGGCGACAGACCCGAGATAACCAAGCCGGCGTCCTCGAGCTGGTCACGGAAGGCGTTGTTGAACTCAAAGCGATGACGGTGACGCTCGTAGACGAGCTCCTCGCCATATGCCTCGCGAGCAAGGGTATCGGCGGCGAGCTTGCACGGATAGGCGCCCAGGCGCATGGTGCCGCCCTTCTCGGTCACGTCCTCCTGCGAGCTCATCAGATCGATGACGCTAAACGGGCCGTCCGGATCGAACTCGGAGGAGCTGGCGCCGGCAAGGCCGACGACGTTGCGGGCGAACTCGCACACGGCCACCTGCATACCCAGGCAAATGCCCAGATACGGAATCTTGTGCTCACGGGCAAACTCGGCCGCGAGGATCTTGCCCTCCAGGGCGCGCTTGCCAAAGCCGCCGGGGACCAGGACGCCCGAGGCGTCGCCCAAAACCTCGGAGACATTCTGCTCGTCGAGGCTCTCGCCGTCGACCAGCTGGACGTCCACATGGCGATCGTAGAAGACGCCCGCATGGTGCAGGGCCTCGATAACCGACAGATACGCATCGGGCAGCTGCGTGTACTTGCCCACGACGGCGATCTTCACCTTGTCGGCGTGATGGTTGGCGTGATTCTGTTTGCGCAGGAACTCATTCCACTCGCTCATGTCGCGCTCACGCGGGTCCAGACCCAAGCGCTCGCAAATGCGCAGGTCAAAGTCCTGCTCGGCAAGCAGCTGCGGAACATCGTAAATGCTCGCGCAGTCCTCGTTGGTAAAGACACAATCGGTGTCGACGTCGCAGAAGCTTGCGATCTTTCCGCGGATAGCGTCATCGATATGGTGGTCGGAGCGCAGCACGATGATATCGGGCTGGATGCCAAAGCTGCGGAGCTCCTTGACGGAATGCTGCGTGGGCTTGGTCTTGACCTCGTGGGCGGCGGCGATATAGGGAACGAGCGACACGTGGATGTAGCAGACGTTCTCGGGGCCGGCCTCCTTGCGGTACTGACGGATGGCCTCGACAAACGGTTGGGACTCGATGTCGCCGATCGTGCCGCCCAGCTCGGTGATGACTACATCGGAGCCGGTCTGCTCCTCGATGCGGCGGAACTTGTCCTTAATGGCATTGGTGACGTGAGGAATCACCTGCACGGTACCGCCCAAAAAGTCGCCGCGACGCTCGCGGGCGATCAAGCTCTTATAGATGGCGCCGGTCGTAAAGTTGGAATCGCGGGTCAGGTTCTCATCAATAAAGCGCTCGTAATGACCCAGGTCCAGGTCGGACTCGTAACCATCCTCGGTAACGAAGACCTCACCATGCTGGAAGGGGCTCATGGTACCGGGGTCGACGTTCAGATACGGATCGGCCTTCTGCATCGTTACTTTGTAGCCACGCGACTTGAGCAGACGGCCCAGCGAGGCCGCGGTGATACCCTTGCCCAGGGACGAAACCACGCCACCGGTTACGAACACATGCTTGGTCATATTGAGTTACCTGCGCTTCCCGTAGAAGTTGTTTATCCACATCTTACGGGTCTTCATTGTAATACTCGCGCCGCGGACCGTTCGCAATTTTTCTCGCGTGCGATTGCATTTCTCAATCTTGAAACAAAACGCCGCCCGGTTTCCCAGGCGGCGTCGCTATGGCAAGGGTTACATGCTGCTATCGATCAGCAACCTCGTCCTCAAGCATTTCTTGAACGAGCATGCCGGTACGGACGCCCTCAAGATACCACTCGCCACGTTCGGTGAGGCAAATGCCATTTGCAAGCTGACCGCCGTCGTCGCTATAACGCGAGACGACATCAATCATGCCTTCGGAATCCAAGCGATCGATTGCGGCGCGGGCACGATACGGCGAAACCCCCACGCGCTCGGCAAGCGTTTTGCGCGAGAAACCATACGGCCCGCCATTGTCTTCGGTTTGCTGGTCGATCTCCATCAACACCAGCACCTCGACACGCTTCATATCGTTGACACTCGCACGACCCTTGCCCGCCATAGCAGCCTCCTCAAACCGAGCACGAGCATCTAACGCGCCGTGCGCGACCGACACACCTCACGATGGCAGGTAATATCCATCATGCGGCATCCCGCTAAGGATGAAACAGTTACGGTTATTGTATACCGCTCAAATTGTTTCTAGGCAGGTAAACAGCTATTTTTCGCCGAAATAGGCGCTTTATTGATCAAAAAGCCGTACCGGGCGCTAACCCGATACGGCCAAAATGCAATGCAATTACCGCGGTGCTTCAAACTTAGCGATGGAAGAAACCGCGGCGCTCAAACTTGGGCTCGCAGCACACGTTGATACCCAGTTTGCGCAGTACCGTCTCGTCCGTCGGCGAGATAATCACGCTAAAGAAGGCATCGCAACCGCGCAGCTGCTCCAGGCCCGAAAGGACGCGAGCGGCCGTCTCACTCGTGGCCGAGGTGATCGACAGCGCCATAAGCGTCTCGTCGGTGTGGAGGCGCGGGTTTTTGCTGCCCAGGAAATGCGTCTTGAGCTTGCTGATGGGCTCGATCGCTTCATCGCTAATGACCTCGAGCTCAAGGTCGACGCCCGAGACATGCTTAAGTGCATTCATGATGAGCGAGCTCGCAGCGCCTAGGCGCGTGGAAGTCTTGCCGGTCACCACGGAGCCATCGGGCATAACCATGGCACCCACGGGACCACCCGTCAGCTGCTCCCTGGTGAGGGCCGCCGAGCGCGCCGGTGAGTAGTTCTTATCGATGCCGGCTTTCTTCATAATGATCTTGAGACGGTCGACTTGCTCATCGCCCACGCCGGTACGGCGCACATTTTCGACCGCGGTAAAGTAGCGGCGGACGATCTCCATCTTGGAAGCGTCGCGGCAGGCATCGTCATCGGTGATGGCAAAGCCGACCATATTGACGCCCATGTCCGTAGGACTCTGGTAGGGGCTCTTGCCCAGGATCTTTTCCATCAGAGCACGGACCACCGGGAAGGCCTCGACGTCGCGGTTGTAGTTGACCGTGGTCTTGTTATAGGCCTCAAGGTGGAAGGAGTCGATGATATTGGCATCGTCGAGGTCCGCCGTGGCCGCCTCGTAGGCGATGTTGACCGGATGCGTGAGGGGAAGGTTCCAGACCGGGAAGGTCTCGAACTTGGCATAGCCGGCGGCCGTGCCATGCTTGTGCTCGTGATAGAGCTGAGACAGGCAGGTGGCAAGCTTGCCCGAGCCAGGACCGGGGGCAGTGACCACGACGAGCGGTCGGGTGGTCTCGACAAACTCATTCTTGCCGTAGCCATCGTCGGACACGATCAGATCGACATCGTGCGGATACCCCTCGATGGGATAGTGCAGCTTGGCGGGAATACCGAGCGCGTTCAGGCGGTTGCGGAACACATCGGCAGCAGGCTGGCCGGCGTACTGGGTGATGACCACAGCCGCGACAGCAAAGCCGTTGCCGCGGAACAGGTCAACCAGGCGCAGCACATCCTCGTCATAGGTAATGCCGAGGTCACCACGAGCCTTGTTTTTCTCGATGTGGTTTGCGTTAATGGCGATGATGACCTCGACATCGTCGGCGATGCTCTTGAGCATGCGGAACTTGCTGTCCGGTTCAAAACCCGGCAGCACGCGGCTCGCATGATAGTCATCGAACAGCTTACCGCCAAACTCCAAATAGAGCTTGCCACCAAACTGCGAGATGCGCTCCTTAATGTGAGCAGCCTGCAGCTCGATATACTTCGCGTTGTCGAAACCCTGGCGCATATATGGCTCCCGTCCCGTTTCCATTTAATGTTCTAGGCGATTATAACGGAGCCCGCCCTCCCCGATACCCAGACCATCAACAGGCACCAACCAAACATCCGTCAAACCTCTTGTCGGACATATTTGGTGCAAACTAACCTGACCCCATTGCACCGCCCCATAACACCAACAATGGCAGCGCCGCAGGTGGAGCAAAAGTCAGCGAAAGCCCGCCAGAGCGAGCAAGGTGACGTGAAAGAGGAGGGCATAGGCCTTTTGGCCATGCCCGACGATTGAACGTCAGATTGCCGCTCTGGCGGGCTTGCAGCGTCGAGTGGTTCCGGCGTTTGGTAAAACGCCGGAACACAAGAGCGCCCCCTCCCGCGCACGGAACGGAAGGGGGCTAAAGGTAGGAGTCTACCGGTGGGTTTACCCCGCCGGACAGACGATGACCAGGTGATCCTCTACAGGATCGTCAAGGTTTCCGTGGGGTACCCGTTGGGTACTTAGATCAACACGCAGGCGACGGTCAGGATGATGGCGCAGACGACGGAGAGCGCGACGATGAGCTTAAGGGCAAACTTGAGCCAGGTCGTCCACTCGATCTTGGCCAGGGCGAGACCGCCCATGATGGCGCCGGAGGTCGGGGTGAATAGGTTCACGACACCGATGGCGGCGGAGAAGATCATGACCATGACCTCAGGCGAGAAGCCGAGCTTAACAGCCAGCGGTCCCATGATGGGCATGGAGACGGTGGCCATACCGGAGGTCGAGGGGATCAGGAAGGACAGGCCGAAGTAGACCAGGAAGCTCATGGGAGCGAAGATCACGCCGGACAGGCCAGCCAGGGCATTGGCGGCAGCGTCGAGGACGAAGACATCGAGGCCGGTGTTAGCCATGAGGACGGAGATACCACGGGCGAGGGCGATGACGAGAACAACGGACATCATGTCGGCAGCGCCGGTGATGAAGGTGTTAACGATCTGCTTCTCGGACAGGCCACCGATGATACCGATCAGGACGGCCATGAGGAAGAACCAGGTGGAAGCCTCGTCGAAGTACCACTGGCCAATGGGCAGGCCGGTGATCAGGGCAGACCAGCCCTGGACGACGGCGTTACCGTCGGCGTCGTAGACAGCGCCAGCGTCGAAGAAGTTGGCGACGCCCTCGTTGAGGTCGGCCAGCGGAATGAAGCCGACGATCATGACGACGAAGGTGAAGGCGAAGGCGATCAGAACACCCTTCTGACGACCGGTGAGCTTGACCTCCTTGTGGACCTCGGAAGCAGCCTTGCCGTGAGCCTCTTCGGCGTCCTTGAGCTCCTGCATCGACAGGATGGTGGAACCCTTGTCAGCCTTGACCTTCTTGGCATAGTTCATCACGAAGAAGATGGACATAGCGGTAGTGACAATCCACAGGACGGCACCGAGGCCGATGATGATGGACTGGTTGACCTCAATGCCAACGCCGGTCAGAGCGTCGACGGCAGCGCCGACGGCGAACGGGTTAACCGTGGAGCCCAGGCAGCCGCAGCCAGCGCCGAGCAGGACGGTAGCGGCACCGACCATGGGGTCGAAGCCAGCGGCCATCATGGTAGCGGCGAGCAGGGCGTAGAAGGGAACGGTCTCCTCGCACATACCATAGGTGGTACCACCGAGGGAGAAGATGAGCATCAGCACGGGAATGAGCATAATCTCGTTGCCCTTAAGCTTCTGCACCAGAACGGCGATGCCGTTGTCCAGGGCGCCGGTCTCGGTCATCATACCGAGGAAGCCGCCCAGGATCATAACGAAGAGGCAGACGGGCAGAGCGTCAGCGAAGCCCTTAATCGGGGCGGTGCAGAAATCGCTCAGACGGGCGGCAGTAACCGCGCCGCCGGACGTGCCGGAGACGATAACGGTAATCACTGCGACAATTGCCAGCAGAGCAAGAAGAATGGTGAACGATGAAGGCATACCGCGCTTTTTCTTAGCGGTCTCAGTCATAGTTCTCATCCCCCCCTTCATAAATCATTTACTGATCTCGCCAGAAGCGGCTCTTCCGTGCCGTGCCTGCCGCTTGATGCGAGATTATTACCAGATAAAACCGCTCGGGGTGTGCAGCAATACACCCCGAGCGAGATGCTAGATGCTCTTACTTGAGCGTGGCGTACATGACAGCCTTGATGGTGTGCATGCGGTTCTCGGCCTCGTCGAAGACCTTGGAAGCGGGGCTCTCGAAGACCTCGTCGGTGACCTCCTGCTCGGTGATGCCGAACTGCTCGCACTTCTCGGCGCCAATGGTGGTGTTGGTGTCGTGGAAGCTGGGCAGGCAGTGCAGGAAGATGGCACCCGGGTTGGCCATAGCCATGACCTCGGAGGTGACACGATACGGGGTGAGCTGAGCGATGCGCTCGGCCCAGACCTCGTCGGGCTCGCCCATGGAGACCCACACGTCGGTGTAGATAACGTCGGCACCGGTGACGCCGTCCTTGACGTCGGTGGTCAGCTTGATGGTGCAGCCGTTAGCCTCGGCGATGGGCTTGCAGGCCTCGATGACGTCGTCAGCGGGCATGCACTCCTCGGGGCCGCAGGCCACGAAGTTCATGCCGAGCTTGGAGCAGACGACCATGAGGGAGCGAGCGACATTGTTCTTGCAGTCGCCCATGAAGACGAGGGTCTTGCCCTTGATGTCGTAGTTGAAGTTCTCCTGGACGGTCAGGATGTCGGCGAGCATCTGGGTGGGGTGCCACTCGGTGGTCAGGCCGTTCCACACGGGCACGCCGGACTTAGCAGCGAGCTCCTCGACGTCGTCCTGGGCAAAGCCACGGAACTCGATGCCGTCATACATGCGGCCGAGAACGCGGGCAGTGTCCTCGATGGACTCCTTCTTGCCCATCTGCGACGAACCCGGATCGAGGTAGGTGACGCCCATGCCCAGATCCATGCCGCCGACCTCGAAGGCGCAGCGGGTACGAGTAGAGGTCTTCTGGAAGAGCAGAACGATGTTCTTGCCGTCGAGATAGCGGTGCGGAACGCCAGCGCGCTTCATATCCTTGAAGTTCTTGGAGAGCTTGAGCAGGTACTCGATCTCCTCGGTGGTGAGGTCGAGAAGCTTGAGGAAGCTACGGCCGGAAAGGTTAACACCCATGGTTTGATTCCTTTCGAAGAAATGAATTACGTAAGTATTAGTGGTGCCCGTTTAACGGGCGAAGCCGGTGCGGTTGTAGGGGGACCGCACCGGAAACGGAAAGACCTTAGAGGTCCTCGCGCCAGAAGGGCATGCTCATGCAGCGCGGGCCGCCGCGGCCGCGGGA
>NZ_JAQEKC010000031.1:0-22989 GCF_027679495.1 Collinsella aerofaciens
GCGCCGTTGCCGCGCCCCGCAGTGCCCGCTTCCCCCGAGAACAATTATCAGTGCAGGTAAACATAGACGGCCAACCCGCCCTTTTGAGCCAGATACCCACAGCCACCACAGAAACAACAGGTGACCACAGCCCAAGAAGTCGACAAATAAACACCCGTACGTCGACAAACGAGCAAATCGCTCGCAAAGAGTGTCCCCAACGACTAGACAAAAAATGACTAGTCATTGGGGACGTTCTTAAATGACTACTTTACAGCTCCAGCGCCTCGGCGACTTCGGCAGCGCAGGCCAGGGCGTCGGCCATGGCGCTTACCACGAGCGAACTGCCATTGCGAGCATCGCCGGCCACGTATACCGGTGTGGCGCCCGCGGCGACGCCGTCGACACGCGCCGCAAGATGCGAGCCCTCGGCGGCCATCACAGGCAGCGGACGACCAGCAGTGGCAACGGGCACGCCAACGGCGTCGAACACACCGTGCTCCGGACCCGTAAAGCCGCAGGCGATGAGCACCAGCTGCGTCGGCACCTCGTGCTCGGAGCCCGCGATGCGCTCGGGCTTTCCCGCCGACCAGTCCAGATCGACCACGCGCAGGCCCGCGGCAGCGCCCTTCTTATCCAGCAGCACCTCGAGCGTATCCACGCCCCAAGCGCGCATCTCGCCGCCCATGGCAGCGATGGCCTCCTGCTGGCCGTAGTCGGTCTTCTTAACGTTTGGCCACTGCGGCCAGGGGTTGCTCGCCGCGCGCGCATCAGGCGCCGCCGGCAAGAACTCAAACTGGCGCACGCTGCGCGCGCCCTGACGCACCGCGGTACCCACGCAGTCGTTGCCGGTATCGCCGCCGCCAACGACCACAACGTCCAGGCCGCGCGCGTTCACCGCGGGCTCGCCGCCATCGAGCACCGAGATGGTCGAAGCCGTCAGGTAGTCCACGGCATACACCACGCCGGGCGCATCGATGTTCGCAGCAGAAAGCCCACGCGGGGCGCGGGCGCCGGCAGCCACCACGACGGCGTCAAAGCCATTGAGCTTGGCCGCTACCGCAGGGTTCGTAACGTCAGCGCCCAGCTCAAAGACAATACCCAGCTCGCGCATGAGCGCCACGCGGCGCTCGACCACAGACTTCTCGAGCTTCATGTTGGGAATGCCGTACATGAGCAGGCCGCCCGGGCGGTCGTCACGCTCAAACACCGTCACGCGGGCACCGCGACGCGCAAGCTCCCATGCTGCCACCAGGCCAGCCGGGCCGGAACCCACCACGGCAACCGTGGGCGCGCCCTCCCCTGCCGGCTCAAAGCGACGCGGACCGCCATCTGCCCACTCATGGTCGCTGATCGCACGCTCGTTGTCGTGAATCGTCGTGGGTTGGCCCTCGACCGAGCCCAGGTTGCACGCGGCCTCGCACAGCGCCGGGCACACGCGACTCGTGAACTCGGGCATGGGCGAGGTGAGTGACAGACGCTCGGCAGCCTCGTCCCAGCGGCCGCGATACACTAGCTCGTTCCACTCGGGAATCAGATTGTGCAGCGGGCAGCCACTCGGACGCGCCTTGCCAAAGCTCGCGCCCATCTGGCAAAACGCCACACCACACATCATGCAGCGGCTCGCCTGGGCACGGCGCGCATCGTCGTCGAGCTCCACGTACAGCGGATCGAAATCGCGGCTGCGCTCCTCCACGGGGCGCAGCTCGTGGGTCACGCGATCGATATCAAGAAAAGCACCGGGCTTACCCATGGCACTTACGCCTCCTTTTTGGTCGAAGCAACAGAGCTGGCGGTGGTGGGCGCAGCGCCAGCGACACCACCCGCCACATCAAAGCGAGCGACATCGGCGGCGTCGGCGCGACCGGTCACAATGTCAAACGCCAGCTCCTCGGCCTGCGCATGCGTCTTACCGATGGCCTCGGCGGCGGCGACAATCGCCAACACGCGCTCGTACTCGGTCGGAATGACCTTCACAAAGTGCTTGCTCATCGTCTCAAAGCTGTAGAGCAGCTTAATACCGCGCGGGCTCTGCGTCGCGTCCACGTGCTCCTGGATGAGCGCACGAATCTGCGCCAGCTCGCCGGCCGTCGGGGCCTTGAGCTCAACGCTCTCGTGGTTCACACGGGCATCGAGCGTGCCGTACTGGTCAAAGACGTAAGCCACGCCGCCCGTCATGCCGGCGGCGAAGTTCTGCCCGACCTCGCCCAGGATGAGCGCCAGACCGCCCGTCATGTACTCGCAGCCATGGTTGCCGCAGCCCTCGACCACCACCGTGGCACCGGAGTTGCGCACGCCAAAGCGCTGGCCTGCCAGGCCGTTAATAAAGCCGCGACCGCTCGTGGCGCCAAAGAAGGCCACGTTGCCCACGATGATGTTCTCGTCGAACTTGTAGGTCGCATGCGGGTTGGGGCGCACCGACACCTCGCCGCCCGAAAGGCCCTTGCCAAAGTAGTCGTTGGCGTCGCCGCACACGTTGAGCGTAATGCCGCGCGGCAGGAAAGCGCCAAAGCTCTGACCGGCCGAACCATCGCAATCGATGGTGATGGAGCCGGCGGGCAGGCCCTCGGGATGTGCCTTGGTCACCGCGTTGCCCAGGATGGTGCCCACGCAGCGGTTGACGTTTGCGATATCGGCGCGGAAGCGAATCGGGCGCAGGTGCGCACGGGCATCGGCCGTATAGGGCACAAACAACGTGGAGTCGAGCGTCTTGTCGAGCTCGCTGTTCGCGGCCATCTGCGGCAGGAAGTGGCGACCGTCGGCGCCCGGAATATGGGCACCGAACTCGCAGGTCGCGCTCGCCAGCACGGGCGACAGGTCGAGCAGATTTGCTTTGCGGTTGCCCGGTACCTCGATCTGGCGCAGGCACTCGGGATGGCCGACCATCTCGTCGATGGTGCGGAAGCCCAGGCTCGCCATGACCTCGCGCAACTGCTCGGCAACAAAGAGCATAAAGTGCTCAACGTGCTCGGGCTTACCGCGGAAGCCGCGACGCAGGCGGCAGTTTTGCGTGGCGATGCCAGCCGGGCAGGTGTCCTGCTGGCAGTCACGCTGCATGAGGCAACCCATGGAGATGAGCGGCATGGTCGCAAAGCCAAACTCCTCGGCGCCCAGCAAGCAGGCGACGGCAACGTCGGTGCCGTCCATAAGCTTGCCGTCGGCCTCGAGCACCACGCGCGAGCGCAGGCCGTTTTGCAGCAGCGTCTGCTGGGCCTCGGCAAGGCCGAGCTCCAGCGGCAGGCCGGCGTGCCAGATGGAATCGCGCGCCGCGGCACCCGAGCCGCCATTGTGGCCGCTGATCAAGATCTTGTCGGCAGCACCCTTGGCCACACCGGTGGCGATGGTACCGACGCCGGCCTCACTGACCAGCTTAACCGACACGCGCGCGCCGGGGTTGGCGTTCTTAAGATCGAAGATCAGCTCCGCCAAGTCCTCGATGGAGTAAATGTCGTGGTGCGGCGGAGGCGAGATCAGGCCGATGCCGGGCGTGGACTGACGGACCTCGGCGATCCAGGGGTAGACCTTCTTGCCGGGCAGGTGGCCACCCTCGCCGGGCTTTGCGCCCTGGGCCATCTTGATCTGAATCTCGAAGGCGCTGCACAGGTAGCGGCTCGTCACGCCAAAGCGCGCACTTGCCACCTGCTTGATGGCGGAGTTCTTTGAGTCGCCATTGGCCAGCGGGGTCTCGCGACGCGGATCCTCGCCGCCCTCGCCGGAGTTGGAGCGTCCATGCAGGCGGTTCATGGCGATGGCCATGCACTCGTGTGCCTCTTTGCTGATGGAGCCATACGACATGGCACCGGTGTTAAAGCGGCGGACGATGTTGAGCGCAGGCTCGACCTCGTCGAGTGCCACCGGGGTACGGCCGCTGGCATCAAAGTCCAGCAGGTCGCGCAGGCGCACGGCACGGCCGGTGCGGTGCAGGCGGGCGCTGTACTCCTTAAAGGTATCGTAGCTGTCCTCGCGGCAAGCGGTCTGCAGCAGGTAGACGGTCTGGGGGTCGATCAGGTGATCCTCACCGCCGAGCGGGCGCCACTTGGTCAGGCCCAGTGTGGGCAGCTGATCGGGAGCCTGGCTCTTAAGGATGGCGAGCGCGGCGTCATAGCGCTCGTTTTGCTCGCGCTCAACGTCCTCGACACCCATACCGCCCACACGGCTCACCGTGCCGGCGAAGTACGCGTTGACGAACTCCGGCGTAAAGCCCACGGCCTCGAAAATCTGCGCCGAATGGTAGCTCTGCACCGTGGAGATGCCCATCTTGGACATGATGGAGACGATGCCGGCGGTCGCAGCCTTGTTGTAGTTGGCGATGCCCTGCTCGGCCGTCACGTCCAGGTCGCCGCGCGCCGCCAGATCGCGGATGCACGCGTGTGCGTTGTACGGATAGATGCCGCTCGCGGAGTAGCCCACCAGCGCCGCAAAGTCGTGCGGGGACACGGCGTCGCCGCACTCCACCACGATATCGGCAAAGGTACGCACGCCGGCGCGGATCAGGTGGTTGTGCACGCAGCCCACGGCGAGCAGCGACGGCACGGGCACCTCGCCCGCAGCGGCACGATCGCTCAACACCACGATGTTCACGCCGTCGCGGACCGCAGCCTCAACGTTCTCTGCAAGCTGCTTGAGCGCAGCCTGCAGCGCGCCCTCGCCGGCATCGCGGCGGTACACGGCACGGAAACGGCAGGTCTTAAAGCCCACGCGGTCGATGGCGCAGATGCGGTCGAACTCCTCCTCGCTCAGCAACGGGCGCTCCAGACGCACCAGTTGGCAGGCCGTACGGGAGTCCTCGAGCAGATTGCCGTGGTTGCCCAGGTAGAGCGTGGTCGAAGTCACCATATGCTCGCGCAGGGCGTCGATCGGCGGGTTCGTGACCTGGGCGAACAACTGATAGAAGTAGTCAAAGAACGAGCGCGTCTTCTTGGACAGGCAGGCCAGCGGCGCATCGATGCCCATCGAAGCGAGCGGTGCCTTGCCCTGCTGGGCCATGGGACGCACGACCTCGTCGACGTCATCCCAGTGGTAGCCGAGCTTGGCCATACGCACGGCGGCGGGCACCTCGGCGTCCTCGGCGGGCGTTGCCGCAACGGGCTCATCGAGCGCGTCAACGGTTAGCGTCTCCTCGGCAATCCAATCACGGTAGGGCTTTTCCTTGGCGTAACAGGCACGCAGCTCATCGTTGTAGATGACGCGCCCGCGGGCAAAGTCGACCTCGAGCATCTGGCCCGGTCCTAGGCAGCCGCTCGTCAGGATGTTCTCGGGGCTCACCTCGATGGTGCCCACCTCGCTCGCCAGCATAAAGCGACCGTCGCGCGTCACATAGTAGCGGGCGGGACGCAGGCCGTTACGGTCGAGGGCGGCACCCAGCGTGCGACCGTCGGTAAAGGCGATGGCCGCCGGGCCATCCCACGGCTCCATGAGCATGGACTGGTAAGCGTCGTAGGCGCGGCGCTCCTCACTCAGGCTGTCGTTATGGTCCCACGGCTCGGGCAGCAACATGGACGCGGCACGCGTAAGCGGGCGACCGTTCATAACCAAAAACTCGAGCACGTTGTCCAGAATCGCGGAGTCGGAACCCTCGCGGTTGATGATGGGCATCACGCGCTCAAGATCGTGCTGCAGCACGGGGCTGTACAGGTTGGGTTCGCGGGCGCGAATCCAGTTGACGTTGCCCTTGAGGGTGTTGATCTCGCCGTTGTGGATGATAAAGCGGTTGGGATGTGCGCGCTCCCAGCTGGGCGTGGTGTTGGTGGAGTAGCGCGAGTGGACGAGCGCCACGGCCGTTTTGACGGCGGCGTCGTTGAGGTCGATGAAGAAACGGCGCATCTGCGTGGCCACAAGCATGCCCTTGTACACGATGGTGCGCGAGCTCATGGAGCACACATAGAAGATCTTGTCGCGCAGGGCGAACTCAGCGTCGGCCTTCTTTTCGATGGTGCGGCGGCACACGTACAGGCGACGCTCAAAGGCATCGCCGGCGGGCGTGTCGTCCGGACGGCCCAGGAAAGCCTGCAGGATAGTAGGCATGCAGGCGCGGGCCGTCTCGCCCAGGTCGTGCGGGTCGACCGGCACCTCGCGCCAGAAGAGCAGCGGCACGCTGGCTTCGGCGCAGCCCTCCTCAAACACGCGGCGGGCATCCTCTACACCCTTGTCGTCCTGCGGGAAGAACAGCATGGCCACGCCATAGTCGCCCTCTGCCGGCAGAATCTGACCGCACTTTTGAGCCTCTTTACGGAAAAAGTGATGCGGAACCTGGAACAGGATGCCAGCGCCGTCGCCGGTGTTCTTCTCGAGTCCCGTACCACCGCGGTGCTCCAAGTTAACCAGAATGGACAGTGCGTCGTCCAGGATCTGGTGATGGCGCTCACCGTTGATATCGGCAAGCGCGCCGATGCCACATGCATCGTGGTCGAATTCGGGGCGATAAAGGCCCTGCTGCTGAGCGGAATCTGCCTGCATCGCGATCCTCCCCTAGGTGTTAGACAGTCAGTTGACTAGGCATACTAGAAGCATCACCGGTCCGTTGTGTTTCCCGCCCGTTTCGAAACGATCGCGTAACGCACGCCCTACGAGTGGACACCGCCGACCTCAAGGACGGCAACAAGGGCCCCAAGTTCGACCTGTAAACTCACCGCTTCAAACATCTCAATCCGTAACAGGAAGACCCAATTTTGGCGCCTAGATGTTACAGATTGAGATTTTCTGCAGGACAGTTTTGGTTTGTCTCGATCTGTAACACGAAGGGCCGGTTTTGGCGGTCAGCTGTTACAGATCGAGATATTCCATAGGACCATTTCTTCCTGTCTTGACCTGTAACACCTAGGCCCAATCTCCATCCCTAGTTGTTACAGATCAAGACATTTCGGCAATCCCCTTTCACCGTCCCATTCAAATACAACAATCTTGTTAGTCTTAGTTAACTTTTTAGCCTAAAACGGGTATCCTTTGCGGCGTCAAACAAACGGCACGCAGGAGCGCACCATGCTCAACCATCTCAAACAACACTTTGGCTCCCGACGCACCGGTGGTCACGGAGGCCTAGACATTGCGCGGCATATCGGCCCCGGGCTGCTCGTGACCGTCGGCTTTATCGACCCGGGCAACTGGGCCTCCAATATGGCCGCGGGCTCGCAGTTTGGCTACGCGCTGCTGTGGATCGTCACACTGTCCACGATTATGCTCATTGTGCTGCAGCACAATGCGGCGCACCTGGGTATCGCCACGGGCGCCTGTCTTGCCGAGGCCACGACACGCTTTCTCCCCCGCATCGTGGGACGCGCGGTGCTCGGCAGCGCCTATCTCGCGACCATCGCCACCGCCATGGCCGAAGTCCTGGGTGGCGCGATTGCCCTTCAAATGCTCTTTGGGCTGCCCGTGCGCGCGGGCTGCGTCATCGTGGCGGCAGTATCGATGGCGATGCTCATGACGAACTCCTACAAGCGTGCCGAACGCTGGATCATCGCCTTCGTAGGCGTGGTAGGACTCTCGTTTTTGGCCGAGCTTGCACTAGTCAAGGTCGACTGGCCGCAAGCCGCCGCAAGCTGGATCACGCCCAGTATGCCCACTGGCTCTGCCGCGATTATCGTGAGTGTCCTGGGTGCGGTCGTTATGCCCCACAACCTCTTTCTACACTCCGAGGTCATCCAATCCATGCACTTCGAAGGCCAAGGCGAGCAGGTTATCGAAGAGCGTCTGCGCTATGAGCTCTTCGACACGCTCTTTTCGATGGGCGTGGGCTGGGCAATCAACTCGGCCATGGTCATCCTGGCCGCAACGACCTTCTTTGCGCACGGCATTGTCGTAGACGACCTCGCCGTCGCAGCGGACACGCTCTCCCCCATTCTGGGCCCAGCAAGCTCGACCATCTTTGCGGTGGCGCTGCTGTTTGCGGGCCTCTCGAGTAGTGTGACGGCAGGCATGGCGGCAGGCACCATCACCGCAGGCATGTTCGACGAGGAATACGACGTCCACGACCGACATTCCTCGATCGGGGTGGTGGCCTGTTTCGCCGGCGCAGTGGCGGCGTGCCTGGTCGTCCCAAATCCTTTTGAGGGTCTCATTTGGAGTCAGGCGCTGCTGTCGCTTCAGTTGCCGATTACGGTCTTTGTGCTCATACGACTCACCAGTTCGCCCCGCGTCATGGGCAAATACGCCAACTCGCGCCCGCTCAACGCGTTGCTCGTAGGAATCGGCGTCATCGTAACGGTTCTCGACATCGTGCTGCTAACGGGGATGTAATTGGGATGGCGTGACTGTCCAGATATAACGTCTCAATCTGTAACACGTAAGGCCGTTTTAAACCGTCAGATAAATCAAAAGGGCCCCGGCCGAGAATTCGACCGGGGCCCTTGGACAGAGCTCTGTATGGCTAATCGCCGTGTGTCTACGAGTTACTCCTCGACGAGCTCAAACTGATCGGGGCCGACGCCGCAGACCGGGCATACGTAATCCTCGGGCAGCTCGGGCGTGTCGACCTCAACCTCGTAACCGCAAACGGTGCACACGAACTTATACGTCTTCTTCTCCTCAGCCATGATGTTCTCCTCTCGAACGTGACTGCTGGTGTACTTACTTATTAGTATATATTCTCAATAAGATAATGCAAGTATTTTTAGAACATTTCTAGCCTTGATACGACGAGGCTTTGGGCGGCGTCTTGCCCTTTAGCACCTTGTGATAGTAGTCGTACGTCAGCGGCGTCTCGTCGCTCAGGCGCTCGGCATCCTCGACCTCGCCGATAAACAGCAGATGCGTGCCCACATCCACAGTGTCGATCAAACGGCAGCTAAACAGGGCCGCCGCATGCTCGGGCACATAGGGCATGCCCAGAGCCGTCTCGCGGGTCTCGTATTTGGCAAACTTGTCATAATCGCTGCTGGTGCGGAACCCAAAGTTACCGATGTAGAGCATGTCGGCGGTCTGATCGATCACGGTCAGCGCGAACGCTTTGGCCGATGCGATAACGCCCGAGGTGACATTGTCCTTGTTCACGGCAACCGAAATACGCGGCGGCATGGACGTCACCTGCACCGCAGTGTTGATGACGCAGCCGGCGCGCAGCCCGTCTGCCGCAGCACTCACCACGTACAGACCGCTCGGCATGGTAAAGAACGCAGTTTTGTCCATAACGATCACTCCCCTAGCTCGGGTTGGAACCTCATGAATGTATGTACCCACAAAAAAGGCGGCACCCATAACGGACGCCGCCTTTGAGACATATGTGTCAGAACAGTAAGAAAGATGAGACGCCCGCAGTTGCGGTGAAATAGGGACTGAATAGCCCCTCAAACAGGCAAAACAGTCCGTATTCCACCGCAACTTACAGAGTGCCTAGCGGTTGCGTTCCTTAAGGGCGCGGTCGATCTCGCGTTGGACATCACGCTTGGCCATGTCCTCGCGCTTGTCGTAGAGCTTCTTGCCGCGACCCAGACCCAGCAGCAGCTTTACGCGGCCGTCCGTATTAAAGTAGAGCTCCAACGGAACCAGCGCATAACCACGGTTGCGAAGTTTGCCGTCAAGAAAGTCGATCTCCTTGCGGTGCAGCAGCAGACGACGCCGACGGTCGGGATCGCGATTCCACACGCCACCATGGCTATAAGGGTGGATATGCAGTCCGACGAGCCAGCACTCGCCGCCACGAATCAGCGCAAAAGTGTCAGTGATCTGACAGGCGCGCTCGCGAATCGACTTGACCTCGGTGCCGCTCAGCTCAATACCGCACTCAAACGTCTCATCGATAAAGTACTCGTGATGTGCCGAGCGATTCTTGGAAATGAGTTTGCGCTCGCGCTTACTGGGCATCGCCGGCCTCCTTGGCGCCATCGGCGTTTGAGCCCGCAGCCTCGCGCTTTGCCTTGCGCTCGGCATTGAGCTCGGCATCGCTCTCGCGCACCAGTTTGATAATCGCCGCGCAGGCCTCCTCGCCCACCAAGTCGCGAGCACGTACCGTCAGGCGCGTCGCCTCCTGCTTGTCGCCGTCGCTTGCAGCATCGGTCGCGCACATAATCAGGCAGATGGCAATCTCGGCCGAAGGCGAGGTCGGAACGCCTTGCAGGGCCAGTTCACCCATCACGTGCTCGTCGCTCTCATCGGCGGCATCCGGATAGGTGGTATGGATCTTGTTGAGCAGGCGCGTCGTATGCGCATCGTTGGG
The DNA here is from genome assembly GCF_027679495.1 of Collinsella aerofaciens. Taxonomy (GTDB): domain Bacteria; phylum Actinomycetota; class Coriobacteriia; order Coriobacteriales; family Coriobacteriaceae; genus Collinsella; species Collinsella aerofaciens_AK. The sequence continues at coordinate 10,130 of NZ_JAQEKC010000031.1, forward strand.
CGCCAGGCGCAGCGCCAGACGCGCGCAGCCCACGGCAGCCGAAGCGTTCTCGGTCTCGGGCTCCAAGAAGTACTGACCCAGATTGGCGTAAGCGCGGGCGGCGCACTTGCCATCGCTTGCACGCTCCAGCACCGAGAACGAGAGCGATGCCCATTCCTGCTTGTCTTCGAGTGCGCGGAACAGCTCGGCCAAATCCAAGCGATAGTTGCAGTTCATGGGGTCCCAACGCACAGCCTGCATCAGGGCATTACGAGCGCTCACATAATCCTGCTGGCGAATGTAGGCAAACGCCATGTCAGAGTACAGGCGGTCAAACGGCACCTCGACCTGCACGAGCTCGCGCGGATCCTTCTCCACGCGGCGATAGGCCAAGCGCTCAAACTTGCTATCGAAGCTAAAGTATTGACGCTTCTCCTCCGTCTTGCACTCAGCATCAATATACTCCTCGGCGAGCTCCACCAGACGCTCCAGCAGCGGCGTCGCCGTAGCCAGGTCGCCCTGCGCCAGATAGTTCTCGGCATACGTGATGTCTTGCAAGCTGATGGGCAGATCCATGGCTACTCCTCGATCTGAGCGAAACACGGCAGGCGCCGTATATACGGTCAATACACAAAACCCGGGTCTCTTACGAGGCCCGGGCGTTCAATTTTGGTAGCCCGTACCAGATTCGAACTGGTGATCTCCGCCTTGAGAGGGCGGCGTCCTAAACCGCTAGACGAACGGGCCATATGTAGCAAATGCAATGGCTGGGATGGAGGGAGTCGAACCCCCATTGACGGAACCAGAATCCGCTGTCCTGCCATTAGACGACATCCCAATGACTGCATCGCTGCGCTCGGCTGTGCCTTTGCGCAAGAAAGAAATATACGGGAAGTCTCGCCGTGACGCAAGCCCCAATTTTGACTTTTTTGAAATTCAGTCAAATTGGCCTAATTTAGTCCAACCCGTGAAGGACCTGTGAAGCCAACCGCTGTACACGAAGGGCAAAACGCCGTGAGCGGTAGCCGTCAACCGTTGGCAGATTCTACCGTGAAAACGATAGCACCAGGCAACACAATCGAAGTATCAATGATCGCGTAGATATCGAGGCGCCATGGACGAAGAGCTTGATTACCTATGGGAGACCCTGGGCCTCGAGATCACTGCCGACCTTTGGCCCGAACGGGACAAAATTCACCCCACGTTACGCCCCGCCATTACTGTGGTGCAGGCAAAATACCGCCGTGCATCCTTTTTAATCATGCGGATGTCATGGCACGCGGGACTCCCCGACCTTAAGCGAATCCAGGCAAGCCTCGTCGAGCTGTCCGGCATGCCGACCGTCATATCCGAGGCGCACCTGGAGCAGCGCCAGCGCGAGCGACTGCAACAGCAGCGGATTCCCTTTATCTGCCCCGGCATTCAGGCATATCTGCCCTTTATGGACGAGGAGTATTGGAGCGGCAAGCCCAACAAGCACGTAAAGGTCTACGATCCGCACGAATGGGCACAGCTTGAGGATTAGCGCATATGCCCGCCAGCCGGGATAGTGCGCATGCCCGCCAACCGGAAAGCTCATCCCGGAATTTACGTCCAGAACGGGACGCGCTTTCCCCTAGAGGCCCCAAACGGAAACCGTATCCCAGATTTCGCGCTCAAACTGGGATACGGTTTCCGCTAGCCCCTTCAACCGGAAACTGCGTCCCGGAATCCGAGCTCAAAACGGGACGCACTTTCCGCAGCCACTACAGCAGCACCTCGGTCCAGGTCGCTTCCTTAAACCCAGGAATCGCAAAGTCGTCGCCCACCAGCAGCGGACGCTTGACCAGCATGCCGTCGGTCGCCAGCAGCTCGTAGCACTCCTGATCCGTCATGCCCGCATCCAGACGCGCCTTCAGGCCCAGCTCTCGATATTTCATGCCCGACGAATTAAAGAAGCGCCGCACCGGCAGCCCCGAACGAGCAATCCAGGTCGCAAGCTCATCAGCCGTGGGATTGTCCAAAACGATATCGCGATCGATATACTCTACCCCATGTTCGTCCAGCCATGCCTTGGCCTTCTTACAGGTCGAGCACTTGGGATATTCAACAAACAGTACAGTCATGGGAATCCTCCGAATATAGATCGGCCAACGCAGGCACACGCCACACGAGGCGCCTTCGTATGATGGGCCAATTGTAGCCCGCGGGTCACACGTTAAACGAACCGTACCCCGAATCCGCGCTTGATAAACGGCAGCAGTTCCATTGCCTCGGGCGTGATATGGCCCGCAACGTTCATGCGCTCGTCACCGGGAAGATCGACCCGCGCAATCTCAAGCTCGCCTTCGTAGCGCCCATATCCGCTATTGCTCACAGCGATCGATCCCGCCTTTCGCGGCAGGCCGGCTCCGGCATCCGTCGGCACGGAATCCGGCTTAAGCTTCGTACGTGACTCCTGAGACCTAAAGATGAGGACACTCGAGTCGGGCCGGTCGTGATGAATCTGCCCGCGCACATAGGCATAACTGAGCTCAAGCTCGCATTGCAGGTCCACGTATCCGGCGGAAACTTGAGCAAACTGCGCCCAGCCCGCATCGGAAAGATCGGGGTCGCCGACCAACACAATGTCGCAATCGGCGCCATGTGCAAGCTCAAGCATATTGAGGGCAACCTTTGACGCGCGACCGCGCTGCGCCTCGACCGTCGGCAGTCCCTCGAATACCGGCCCGCGAACGTTAGCATCACCCGGCACAAAAGCCATGATTTCGAATCCAAGCGCCGCAAGACGAAGATTCACCCGAGCAATGTCCTCCAGAGCTAAACCGGTATAAGGCTTGGGGTAAAAATTGTGGCAGGCGGCAAAACGAGTCACATCGGCACCGGCCTCACGCCACGATGCGATTTCATCAGAACTCACTGTCGATGCATTGACCACAATGCGAAATACACCGGACAGCTCCGCGACCCGCTGGGCGCTAAAGCCATAGTCCAAACGAAGGTATTCCAACCCCAGATCGCGCAAGTCCTCGATGCGCTCAAGCCCGAGCAAATCGCACGTGCGAGGCCCCACATCGGCAATGAGCGCAATGCCGCGGGCGGAAAGCAGCGACAGCACATGACGGGCCTTATCGGCATACGCCGCTCCCCCATCCTCGGGAATATGCAGCGAGGTGAACGCATAGCGCGCACCCGCCGCGGCACCACGCTCAATCGTCCGCTCAATATCCTGCAGAGGGCTGGAAAGATAAATCGAAATACCCGTTTTCACGCTTCAACGCTCCTTTAAAAAAGGCCGGCGGAGCAGTTAGCCCCGCCGGCACAACCATAGCATCAAGAAATCTGCCGCGCACCGCGAGCCCCGAGCAACACGGCTCGCGATATCAAACTACTCGCCAAAGAACTCGTTGATCTTCTGCTCGTCGACGCCAAAGAACCACGTCAGGACAAAGCCGGCGGCATAGGCAAGCAGCATAGCGGCAACGTAGCCGAGCTGCTGGCCAGGAACAACGATCAGCAGGCCAAACAGACCGGAAACGCCCTGAGAAACCGTGCCGATGTGAAGCAGCGCCGCGAGCGCGCCGCCAAATCCGGCACCCAGGCAGGCCGTCACAAACGGACGAACGAGCGGCAGCGTAACAGCATACATCAGAGGCTCTCCCACACCCAGGATTCCAACGGGAATGGACTCTGCGACGTACTTCTTGAGCTTGGCGTTCTTGGTCTTAAAGTACAGCGCCAAACCGGCACCGACCTGGCCGCCGCCAGCCATCATAAGGATGGGAAGCAGGTAATTGATACCCTTGGTAGCGCCGTCGGGATCGTTGAGCATAGCGTGGATCGGCGTGAGCGCCTGATGCAGGCCGACGGAAACCAGCGGCAAGAAGCCTGCCGACAGGATATAGCCGCCCAGGACGCCCAGCTTCTCGAAGATAAAGGTCAAAACGCTAAAGATGGCAGTCGTCAGCCATGCGCCAACCGGCTGGATGACGAGCATCAGAGCAAAGGCGCCGATGATGAGCACCAGCAGCGGAGACAAGAACGTGTCGAGTGCGTTGGGCATAACCTTGCGAATCTGACGCTCCATCCAGGCAAAAAATGCGCCAGCGATGAGAGCCGCGATCATGCCGCCCGCTGCGGGGTTGTATTGCGCATTGGTGAGCGGCAGCAGAATGGCAGTGGCAGGATCAGCCGCGCCAGGCGCAAGCAGGGGCATGGCACTGTTGGCGATACACATCATGCCGGCGATGCCGCCCAGCGCAGCGGAGCCACCAAACTCACGTGCCGCGTTATAGCCCACCAAGATGGGCAGATAGGCAAACAGGGCCCAGCCCATGGAACGAATGCCCTGGTACCACCACTCGCCTGCAAGCGCGCCTGCCGTCGAGACGTTAATGACGTTGCAGATACCGTTGATGAGGCCAGCCGCAATGATGCCGGGAAGTAGGGCGACGAAGACATTGGAAATCTTCTTGAGGAAGGCCTGAACCGGCTTGGACTCGTACTTGGCCTTCTGCGCGGCCTTGTTTGTGGCCGCAGCGTCAACCACGCTCTCGTCAGCAACGCCTTTCGCAAGGCCGGTGAGCTTGGAGAACTCCTCGAGCACCTTATTCACCTTGCCCGGACCCAGCACGATCTGCATCGTGTCGTCCTCGACCAGGCCCATCACGCCGTCGAGTGCCTTAATGCCCTCCGTGTCGACGTTGCCCGTGTCTTTGACGGTCACGCGAAGGCGCGTCATGCACGCCGCGTTTGCGAGCACGTTGTCTTTACCGCCCAAAAGGTCCAGCAGCTTTTGAGCCAGCTCTTTGTTCGTCATAACTCCTCCTTGTATTGGGTATCTCGTCTGAATGTCATATCAGCTCACGCCGCGCACCTATTGGGCATCGGCATTGCTCTTCTCATGGCCACTCACCGCAGCACGGACATGGCCTCGCGCCCGCTCAAGAGCTACCGTAGCCTGCTCGGCATCGCAGTCCAGCAGTACCGAGACAATAGCGGTTTTTACGTGGCCGCCGGCATCTGCAAGCGCCTGAACGGCGCGCTCGCGCGTGCAGCCGGTCGCCCCCATCACGATGTTCTGGCCGCGCACCACCAACTTCTCGTTCGTCTGCTGCACATCGACCATCAGGTTTTGGTATACCTTGCCGATCTTGACCATGGCACCGGTCGAAATCATGTTGAGAATGAGCTTTTGAACCGTTCCCGCCTTGAGCCTCGTTGAGCCGGTCAGCACCTCGGGACCGGGCACGGGCTCAATGGCAAGATCTGCGCTCTCCCCGATCTTCGACCCTTGGTTGCAGGCAATTGCAATGGTCTTGCACCCAGTTGCCTTGGCGTACACAAGGCCGCCCACCACATAAGGAGTACGACCGCTTGCCGCCAGGCCAACGACAAGATCCTTGTCCGAGAGTCCACGCTCTCGCAGGTCGTTCGCGCCAAGCTCCTCGCTGTCTTCGGCACCTTCGACAGCCTTGATAAACGCCGTCTCGCCTCCGGCAATGAGCCCGACAATCAGATCGGGTGACACGCCAAACGTGGGCGGACACTCCGAAGCGTCGAGTACGCCCAGACGACCGCTGGTGCCTGCGCCCATGTAAAAGACGCGCCCGCCGCGCTCGAGTGTCTCAGCAGCCCAGTCGATTGCTGTGGCAACCTGGGGCAACACTTTCGTGACCGACTGGACGGCACGAAGATCCTCATCGTTCATCGTCGTGACGATTTGCAGCGATGTCATCGTATCGAGGTCCATTGACCTTTGATTACGCTGTTCGGTCGTGAATTTTGTTAAATCGAGCATTTCATTCACCTCATCTTTCCTGTTTCTCGATGTAGTTTTGCTTAATGACATGCGTCGCCCGTTCGTAGTCGCTGGCAACGTAAGCAGCGTACAGGGCATCGACAACCATAAGCTGGGCCATACGCGAAGCCATGGCACCGCTGCGGACCAAGGGTTCACTCGCAGCGACGCCGAGCACGGCATCGGCCATGGTGGCAAGCTTGGATGATCCATCTACTTTGGTAACGGCCACTACGGGACAGTTGTGGCGTTGAGCCTCGGCGGTGCAGTCCAGCACCTCTTGCGTCAAGCCCGAGTAACTAAAGGCGATTGCCATATCGCCCTCATGCATGTTCTTGGCACATAAGAGCTGATCATGCCAGTCGTCGTACAGATGGCACTCTTTGTCGACACGCATGAGCTTTTGCGCCAGGTCGTGCGCGACCAAACGAGAAGCACCAATACCGAACAGATTGACCGCGCGTGCCCGCTTAAGACGGGCCGCGCGTCGCTCCAAGACGGTGTAATCGAGCGTTCGCGCCGTCGCCTCGATCGTGCGCACGTTGCTTTTCATCACCTTCCCCACGATGCGTTCGACGCTGTCATCCATGGAGATGTCCTCGAGAGCAACGTCTTTCTTGTCACCTAAGAGCGCCAGCTCGGCAATCAGTTCGCGCTGGAACTCCTTGTAGCCCGCAAAACCCAAACGCTTGCAAAAGCGCAAAATGCTCGAGGGCGAGGAGAACGTGACATCGGCAAGACCGCGGACGGACAGCCCGACCACCTCGTGCGGATGAGCGCTTACATATGCGATGACATTGCGTTCCGCCGGGCTCGCGCTGAGCTCACGCTCGCGAAGCCGCAAAAGCAATCCGTTTGCCATCTCAAACACCTCCGTTGAGAAGAATTAAAGACCAACGAACGATTCGTACCGGATACAAACAGCTTTTGCGGTACATTGTGCCGCATCGTGGCGCACAAAGGGCGAGCGTTCTACCGCTCGCCTCTCAAATCCGACCGCTCGGAAATACGCGCGACACAAAATAATTCAACAAGGTCGCATTATCAGAAACGGGTTTGTTACCGGCTAGCGCCTCGCATGGGCGCCGATCGGCCGAGTCGCATGGCGCACCAACGCCGCCGTCAGCAATACCAACAGCATGGCGATGACATAGCCCGCAGCATCGAATCCTAAATCGATAACGTCGAAATGCCTGCCGGGAACAAAGATCTTATGTACCTGATCGCCAACGGAGCAGGCGGCGCAAAAGAGCAATACGGGCACGCAACGGGAGCATACGCTCCACGGACGCCTGGAAAAGCAAGCCACGACCACCGAGGCGAACAATCCGACGAAGAAAAACTCTACGGTATGGGCAACGCGACGGACGTTCGTGCCCACCCACATGCGAATGGAAGCAAGTCGGCCAGACCGGACATTCGAGGCAGCCGAATCGGTGCCCCCGGTCATTCCGTTCTCCGTCTGGGCTTCACCCGTGGCATCGACAGCCTGAACGCCCGTAGCCTGACCCTCCACCACACGCGCGGTGGACTCGCTCAGCAACGACGTCTCCACCGCATTTTGCTCCGTCAGCACCCAGATGCCCGCCAGCGTTGCAGCGAACAGAACGATCGCGGTCCATCCGATTATTTGTTTTACGCGCGCCAAGGGTCAACCTCCTTTTTTGAATATCAGCGAGTGTAGCCCCAAATGGCATCGTCACCGTATCAAAATTTGAATCGCAACAGGAAGCGACAAAGCGACGCAAAACCCTACCCCGCCTCGCGCATCCAGCGATCGAACGTCCCCACGCACACGCCCAGGCACTTTGCTGCCTGGCTGCGGGTAATATCGCCCGCCTCATAGCTATCGCGCACCAGCTCAAACTGAGGAGGGCATGGCTTGCGAGGTCGACCGAAACGGACCCCCTCGCGCCCGCGCCGCTGCAATCCCCTCCGCCTGGCGCCGATGGATATTCTCGCGCTCCACCTGCGCCACGTAGCTCAGCAGCTGCAGCACAATATCAGCAATCAGGGTGTTAGTCACATCCGGCGCGCCGCTGGCCCTGGCGCGCGTGTCAAGCAATGGCATATCCAACACCACAATGGCAACCCCGAGCACCTTGGTAATGCGTCGCCATTCCTCAAGAATCTCGGAGTAATTACGGCCAAGTCGGTCGATAGAAAGCACCACCAGCACGTCCCCGTCTCCCAGGACGTGCAGCAGCTCGCGATAACGCGGTCGATCGAAGTCCTTGCCGCTCGCATGGTCGGCATAAATATTCGCCGAGCCCACGCCATAGGCGCCCAGCGCATCCAGCTGCCGATTAAGATTCTGATCGCGCGAACTCACCCGCGCATAACCGTACACCGTCGCCATCTCATCCCCGCTTTCTTGTAAACCTGCCAAAAGGGACAGGTTTATTATGGTAGGTTTTACCTCTCAAATAGCAGGTAAGCGGGCGGCCGAGCAGACGGCAAGGTAGCCACGATTCAAATGCGAAGGGCGGTCCCGAAAGGCCGCCCTCCGCTCCCCCACCATGAGTCGGGATTTGGCTAATGGATAAGCTTAAAGTCCAAGTGCCCACGCGTGGTATTGACGCGCGAGACCTCGATAATCACGCGCTGCCCCAGCTCGTAACGGGTGCCCGTGTCGGCACCTGTGAGCGTGAGCGCGTCCTCGTCGAACTCGAACCACTCGTTGCCCAGACTCTTGATCGAAACCAAGCCTTCGACCTGCGTTAGGTCCAAGCGCACAAAAAGGCCCATGCTGCTAACCCACGAGACGGTTCCGGCATAGCGCTCGCCCAGACGGTCCTCATAGTACTGGGCAATCTTGATCTTTTGCGTCGCATGGCTGGCGGCATCTGCCGCGCGCTCGGCATCGCTGCATGCGCGGCAGATCTGCGGCAGAATGCGCGGCAGTGACTCGCGCCCCTTGCCGATCAGGCGCGGCGTACGGACCAGGGCGTCCTTGCCGCCCAGCTGCTCATAGGCCAACTGCAGCTTGAGTACGCGGTGCACCACCAGATCGGGGTAGCGACGGATGGGACTCGTAAAGTGACAGTAGCACGGCGCGGCGAGCGCAAAGTGGCCCTCGTTGCGCGGCTTGTACAGCGCGCGCTGCATGCTGCGCAGAAGCAGCGTGTTAACGAGCGGTGCGTTGGCCGTACCGGCGGCAGCATCAACTGCAGCCTGCAGCTCATCGGGGCTCCCCAGGGCAATACCGGCAGCACGGCGATCGTCGATGATGCCTAGCTGCGCCAGCGCAACGGCGGCACCGTGCAGGCTATCGGGGCTCGGATCTTCATGCACGCGATAGCAGGCCTCGATATCACGGTCTGCCAGCCACTCTGCAACGCACTCGTTGGCGAGCAGCATGGCTTCCTCGATAAGCGACGTGGCACACGAACGCTCACGCGCCACAATCTGCACGGGCACTCCGTCCTCATCCAATAGAGCGCGAATCTCGGCTGTGTCAAAATCGACTGAGCCGCGGGCGCGACGAATACGACGGCGAAGTTCGGCGAGTTCGTTAGCGGAGACAAGGAAATCGCCGAGGTCGATGTTGTAGCCGCGGGCGGCCTCCTCGCACGCAAGACCGCGCTCAAGCGCTTCCTCGCGCGAGGTCTCGGCAGCCGCAACATCCTCGGCTGCACCCTCCAGCACCGAATACTCAACCGCGCCGGCACGCACCAGCAGCGCCTCGGCGCCGTCATAGTCCATACGCACACGCGAGCGAATCACGCTGGGGTACGGATCGTAATGCCGCACGCGACCCTGCGCATCGAGCTCGATATCGACGGTAAACGCAAGACGGTCCTCGTCAGGGCGAAGCGAGCACAGGTCATTGGACAGGCGTTCGGGCAGCATGGGAAGCACACGATCGGCCAGATACACCGATGTCGTACGATGGCGAGCCTCAAGATCGATATGCCGGTCCCAAGCCACATAGTGTGAAACGTCGGCGATATGCACACCCAGCTTGTAGCCACCCTCGGGCGTGCGCTCCAGCGAAATGGCATCGTCAAAGTCGCGCGCGTCGACCGGGTCGATCGTGATGACAAAGCGGTCGCGCAGATCGCGGCGGAGCGGGTCCTTAAGCGCCGCGGACACATCGAGCGAAAGCCCCTCGGCCTCGTCTAGCGCGGCCTCGGGATAGCTATCGGTATAGCCGTAACGCGCCATCACATATTGAACGCCCAAATCGGGCGCGTCATCTCCGCCAATGCGGCGTTCGATCGTCACAGTGCCCGATTCCAGGCGCGTCGGGTAGGTCAAAATGCGCGCGACAACAGCATCACCCGGGTGGACGCCCAGACGATCCGCCGAGGTATCCTCGGGCAGAATGAAGAAGTCGGCCTTCAGGCGCGAATCGAGCGGCTCAATCACACCGAGCGGACCGGCGGTCTGGTACGTGCCCACCACGCTTATAGCTGCGCGCTCAACCACGCCCTCGATCACGGCGCGACGCTCGCCATGCGGGCTGTTCTTAATGCTCACGGCAACGGTATCGCCGTCCATGATCTCACGCTTGCCGCGACCCATGACCTTGTAGTCGCCATTCTCGATTACAACGTAGGCGCTATGCTCATGGAGCTGCACGCGCCCGGTCAGGCTCGGACGGCGTTCGCTGCGCACCGGCCCGCGCTGATTGCGAGCTCCACGCTTATGCTTGTTATTGCGCCCCATGGCGCCTCCTAACTATCGATTGCGAACTCCAAAGAGTCTACCCAAATGATTCGCTTTCCTGCCGTCCCCTAGGGATCAAAAAACGGGCCGCCCCATAAGAGACGACCCGTTGGAAGGGATGAATTCCAAGCATGCCTACACGCGCAGGTAGCGGCGCATGGCGATGGCAGAACCAAAGAGACCGATAATCACACCGACCAGAATCAGCGCAGCATAGGTCACCAGGTAGTACTGCATCGGCAGGGCAAACGACATCCAGCCGATGCTCTCCTGCAGACGCGGAATCATCAGATTGCGCAGCAGCTCCAGAACGCCGATGGAAAGCAGCGAGCCCAAAATGGCCTGCAGCACGCCCTCGGTGATAAACGGGCCACGAATGAAGCCGTTGCTGGCGCCGACCAGACGCATAATCGCAATCTCACGACGACGCGCCGTGATGGACAGGCGAATCGTGTTGTTGATGAAGATGAATGCGATAAAGGTCAGAAGACCAACGAGCACCACGGCGGCGATGCGGATGTAGTTGGTCACCTGGAACAGGCGGCTCACTTCCTCCTGGCCGTACAGCACGCTCGCGTTGACGTCGCCGTCATCCGCGATCTTCTGGAAATCGGCATTCTTCTTGAGCTTCTTGGCCGTGCTCTCGACCTGAGACGGATCGTCCATCTCAATCGCAAACGAGGCGGGCAGCGGGTTCTGGCCGTCGAGCGCGCTCATGGTGGCGTCGGCGTTACCCGACATCTTGCTCGTATACTCGGCCAGTGCGTCGTCCTTGTCCTTATAGGTCACGGACTTGACGTTATTCCACGTCTTAAGCTCGGCCTCAAAAGCCTGAACATCGGCCTGATCGGCGTCATCACTAATGAACGCGTTGATGACAACCTGATCCTCGACGGTGCCGATCACGGAGTTCAGCATCGCGGAGCCCATGATGAACAGGCCGATGATAAACAGCGAAAGGAAGATCGTGATGACGGCGCCGAGCGAGGTAGTCCAGTTACGGAAGAAGTGGCTGATTGCCTCTTTGAAGGAGTAGCCCACGTTAGTTGGTGCCATAGTTGCCGTAACCTCCCCTCTCCTGGTCGCGGATAACGTGGCCGCCCTCGAGGGCGATCACGCGACGGTGCATGCTATCGACCATCTCGCGGTCGTGCGTGGCGACGATCACGGTGGTGCCGGTGCGGTTAATACGCTCGAGCAGCTTCATGATGCCCAGCGAGATCGCCGGGTCGAGGTTGCCCGTCGGCTCGTCGCAGATCAGCAGCGGCGGACGGTTGACCATAGCACGGGCGACGGCAACGCGCTGCTGCTCGCCACCGGAAAGCTGGTCGGGCAGCGAGTCCATCTGATCGGCCAGACCGACCAGACGCAGCACCTCGGGCACCTGGCTGCGAATGACGCCCTTGGGCTTGCCGATGCACTGCAGGGCAAACGCCACGTTTTCGTAGGCGGTCTTTTGCGGCAGAAGCTTAAAGTCCTGGAACACGGCGCCAATCTGGCGGCGCAGGAACGGAACCTTACGGTTCTTGATCTTCATGAGGTCCTGACCGGCAACCAGGATGCGGCCGCTCGTCGGCTTGACGTCGCGGTTGAGCGTCGACAGCAGCGTGGTCTTACCCGAGCCGGAGTGACCGACCAGGAAGACGAACTCGCCCGGATAGATCTCGATGTTGATGTCGTCGAGTGCAGGCTTGTTAGGCTGTGCCGGATAGATCTTGGTGACATGCTCCATAAGGATGACGGGCTCGACACCGGCCTGCTTGGCCATCTTCTTGCGGCTGGCCTGCGGATCGATGGGCGCAAACACCGACGTAAAATCGGGGTTGTTGAGCGCGTTATCGAGGCTTGCGACCTCGGCTGCCTGATCGCTCTCGACCACCGGGGCAGCAGGCTGCGTGGGGTCGGGAATAGCGGCAAAGAGACCGGACTGCGCAGGCTGAGGAGCCGGCGTCGCAGGGGCCAAGGGGTCGGGAATGCCGGCCATGGTAGGCTGCGGCGTGGCGGCACCAGCCTGAGGCTGCTCCACGCGAGCGGTCACGGCCTGAACGGGCTCAAAACCCGCCGTGCCGGAAAGCGCGACATCGCTGGTTGGATTGTAGGCAAAGGGATCGGATGCCGGCTGTGCCTGATCTGCCGGCTGAGCGGGGGCCTGAGCAACAGGCTGGCCCTCTGAATCCGGAGTGGCGAAACGACTGCCCTGGACGCCTGCCTGCGTCTTGGGGGCATCATCGCCCGCACCGGAGGTACGGAAGTGGTTACCCACTGGTGCTCCTTATCGTCGTGCGTTTAAACTACATGAGCGCTTTGTATTTTAGCAGCATTAGCTTTGCTGCACATAAGAAGCATGGCGTGCTTAGGGATCCCGTCGGCCGCCTTGATTATCAACTTCATCCGAACACTTCCCACATTCATCCGCACATGTGCGGATGAA
>NZ_JAQEKC010000032.1:0-22190 GCF_027679495.1 Collinsella aerofaciens
ACGCCGGGCCTACTCGCTTCGGTTCGGGCGCTACACCAACTTTCTCGACACTACCCTGCATGTCGAGCTTTCTGCCCTGACTTGGCCATTATCAATATCCCATACACGATAGCCGACTACGACATAATGCTTGGGCTCATGCCCATAATTGAAACGCTTACGCAAGCAGAGAAAGTTCAATTTGAAATTACAAACGAAGTACTTGACGCCACCGAAGGGTTGGAGACGCATAGATTTCAAATAAGCTATTCATCTAGCGATAAAGCAATTCAAGCAGCAAGAGAACTTCGACTAAGAGGAATGCCCTGTTTCTCAGCCAGCTTAGATCCAGAAGAATCATTACTATGCTGCAAAACAATCGAGAACGAGTTGTTTGATTTCGATATTGGGTTGCTGAAATGACAGCATATCGTAAAGATGAAACCATCTACGCAGAAATCGAAAAAGCGATAAGCAATATTAGAGATTTGGATTTGACTCAATTTGACCAAAATCTAAGAAATCAGCAATTGACCGACCCGCCATTCAACTTGTCCTCATCAGATTTAGTTCGACTGCTTATTTATCTTGAAAGCAGGTTTTCTGTTTACGTTGAGTACTCGTCGATTGAAAACCTAGGGTTCAACAGTGTTGAGGAGGTGAAGAAGGTAATAGAACAGTCAGAAACAATCGAACAATGGGAGGCAGATCATGAGAAGTATTCGTCCATTTAACATGCATGCAGTAAATAGCGTCATTCATTTTGTTAGAAATTGCCCATGCGGTTATTGCAGCTGCATGTACTGCAACATACTGCGCAATTCTCCGCACGAAGCAGAAGTCGGTTCCAATTCGATCGAGGCGATGACGCGTGGTGGCTACTGGTCCTAAATCGAGCAAGACGGCTACAAACGAATATCGAATCTCAATTGAAGGTAACCCTTATCCGCATGCTCTAGCTCTCATCAACCCAGCCGGAGACAACCTCAATATCAAAAGACATGGGTTCACGGGTCCACTAGGACAGCTATTGAGTCTAAAATATACCGTTTATGACGATGCAAATGAAAAACTCTTTACTGTCGTCGACGGTGGTTTTAGTAACATGCCCAGGGTTGCGCTCATCATCGAACACAAGGAAGTTGCGGTGTTCGATTATGGCCTAAACAGACTTGAGATGAAGTGCGTAACGAACATACCGAATTACACAATAAAAGGTAACTTCCTATTTGGAGATTACGACATATTCAGTCAACGGGAAGTGAAGCTATCTTCAGTTATCGTCCTTCAATGTGATAAACAATCGTGCTTTAGCATACAGGTTTTGGATAAAGCCGAATTGGCCGCCGCAATTGGAATACCCACAGCCATTGCCCTTCTGAGGGCTCGAATTGAAGAGCATCTCGAATAAATCGCAAAAAGCAGTTCGTAGCAACGTTCAGGAGCTAGATAGTTTTTTCTGGCTCCTGAAACTGTATTAGATAGTCTGCAAATTGTTCGAAACCATGTCCATGATCCGCAATGATGACGATTCGCTCTTTCATCTCCTGCGCAACCACCATCTTCAAAAAGGATATCGAAGCATTATCTAAATTGTTGCAAGGCTCATCCAAAATAATAATAGAATAACTGCTCAGAAAGGCCCTACAAAGTAATAGAGAAGCCAGTTCTCCGCCAGACAAATTGTGTCCCCTAGCTCCAATGATGGGATTTACTTCAAATAATTTATCGAGGCTAAAACCCTTCAAAAGATAGATGAGTTTTTCAGAGTCAATATCTACAAGACCATAGTAAAGAGCCTTCCTGAAAGTTCCCCCCATTATCAAATGTCTTTGCGGCATAGTTGCACAGGGTAGCTGGATTAAAGTCGAACCATCGAAAATGACAGTAGACTCATTAACACACAGTCTGCCAGCAACTGGCGACAATAATCCGTTCAATACTTCCAGAAATGAAGATTTACCACATGCATTAGGGCCGCTTACTAAAACCAGACAAGGTGCCTGTATCGTGCAATCTGGAATTGTTATCCTCTCATTAGTTTCGTTCGACGAAAACGAGAGAATGATTCCTTTCCAACTAATTCGATCAGCGTGATCGAAACATATCAAATTAGGTTTTTCAGCTTCCAAAAGACGACGTAATTCCAAGACACGGTGCAACGATCTAAACGACGGCTGAAGCTGAGCCCAACAATTCAAAACAAGAGGAAAAGGAGAATAGCATAGAAGTACAAGTTGATAGCTCTGCACCGCAATCCCGACCGTCAGTCCGCGCTTTGACACAAGGAAAATAAGCAGCAGAACTGAAAGCAAGCCAGTAATGATGTTGCCAGCGTCAACTATTTCAGTTGCCAATCTCGCAAAGACACTCTCCTCAACTCGAGAGTTCCTGCAGGCATTAAGCATCTTTTTATAGCGAAGTAATTCCAAGTTAATTGAACGAGAAATACGAATGTAAAGTCGACAATTTATTAGTTGGGCTAAATAAGCAGAACCCCTCGCCTGGGCCTCCAATGCCTTTTCGCTCTTAGTCGATAGCTTACTAAGAGCGAACGGATATAGAAGCGAAATAAACAATGCCGAAACACAAACAGGAATCAAAAGCAACAAAGAGATATTAGATAGTGCCACAAACGATACCAAGCCCGTCACTAGGCACGGAAGAAACGCAGTTGTAAATATTCCAATCATCGGCTGTAGGTTCCCAGCCTCTTCAATGCGCGATAACAGGTAATCACTGTCTTTTGCTAAAACTAAGGGCCGCTCTAAAGCATGGCGGGCAAGCAATCTATAGAAGCAGTTAGCGCCATCGGAAGCCAATTGCTCCGCATATTTTGATCTGAACAGGTTTGTCACCAGCTCAACTGAGAGCAATACTAGCAGGCCTAACCCAATGCATAAAACGTTACGATAATTAGAGCGAAGCAGGCCATAGTCTATTATCAACGATTCAGCTTTAACAACAGACAGCTCCACCAGGGCAGATAAAATGCAGAGCGCCATCAACTTGATTACTGTCGTCTTATTTTGAATAAAAAGCTCTGGCATATGTCCATCCCCTCAACTAATAATTATAGCTAGAAAGATGACATTTTTATTCTATAGCCTTAAGCACGCACGCTTTGCTGACGTCAAATCTTGTCATTACAAACATGCACCTTAGGCTTAAGACTCAAAAAAGGGGGCGACCGAGATGGCCGTCCCCTCCCCATTATCGATCTATCTGGCAAAGGGACAGCCCCTTTGCCGCATTCGGTTACTTTCGGCAGCCCTCTTTCCAAGCCTCGGCCGCAACCTTCCAGCGTAAGCGCAAGTCGCGCTCGCGGTCGATGAACATGATGGCAAACGCGACAAACAGCAGCAAGCTCGCCACGACGATGGCGTGCAGGCCCATGCGCTCAATACACCAGTTGCCCAACACGGCGCCAAACACAAAGGTAAAGATCACGCCAAAGTACAGCAGGCCGTTTTCCAAAAAGCCGCGCCTGTGGGTGATGATGTAATCGTCCACGTTTTGCAGCGCGTTGCGCAAGTTGCCGATGCACATGGTCGTAGCGATGCCGTGACCGTGGATCTTGCGGAAGCTCTCGACCTGCATGCCGCAGGCAAACGAGGTAAGGCAGTTGGCGAGCAGGTTGTAACCGCCACCGGGGATAAAGCTCACGCCCAGCAAGATGACGGCTTCAAAGAACACCGTCACCTGACGCCAGTGGATCACGCTGCCAAACCGCTCGTGCACCAGGTCGGCAAGCATAATGCCCACGGCAAACGACACCACGGGGAAGAAATAGCGCCCCGCCAGCGCCCAGTTGCCCTCCGAGATGCTCACGCCCACCAGCAAGATGTTGCCCGTCTGCGCGTTGGCGAAAACATGGTCGCGCCCAATGTACGAATACACGTCCATAAAGCCACCGGCGAGCGCCAAGATGATGCCCAGCTCAATAGACTCCGATATCTGTTTGGCACGCTGCATCGTCGTGCATCCTCCTTGTTGACGACTCTCTCGTGCGTTGGCGGAAATATAGCCGCCGTTCATACTGTAACCCATTGACAACATGGCGTGCGCGCGAGACGGGTTCTCCAACGCGCAGATACACAGTCTGGAAACAAACGACTGGCTCAGCGACGCTCTCACTCACCAGCTCATGTACTCCCCCAGTCTTTTTAGCCCCGCCCCAAAAAGACTGGTTACAATTACGTGCAGCATACTAACAACGGGAGGAATCGTGGCAAAAAAGCCTCAGCACGCTCAGAACAACCAGCGCAGTCAGCAGGGCAAACAGGGCCAGCAGCAAAAGCGTGGAAGCAAGGCCCAGGGCGGCCATGCCACTCATACCCCGGCTGCGCCCGCCCGCCCCTGGCGACCGGGCCGCGATAAGTTCCTCCCCGTCAGCCGCGCCGACATGGATGCGCGCGGCTGGGACCAGTGCGACTTTGTCTACATCTGCGGCGACGCCTACGTGGACCACCCCAGCTTTGGCATGGCCATCGTCAGCCGCGTCCTCGACGCGCACGGCTACAAGGTGGGCATCATCTGCCAGCCCGACTGGACCGACCCCGCCAGCATCACCGTGCTCGGCGAGCCACGCCTGGGCTTTCTCGTCAGTGCCGGTAACATGGACTCCATGGTCAACCACTATTCGGTGACCAAGCACCGCCGCCACACCGACGCCTACACGCCCGGCGGCGAGGAAGGTCACCGCCCCAACCGTGCCGTCACGGTCTACGGCAACCTTATCCGTCAGACGTTTAAGGATGCCCCCATCATCATCGGCGGCATCGAGGCAAGCCTGCGCCGCCTGGCCCACTACGACTACTGGCAGGACAAACTCAAGCGCTCGGTGCTGCTCGACTCGGGCGCCGACATCCTCATCTACGGCATGGGCGAGCACGCGATTGTCGAGATCGCCGACGCGCTCGACGCGGGACTGCCCGTCGATCAGATCACCTATATCAACGGCACCGTCTACCGCACCAGCTCGCTCGACGAGGTCTACGACTACGACCTGCTGCCCAGCTGGGACGACCTTGCCGCCGACAAGCTCAACTACGCGCGCAGCTTTAACGTTCAGCAGCAAAACATGGACCCCATCACCGGGCATCGCCTGGTAGAGCCCTACCCCAACAGCATCTATGTGGTGCAGAACCCGCCGTCGGCGACGCTCACCACCGACGAGATGGACGAGGTGGCCGAGCTCCCCTACGCACGTGATTGGCATCCCGACTACGATGCGGCGGGCGGCGTGCCGGCCTTTGCCGAGATCAAGTTTTCGATCAGCTCCAACCGCGGGTGCTTTGGCGAGTGCTCGTTTTGCGCCCTCACCTTCCACCAGGGTCGCGTGCTGCAGATGCGCAGCCACGACTCGATCATGCGCGAGGCCGAGCTACTCACGCGCGATCCCGAGTTTAAGGGCTACATCAACGACGTGGGCGGACCGACGGCCAACTTTAGCCGCCCGGCCTGCGACAAGCAGCTCAAACACGGCGTGTGCAAGAACAAGCGCTGTCTGTGGCCGAGCGTGTGCAAGAACATGGTGGTCGACGAGAGCGGCTACACGCAGCTGCTGCGCGACCTGCGCCAGCTGCCGGGCGTCAAGAAGGTCTTTGTCCGCAGCGGCATCCGTTTTGACTACACCATGGCCGATGCCTCGGACGAGTTTTTGCGCGAGCTGCTGGAGCACCATGTCTCGGGCCAGCTACGCGTGGCACCCGAGCACGTGAGCGACGCGGTGCTGTCCGTGATGGGCAAGCCGAGCCGAGCCGTCTACGATGCGTTCTGCCGCAAATTTGAGCGCCTGAACCGCGAGTATGGACTCAAGCAGTATGTTGTGCCGTATCTGATCTCGAGCCACCCCGGTTCAACCATGAAGGAAGCCGTGGACCTTGCCGAAGCCGTGCGCGACATGGGCTACATGCCCGAACAGGTGCAGGACTTCTACCCCACCCCGTCCACCATGTCGACGTGCATGTACTACACCGGCGTGGACCCGCGCACCATGGAGCCGATCTATGTGGCGCGCGACCCGCACGAGAAGGCCATGCAACGCGCGCTTATCCAGTATCGCAAGCCCGAGAACTACAAGCTGGTACGCGAGGCGCTGGAAAAGGCTGGCCGCCGCGACCTGATCGGCTACACCAAGCATTGCCTGATTCGCCCCGTGCCGCCACGCCCGGGCGAGACGTCTGCCGGCGGCGGACACGGCACCGGCAAGAAGGGCGGTAAGGCCCACGGTGGCGCCGCCGGCAAGGGACCCAAAGGCAGCAAGGGCCACGGCGGCATGTCGCGTGCGCAGAACACCGCAGGCCGCAACCGCGCGGCCCAGGGGCGTCAGGGCGCCAACGGCGGCGGCAGGCGCAACTAGCGTGGCGAGGGCCAGCCGGCGTCTCTTGGCCAGCCGGCACCCCCTCATCGGCCCAGGTGTGTTTTCCCTAGGGGGAACACGCTCAGACGCACCTAACCGTGTTTTCCTTAAGGGAATCACGCTTGCTGGTAGGGACGATCCGTCTGGCACGTCAACTTGAGCGACCGCATCGCCTCTACCAGTACAAAGCCGGCGATGGCAACCGTGACCACCACGTCGAGCGGCGTGTTCACAAACCACAGCAAACCCATGAGGTACGACCCGGCGTTAAAGGCAAAGTGCAGCAGGATCGTGTAGCGGAGCTTTCCAGTGGTCACGAGCACCCAGCCAAAGACCAGACCGGCGGCGCCGGCGTAGCAGCCCTGCACCCAGTTCATATGCATAAAGCCAAAGACCGCCGCCTGCAACACAGTCGCCGCGGCGATACCCCACGTGCTTGGAGCCGCCCAGGGCACCATGGCGCCGTCCTGTGCCCGCGCGCGACGCCGGCGTTTCCAGAGCGGACGGCACTGCGGATTAAACGCTCGGAGCGAAAACTCAAAAATGATGCCGCGCACCAGCAGCTCTTCACAAAACGGAGCGCCGAGCACCGTGGTCAGGACGGCCAGATAGCTCGTGTCGCCCATGCCCGTCTCCTCGACAAGTTCGCTATAATCGGCCGCGGCATCAGGCAACAGCGACAGCACAGCGTCGGTCACGTAGCCAACGACCACCTGCAGGGCAAGACCGATCACGATAACGCAGGCGATGCGTTTCCACGCCCCACGCGCTCCCCCGCCAAGCGGGCGCTCGCCCTGCCAGCGCGCCATGAAGGAGCGCGGCCACAGATAACGCCACCATAGCAGCGCCATCAAAAACGACGCCGTCTGAGCGGCAGCCTGGAACCATTGGATATCGAGATTGTCGATCGGATAGCCCGTCAGCACCGACACGGCATCGAGAACAGAAAACAGAACCACGCTCAGGGCTATATCGGCAGCGACAACACCAAAACAGGCAAGCGCCCAAACCATCGCATTGAGCATGCCAACCTCCTCAAAACCGTTCCCTAGTTCTACCACAACTCGGCAGAAAGCTGATCCCATGGGGACGGAGGAAAACGGATCACTTATTGATGAGAATCGGGCGCAGCGCCAAAGGCCCCGTTGGGCGAAATGTCGAACGGAAAGGTGCCGCAACGATTGAATGCGGCGATAAACATGCGGATGGCGTTGGACGGCGTGGTGCCTACGAGCTGGGTTGCCGCCGCGAAGGCCGCCTTTTCCTCGGGCAAGACCTTCGCGACAACCGGGGTCATGTGTTCTGCCATGGCGCTTCCTTTTTGAAACGGCGGTGGTGCGGATAGATGCGGGCCACGCGGCTGGGCGACGGGCTGTGAAGGCAACCCGATTGGCCCGCATCTGGAGTTTGTTTCTACGGCGTTGGTATTACTTGGTATTCTTAAGTATTACCCCGCAGATAGAATACCACACCCGACCCCATGGGGACGGAGGAAAACGGATCATTTTGTTGCTGATTGTTGCTGAGTAAGTATTTAGAGCATGATGATGCCCGAGATATTGAGGGCCTGAGCGTCAGCGGCATCGTGCGTGGCAAGCAACAGTATGCGGCCGTCGGGCAAGTCGAGCACGACCTCGGCGCATGCGTCGCGCGCAGCGGCATCTAGACCGGTAAAGGGCTCGTCCAGAATCACCCGTCGAGGGGTCCCGCGAGATCAAATAGGCGCTTCCGGCGCGTATGCAGCCACCCCGGCTTGCTGAAAACTCCCGAAAATGCACGGCGCGCCCCGGGGGACAAAAGGGCTCCGAGCAAAAACATGCCCGGAGCCCTCTGGTCGCCTCGCCTTACCGCGAGACGCGTATGTTACTTGCGCTTGCCGCCGCCGTCGCCGGGGCGACGGGAGCTGCCACCGCGCTTGCCGCCACGGCTGTTGCCGTAGCTGCCACGGTTATCGCGACCGCCGGCACGGCCGCCACGGGAGCCGGCCTGGTTGCCGCCACGACCACCACGATAGCCGCCGCGACGCTCTTCGCGGGTATCGTCGTAGTTGCGCCAGTCATCGCGACGATCGCGGCTGGCACGCGGGTCACGACGATCACGCGACTCGTTAGAACGACCAGCGCCGCCGCGGCCGCCATTGCCGCGAGCACCCTCGCGACGCTCGCCGCCGCGGCTACCGCGCTCTTCAAAGCGCTTGCCGCCACGGGACTCACCGCCACGGGCAGTACGCTCACCGCGACCCTCGCCGCCGCGACGCTCGTCACGGCCGCCGCGCTCGTCATCACGACCGGAACGACGGCGGTCGCCCGAACCGCGCTTGCCACCGCGCGAACCGCGGCCCTCGTCCTCGCGCTCGACACGACGACGGCCACCGCGATCCTCGTCCTCGCGGCGGCGGCGATGTGCCTCGCCCTGGAACTGCTTGGCACGACGCTCGGCACGGTTGCCACGCGGGGCCTGCTCGACAGCACCGCCGCGCTCCTCGGCAGCCACCTCGCGGGCCACGCTCTCAACAGCCTCGTCCACGCGAGCCTGAACGCCTTCGCGCACGCGGGTCTTGCCGCCGCGCTTGGGACGGCTCGGACGCTCGCCATCGCCGCGACGCTCGTCGCGACCGCGGTTGGAACGACCGGCCACATCGCCGTAGTCATCGCCGTTGCGTTTGCCGTCGCGACGCGCCTGCTCAAGCTTCTTCTTGCTCTTGGACTTGCCGCGCTTGGTCTTCTTCTTCACCTTAAAGGCCGCAGGATCGCGCTCGGGGTCAACCGCGGGCGGATTGGGGCCCACATGCAGGTCGCCGGCCTCGTAGATGTCGGCGGTCTTGTCCATGAGCTTCTCGATCTCGTAGAACTCATCGACATCCTGCTCGGTCACAAACGTGATGGCCCAGCCCAGCTCGCCGGCACGACCCGTACGGCCAATACGGTGGATGTAGTCGGTCGGCTCGGCCGGCACGTCAAAGTTCACGACGTAGCGCACGTCGCTGATGTCGATGCCGCGGGCGAGCACGTCGGTCGCCACCAACACGTCGACGGTGCCGTCGCGGAAGGCCGAAAGGGCACGCTCGCGCTGGGCCTGGCTGCGGTTGCCGTGAATCGCGGCGGCCTTGATGCCCTTGCGCTCCAGACGACGGCAGCAGCTGTCGGCGCGGTGCTTGGTGCGCATAAAGACAATGGTGCGCTCCGGGCCCTCCTTCTTGAGAAACTCGGGCAACAGGTTATTCTTGGCCTCGATGGACACCGGGAACACAAACTGGTCGACGGTGTCGGCGGTCGACGTGGCGGGCGCGATCTCCACGCGGGCCGGGTCGCTCACCAGGTCGGTGATCTCGCCCACGGCCTCCTCGTCGAGCGTCGCCGAGAACAGCAGCGTCTGGCGCTCGGCCGGCGTCTCGCGCACAATACGGCGGACGGCGGGCAAAAAGCCCATGTCGAGCATGCGATCGGCCTCGTCGAGCACCAGCACCTTGACCTCGTTCAGGTGGCAGGCGCCCTGCTCGATCAGGTCGACCAGACGGCCCGGCGTGGCGACCAGGATATCGCAGCCGTACTTGAGTGCCGCGGTCTGCGGCTTGTAGCTCACGCCACCCACGACGGTCACGGCGACATGGCCGGTGACGTCGGCGATCTTGCTCGCGACCTCGTCGATCTGCTGGGCGAGCTCGCGCGTGGGGGTGATGACGAGCATCACGGGGCCACGGCCGTTGCCCTCGGGCTTCTTGGCGCCGCGACGACGGTTGCGGCCGCCGCGCTCACGCACGGGCTTGGGCGGAGCGATGTGCTCCAGATTGTTCATGGTCGGCAGCAAAAAGGCGGCCGTCTTGCCGGTGCCGGTCTGGGCGGCGGCAAGCAGGTCGCGGCCCTCGAGCACCACGGGGATCGAGCCGGCCTGCACGGGCGTCGGCGCCGTGTAGCCCAGGCTCTCGATAGCACGAAGCATCTCGTCGGAAAGCCCCAGCTCGTCAAAGGCGGGCAGGCTCTCGGTAGCGGACTCGACGGCCTGGGCAGCATTTGCCTCGTCGGCGGCATCGAAGGCAGCCTGGGTCATGGCCTCGCGGGTCTCGTCCAGAATCTCGGCGTCGGTGACGTCGGATACAGAATTACGCATATGTTGTTGTTCCTTATCTGCACGCGCTATGGGCACGGCATGCGGCCGCGCTGGCGTGCTTGGTAGTGCGCTAATACATACAAAAACGGGTGCGCACAGAGAGGACGTTGCTCAGCACGCTGGCGATCGCTTTGGCAGCCCTATCACGCGCCGTCCAGACGCAGCAGCTCTAAGCGATGGAGCAGATTCGCCGCCGGTTAGTATACCCGCACTCCGTATGCCCCCACGTAAACCACAGATGACGAGGCGGACGGGGCGGGGCTGGCTGATTGTCTCAATCTGTAACATCTACAGGGCAAATCTTCCTCTACGTGTTACGGATCGAGACAAACGGTCGACACAGTTCACAAACGTCTCAATCTGTAACAGTTACCGAGTAAAATCGGCCCTAATTGTTACAGATCAAGACAGAGGGGGATTTCCGTCCAGTCCAAACCAAATCTCTCAGTCTTCCTGCAATTTCGAACATGTGGCCTATAATGTTGCTTTGGTTACACTATTTATTGTGCAGCCATTTAATACGTCGCCCACCGGGGCCATTAATTCCTATCGCCATATTGGCTAGGAAGCAATCAAAGGAGGTATCCGTGGCAGCAGAGACGCCTTG
Source organism: Collinsella aerofaciens (assembly GCF_027679495.1). GTDB lineage: Bacteria > Actinomycetota > Coriobacteriia > Coriobacteriales > Coriobacteriaceae > Collinsella > Collinsella aerofaciens_AK. The sequence continues at coordinate 11,058 of NZ_JAQEKC010000032.1, forward strand.
CTCGGTCCTCTATAACGATATTCGCTCGTTCGGCGGTCTTAAACATCTCGAGATCGCCCGAATGCTCATCAATGGAAACTCTTATCTCGGCAGTACCCTGCTCGAGAAATGCTCTTCCAACCGCTCGTATCTCACCCGTTACATCGTCCATCGCAAGCCTGACCAGTGCGCACCCTCCATCTACAGCGACTTTACCGTCACCACACTCAACCTTTCCTCGGCAATCTGCAGCAAGCTCGGCGGCGGCGAGGCCGCCTATCGGGCAATCGCCGAGCACTATCGCGGTCCGGCCGCCAACGAAATGATGTCGGCTCTCGCCAGCTACAAGCTGGACAGCCGCCTATATGCAAATGCCCTCAATCGCATCGACAACTTCGACGGCAATGCCGTGCGCGAGAAAAGCACGCTTTACCTTATGCTCTTTGTGGCAACGGGGGCGCTCGCCGATCCCGTTCAGGGCGTGGCCACCGTCGAGCGCTTTTGCAGCAGCAAGACGGGCGGGCACTTCGGCACCACCGAAACTACCGTCGGACGTGGCTTTATGAACAGCCTGGAACAGCCGCGCACCGTCGCCCCCAACCTCGGTCTGCTCAGAACCCATGCCGACAACTGCGCCGACATGCAAATCCATCCCCTCACACGCGATCCGCGCGGCACCGTGATTGGTTCTTTGCCCAAAACCTCGCCCAGCATCACCGATGTGGGCGCCGACGCATCGCACGAGCATCTTCGCATTTGGCTTGAGGGTGAGCACTGGTACGCCCAGGGCCTTGGATCGACCAACGGCACGGTGCTCGAATCGGGCGCGGGCGACGGCGATATCGTAATCGAGCCGCCGCGCGACCTACGCGAGCCCGGCAAGATCTATCCCCCAGTGGAAATCGAAAACAGCGACAGGCTCCATCTGGGTCTCTACACGACATTCCTTGTCATTGTGGACTAGCGCGGACGGCGATCGAAAGACGGTCGCCGTCCGTCTTTCGTCTTCTACCTTCTGCGTCGTAAACGACAATACTCAGCGGTACACGTGAGCAGTGCGGCTATCATGGTACTTTACCGATATCCGCACTGCTCACGTGTACGCGCGGCAACCCATGCCAGACAAAGGAACGCCATGGATACTACCGATAGCGCCTATGGCGACAAACTCATCCGTCTCGATACGTTCGACACCGCCGTGGCGGTCGACCCCAGTGCCGAGGACGACGCCAAGCGTCGGTTTATGACGCTTATTCTCCAGACGGCCCACCGCAACAACGGCAACATCGGGCACGTGCTTCGCGCGACCAACACAAGCGGCGAGGTCTTTGCCGTCAAGCTACTCAAGGACAACGCCTTTCTCTCTGGCCAAGCCCCCGACCGCTCCGCCGAGCAATCGGCAGCGCACCTGGCCAACACCGCTGCGCTGTTCGAGAAGTACCGTCATCTGTGTACCGTCTCGCACCTGCGCGGATTTCCGCGCGTCTATGGCTACGGATCGTGCGAGGACGACCCGCTCATCCTCATGGAGTGGGTCGAGGGCACCTCACTCAAGCAGGCGCTGCCCCTGCTTCCTCACGACGCCTCGGGCGGGCTGACCACCCAGATGGTCGCCGCCGTCGGAAACGCCGTGCTTCGTGCGCTCTTGATGACCCAAGGCCTCGTGAATCCGGTCATCCATCGCGACCTTTCGCCTGCCAATATCATGTTCCGCACCACCAGCCGAACGCTCGAGCAGCAGATTGCCGATTGCTCCTTTGACCCCTGCCTCATCGACATGGGCTCCGCGACCATGGCTCTCGGCGACGACACGATCACCCGGCGCGCCGACATCTGGCGCTTTGCCACGCCCGCATACGCCGCGCCCGAGATGCTCACGCAGGATATCGAAGGCATCGCGGCCCTTCGCCGTTCGCCGGCAATCGACGTCTATGCGCTTTCGAGCATTCTGTACCAGCTCTACAGCGGTCGCAAACCGTTTGACTTTGAGTCGACGGACGCCGCTGCAACCGGCTCGTTCTATCTCGTAAAGACCAAGACCAAGCCGGCACCGCTCGAGCCGCGCTGCGAGGGCGATGAAGCGCTCGTCAAAATCATCATGAAGGGTCTCTCAGTCGAGCAGTGCGATCGTCCCACCGAGCAGCAGATGCTCGAGGTGCTCTCGGCATACCTCACCGATGCCGAATCCGAGGGCCGCGAAGGCGCGGGCAGTGACGCCGCAATCGACATCGACTCCGGTACGCACCTTAAGGTCGACGTCGCCGGCGAGCGAGCGCGAGAGATTCTAGAGCAGGCCCGGCACGATGCCATGACCCGCCGCCGCTTTATTATCGGTGGCGTTGTCGCAGCCGTTGCGGGGCTCGGCGTTATCGGGGCGGCAACCCATGGCTTTGGCATCCCCGACTACCTGGACGGCATCCGCGGTTCACTTGATGACTACACCTGGGATCAGCTGCAGGAGATCTCGCTCAAGATTAAGGCCGCCGAGACCCGTAGCGAGGCACGCGAGATTGCCAAGCGCTTTCATCTGCTCGATGCCGATGGGCATATCCCCTATCCGTGTACCAAGCGTGTCACGCTCACCAACGGGCTGCAGGTTGGCGCGCAACTTGTGGGCATCCGCCACGATGAGCTTCTGGACGGGACGGGCAAGGCCGGACTGACGTTTATGTTCGATGCGGGTATTGCCGAGCGCAACGCTGCGGCTGAACCGCCGAGCGCCGGATGGGCAGATTGCGGGCTGCGGGAATGGCTCGACGGCGACGGCCTTAAGCTGCTGCCCAACGAGTTGCGCGCGCTCATTAAAGGGGTCAAGAAGGTCTCGAACAATGTGGGCGCCGCCAACAGCGCATCGTGCCTGAGCGAGTTGCCCGCAACCCTTTGGCTGCCCGCCATGGTCGAGCTGTGCGGTACGCAACCGCCCGATTCGTTTGCCGAGGACTATCACTACCTGGCAGACATCTACAACGGCGAGGGCAAGGAGTATCAGCTCTTCCGCGAGCTCAAGGTGAGCCCGTATTCCACGAACGAGACGATGGTCCGCCAGTGGAAAGGCAAGGACACCTGTTGGTGGGAGCGCACGGTGAGCCCCGACACATCGGAGAGCGAAGGCACGCTCTATATGAACCGCGTGGGGCACGACGGCGACGTCTTTATGTACGCCACCCCCGCGGACAAGCCAAACAAACGAACCTGCGTGATCCCCGGATTCTGTATCTAGGCGGCGGGCGTCTTGCCATGACGGGACCCCTCCCCGGCAATTGTCTCGATTTGTAACTGTTAGAACCCAAAAACCGGTCTAAATGTTACAGATCGAGACGTTAGTTTTCGGCTGAAATGTTTGTCTAAATCTGTAACAGCTATGGTTCAAAAACCGGTCCAGACGTTACAGATTAAGATGTTTGGCAAAGACGGCCGCCGATTGAGCAGCAACCCTCATCTGTAATGAAAAGTCATACATTCCAACTATTACTAGACACCCCCAGGGGGTATGGGTGTATAGTATCGGCAGGTTAACACTTTCAACACCGAACCACAGAAAGGAGAAGCCATGGCTCAAGATAAGTTTGACGTGGGCGGCATGACGTGCGCCGCGTGCCAAGCGCACGTGGACCGTGCCGTCAGCAAGCTCGACGGCGTCGAGAGCGTCGCGGTCAATCTGCTCGCCGGCTCTATGCTGGTGGACTACGACCCCGCGCTGGTCACCCCCGACGACATCTGCACCGCTGTCGATCGCGCTGGCTACTCGGCCTCGCCCGTCAACACGGGCACCGACACCGCCCAAAGCGGCAGTGCGCAAGCCAGGTCCGGCGCCGCCCATATGGAGTCGCCGACCAAAAAGTTGGAGGCCGCCGCCTCTGCCATGCGCACCCGCCTCATCGTCTCGATCGTATTCCTCATCCCACTGTTCTACATAGGCATGGGGCACATGCTCGGCTGGCCGCTACCCGGCATCTTCACCGACCACACCCACAGCATGACGCTCGCGCTCACCGAGCTCGTCCTGCTCATTCCCATCGTCTACGTCAACGACGCTTACTTTATCAACGGGTTTAAATCACTCGCGCACGGCGCGCCCACCATGGACGCCCTTATTGCCGTGGGCGCCACCGCCTCCATCGCCTGGTCGCTCTACGCCATGTTCATCATGGCCGACCAGCTAGCCGCGGGTCAGATCCACGAGGCCATGATGACGAGCATGGACAATCTGTATTTTGAGAGCGCCGGCACCATCCTGTCGCTCGTCACCGTAGGCAAATACCTCGAAACGCGCAGCAAGTCCAAAACCGGCGGCGCCATCGAGGCGCTGATCGACCTGGCGCCCAAGACTGCGACCGTCGTGGCAGAGGACGGCAGCGAGACCACCGTCGATGTCGACGCCATCCTTCCCGGCCAAGTCCTGCGCGTGCGCCCCGGCGAGTCCATCCCTGTCGATGGCGTGGTGCTCGAGGGCAGCTCGGCCGTGGACGAAAGTGCACTGACCGGCGAGTCCATCCCCGTGGAGAAGACCGCCGGCGACACTGTCAATGCGGCCACGGTCAACCGCACGGGCTCGTTTACCTTCCGCGCCACGCGTGTGGGCGCCGACACGTCGCTCGCCAAGATTATCCAGCTCGTCGAGGACGCCAACGCCACCAAGGCGCCCATCGCCCGCATGGCCGACAAGGTCGCCGGCGTGTTCGTGCCCGTAGTATTCGCGATCTCGGCCGTGACCTTTGTGGCGTGGATGGTGCTGACCGGAAGCGTCAACGAAGCGCTTACCTCCGCCGTCGCCGTGCTGGTGATCAGCTGCCCGTGCGCGCTGGGCCTGGCCACGCCCGTCGCCATTATGGTCGGCACCGGCAAGGGCGCCGAGATGGGCATTCTCTTTAAGAGCGCCGAGGCGCTGGAGAACCTGCGCAGCGTGGGCACCGTGGTGCTCGATAAGACGGGCACGGTCACCCGCGGCAAGCCTGCCGTGACCGATATCGTGGTAGCCACGCGCGCTGACGGCTCGCCCGCCATGAGCGAAAAGGCGCTGCTCAAGTTGGCCGCCGCGCTGGAACGCTCAAGCGAGCACCCGCTGGCCGAGGCGATTATGGCCGAGTGCGAGACACGCGGGATCGTCGCGCGCATGGTCGAGGACTTTGCCGCCGTGCCCGGACGAGGCGTTACGGCGCGCGAGGGGCAAAACGCCATTGCAGCCGGCAACGTACGCCTGATGGACGAGCTGGGCGTTACCGTGCCCGCGGGTCTTGCCGAACAATTTGCCGCCGAGGGCAAGACGCCGCTGTTCTTTGCCAAGAACGGCGAGCTTGCCGGCACCATTGCCGTGGCTGACGAGGTCAAGGAGACGAGCGCCGGGGCCATCGCCGCACTGCGCTCGCTTGGCGTCGACGTGCGCATGCTCACCGGCGACAACCGCGTGACGGCCGAGGCCATCGCCCACCGCGTGGGACTGAACAGCAAGCAGGTCATCGCCGACGTCCTCCCCGCCGACAAGGAACGCCACGTGCGCGAGCTGCAGGATGCGGGCAGCATGGTTGCCATGGTGGGCGACGGCATCAACGACTCCCCCGCCCTGGCGCGCGCCGACGTGGGCCTTGCCATCGGCACCGGCGCAGACATCGCCAAGGAGGGCGCCGACGTGGTACTCATGCGCAGCGACCTCATGGACGTCGCCCGCGCCATCGAGCTTTCGCGCGCCACGATCCGCAACATCAAGCAGGACCTGTTCTGGGCGCTGTTCTACAACGGCATCGGCATTCCGCTGGCGGCGGGCGTGTTCTTCCCGCTCACCGGGTGGCAGCTCTCGCCGATGTTTGGCGCCGCGGCGATGAGCCTGTCGAGCGTCTGCGTCGTGTCCAATGCCCTGCGCTTAAAATCCTTTATGCCTAAAGTGGCAAAATAGGATCACTATTACGTTCATTTAGAACGGGTTTTCCAGGTACCCGAGATTGACCTGAAAGAGGAGCGACGCGTACTTTGGTACGCGAGCGACGGTTTGAAGGTCAAGGTCGGGTGCCTGGGAAAGCCGACACAACAGAGAGGAATATCCATGCGTTTCACAATCAAGACTTCCGGCCTTATGTGCGGCCACTGCGATGCCACCGTCGAGACGGCGCTGCTCAACGTGGCCGGCGTGACCGACGCCGACGCCGATCACGAGACCCAGACCGTCCAGGTTGAGTGCGCCGACACCGTAACCGCCGAGCAACTCGCCGCCGCTGTCGAGGCCGCGGGCGAGAAATTCCACGCCCTGTCTGTGACCGCCGCGTAGCGACCTGAACGCACCCCTCCCCCGACCAGAAACGAGGACCCGCCATGATGGCAGACCATAAATCGGTGACCCGTATGCTCAAGACGGCACGCGGACAGATCGACGGCATCCTGCGAATGGTCGAGGAGGACCGTTACTGCGTCGACATCTCCACGCAGCTCATGGCAACACAGGCGCTCCTCGCGCGCATTAACGCCGACGTGCTCAAGGCGCATATCGAGGGCTGCGTGACTTCGGCAATCGAATCGGGCGACGAAGACCTCAAAGCCGCCAAGCTCGCCGAAATCGAACGCGTCGTCGACAAGCTCTCCAAGTAATTGGGGCATTGGGGACAGACTTCTTTTGCACCGTTTTGGTATTCCGGGGACAGGTATGTTTGCACCACATTGGTGCAGATTAACCTGTCCCCCTTGCTCTAAATCGGGTATAAAGGCGTGCAGCATATCGAACGAAAGGCAATTTGCATGAATGACTTTATGAAGGGTCGCAATGGTGCCGATGAACTCACCATCGTGATGGGTTTTGCCGGCATCGTCATCGCGATGATCGGATCGATAGCCCGCATCCAGTGGCTCAGCTGGATTGCCATCGCCGTAATCGTGATTGGCGTGCTGCGCGGCCTGTCCAAAAATATCGACGCACGTCACAAGGAGAACGAGGCCTTTGTCGCCGCGACTGCAAACGTACCCGGCTTGGGCAAGTTTGTAGCTAGCTTGGGCGGCGGAGCTGCAGCGGCCAACGCCTCGCGCGCAGCCGGTACTAGCAAGGAAGACTTTGAACGTGCCAAGCGCACAGCCAAGAAGATGTGGAAGGGCCGCAAGACCACGGCCTATCTCAAGTGCCCCAACTGCGGCCAGATGCTCTCCGTTCCCAAGGGCAAAGGCAAGATCCGCGTCACCTGCCCCAAGTGCCATGCCAAGATGGAGACGCGCTCATAGCCGCCATACCATGGGACAAATAAAAGCCGAGGCCTCGCACTGGGACCTCGGCTTTTTCTGATTATGACAAAAGGATTGTCCCTTTGTCGCATCGCCATATCGCGCGCTTACGCCACGCCATCGCGGGCAAGCTCCTCGGCCAACGCCTCGGCAGGCATGGCCATAATCGCGTCGAGCTCGGCGTCCACCTCGGGAATACGCTTCACCTTGAGCTTGCGCACCAGATCACCGCGACACATCACGTGCGTCGGCTCACACAGTGCGCACAGGTCATCGAGCGGATTCTTGCGCGTCACCAGGATATCGGCGGCCTTGCCGCACTCGATTGTGCCGGTCTCGCCGCCCAACCCCAGTAGCTCGGCATTGACCTGCGTGGCCGTATGCAGCGCGAAGGCGTTGCCCACGCCGACATACTTGGCAAAATAGGCCACCTCACGCCACATGTCGTACTGCGTCACGAACGGGCAGCTCGAGTCCGTGCCAAGGCCCACCTTAACGCCAGCTTCCAGTGCGGCACGGGCGCTCTCGATGATGCCCGAGCACACGATGTCGCCGTTCTTCTTTTGCGTATCGGTAGAATGGGTCTTTTTCGGGTCGAGCAATACAAACGGCAGCGCCGGGCTGATAGTGCAGGTCACACTCGGCGCACGCCCCTCGAGCTGTGTGCCCGCGGCGCCACGATACAGCTCCAAGATTTCGGGTGTCAACGGAGCGCCGTGCTCAATCGTGTCAACGCCGGCCTCAAGCGCGGCCTTCACGCCCTCGGTACTCTCGACATGGGCCATAACCGGAAGGCCCATATCGTGCGCCGCCTTGCATGCCGCCGCGGCAACCTCCACCGGCATACGCAGCACGCCCGGCTCGCCCACCTCGGTCGCATCGAACACGCCGCCCGTCACGAACAGCTTAATGACGTCGGCACCGCGCGCATACAGGTCGCGCACCTGTTCGGCTGCCTCGGCGGGACTGTTGGCCACCTGGGCGAACAGTCCCGCACCATGGCCGCCCGGCACCGTGACGCCCGTTCCCGGCGCCACCAGGCGAGGACCTTGATACTTGCCGGCATCGATAGCATCGCGCACGGCCAGATCGGCAAACAGCGGGTCGCCCGCGCCGCGCACCGTGGTCACGCCGCTTGCCAGCTGCTGCTGAGCGCTGCCCTTGAGGATATGGCGCACGATGGCGCGCCCCACGGGATTATCGAGCTTCTTCATCAGCGCGCCCGCATCGCCCGCCGAAACCGGTTTGCCCGAACCGCACAGATGCACATGCATATTGATGAGGCCCGGCATGAGATACGCCCCTGCCAGGTCGATGACCTCGGCGCCCGCCGGCGCCTGCGCCACAGCACTCGGCCCCATCCATGTGATGACACCGCGCTCAACGGCCACGGCCATATCGGGCTGCGGCTCCATATGCTCCGAGCCATCCAAGACGGTCGCATTGATAAACAACGTGGGACGATCGGCAGACGCCATATCGAGCTCCTCCCTCACGATTAACATGAACATTTGTCCATTATCACCTAATGCAGCGACCTAAAGTCGAGCATATCGGTTAACGGAGGGAAGAGGGGATGTGGGGGGACGGAATACGTTGCAGCCCCACCCCAGCAACATCAGGGGAATGTCTCGATCTGTAACAGGTACAGGGTTATTGGGCCCCTTGATGTTACAGATCAAGACATTCGGTCGACGTTTCACCGGTTTGTCTCGATCTGTAACAATTACGAACTCAAACAACTTCTAAACGTTACAGATCGAGACAAAACCTCTCAGCGCCCATACCACTGGCGTCTCCATTCCTCAGCCAGATCGGCCCGCTGTTGAATTCCCGCCAGTCTCATCTTTTCAGCCAGCTTCCCCGGGTTCTTGAGTTCATCAAACGTAAACCGAAGCACCTTGTGCCCGAGCATCGTCAGATGAGACTCTCGCTGACGTTCTGCTACGAATGGGTCGACCGACCCCCGATCCCCACCATCCTGCAGGGTATACTTTCCCTTCCCGTCGAGCTCGCCGATGACACACGTCCCGTTCTCGAGCCGCCAAAAATAGTCGACGCGAAACACCTGGCTCGAATCGAGCGGGTCGCGAAACTCCACCTGCAGCTCCGGAACTGGAAAGCCGTACGCAATAAAGAACGCTCGGAACCGAGACTCGCCGCCGTTTTCGGACAGCCCGTCCGCATACGACGCAATCACCTGTGCCCTGCGATACCCTCGCCTGCCCTCGCAATCGGCGCGGAGGCGCTCGCACAAATCCCAACGTGATACGCCTTTCGCCCGCAGTGCAGAATCGGCAATCGCCAACCCGTAGGAGAACGGCGCACGCAGTAAGCAATCCTCCACCGTGCGCCAAAACGACGTCACCCGCACGCCATCAACACGCTCGAGCACGCCCGCCATCTGCGGACGCAACAACCTGCACCCGCCGCTCAACGTCACCGAACAACCCGTCTTAACAAGAAAGCGCGGCCCGAGCAGATCATTCGGCACCTCCAGACCCCACAAAAGCGCCGCGTCATAGCCCCAAAACGCCCAATCGGGATGAAATTCCGCAAGCCCTTTGATAGTCCTCAGCGCTCGCTCCGCCGGCGTCAATGCATCCCAATCATGCTGAAAACAGAACAGGTACGGCTCGGGCTCCGCGATATCGTCGGTTCCAACATGGCGTCGCAGCCACATGAGCTCGGTATTGTCATGCGTTGCGAGCAGCGCACCTTGCTTGGCCGTCTCCGTGAGCCGCGCGAGCATTCTATTCCGCGCCAACGTGTTGCGAGTCGCATGTTTGTGTTTGAGAACGGTATTAGACACTTTCGTCACCACCACGTCAGACAAATGGACCATCGTCACCGTTGCCTCCGCTGACAAATGTCTTGATCTGTAACAGGAAGACAGTCTTTGAGCCTCTAGTTGTTACAGAACAAGATCTTTCGACAGCCGCCAACCTTCCGTCTCAATCTGTAACAGTTACGGGCTCAAACAGCCGCTAAACGTTACAGATTGAGACAAAGTCAGGGCTGTAGGGCGACACCAGTCACATCCCCTACTCCCATTCTTGTTCGTAGATGTTGAGGGACTTTACGTAGCGCCCCTGGGCGCCCATGATGTCGCGGACCAGGCGCAAAAAGAAGCTGATGCACGAGGTGTCAAAGCCATCCTGCAGGTCCTCCGGATGCACCGCACCCGGCCCATCGACTGCCGTGTCACTCAGGCGCGCGATGTCGTACAGATAGAGCTGTCCCGCCGTCAGCCAGACATCGTCGACGCAAGCGAGGCGCACCGCAATCGCGCCGTCGCTCCAATGCTCCTTTTGCACGATATGCGGGTCGTAGACATCAAAGCGACGGTCGGTGCGCGTATCCTTCAGCGCAACTATGCCGTTCGCAGGATCCTTGTCCAAAATGCCAAAGCGCGAGAAATACTGCGTGTCGCGTACCTGCTCGAGCCGCTTGAGCGAGGCAGGCGAAAGCGATGCCGGCGGCTCGTCAACATACAGCTCGAGCAGCGTCTTGCCATGGCGATAGGAGCGCTCGAAGAGCAGCCAATCGGTAAACGCCATGTTGTAGGCCATGATTTCGTTTTGCGAAGGCTCGGTGCAATAGCTGAGCCACGGGTCGACAATGATCTCGAACTGTTCGCGCGCCGGCTCCAAAAACTGGAACTTCCGCAGCATCCAAAAATGGGCTATGTCGGCAATATCGTTGCCGACGGCTTCGGCTAGCTGCGCTCGGTCTAAAGCGTGGTCAGCCATGGCATCCTCCTCAAACTGATAGACCTCAATTTGAGCTTACGAGGAGGGTGGTCGGCCACGACCAGCGCGGGCAAAATAGGCCTCCGGCTGCAAACCAGATGCTGACCAAACACTTGACGAAAAGCTTGACCGAAAATACGCACCGCAACAAAACCGACGCTCCTATAAGTTGTCAAGAGGCAGTTTGCGGGAGCGTTCTCTCCAA
>NZ_JAQEKC010000033.1:0-20922 GCF_027679495.1 Collinsella aerofaciens
CCGCGTAGCGGGTGGTTTAAAGCTGGCCGCTGCGCGGCCAGCGGACTAAAGTCTTGAACCAGAAACGGCGCCGCTCTCGCGACGCCGTCATAATCTTCTGGTGCCCCCGGGCGGATTCGAACCGTCGACACCCGCTTTAGGAGAGCGGTGCTCTATCCCCTGAGCTACGGAGGCATGTTGTACTAGTGTAGCAGATTTACGCCGTTGTAATACAGCGTATAGCCACTCTTCGAAGTTGCAGTGGAACAGCCCTCCGGAAAGTGTGTCCCACTATCCAGGCAAATTCTGGGTCAAACTTTCCCAATGGGACCTCGCTGGAAACTGTGTCCCAGAATTTCGGCTCGAAACGGGACACAGTTTCCCAAACGACCCCGTTCCGGAAACTACATCCCGGAATCGGCGCTCGAACTGGGATGCACTTTCCCGATCGAGCCCCATGGGAAACTGCGTCCCACTTGGGGGGCGCTCTTTAATGACTAGTTACCTTTGTGGAAGAGGTTTTTGATAACGGAGGGGATGCTCTTGGCGCCCTTGGCCGTCACATCGATAAAGTCGGGCGAACGCACAAGCTTATCCTCGTCGACGTACTTGCGGACCGCGCGCAACGTCTCTTTGTCGTCGCGCGTCGAAAACGTAAAGTGACCGTTATCCTTGGTGAAGATGGCAAAACGCGTGATCTTCTTGGTGCCGCGTAAAACCTCGGCGGCAATATAGTCGACCTCGTCCCACGGGATTTGAATATAATCCTCGGGATTGCGCTCGTTGTAATACTCGAACGCCTTATTGCCCACCATCACGTTACCGTGGCTGGTAAGCCCCATCAGGCAGGTTGCCGGCGTTGCCAGATCGACCGTGCTGTTCTGAGATTGCGCCATGCGCACCTCGCCCTCCAAATAAAACAATCGGACCGCATCCAGTGTACCCACCGGGTGCGGTCCGTTTCAATGGCTCAAAAGCCCTTGCCTAGCAATTCTCGGTCTTAAGCCGAAACGTGCTTACATGAAGCCGCAGACGCGACCGATGATGCCGATGGCGAAGAGAGCCAGGATGATGACGATCGGGCTGACCTTCTTCTTGAGGAGCTTGCAGACCAGCAGGGTCAGGCACACGGCGGCAAGGCCGGGGATGAGCTGATCGAGGTTGGCCTGAAGCGTGGTGACCTTCACCTGATCAAGGGCGTTAGCACCGATGGAGTTATACATCGTCAGTGCTTCCTTGACACCCTCAGAACCAGAGGGCAGGTTAGCCCAGTCGATAAAGGCGCCAGCAGACTGCGTGACCTTGGAGACGACCGGGGTGAAGGAGATGGACACCCAGCGCTCGACCAGGGCGCCGATGATGAACATACCCAGGATGGAAGCACCCTCGGTGACCTTGCCCATCAGACCGCCGGAGAGGTCCTTGGCGATGGAGGAGCCGACCTTGTAGCCAAACTCCTGCGTGTACCACAGGAAGGCGTAACGGATGATGTTCCACGCGAAGAAGAACAGCAGCGGACCGGCGATGCTGCCGGACAGGGCCAGGGAAGCGCCCAGAGCACCCAGAATCGGGCGAAGGGTGAACCAGAAGGCGGGGTCGCCGACGCCGGCGAGCGGGCCCATCATACCGACCTTGACGCCCTGAATGGCGACGTCGTCGATCGGAGCACCGTTGGCGCGCTCCTCCTCGAGAGCGAGGGTGACGCCAATGACGGGGGCGGAAACATAGGGATGGGTGTTATAGAACTCCAGGTGGCGCTTAAGAGCGGCAATCTGGTCATCCTTGTTGGTGTAGAGCTTCTTGATCGCAGGGATCATTGCGAAGCACCAGCCGCCGTTCTGCATACGCTCGTAGTTCCACGAGCCCTGAAGGAACTGATGACGGAAGCAAACCTTCTTGCGGTCAGCCTTGGTGAGCTGAATCTTGTTCTCTGCCATATGTATCACTCCCCTCCTACTCGTAATCGTTCAGAATGTCACCGAGCGGGTCACCGGAGCCGCCGCCCATGCCGCCACCCTGCTTGGCCAGATCCTTAAGGCCAAGGTAGATGAGGGCAAGGGAGATGCCGATGAGGCCAAGGGCGATCAGCGTGAGCTGAGGGATGGCAGCAAGGACAAAGCCGAGGATGAAGAACGGCCAGGTCTCCTTGGTGGCCATCATGTTGATGACCATGGCGTAACCGACGGAAGCGACCATGCCGCCGCCGACAGCCATGCCGCCGGACAGCCAGTCGGGCATAGCGTTAAGCGCGTTGGTAACAGCCTCGGCCGGGATGATGCACAGAAGTACTGCCGGGATGGCGATACGAAGGCCCTGCATGAGGATGGCAGCGTACTGCCAGCGCTCGATGCCGGAGAAGTCGCCCTTCTCGGCGCAACCGTCCATGGCGTGAGCGATAGCGGTGGCCAGGGTACGGCAGATCATGGTCAGGAACAGGCCAGCGACCGACAGCGGGACGGCGACGGCGATGGCGGCGGTAACGGCCTTTGCCGAATCGGTAGCGCCACCGTTGAGGGCGAGCACCATGATGATCGAAGAAGCGACCGAGGCCAGAGCGGCGTCAGGCGCGACAGCGGCGCCAACGTTAGCCCAGCCAAGGGCCATCATCTGGAGCGAACCGCCCAGGAGGATGCCCTCCTGAAGGTGACCGGTTACGAGACCGATAAGCGTGCATGCCACGAGCGGCTGATGGAACTGGAACTCATCCAGAATGCCTTCCATACCGGCAAGCAACGCGACAATCGCAACAAGCAGAATAGTGATTGCAGACATGTATCGGACCCTCCTTTACTATGCTTGAGCGGCCAGTTCGGCCTTAGCTTTCTTCAACATGGCGTCGAGATCCTCGGAGGAATCCGAAGGAACCTTGCGGACCTCGAACTTGACGCCCTTGGCCTTGAGGGCCTCGAGAGTCTTGACGTCGTCATCGCCCATAGCGACGGCGTTGGTGACGACGACCTTGCCCTTGGAGTGAGCCATGGAACCGATGTTGACTTCCTTGATGTCGACGCCGGCCTCGATGGCCTTGAGCAGATCCTGCGGGTTCTCGAAGAGCAGCATGGCCTTGGTGTCACCAAAGCGCGTGTCCTTGACGACCTCGGCCATCTTCTTGATGGGCACGACGTTGGCATGGACTCCCGGAGGGGCAGCCTGCTCGATCATGGTCTTGCGGAGCTCGTCGTGAGCAACGCCGTCGGAAACCACGATGATGCGGTTGGGGTTGATCTGCTTGGTCCACGTGGTGGCCACCTGACCATGAAGCAGACGGGTGTCGATACGGACGTGGGCAATCTTGATGTGCCCGTCGCCGATGACCGTTCCCGGAGGAATAGCGCCTGCAGGAGCAGCGGCGGCCGCAGCCGGCTTCTTCTCCTCGGGCTCCAGAGACTCGGGCTTGACGCGCACGCCAGCCTTAGCCTCAGTCACGAGATGTTTTGCGATCGCATGTGCAGTGTTCTTTGCGTCAAAGCGCTGCGAATATGCCTCGATGAGCATAGGCAGGTTGACACCGGTGACGATAGCCCAGGAATCGTGGCCCTCGATGAGTCCGCTGATCTGGTTGAACGGCGTGCCGCCCCACAGATCAACGAGGAAGAGCACCTGCTCCTGGTCCTCGAAGGAAGCGACTGCTTCCTCGACCTTGGCACGGAAATCGTCGGGGCCCATGCTCGGCTCGAGCGAGACCACGGCAACAGACGGCTGATCGCCAAAGACCATCGAGCCCGTCTGCTTGATTCCAGCTGCCAAGTCCCCGTGGCTAGCAAGAACAATACTTACCATCACATAACCTCCTTTTTGTCTACGTATTTCCTACACGACATGAAAGGAGTATACCTGTTTGGATTGTGGAATTATAGCTAAATTCGCAAAAGGTTGCATTATTTGTTTAAACGTCTAAGTTTGTTACAAGTTGATTACGTTGCTGGCTTATAGCTCATTGCCTGCTAAAACGTGATTTGCTGATTGTTTTCAAAGACATATAAAGGTGCACCGTTCGTTAAGACCGCTTTTAGGTGAATCCCAATGCGTCTGCGTGCCACCATTTTGTTTAAACAGGCATGACTTGACTAACCGAAGCAAATATGTTTAGAACTCTAGCTCATGTAGACATTAGATGTTAGGCGATGTGGAGAGGGTTGGCGGCGTCGACGGCATCGGGGGCGTCGGAGAGGCCGTCAGGAGCAGCGTCTGCCGGGTCCTCGTCGGGGGTCTCGATCTGTTTGATCATGACCTCCTGGCCCTGCAGCAGGTATGTTTCACCGCTGCCGCAATGGGGGCAAGTCTTGCCGTGCTCGACCGTCGCGTAGTCGCGGCCGCACGCCTCGCAATGCGTCACGGCCTCGACAGGCTCCACGATAAGCTCCGCGCCCTGCGTGATAGGCTTTTTATCCGCCGCCCAGCGCCAAGCGTCGAGTAGTAGATCGGGGACGACGCCCGAGACCTCGCCCAGCAGCAGCGTGACGCTCGAAACGCGACGCACGCCATGAGCGCGCGCCACATTCTCAACATCGCGAATGATGTGATAGACGATTCCGAGCTCGTGCACTTTTAATTCCTTCCGCCGTTCTACCGAACGGCGGTCGGCTTGACGCTGCGCGAGCCCCAGACGGGCGATCTGCCTTTCAATCGTCGGGCATGGGCAAAAGCCCTATGCCCTCCTCTTTCAAGGCACCTCGCCACGCCTGGGACTCGCTCGCTGTCCAACCGCTCTCTGCGCCGTTCTCCTGCTTGTTGCGTTTCTTACTTCTTCCCGAATTTAATCTTGATGGCGCGCTTGAGCGCGTACTTGCCCAGGCTTGGAAGCTTTTGCTCGTATTTGACCATCGTGGAGCACTCGGGGCGGTCGCGATCCAGATGGATGGCGTCGAACGCGCACTTGGTGGTGCACAGGCCGCAGCCGATGCACTTGTTGGGGTCGACGATCGAGGCGCCGCAGCCCAGGCAACGGGCGGTCTCGGCGCGCACCTGCTCTTCGGTAAAGGTCTCGACGTACTCGCTAAACGGCGCGGCCTTCTCGCGCTCGCGGTCAACGTGGGCAACCTCGCGGCTCGCGTTGTCGTAGCCCTCGAGCACAACGTCGTCGCGGTCGAGCGCGGTGTAGCGGCGCTGGTTGCGGCCGATGGTGAGCGTGGAGCCCGGCTGCACAAAGCGGTGGATGGACACGGCGGCCTCGTGACCGGCAGCGATGGCGTCGATGGCAAAGCTCGGACCGGTGTAGACGTCGCCCCCCACAAAGATGTCGGGCTCGGCGGTCTGGTAGGTCTGGGGATCGGCAAGGACGCCCTGGCCGCGGCCGAGCTCCACCTTGGAGCCAGCTAGCAAGTCGCCCCACACAATGGACTGGCCAATCGACATGACCACGCGGTCGGCGTCGACGCGGCGCAGGTCATTCTCGTCGTACTCGGGCGCAAACCGGCCCTTGTCGTCAAAGACACGCGTGCAGCGCTTGAAGGTGATACCACACACACGGCCGGTCTCGTCCAGATGGACCTCCTTGGGACCCCAACCGCAGCTGATGTGCGCGCCGTCCTCAATGGCCTCGCGACGCTCCTCCTCGCTGGCGGGCATCTGGGCCTCGCTCTCCAAGCAGAACATCTCAACATGCTCGGAGCCCAGACGGCAGGCGTTGCGGGCAACATCGATGGCCACGTTGCCGCCGCCCACCACGATAGTGCGGCCGGACAGGGTATCGATCTTGCCGCTGTTGACCTCGCGCAAAAAGTCGACGGCTACGGTCACGTCCTCGGCATCCTCGCCCGGAATACCGGCGAGGCGGCCACCCTGGCAGCCGATGGCAACATAAAAGGCCTTAAAGCCCTGCGCGCGCAGTTCGTCGAGCGTCACGTCGCGACCGACCTCCACGCCATAGCGGAACTCGGCACCCATCAGGCGAATGACCTCGACCTCGGCCTCGATAACATCCTTCTGCAGCTTAAAGCTGGGAATACCGTAAGTGAGCATACCGCCCGGGCGCTCGTTCTTCTCGAATACGACGGGCTTGTAGCCCTTCTCGGCCAGATAGAAAGCGCAGGACAGACCGGCCGGGCCGGCACCGATGATGACGATCTTCTGGTCGAAGCCGCCGGCACGCGTCGGGGTCACCACAGGCGGGACATAGCGGGTCGCGGCATCCAGATCGCGCTGGGCGATAAACTTCTTGACCTCGTCGATAGCCACGGCGGCGTCCACACGGCCGCGGGTGCAGGCATCCTCACAGCGGCGGTTGCACACACGGCCGCAGATAGCGGGCAGCGGGTTCTCGCGCTTGATGAGCGCCAGCGCCTCGTCATAGCGACCCTGAGCCGCGAGCTTCAAATAGCCCTGAACGGCGACATGCGCGGGGCAGGCCGTCTTGCAGGGAGCGGTGCCGGACTCATGCGTCTCGATGCGGTTGTCGTTGCGGTAGTTGGGCGACCACTTGGTGTGGTCCCACTTGGTGGCATCGGGCAGCTCCTGGCGCGGATACTCGGGCACCTGTCCGCCGGCCTTTTTGCTGCAGAGCTTCTGGCCCAGCTTAGCGGCACCGGCCGGGCACACCTCAACGCAGCGACCGCAGGCCACGCACTTGTCCTTTTCGACCTTGGCGACATAGGCCGAGCGCGACAGGTTGGGCGTGTTGAACAGCTGCGAGGTGCGCAGGGCATAGCACACGTTGACGTTGCAATTGCAGATGGCGAAGATCTTGTTCTCGCCGTCGATGTTGGTGATCTGGTGCACAAAGCCGTTGTCCTCGGCCTGGCGCAGGATGTCGTAAACCTCGTCGCGGGTCACGTAATGGCCACGATCAGTCTCGACCACGTAGTCGGCCATATCGCCCACGGCGATGCACCAATCGGCCGGGTCGTCGGCGCAGCCCTCGCCCATCACGCGACGGCTCGCGCGGCAGCTGCAGGTGCTGGCGGCATACTTACCCTCGTATTTGTCGAGCCAGTGCTCGATATGCTCAATAGGCACCGAGGTGCTCGCGGCGTCGATGGCCTTCTCGACCGGAATGACGTGCATGCCGATACCGGCGCCTCCGGGCGGCACCATCGGCGTGGCCTTGGACAGCGGTCCCTTGGACGCCTGCTCAAAGAACTTGGCATAGACCGGATGCTCCTCGAGCTGGCTCACGCGCATGTTGAGGAACTCGGCAGAACCCGGCACCAGCATGGGCAGCACCCACTGCTTGGCGCGCTCGGGGTTTTCCCAGTTGTACTCGAGCAGACCCGTGTAGCTCATGTCGTCGAGCATCTTCTCGATCTGGGCCTCGGGCATGCCGGTGAGCTTGACCATCTCGGGCAACGTATAGGGACGGCGCATCTTCATCTTGCAGAGCACTTCGGCCTGCTCGTCGGTCGCGGCCTCGGCAAACGACCAGTACTCGTAGCCCAGCAGCTCGTCGCGATGCAGCAGACGGTTGGTGCAGTGCTCGCACAGCTTGACGATGGCCTCGCGCGGATGCTCCGGCAGCGGCGGCACGAACTCCGAACCGATGTCGGGCTCGGTGTAGCTAATCCCCGGTCCGTTGAGAATCATGGTTGTCCCTTCTCTTGCCACAGCCCGGCGAGACCGCGGCGCCCCTCTTTTTTTTGCAGGCCGGGCATGCCCCCATGCCGTTCACCCGCCATTGTTGACATTGTGTCAAAAATAGTATTGACGAACCGTCAACAATATTCAAGACTGTTAGGCGAACGGTCAGGCAAAAGAGGATGAAAGGCGGCAAAACATGGGCAACAACACAGTAGGTACCTCTGTGGTCGATGCCGTCCCCGCATCCGATAGCGCGGCAAAGCGCCTGACGGGCGACGAACGCCGTCGCGAGATCCTCGATGCCGTGCGCACCGTAAGCTCCGAGCTGGGCGTGTCCCACCTATCGGTATCGGCCGTGACCAAGCGAGCCGGCTGCACGCGTTCATTGTTCTACCACTACTTCGCCGACATGGACGCCGCCGTCACCGCTGTTATGGACGAGGCGATCGACGGCTTTATCTCCGAACTCGAGCGGTGGAACGCCGACCGCACCGTCGGTGATATCGAGGGCGCGCTCGACACCGTCGCCCCGCTCTTTAAGCGCCTGGTCGCCAGCGGCCACGAGCTGCCGAGCACGCTTACCTCGAGCAGCGGCGCGCTCTACGGCGGCTTTTTGCACAACGTGGTCCAGCGCGTGGCGCAGTATATCTGCGACACCACCGTAGTGGATTTTGTCGCCCATCATGAGCTACGCATCGACCATGTCTACGAGACGTTCTACACCCTCATCATGGGCCTTTTGATGTATATCCGCACGCACCCCGATGTGCCCGACGAAACGGTCAAGGAAATCATCGCCTCGACACTCCACATCGAGGGCTATACCGCCAAGTATCCGGAGCGCAAGCCCCAGAACTGACGACATTTGGCCAAACTGCCCGCGATCAGAAGAGGGGCCGCGGGCGTGTGAAAAGAGAGCAGCATGCTGTTCGATGTTTGGGGTAGCGATACCCTTATCCACTGGGCCGGCTGGGCCATGGTCTTTATTGGCCTGATCGTGCTCAACGAAGTCGGCCGCCGCACCAAGCTGGGCGCGGCAATCATCTTTGGCGTGGCTCCGCTGGCCATGACCATCTACTGCGTCGCCATCGCCATCGGCGTCTCGCAGGGTGCCGAGTGGGCGCTCACCAACCCCACCCATGTGTACCAGAACAGCTGGTTCCACTACGCCAAGGTATACGCGGCGCTGGCCGGCTGCTGGGGCTTCATTGCCATTAAGTACCAGTGGGGCAAGATCGGCAAGGCACATTGGTTCCGCGCATGGCCGTTTGTGATCGTCGCCATCAACATCATGATTGCCGTCGTATCCGACTTCGAGAGCGCCTATCACTTCTTTGTCCTGGGCGAGTCCACCTGGGTCACCTCCGAAGGTGCTACGCAGCTGGCCGGCTGGAACAACGTGTTCAACGGCATCGCCGGTATCATCAACATCTTCTGCATGACCGGTTGGTGGAGCGTCTACGCCTCCGAGGATCAGACCGATATGCTGTGGCCCGATATGACCTGGGTCTACATCATCGCCTACGATATCTGGAACTTCTGCTACACCTACAACTGCCTGCCCACCCACTCCTGGTTCTGCGGCTTTGCGCTGCTGCTGGCGCCCACCGTCGCCGCCTTTATCTGGAACAAGGGCGGCTGGATCCAGAACCGCGCCTTTACGCTGGCCATTTGGTGCATGTTTGCCCAGGTGTTCCCGTACTTCCAGGAGGAGTCCATCTTTGTGACCCACTCCACGCTCGACCCCGGCGCCGCTACCGCGGTCTCGATCGCCGCACTGGTCGCCAACGTCGCCGCGATCATCTACATCGCCTACCGCGCCAAGAAGCTCGGTCGCAATCCCTACAAGCAGGATGTCTTTGAGGGCACCAGCGATTGGGAGAAGGCCACCGCTCGTCGCGCCAAGGTCGATTACGCTCACGCCGAGTAACATGTTTATTCCGCCCGCATTTGGATGTAGGCAAACTTAGCCGACGCCGCAATCGCGCGTCATGCGCAGCCCCGGAAAGCGATTCGCCCGCTTTCCGGGGCTTTTTGTTGTTGCGCGCATTCACGCACATATTCCATTCACGCACATATTCAAAACCTCTCGCACAGATAAAATCAGATTTCCAGCCGCCTGACGGCCCTATATGGCCCCAATTTTGGGTACAGTGTTGAGCCGATATTGAGCTTGGGGGATATATGAAAGATGAGACGATGGGCCAAGAGGATGCGGCCCAAGATGCAGAAGCGTGTGCCGAGGCCCTGGAGAGCCTAGACCAGATCACACTGGCCGAGATTGCGTTTGACGATTCGAGCGTTGATGTGCAGGATGAGGCACACGAAGGCACCGAGGACGAAGATAGCGATGCCAAAGACGCTCCTGACGAGGCCGAAGCCGAAGAGGACGAAAGCGAGGCCGACGACCAGCCCGAATCCGACACGAGCGAGGAAACCATCTTGCTCGACAGCTTGCCGGCCGAAGATTCGCTGACCCGCGAGCTTCCCGGCCTGGGCTCCGCGCCTGCCGTGGACGAGACCATCGCCATGGGCGATATTCCCCTACCGTCCGTTCCTTCGGCACGCGAAGCCGAGGTTCGTCATCGTAAGATGCCGCCCAAGCGCCGCAACCTGATGGTTGCCGGCGTTGTGGCCGTCGCGCTCGTCGCCGGCGGCGCAGGCTATGCTGCCTGGAACGGATATCAGCAAGAGCAGGCTGCCGCTGTCGCCGCCAGTGCACACACGATGATGTCGGTGCAGATTGGCGTGCATGCCGCAGGGCTCGACTGCTCAACTGGTTCCAAGATTCCCGTGCAGGTGAGCGGCCAGGATTCCGACGGTTCTTCCGTGAGCGAAACGCTCTACGTTGACGAACACGGTCGCGGCATTAAGCTGCTGCCCGGCGACTATACGCTCTCCATCGCTGGGTCCCCCATCGCAGCCGACGGTACCATTTACACCGTGCCGACCACCAAGGCGCAGGTCGCCATTAAGAGCGATGGGCAGGATTTGAGTGCCCAGGCCACCTTTAAGCTCAAGGTGCCTTCGGCCGACACGGTGACTGACGACCAGATCGATGCCGCCGCCAAGTATGCCGAGGAAGGCGGGGTGAACTCCGCCGCGGTCGCAAAGGTGCTCCAGCAGGCGGCAACCGCGCGCCGTGACGCCGCCGTCAACGCCGTGAGCTCCCGCGAGGCACAGGCGGCCCGCGACGCCGATGCTCGACATAAGGCAACGGACCTGTATCAGCTCGATATTCCCGTTGAGTGGTACGGCAAAGTCGCGACTTGGCAAAACGGCAGCACGCTGTGCATTTATCTGGACGGCGACACCAACACACCGCTCGTGACGCTCGTCGCGGTGCGCGAGGGCGAGAGCTTTACGCCCGATGAGGGCGACGCGGTTTTGGGTGCCGCAAACCTCGGCAACGGCTACACCGTCTACGCCAGCGGCCCCGTCTATCCGTACGTAGTGCCCCAGACCATCAACGGACGGACGCAAGACCCCGTGTCGACCTACCCCATGGATACGGCGATTGAGCTTGTCGAGCTCACGACCGGCAACCGCTACACCTATAGCCAGATCAAGAACGTGCTGGTCGGCAAAGACGGCAAGGCCGACGCCGCCACCAAGCTCGAATGCGACTACCTCGCCCAGATTCTGATGCCGAGCATCAAAGCCCAAGACTAGCCGGGCGCATCATGGTGCTCCCCAACCGTGATAAAGGGGCCAGGAGGTCCTGGCCCCACAGATCCGTAGATGATTAGGCAAGGAGCCACTTCCATGCGGGCACAACGTGTACCGCACCGTGCTCGCATGGAATATCGGCCTGCTCATCCATGGTAACGATTGCCGACTCGCCAAGATCGAACTGGGCCATCGAGGCATCAAGCGCGGCAATTTCGCGCTCGCGCGTTTTCTCACTTGCCATATCCACACTCACCTGAATCAGGCTATAAGCCCGCATGAGAAGTGCGTCCCCAGCCACAAAGTCCACCTCATGGCTTTTGCTCTTCTCTTTGATCAGCAGGCGGCAGACCGAGCCGGTCCTCACCGCGGGAGTCCTTCTTCTTAGCGCATTGAACACTGCGGTCTCGAGCCTCTGGCCCTGGTCCAATGCCGATGCGGGAGAGAATGCTCCAAACATCGCAGGGTCGACAGCGTAGACCTTAGACGCAGACCGCATGTTATTTGCCAATGAACGCGTGAACTCCGGCACAGAAAATAACAGGTAGGCATCCTCATAATACTCAAGTAAATCGCTGAGCGAATTACGACTGACGGGTATCTGTCTGCTCTTGAACTCGTTGTACACTTTGTTCACTGACAGCTCTCGTCCCGAAGATGCCATACACCGCGTCAAGAACAGCGATGCCAGGCGAGGGTTCTTGACGTCGTAACGCTCAATGACGTCCATAGCGACCGTTCGCGAAGCATATTCCTGTAGCAGCTGAATCGCGTCTGCGGGCGTCTGCTCAAGTGTCGCGATGAATCCCCCTCGTTCAAGATATCCGATCAGATGATGTCGAAGCAGCGCTGCATCGCTTGGGGAAAAGGTCGCATCTGGCTCGAAAACGTTCCCCGTCTTATATCGAACGTATTCCGAAAAACTCAACGGAAAAAGCTCCCGTATAAGAGAACGACCCCTGAACTCGCTCTTAAGCTCTGAGGACAGCATCTTAGAAGAAGATCCCGTCACATAGACGGTCGCTTTCTCCGTATCGACTACACGCCGCAGAAACGCACCCCATTCGGGAATTTCCTGGATCTCGTCAAAGAAAATGTAAGCGCCCTCGGTTCGAGCAGCAGGATACAGCGCATAGAACGTGTCGAGCACGTCCGCCAGCAGCGATGACTCATACGGGCGCAAGCGCTCGTCTTCAAAATTAAAGTAAAGCATCCGGTCAAGCTCGACGCCCCGGCCCTGAAGCCGCTGCATCTCCTGATACAGGCGATACGTCTTTCCACAACGGCGGGCCCCCACAACCACATTTACGATGTTGTCGCGCTTTGGCTCCTGTGGGTTTCCCAGATCAAGGTCTCGCTCAAAGACCTGCGGAACCCCCTGCTGTTCAAAGTCCTTTATTTTCTGGGCGATCAAGTCGTTGAATGCCATGATTCTCCAATCTTGCTCTCTAGCTAATCAAAATTATACTGATTCTTGATTAGCTAGAGAGCAAGATTGTGTGTAGTTTGATTAGCACTTAAGCAAGTTTTATCACCGTTATTGCTCCGAAGGATATCGAGTGGCTAAGAGGACAACCGAGCTCGAATGCGACTCCCCGAGCAGTCAATTTGGGACGGGGCTTTTTTGACTACCCTCCCCTGCAGAAAAATCCCTAACGCAGTTGCGGTGAAATAGGGACTGTTTTTGCTGGTCAAACTGCAAACAGTCCCTATTTCACCGCAACTTATTGGTGGCCTTTTGGGTGGCACTCAGCGCCACGGATCGGCTTCGAACATCGGCTCACGCTCGGGGCGGCGATCGCTGTAGGGATCGTAGCCGTCATCGTCCTCGTTCTCGGCGCGAATGTAGGGATCGCGCGGCTTGGGCGCCGGCTTAGGTGCAGGCTTGGGTGCGGCGGGTGCAGCATCGGTCGCCGACGTGTTCGTCTTGTTCTTGTCTATCATCTGCATATCTCCTTGCCATGCAATCGTGCTCGACATCATCGATTGTCGCACGAAAAAGGGCGGCGGACCCAATTGGATCCGCCGCCCTTGGCGTTTAGAAACGGCTGGCAGATTTTAAGGCATGTCCCAAAAATCTACTCGGCATCGGGGACCTCGTAGGTGGCCGCCGGCGTGTTATCGCACACGACGGTAAAGCCGCCGTCCTTATCGACATCGACCGTCACCTGATCGCCCTCGCGCACCGTGCCGTCGATGATGGCGGCGGCGATGGCGTCCACGACCTCGCGCTGGACCAGACGCTTGAGCGGACGGGCGCCAAAGACCGGGTCCAGGCCGCCCACGGCGAGCATCTGCTTGGCCGCCGGGGTGATGGCAAGCGTCATGCGCTCCTTGGCCAGACGCGCGCGGACGTCGGCAAGCTGGATGTCGACGATGTTCTCGATCTGCGCCATGCCGAGCGGATGGAACACCACGATGTCGTCGATACGGTTGAGGAACTCGGGGCGGAAGGTCTGAGCCATGGCAGCGTCGACCTGATGGCGCATCTCCTCCTCGTCCTTACCGGACAGATCGGCGATGGCTTTGGAGCCCACGTTGGACGTCATGATGATAATCGTGTTCTTGAAGGACACCTGGCGACCCTGGCCATCGGTCAGACGGCCGTCGTCGAGCACCTGCAACAGCACGTTAAAGACATCCGGATGGGCCTTCTCCATCTCGTCGAGCAAGATCACGGAGTAGGGACGACGGCGCACGGCCTCGGTGAGCTGGCCGCCCTCGTCGTAACCCACGTATCCCGGGGGCGCACCGATCAGACGCTGGACGCTGAACTTCTCCATGTACTCGGACATATCGATACGCACGAGCGCGCGCTCGTCGTCGAACAGGCACTCGGCAAGCGCCTTGGCGAGCTCGGTCTTGCCCACGCCAGTGGGGCCCAGGAAGAAGAAGCTGCCGATGGGCTTGTCCGGATCGGAGAGGCCCGCACGGCTGCGACGCACAGCCGCGGCGACGGCGGAGACGGCCTCGTCCTGACCGATGACGCGCTTATGCAGCTCGCCCTCCAGGCCCTTCAGCTTGTCGAGCTCGCCCTGCATCATCTTGGACACGGGCACGCCGGTCCAGGCACTCACGACCTCGGCGATCTCGTCGGAGGTCACCTGCTCGTTGAGGCCCTCGCCGTCCTGCTGCTTTTGTGCCTCGAGCGCAGCCTCGGAATCCTGAATCTGCTGCTGCAGGCCCGGAATCACGGAGAAGCGCAGCTCGGACGCACGGCCCAGGTCGCCGTTGCGCGTTGCACGCTCCTCTTCGCTCTTGGCCTCGTCAAGCTGGCCCTTAAGCTCCTGCACGTGGTCGATGGCGTTCTTTTGGTTGAGCCAGCCGGCCTTTTGCACGTTGAGCTTTTCCTGGACCTCGGCGATCTCCTGACGTAGGGCCTCCAGACGCTCCTTGGAGGCGTCATCGGTCTCCTTCATGAGTGCCTGCTCCTCGATCTGCAGCTGGGTGAGCTGACGCGTGGTGGCGTCGATCTCGACCGGCATGCTGTCGAGCTCCATGCGCAGGCGGCTTGCGGCCTCATCGACCAGGTCGATGGCCTTGTCGGGCAGGAAACGGTCGGCGATGTAGCGATCGGAGAGGTCGGCAGCCGCCACGAGCGCGCTATCGGTGATATGCACGCCGTGGAAGATCTCGTACTTCTCCTTGAGGCCACGCAGGATCGAGATGGTGTCCTCGACGGTAGGCTCGCTCACCATAACGGTCTGGAAACGACGCGCGAGCGCCGCGTCCTTCTCGATGTACTTGCGGTACTCGTCAAGCGTGGTCGCGCCGATCGCGTGCAGGTCGCCACGGGCGAGTGCGGGCTTCAGGATGTTGCCGGCGTCCATGGAGCCCTCGGTGGCACCCGCGCCCACGATGGTGTGGAGCTCATCGATGAACAGGATGACCTTGCCCTCGGACTTCTGTACCTCCTTGAGCACGGCCTTCAAGCGGTCCTCGAACTCACCACGGTACTTGGCACCGGCGACCAGCGCGCTCATGTCGAGCTCGATGAGGTCGCGGTCGCGCAGCGTGCTCGGCACGTCGCCGGCCACGATACGCTGGGCGATGCCCTCGACGATGGCCGTCTTGCCGACGCCCGGCTCACCGATGAGCACGGGGTTGTTCTTGGTGCGACGGGACAGGACCTGGATGGTACGACGAATCTCGTCGGTACGGCCGATGACAGGGTCGAGCTTGCCGGCGCGGGCAAGGTCGCAGATATTGCGGCCGTACTGTTCCAGTGCCTCAAACTGGGTCTTGTCCTCGGCAGACGTCACGCGGTCATCGCCACGCAGCTCCTCGTAGACCTGCTCGATGCGCTCCTTGGTCACGCCGGCATCGCGCAGCATACGGCCCGCCTCGCCCTTGTCCTCGGCAAGTGCCATCAGCAGATGCTCGGTCACCACAAAGCTGTCGCCCATCTTGGTGGCCTTCTTTTCGGCCTTTTCGATGACGCGGACGAGCTCGTTGGACAGGCCCATCTGCTGGCCCTCGCCCGAAACCTTGGGCGCGTGGTCGATGGCATCTTGTGTGGAGCGTGCGAGCTGGGCCGGGTCGGCACCGATGCGCTCGATGATCACGGAGATATTGCGCTCGCCGGCACCAAGCAGGGCGGACAGCAGGTGAATCGGCTCCACCGCACCGGCCTGCGCGTCGGCAGCCGTGCTCATGGCGGTCTGCAACGCCTCGCGCGACGTCATTGCTAGCTTATCGATTCTCATGGAATCACCTCTCTTGGGGCGGCCGCCCTACGGGGCGGCTTCACGTTGTTCGAGAAGTATTGTTGCCAGCTTCGCTCGATCTTATACACAAATCTAAGTCTCTATATATAAGATTTTCTGAGTGATTGAGAGATAGGGAGCAGGCAAGCTCGCCCGCTGTGGCCTCGTCCCCTTACTATCTCAATCTGTAACATCTAGCGACTGTTTATGGCTCCAGATGTTACAAATCAAGATGAAATGGCCAACGGCGCCCGTTTGTCTCAATCTGTAACATCTACTCGGCAAATAGAGCTCCATCTGTTACAAATCGAGACGAACAGAAGACGCCCGAATCGAAAATCTAAATCTGTAACACCAAGCCCACTTTTAGCGGCCAAGATGTTACAGATCGAGACAGACCGAAAACCACCACAAAGAGGACAGGCACCTTTGTGGTGGTCGCGGTCTCTACTCCTTCGCCGAACCCGTACTTCCCGATTCGACGGTCCAGGGCATCTCATCCTCGAACAGCCATGTACGGGCAGACCCACTATCGCGTGCAGTCTGCGGGTCAGGCAAGCAGGTCTGTTTATAGGCATCTTGGATACACTGACCCATAAAATCGTTGAGCTCGGTCTGGTCGCCCTCCATGACATAGGCGACATCGCCGTCCATGATGTAGATGCCCGGACCCTCATTGCCCTCGTAGCCCGGATCGTACGAGACATCACATAACTTTGCGCCGTTTGCAGTGTCCAGCTCGATGGAAGAGTGGCATCCGCCAACCATGTCGTTCGCTTTTGCCCGATAGGACGCATATCCGCACCAACGCTTAAATGTTTTGCCCTTGAGTAGCTCGGACGTCCTATCGATCAGGCTTGTATCCGTGGTATAGCGCATGGCCCCAAGCTGAATATGTGGATAATTACTAATGCCAAGCGCAGCCGGTTGCTCATCAAAATCAACGGTAATGGTCTCAGGCTTGTCGTCGCCGGTCAGAAGTTCGACAGATTGAATCACAGGCTTGACCACCGGCTCCGTCACCGCAGCAGGCAGAAACGCCATGCCGACAGCGCCCATGCCAACCACGGTGATCGCAAGCGCCAAAACAATCAATCCAATACGGGCAAAACGGCTCACGGCAAAACACCCCACAATGCAAACCTTCGCCACCTGCACTAATGATACCGCCAGCCAGCACTATTACCAAAAGGAGCCGCGCGCTCCTCACCACCACAAGGGGGACAGGCACCTTTGTGGTGGTTTTCGACGCTAACGGTCGACCATCTCGCGCCATGAGATTAAACTTAATTTGTTATCTGAATTTATCTATTTCTATCTATCCTCAACAGCTTTTTGTTTCGGGGAGATCATATGAAGCCGTCTCATTCCACCGGTCGCAACGTCATCGCCATTCTCGCCGTACCCATCGTGATGCTCTTCCTTATCGTCATCACGCCCTTTTCTCTCGGTATCGCCTCGCCCTTCGATTTGTGCGGGATGGTCGACGCCGGCTCGCGTGCCACCTCGCTCTCCTTTGTCTGCCGTGGCGTGTTCTACGAATATGCAATTCCCACCGGAAGTTGGCAGTCCAAGTTACCGTTGCTCGGCAAGGTCGACGGATGCTCCCCCTATTTCTGCCTTGAACCTCAGGCGCTAAACTATCTAATCGACGACCAGCCACTCGACTCCATCACCCTCGCCTACGACTACGCACCAAACACCGATGAGCGCCACATGAACCAAGTCCTCGACAAGATGCTTGGACAGTGCGGGCTCACCGAGGAGACCGGTCGAACCATCTATAGCAACCAGAAATTAAAGCGAACAGAACTCCGCCGTGTCGGAAAAATCAAAGGGCGAAACGGGGCCGCCTACTGGGATGCCTGGGCAACACGCGACAAGGGCGAATTCGGACACAGCACCTATATGGTCACTGTCTACACCAAAGACGGAATTAAGGACAATGTTGACGATTTCGCGTCATCCAAACTCGGCATCCCCAAAACAACCAAACCCGCCAGCCCGGATGAAATTCTGTAGAGACGCTCATTAGAATGTCGTTCAACGAGCACGGCAACATCGAGCTCGCCCCCACCACCACAAAGGGGACAGGAGCCTTTGTGATGATCTTCGGCCCCGGCGTTCACCATCTCGATCTGTAACATCTAGCTGCCGTTTTGGACCTCAGATGTTACAGATCGAGACGAAATGTTCAGCAGTTCCCGTTTATCTAAATCTGTAATAACTACTCGGCAAATAAGGGTCTACCTGTTACAGAACGAGACAAACCGCGGACCACCACAAAGGCGCCTGCCCCTTCGTGGTGGTTTTCGACAAAAAGAAGCCGCCCCATTAACAGAGGCGGCATCAAGCAAGTCTATTTATTAGCGTCCCTCAAGACCCAACGAAAACGTCGCGGTAGCCCCGGCCACACCTTTCCCTCGGGCGACCCTCGCGAAGCGCGTGAGCACGAGGGAAAGGTGTGGCCGGGGCGTACAGCAGGGTTACTCGGCAGCGGCCTTGAACTTGTTGTAGTTGATCAGGCAGCCAGCCTTGACGATGGCACGCTCCTCTGCCGTCATATCGGCAATGTAGAGCTCAATCTGCTCGACCGCACCATCGGCGCGCACCACGTAGGCGGCGATGCCCTTCAGGTCGCCATCGAGCGCGGCGCGGATACCCGGCACAAAGACGTAATCGCCCACCTCAAAGTTGGGCTCGGCCTCCATCTGGAAGGGCACCATACCCCAGTTCATCACGTTGGAGCGATAGCGCTTGGTGGCGTACTCGTGGACGATGTTGGCCAGACCGCCAATTACGCGCTGGCAGCTCGCAGCCTGCTCGCGGGCAGAACCGTCACCGGGCTTCTTGGCATAGAGCATGGAGCCGTACTCAGTCGCCTTGGCATCAGCAGCGACACCCGCGCCGGCCAGCGCCTCAAACACGCCGGCAAGCTCGGCATCGAGTGCGGCCAAGTCGCCTGCTGCCTCGCCGGCAACGCGGCGCTTCTCCACGGCGTCGACCTCCTTGGAACGGCCCACGTAGGCCGGGTCGCGGCGGCTCAGCGTAAACTCAGCCAAGCCCAGCGGGTTGGAGCGGAAGGAGCTCGTCTCGCCCGAAGGAATGAGCTCGTCAGTCGTGGTGACCGGGTCCATGATCTTGGAGCACACCTTGAGCAGGATATCGTCGCCGAGGGGCTCCATCGCGGGCCACGGCTTAATGTTGGGACCCTCAACCAGTTCATCGGCAGGCTCCGCCTTGCCAAAGCCCCAGTACACGCGCTTTTTGTACGGCGCGTCGTCAAAGGTGTACTCGCAGGCCTCGTCCCAAGTCTCCTCGGGCAGGTCGGTCGCCGGCGTCAGGACGCCGCCGTTGGCAGCCGTCGCCGCAATGGAGCGGGCGTCCATCAGGGCCACGGCGCTCAGCTGGCCATTACCCGGCTTGGAACCCTCGCGGTTGGGGAAGTTGCGCGTGGTGTGGCGGATGGACAAGCCGTTGTTGGCAGGCGTGTCGCCGGCGCCAAAGCACGGGCCGCAGAACGCCGTGCGCACGATCGCGCCGGCCTCCATAAGGTCGTAGATGTAGCCGCGGCGCGTGAGCTCGAGCGCCACGGGCTGGCTTGTGGGATAGACCGACAGCGAAAACTCGCCGCAGCCGGTGTTGGCGCCCTTGAGCACGCGGGCAGCCTGGACCACGGAGTCGTAGTTGCCACCCGAGCAGCCGGCGATAACGCCCTGCTGCACGTGCAGCTTGCCGTCGACGATCTTGTCGAGCAGGCTAAAGTGCGTCTTGCCCTCGCCGATCTTGGCAGCCTCGAGCTCCACCTCGTGCAGGATGTCCTCGAGGTTCTCGTTGAGCTCGTCGATCTCAAAGCCGTTGGAAGGATGGAATGGCAGCGCGATCATGGGCTTGATGCTCGACAGGTCGACCTCGACGCAGCCGTCGTAGTAGGCGACATCGGCGGGCTTGAGCTCGCGGTAGTCGTCGCCGCGGCCGTGCATGGTCAAAAACGCGTGCGTGTCCTCGTCGGTAGCCCAGATGCTCGACAGGCAGGTGGTCTCGGTGGTCATGACGTCAACGCCGTTGCGGTAATCGGTCGTCATGCTCGCGATGCCCGGGCCCACAAACTCCATGACCTTGTTCTTAACATAGCCCTTGGCAAAGACGGCTCGGATGATGGCGAGCGCCACGTCGTGCGGGCCGACGCCGGGGCGCGGGGCACCCGTGAGGTAGATGGCGACGACGCCGGGATAGGCGACGTCGTAGGTGTCGCGCAGCAGCTGTTTGGCCAACTCGCCGCCGCCCTCGCCCACGGCCATGGTGCCCAGGGCGCCGTAGCGGGTGTGCGAGTCGGAACCCAGGATCATCTTGCCGCAACCGGCGAAGTTCTCACGCATAAAGGAGTGGATGACGGCGATGTGCGGCGGGACGAAGATGCCGCCGTACTTCTTGGCCGCGGAAAGGCCAAAGACGTGGTCGTCCTCGTTGATGGTGCCGCCCACGGCGCACAGCGAGTTATGGCAGTTGGTGAGCACGTAGGGCAGCGGGAACTGCTCCATGCCCGAGGCGCGCGCCGTCTGGATGATGCCGACAAAGGTGATGTCGTGGCTCGCCATGGCGTCGAAGCGAATCTTGAGCGCCTCGGGGTCGCCGGACGTGTTGTGTGCCTGAAGGATCGAATACGCGATGGTGCCACGCTTGGCATCCTCGGGCGTCTTCGTAATGCCGCGCTCAGCAGCCTCGGCCGCAGGCACGACCTCGCTGCCGCCGCGCAGGTAGATGCCGTCCTCGTACAGCTTGACCATACTGTCTCCCACTCTGCCCAAAAGATTTGGGCGCATAGCATACATTCGTTCAATATCGTGCCATAGAACGGTTGCCAGCGGGTTACGAATCTGCGCGTTCACTTTATCTCGGTAAAGCACAGGACGAGCCCAGTGTAGGGCCGGCAGATTTGGCGCAAGAGTGTCCCTTTCGACTAGTCATTTAAGAACGTCCCCAATGACTACCCATAACAACGCCGATGTTTTGGCGCGAACAGACACTATGACCCAATCCGAGGGCACTAAAAAGA
>NZ_JAQEKC010000034.1:0-20361 GCF_027679495.1 Collinsella aerofaciens
CTGGTCATGCCGCCGAAGTTGAAAGGCAGATTGCCGCTCTGGCGGGCTTGCAGCGTCGAACCGTTACGCGGTTTGGTAAAACCGCGTAACTACAGATCTCCGCCGGCGCCCAGCAGCTTGCGCATGACCTGTTCGGGGTTAACCGAGCCGTCGCGCGGGGCCAGGGCGGTGATCTTCTTCTGCATCTTGTACTCGTGCAGCTCGTCCTCGAGCTGGCGCACGCGGGCACGGAGTTTTTCGTTCTCGCGCTCGCGCTCCTCGGCGCGCTCCTTCATATCGAGGATGCGCACCACGCCGGCAAGGTTGATGCCCTCGTCGGTCAGTTGGTTGATGAGTTCCAGACGCTCGATATCGGCACGCGAATACAGACGCGTGTTGCCGCCCGAGCGCTGGGGGTTCACCAGGCCCTTGGACTCGTAGACGCGCAGAGTCTGCGGGTGCATACCGGTCAGCTCGGCCGCCACGCTGATCATATACAGCGGTTTGTTCCTATTGTCCTCGGCCATACTCACAGACCCCTTCTTAATCAACCTCATCCCAAAGCGGCTTTCCCAGGCACCCGACCTTGGCCTTCAAACCGTCGCTCGCGTACCCGAGTACGCGTCGCTCCTCTTTCAGGCCAATCTCGAGCACCTGGAAAACCCGCCTCGGGCTCCATTTTTAATACGTCGCCTTGTAACGGTTGACCTTCTCGCGATAGTCGCGCGTGTCGGCCTCGCGCAACTTGGTCATGGCCTCGCGTTCATCGTCGGACAGGTTCGTGGGAACTTGCACCTTGATCTCGACAAGCAACGCGCCCGTGCGGCCGCGATGCTTAACATCGGGCGCGCCCATTTCCTTAAAGCGGAACTTCTTGCCCGTCTGGGTACCCGCGGGCACCTTCAGGCGGACCGTCGCGCCACCGGGCGTGGGCACGTCCACCGTGCAGCCGAGCGCCGCCTCGTAGACAGAGATCGGTACCTCCATGGTCACATCGGCACCCTTGCGCTTGAACAGCGGATGCTCCTCCACATGCGTGGTCACGACCAGGTCGCCGCGCTCGCCTCCGGCAACGCCGTACTCGCCGCGGCGCTTGTAGCGCAGCTTGCCGCCGTCGACCGCGCCGGCGGGCACCGAGACCGTAATGGTCTGCTGCTCGCCTGTCGAGGGGATGCGGTAGGTGACCTTATGCGTCACGCCGCGAAACGCGTCCTCGGCCGTTACGTCGACAGTCAGCGACAGGTCGCCGCCCTTGCGCGCGCGGTTGCGACCTGCGCCGGCACCCGCAGCGCCCGCAGCCCCGGCAAAGCCCGATCCCCAATCGCTGCCCCAGGCACCGTTGCCGCTAAAGATGCTGTCGAAGATATCGCCCCAGCCGCTCGCGCCGGCACCGGCACCATAGCCGCCGCCATACGCGCCGCCCGCGCCCGGCATGCCGCCAAACATGAGCATCTGGTCGTACTCTTTGCGCTTCTTCTCGTCCGAAAGCGTCTCGTAGGCCTCGCTTATCTCCTTAAACTTGGCCTCGTCGCCGCCGGCATCGGGGTGATATTTTTGCGCGAGCTTACGGAACGCGCTCTTGATCTCTTTGTCGGAGGCGCTCTTGGATACGCCCAGGATGTCATAGAAGGTTTTGCCTGCAGCCATCGTAGCTCCTCTCCCGTTTCATCCGCCGTCCCCGCGGACGGCGGCTCATGCTTTCATATGGCACTAGGCCAGAAAGGGCCCCGGGTGTTGCCCCGGGGCCCTTCTCAATTACTCCTCGGCGCTCTCGGCCGTATCGGCCGCAGCATCCTCGGGCGCCGCTTCGGGCTCCGGCGCGGGGCGCTTCTCGCCGCCGTACGTCACCGTCACCATCGCGGAGCGCAGGATGCGGTCCGCCATACGGTAGCCCTTCTGGTACACGTCGTTGACGGTCTCGTCGTACTGCGCGGCGTCCTCGACACGTCCCACGGCCTGGTGCTCGAGCGGATCGAACGCCTCGCCCTTGGGGTCGATGGGCTCAACGCCCTCGTGCGCAAATACGTCGAGCAGTTTGGCATGCACCGCGTCAACGCCATCGACGAACTGCTTAAAGTCGTCGGAAAGCTCCTGGCTGCGGGCATGGTCGATCGCGCGCTCGATATCGTCGACCACCGGCAGCAGCGCAGTGACGAGCTTCTCGGTCGCGCGCTCGCGCTCGGCGATGCGCTCGTTAGCGGTGCGGCGACGGAAGTTCTCCCAGTCGGCCTGCAGGCGGGCGGTGCGCTCGGTGGCGTCCTTCGCCTTGTCCTCGGCGGCCTTCTGAGCCTCTGCCGCAGCCTCGAGCTCGCTGCGCACATCGGTAAGCTCCTTCTGAGCCTGCTCGAACTTGAGCTTAAAGTCGTTGTCGGCGGCTTCCTCACCGGCGCGGATAGCGGCTTCCACCATCTCGTCCTCGGTCATCGTCGCCTCCTTGTTGGAATCCTCTACCTGGTTCTCGGCAGCCTCGGCGGCCGCGGCCTCATTGGCCTCGGTATCGTCGACGGCCTCTACGGGAATCTTCACGTCCTTCTCCTTGGAGTCAACGGGGGCGGTGCCAGCGGCAGCCGTCTCCGTGCGAGCTTTACGGGCGGACATGATTACTTGTCCTCGTCGTCCACAACCTCGTAGTCGGCGTCGACGACGTCATCGTCGGCAGGCTGGGCACCGGCGGCGCCGTCGGTCTGCTGCTGAGCGTCGGCGTAGACAACCTGGGCCAGCTCGTAGGCCACGGACTGCAGGGACTCGCCAGCGGCCTTGATGGCCTCGACGTCAGAGCCCTCGAGCGCCTTCTTGGCGTCGGCGATAGCGGTCTCGGCCTTGGACTTCACATCGGCGGAAACCTTGTCGCCCAGCTCGTTGAGGGTCTGCTCGGTGGAGTAGCACAGGCTATCGGTCTGGTTGCGGACCTCGACCTCCTCCTTCTGCTTCTTGTCCTCCTCGGCATGGGCCTCGGCGTCCTTGACCATGCGATCGACTTCGTCGTCGGACAGAGCGGTGGAGCCGGAGATGGTGATCTGCTGCTCCTTGCCGGTGCCCTTGTCCTTAGCAGAGACCTTGACGATGCCGTTGGCGTCGATGTCGAAGGTGACCTCGATCTGCGGCACGCCGCGGCGGGCAGCCGGGATGCCGGTCAGCTGGAACTTACCGAGCGACTTGTTGTCGCGAGCAAGCTCGCGCTCGCCCTGGAGCACGTTGATCTCGACGCTGGTCTGGTTGTCGGCAGCGGTGGAGTAGACCTCGGTCTTGGAGGTCGGGATCGTGGTGTTGCGGTCGATCATCTTGGTCATGATGCCGCCCATGGTCTCGACGCCCAGCGACAGCGGGGTAACGTCGAGCAGCAGGATGCCCTCGACGTCGCCGGTGAGCACGCCGCCCTGGACGGCAGCGCCGTCGGCAACGACCTCGTCGGGGTTCACGGACATGTTGGGCTGCTTGCCGGTCATGGTCTTGACGAGCTCCTGGACGGCGGGCATACGGGTGGAGCCGCCGACGAGGATGACCTCGGTCAAATCGGAGAGCTTAAGCTTGGCGTCACGCAGGGCGTTGGTGACAGGCTGCTTGCAGCGCTCGAGCAGGTCGCGGGTGATCTTCTCGAACTCGGCGCGGGTCAGCGTGTAGTTGAGGTGCAGCGGGCCGGACTGGTTCATGGTAATGAACGGCAGGTTGATGGTGGTCTGCTGGGCGGCGGAGAGCTCCTTCTTGGCGTTCTCGGCGGCCTCCTTCAGACGCTGCAGGGCCATGGGGTCCTGACGCAGGTCGACACCGTTCTCCTGCTGGAACTTATCGGCCATCCAATCGATGACGCGCTGATCCCAGTCGTCGCCGCCCAGGTGGTTGTCGCCCGAGGTGGACAGAACCTCAAACACGCCGTCGGCGAGGTCGAGGATGGAGACGTCGAAGGTGCCGCCGCCCAGGTCGAAGACCAGGATGCGCTGGTCGGTGCCCTGCTTGT
Source organism: Collinsella aerofaciens (assembly GCF_027679495.1). Lineage (GTDB taxonomy): Bacteria > Actinomycetota > Coriobacteriia > Coriobacteriales > Coriobacteriaceae > Collinsella > Collinsella aerofaciens_AK. The sequence continues at coordinate 3,935 of NZ_JAQEKC010000034.1, forward strand.
CCAGGCCATAGGCAAGAGCAGCAGCAGTCGGCTCGTTGACGATACGCTTGACGTTGAGGCCGGCGATCTTACCGGCGTCCTTGGTGGCCTGACGCTGGGCGTCGTTGAAGTAGGCCGGGACGGTGATGACGGCGTCGGTGACGGTCTCGCCCAGATACTTCTCGGCGTCGGCCTTCATCTTTGCGAGCGTCATGGCGCTCACCTGCTCGGCGGTGTAATCCTTGCCCTCGATGTCGACGACGGCACGGCCGCCCTGGCCCTCCTTGACCTCATACGGCACGGTCTTGATCTCGGAGGTGCACTCGGAGTACTTGCGGCCCATGAAGCGCTTGATGGAGAACACGGTGTTCTTGGGGTTGGTGACAGCCTGGTTCTTAGCGGCCTTACCCACAACGCGGTCGCCGTCGGCACGGAAGCCCACGACGGACGGGGTGGTGCGGTCGCCCTCGGCGTTCACGATAATGGTCGGAGAACCGCCCTCGAGAACGGCCATGGCGGAGTTAGTAGTACCAAGGTCGATACCAAGAATCTTACTCATTAGAAATTCCCTCTCTCTTTTGCGTTCGCGTCGCCTCGACGGTCTGTCGCGCGGCGCTTCGGCTTGTCTTTCAGGATGTAGTGTATCCCCTTATGGGCTGGAATATACAAAATCTAAGTCAATTCATATAAGATTTCTTATTGCTGAGAGTTTAGGTTCTTAAATGCGCAGGTAGATGCGCTGATTGAGTTCTCGGCAAATCTATTGAGATCTATGTAGAGATGGCTGAGGTTTGGGTCCGAAGGTGCCTGGGGCTGCCTTGCGGAAAGGGTATCCCGGTCTGAGCGCGAATTCTGGGACACAGTTTCCGCCGGGCGGTCCAACCGGAAGCTGCGACCCGTTTTTCGGCCAAATAACGGGATGCCCTTTCCGCAGGCGCGCTTAATAGCTCAATATTTCAAGTCACCTTTAGCTAACATTTACGCAGCTCAGCGGCCCCACCTGCGTATTTTTTAGTAAACCTTGGCATACTCGGCGAACGGTATGAAGATGCCGGCCAGAGGGTATTGCAAACGGTCGCTCCCGTGGTATGTTTTTGCCCGAATCAAACCGACGCGCATCGCCTGTAGCGTCGGTCAACAGAGAGGAAACTACCATGGCTCATCCCGTAATTGATGCCGACGAGTGCATCGCTTGTGGCGTTTGCGTCGACTCCTGCCCCGCTGGCGTTCTGGAGCTCCAGGACGTCGCCACCGTCGCTGACGAGGACTCCTGCGTCGCCTGTGGCGCTTGCCAGGACGCTTGCCCCGCTGGCGCGATCACCGAGATCGTCGAGGAGTAACAACTCCCGCACTTGCACACTCAAAAGTACACCGTGCACAAAAAAGGAGGCCTCCGCATCGCCGCGGAGGCCTCCTTTTTTGTGCGGATAACCAATTAGGCACCATCGCAGGTTGAGCTCACGTCAGCGAAAACGTCCCTAAGCGAGCAAGGTGACGTGAAAGAGGAGGGAAGCGTACTTTGGTACGCGACCGACGATTGAACGTCAGATTGCCGCTTAGGGACGTTTGCAGCATCGGCTACGATAGATCGTCCTCGTAAGGCATTAAATCGGCAAGGTAGCCCTTCTCCTTGAGTATGGCCTCGATCTCGTCGAGGGTCTGCTCGTCTTCCGCGGCGATGCGATGGAAGTGGTAGCCGCTGGTCACCGTCAGCAGCGGGAAGCTCTTGCCGCTGGCGATGCCCTCTAGGTAGCGCTCGACATCGCGGCGGTTGCGGATGTCCAGGTCGGCCGTGATCTTGCCGTACACACGATGGTTGACGATCACATTGAGCACGGCGCCACCCGCGTCGACGATACTCGTAAGCTCGTCGCCCGCCTGCTCCACACTGTGGCGCACCTTAACAAGACGCGTGGGCACGGCGGGGCTGCTCGCGGCTTCCTGCAGCACGTAGCCGCGGTTGGTCGCCACGATATCGTGCCCATCGGCGCGCAGCAGGGCGATATCCTGCACGACAACCTGGCGGCTCACACCCACCTCGCGGGCAAGCGCGCTGCCCGATACGGGCCCCTTGGCTCCCTCGAGCACGGCCATGATGGCACGGCGACGCTCGCGGGCGTTCATTATTTACCGTCCAACAGACGCAGGTGCTTAAGCGAAAGGTCGAGGATCGGCGCGGAGTGCGTCAGGGCGCCCGAGCTAATGTAGTCGACGCCCAGGTCGGCAAGCGCGCGGATATTGTTAGCGTCCACGTTGCCCGAGCACTCGGTCTTGGCGCGGCCGGCGATAAGCTCAATCGCGGCAGCCATGTCGTCGTGAGTCATGTTGTCGAACATGATGATATCGGCGCCGGCTTCCACGGCTTCGCGTACCATGTCCAGGTTCTCGCACTCAATCTCGACCGTCGTGGTAAACGACGCGTGGGCGCGCGCCATCTCGATCGCGCGCGTCACGCCACCGGCGGCATCGATGTGGTTGTCCTTGAGCATGACGGCTGTCGACAGGTTGTAGCGATGGTTGCTGCCGCCGCCGATCTCGACCGCGGCCTTCTCGAAAACGCGCATGCCCGGCGTGGTCTTGCGTGTGTCGACGAGCACGGTCTTGGTACCCTCGAGCGCCGCTGCCATTCTGTGCGTATAGGTAGCGATACCGCTCATGCGCTGCAGGTAGTTGAGCGCCACGCGCTCGCCCGAAAGCAGCACGCGCGCATCGCCGCGCACCTGGCCCACGTGGTCGCCGGCGTGCACCTCGTCACCGTCGGCAACATCAAACAGCACCGAGCTCTGCGAATCCAGCAGCTCAAAGGTGCGGGCGAACACATCCAAGCCCGCGATGATGCCATCGGCCTTGGCGATAAGCTCCACCGTGGCGGGACGCGCCGTGGGGCACACGCTCGCCGTGCTCACGTCCTCAAAGGTAATGTCCTCGCGCAGAGCCTGCAAAATCAGATCATCGACGACGAGCTTCATGGTAATGGGATTCATGGTCTACTCCTCCACGGCCTGCGTGCCGGCAGCACGGGCCAAATCATCGATTGCAAGGGTGTCGGCGCTCAAGGCGCGGTGACGCCCGTCGAGCGCGGGATCGCCCGCCTGCTCCACGGCCAGCGACTCGCCGGTACGCATGTACCACGCGGCGCGACGACCCCAGACCAGCGCCTCGAGCAGGCTGTTTGATGCAAGGCGATTCTTGCCGTGAACGCCGTTGCAAGCCGTCTCGCCCGCGGCGTAGAGCTCGGGCATCGAGGTGCGGCCGTCCTTGTCGACCCACACGCCGCCCATAAAGTAGTGCTGCGTGGGCGTAACGGGAATGGGCTCGTCCAAGATGTCGCGGCCGTCCTCCAAGCAGCGTGCGCGAATGTTGGCAAAGTGCCCGGTCACCACATCGCGCTCGACGGGGGCAAAGCTCAGCCACTCGTGCTCGGTACCGTCCTGCTTCATCTGCTCGCGAATAGCGGCGGCGACCACATCGCGCGGCTGCAACTCGTCGGTAAAGCGCTCGCCGGCGGCGTTGAGCAAAATCGCGCCCTCGCCGCGGCAGCTCTCGCTGATCAGGAAGGTGCGGCCCGGCTGCGGCGAGAACAGACCCGTGGGGTGGATCTGCACGTAGTCCAGGTGCTCCATCTTAATGCCATGCTCCTGAGCGATGTAGCAGGCGTCGCCCGTGAGCTGCGGGTAGTTGGTCGAGTGGTCGTACACGCCACCGATGCCGCCCGTCGCCCACAGTGTGTGGCGGGCATGGATCTTAAACGGCTCGCCGGCATGCACGCCCTCGGCGGCATTTACCAGCTCGTCGGCGGGACGAACCGAGTTGTCCTCGTCCACGGGAACGGCGACGACACCGGCACACACTGTGGCGCCGTCACGCTCGCCCGTCAGGATGTCGGTCATGGCCACGTGCTCCAAAATCTGCACGTTATCCAGTTTGCGAACGGCCTGAAGCAGCTTGGTCGTAATCTCCTTGCCCGTAATGTCGGCATGGAAGGCAATGCGCGGACGGCTGTGCGCGCCCTCGCGGGTAAAGTCGAGGCCGCCATCGGCCTTGCGCTCAAAATCCACGCCCATCGCTAGCAGGTCGTTGATGACCGAGCGGCTCGAGCGGATCATGATGTCGACGCTCTCGCGGCGGTTCTCGTAATGGCCGGCGTGCATGGTGTCCTCAAAGAAGGCATCGTAGTCCGAGCCCTCGGGCAGCACGCAGATGCCGCCCTGCGCGAGCATCGAATCGCACTCGTCGACCGCGCCCTTGGAGAGCATGATCACGCGCGTACTCGTCGGCAGGTTGAGCGCCGCGTACAGGCCGGCTACGCCGCAGCCGGCAATGACAACGTCGCACTCCATATCGGGGTATTGCTTGGTTTCCACAGGAATCCTCTCCCTTGAATGTGACATAAGGAACCGTCCCTCATGCCACATTGTTCTAGCGTGCTGCGTACTCGAGCATGCGGTCGAGCGTGAGCTTGGCCTGGTCTGCCGCCTCGTCCGAGACGCCGATCTGCACCTCGCCCTCGCCCGTCTCCAGGCAGCGCACAAGCTTTTCGAGCGTGATGAGGTCCATGTTGACGCAGGTGGGCTGCACCGCGGGGAAGTAGAACTTCTTGCCGGTGCCCTGGCAGCGGCGCTCGAGCTCGTAGAGCACGCCGCGAACCGTCACGATAATGAACTCGCTCGCGTCGGACTCCTCGGCATACTTGATGATGCCGGCGGTGGAGCCGATGTAGTCGGCCTCGGCCAGGACGTCGGCCTTGCACTCGGGGTGCGCCAGCACGAGCGCGTCGGGGTGGGCCTCCGTCGCGTCGACGATCTGCTCGACGGTGATGATGTGATGGCGCGGGCAGTAGCCGTTGTTGAGGATGACGTGCTTTTGGGGCACCTGCTCGGCTACGAAGCGGCCCAGGTTTTGGTCGGGAATGAACAGGACGTGCTGCTGCGGCAGCTCGGACACGATCTTAACGGCGTTGGAGCTGGTGACGCACACGTCGCTCCAGCTCTTGATCTCGACCGTAGAGTTGACGTAGCAGACCACGGCAAGGTCGTCACCGTACTCGGCGCGGGCGGCGTCGACCGTCTCGCGCTTGACCATGTGCGCCATGGGGCAGTCCGCGCCCGGCTCGGGCAGCAGCACGGTCTTGGTGGGGTTGAGGAGCTTGGCGCTCTCGCCCATAAACTCCACGCCGCACAGCACGATGGTCTGCTGCGGCAGGCTCTTGGCGAGCTTGGCCAGGTAGAAGCTGTCGCCGACGTAATCAGCCACGGCCTGCACCTCGGGCGCCACATAGTAGTGTGCCAGGATCACCGCGTCACGTTGGGTTTTTAGTTGCTGAATGGCCTCGACGAGCTCTGCGGGCACCAATGCCGCGCGCTCCGTTGCCGTCGTTGCCGATGCCAGGCCGGCCGCAATGTCGCGTGCAAGCTCCGGTGCATCCATGTTCGCGCTCTGTGCCATCAAGGCCCCTCTCTTTTGGCGAATCTTGGGGCTTTAGTATGACACCTAGGTTTACAGCTGACAAGACAGCTGTAAACCTAGGTGTAAAGTTGAAATAAAGATTCAATCATGCGGCAGGTCCATTTTCGAACTGGCAAGCTGAGGATAGCCGAGCTCTCGATAGCGCAGGAGGCATCTTTCGCCACCGCAATACCGCTCGGCGCGAGTTGCGCACCATGAGGCACGAACGGGCGCTCCCCCGCGAGCGGCACGCGCCCAATGTGGCAAAATCGAACTACTAAGGGGGCCCGAATGCTCAAGATTATTGCCTGCGACGATGACGTCGCTTTTCTAGATAGACTGCACCGGATGATCGACCGTTGGTCGAGCGATACGGGCACGGCGGTCGATGTTGCGCTCGTTACGCGCGGCGAGGACCTGCTGGCGCGCCATGCCGCGTCGCGCGCCGACATCATCCTGCTCGACATGATCATGCCGCTCGTCAACGGCATGGACACCGCACGCGAATTGCGCCAGGCCGACACCGCCGTGCGCCTGGTGTTCCTTACCTCGTCGCCCGAGTTTGCACTGGAGTCCTACGAGGTCCGCGCCTTCGACTATCTGCTCAAGCCCGTGACTTACGAACGCCTGGCGCAGTTACTCGACGAACTTTCGAGCATGCGCCCGGCGGCAACCGACGAGCTCGTGATCAAAACGTCCTTTGGCTACCACGCCCTGCGCCTGTCCGACATCGAATATGCCGAGGCGCGCAACAAGCACGTGGTCTTCCACCTGCGCGACGGACGCGATATCGAGGCACTCGAGTCGTTCCGCAGCGTCGAGGACCGTTTGGCGCAAAATGCCACCTTCTTTAAATGCCGCCGTAGCTACCAGGTCAACTTGCGCAACATCGACCACTTCGATCGCACGGACATCGTCATGCGCTCCGGCGTGTGCATTCCGCTGTCGCGCAGCAGCAAGCAGGGGTTCCAAGACGCCTACTTTGCGGTGCGCTTCGAGGGCGGGAGGCGCTGATGATCTCCTCGGTCGAAATGGTCCTTTGGGCAATCCACCACGCCACAACGCTACTCTTTGGCGTCTTTGCCTCGGCGGCGCTGTGCGGTATCGAAATCAATCGACGCCATGCACTCGAGTTGGTGGGGGTCGGAGCCGCAACCGGCGCTGCCTTTTCGATCGCCAATGTCGTTGGCGGAGAGCTTTTTGCCCGTCAGGTCTATCCGCTCGTCGTGCACTTGCCGCTTACCGTCTACCTATGCGCGCGCTACCACTTGAGTCCGCTACTCGCGACGTTGGGCGTCACCAGCGCCTATCTGAGCTGCCAGTTCAGCAATTGGATGGGCATCGCCGCATTTGCCGCAACCGATTCTCAGATCGCGTACTATCTGGCACGCATCGCGACCACGCTCGGCGTCTTTGCCGTCCTGCTGCATTGGGCCGGCGACATTGGACCCCGCCTGGCGATTAAAAGCCCCACCGAGCTGGGCATCCTTTTAATCCTGCCGCTCGTCTATTACATCTTTGACTACGCCACCAACGTCTACACCACGCTGTTCCACTCGGGCTCGGTGGTGACAGTTGAGTTTTTGGCATTTGCGCTCTGTGCCTTCTATCTTATGTTTCTTGCCGTTTACCTGCACGAATACGAAGAAAAGGAAACCGCCGAGCGAGAGCGTTGGATGCTCGAAACCCGCGACAGCGCCGCCATCAAAGAGCTCGAGGCTTGGCGTCAATCTGGGCGCGAGTTGTCGATTCTTCGCCACGATATGCGCCACTTCCTACGCGGCCTGGCCACTTTAATTGAGGAGGGCCACACCGACGAGGCGCTCAAACGCATCGATGAGCTCTACGAAGCCGGCGACCGCACCGCCGTACGCCGCTTCTGCGCCAACGAGACCGTAAACATCGCGCTTTCGTCATTCAACTCAGATATCAATAGAAACGGCATTACCGCCAACCTGCGCGCCGCCGTACCCGAAACCGTCCACGTAGGTGACGCCGACCTGTTTAGCGTGCTCTCAAATGCCTTGGAAAACGCTATCACCGCCGCAAGCGCCGCACCCCAAGGAAAGCGATTCGTCGACCTTGACCTGCGACTTGAGGACGGCCAGCTGTTGCTGTTAGTTTCCAACACGTTTGACCGCGCGCCGCGCATGGTCGACGGCATGCCCGTGACCCGGCATGCGGGCCACGGCTTTGGAACCAAGAGCATCAAACTTGCCGTGGAGCGCATGAACGGCAACTGCCAGTTCCGCATTAACGGCGATCGGTTTGAGCTGCGCGCTGTGATGTAGAAGTACGGCGCCGATCTCGCGGCGCGCCTCGCCCGCCAGGCAATCGCTCGCCGGTGCCGATCCGCTACAGTGGAGCGACCGCCGGGGTCAGCTGCTTGATGTAGGCCCACATGCGCTGCTTGGCCGCTTTGTCGGTCAGCGCCGCCTCAAAGCCATCGAGCGCGAGCACGCGGCGGCCCTGCACATGGGCGACCAGGCCGGGCTTGAGCATGGCGGTGTCGAAGTCATCAATCGCCACGAGCATATCGGCGTAGGTTTCGCGCATGACATCGGCCGCGCTGTTATCGAGCAGCAGCACCGCCTCGGGATCCAGAGCCTCAAGCGCCTCGCGGAACAGCTCGCACGGCAGAGTCTCGCCCACCGCGACCGCTCCGTCGCCTGCGCCGGCGACGCTTGCCAGCACGCAAAATTCCTCGGGCGCGTAGCCGATGGCCCCAAGCGCCTTGCGCAGCGCAGCACCGTCCGGACCGGCAGCCAGCTCGCCGCCCGAACGCTCGGCCTCGTCCAAATCGCCTTTGACCAGCACGATCGGCGAGCACGCGTTGCCCACGATGCGCACGCCACGGACCGCAAGCGATGTGAGCTCCTGCTCGGCCGCCTGGGCGATGGCTTCTTTTTTCTGGCTTTGTGACGTGGACATGCGCTCTCCAATCGTTTGCGTGCCCACCATTATATAAAAGAGCTGCCCGCGAGTGGTTGCTTTGCGGGCGGCTGGGTATAAGCACGGTCGTACTGAGTTTTACGCGGCCGAGCCGCGTCGTATTATGGAGGTCACCATGGCTGACATTAAGCAGATTACCCCCGAGAACTTCGATTCCATCGTTAACGACAGCCTGCCCGTGCTGGTCGATTTTTGGGCGCCCTGGTGCGGGCCCTGCCGATCGCTCTCGCCCATCGTGGACGAGGTAGCCGATGAGCTGGCGGGCAAGCTTGCCGTTGCCAAATGCAACGTCGACGACAACCAGGACCTGGCCATGAGGTATGGCGTCATGAGCATCCCCACGCTGATTGTGTTTAAGAACGGCGAGGAGATTGACCGCTCGGTTGGCGCTCTGCCCAAGGCGAGGCTGCAGGCGCTGCTGGAGAAGCATCTGTAATACGCTTGTTACATGTTGCCGTCTGTCTGCCGTCCATGAGCGCTTTTGCACCGCTCGCCGGACTTCTGGATGTACCGAGTGCAACCACGGATAGTATGGTAGTCACAAACAGCCCCCAGTGAACGGGTGCGGGTCGCACAGACTCGTACCCGTTTTCTTATGCAGCCGCGCGCAGAGCGGGCGTAGTAAAATCTGAACCACTGAACTGCCCCATACAAAAGGAGATTTCCCATGCATGATGTTGGAATGAACATGAGCCAGCTTGCCATGAGCGTCAAGCAGGTCGACGACACCATCGAGCTCGCTCACGAGTGGAGCCATCAGCTGCTGCATGCGACCGAGAATTTTGACATGGAGCGCATCGGCGCCAAGCTCGAGGCCGCCATGGCTGCGCTGCACGAGGCCCACGACGCACTCGAGGGCTACGAAGAGGCCATCGAGGCCGACCACAACTCCGTCGGCTCCGTGAAGCTGGTGTAAGGTGGCCGAACACGAGCACTGCTGCGGGTACGAGCACGAGCATCCGCACGGGGCGGACGGTGACGCGGGCTGCCGCTGTAGTGGCTCCGGCTCCGAGCTGGTCCGTTTTTCGGTTACCGCACCCGACGACCTGCTGCGCCGTTTTGACGAGCAGATCGCGCGCCGCGGCGATGTGGCCAACCGCTCCGAGGCCGTGCGCGACCTGATTCGCGCCTCGATCGCCAAGGAGCAGATGCGCACGCCCGATGAGCATGTTATCGGGTCGCTCACCATGATCTACGACCATCACACCGGCGATCTGACGCGCCGCCTGGACGAGGTGCAGCACGACTACACCGACGAGATCGTATCGACGATGCACGTGCATTTGGATCACCACAACTGCTTGGAGATTCTGGCGCTCAAGGGTCGCGGCGAGCGCGTCTACGAACTAGCCGACCGTCTGCTGGGCCTGCGCGGCGTTAAGCACGGCGAGCTCACGTGCGCCGCCACCAAGCAGAGCCTGGGGCTGTAGCGGAATTTCCCGCAGCGCACCTGCCAAAAAGGGACAGGTTTGTTTTGGCAGGTTTAGCGTTTTACCTACCAAAATAAACCTGTCCTTTTTTGGTCGGTTTTGATGAGGGGTGTCGCATGCGGCATGTGCATATTCATGTGACGGGCATTGTACAGGGCGTTGGCATGCGACCGTTTGTGTATCGCGAGGCCATGGCGCATGGCATTTGCGGATGGGTGCTCAATGCGGGCGACGGCGTGCATATCGAGGTGCACGCTCCGGCCGATGCACTCGATGCTTTTGTTGCCGCGCTTTCTGAGCATGCGCCTGCGGCAGCCCGCGTAGAGCATGTCGAGGTTGTGGACTTGGCAGCCAACGGTTGGGATGCCGCCAACGAACAGGGCTTTCGCATCGTAGCATCGCAGGACCAGACCGCGCACACGACGCTTGTCTCGCCCGATATCGCCACCTGCAACGATTGCTTGCGCGAATTGTTCGATCCCGCCGACCGACGCTATCACTACCCCTTTATCAACTGCACTAACTGCGGGCCACGCTTTACCATCATCCGATCGTTGCCTTATGACCGAGCGGCCACGTCGATGGATTGTTTTCCCATGTGTCCCAGGTGTGCCGCGGAGTATGCCGACCCACTCGACCGGCGTTTTCACGCGCAACCCGATGCCTGCTTTGATTGCGGGCCGCATATTACGTGGCGCGAGGCTGTGAACGGCGATGCGTGCGGGAATTCGTCCGCGACACCGGCCGTCGGCACCACACGCGAGGCCAGCGACGCTATCATCGAGCGCTGCGTTGAGCTGCTGGCCAGCGGTGGCATCGTCGCCATCAAGGGCCTGGGCGGATTCCATCTATCCTGTGACGCTGCCAACGAGCAGGCGGTGGCCGAGCTGCGCCGTCGCAAGCGTCGCAGCAATAAGCCGCTTGCCGTCATGGTGCGCAGTCTTGCCGATGCCGGGCGCCTGTGCCATATCGACGATGCTGAACGCGATCTGCTCGCCGGCAGTATCCGCCCCATCGTGCTGCTGCGCCGGCGGGCTGTTTGCGGGAACGACGGCGATTCTTCCGACGCCCTCGTACTCGCACCGTCCGTCGCGCGCGACCTGCCCGAGCTTGGCGTTATGCTCCCCTACACCCCGCTTCAGCATCTTCTGCTTGCAGCTGCCGCGTCACACGGTATGCACGCGCTCGTCATGACCAGCGGCAACCTGAGCGAAGAGCCCATCGAGACCGATGACGATCTTGCCTGGGAGCGCCTCGTTGCCGCCGGCATTGCCGACGCGCTGCTCGGCAACGATCGAGCGATTCTCTCGCGCTATGACGATTCCGTGGTGCGCGTGGTCGACGGCGCCGTTATGCCCGTTCGCCGCGCTCGTGGATATGCACCCCAGCCGCTGCCGTTGCCGGCGCTCGACGGCGCTCCATCCTGCGTACTCGCCTGCGGGCCGCAACAAAAGGCCACGATTACGCTCACGCGTGAAGGGACGAACGGCGAGGCGACCTGTTTTGTGTCGCAGCATATCGGCGATGTTGAAAACGGCGGGACCTTCGATGCCTGGAACACCGCGCGCACGCGCTTGGAAGATCTCTTTGATTTGGCGCCCGCCGCCTTGGCCTGCGATTTACACCCCAGCTATCTATCGGGCCAGTGGGCGCGCGAGCAGGCGCGAAAATGCAATCTGCCGCTCGTCGAGGTGCAGCACCATCATGCGCATATCGCGAGCGTAATGGCTGAGGCTATCGCCGCGGGCCAGCTTACAACCGACGCGCGCGTCCTTGGCATCGCCTTTGACGGCACCGGCGCCGGCACCGATGGGACCATTTGGGGCGGCGAGTTTCTTGTTGCCGGCCTTGACGGCTTTGAGCGCGCCGCGCATTTGCGCACCTGGGCGCTCCCCGGTGGGGCGGCCTCCGTGCGCGACGCCCGCCGCAACGCCTTTGCCCTGCTCAGTGAGCTCGGCCTGCTCGAGCACCCAGGTGCCGCTCGGCTTTTGGACAGCCTCGACGAGCAAACACGCAGCGTGACAGCCACCATGATCGAGCGCGGCATCAACAGCCCGCGTACCAGCAGCATGGGGCGTCTCTTTGATGCCGCGACAGCGATTCTGGGTATCTGCGGCAAGGCAACCTACGAGGGCGAACCCGCCATAGAACTCGAAGCCGCCGCCTGGCGCGCGCTCGACGGCGAAATCGCCCATGTTCCCGACGATAAAGACGGCCGTTCCGCATCTGACCCATTGCGGCTGGACAGTTTGTTCAGATTTGTATTAAATACAGACCCTCTAACCAACGGTTTTGGCTCAGATTACCCCGAAGAGGGCTCTCCAGGCGCCTCATTTGCGTCTAATTTGCCCGTCGGATACCACAAATCAACCCATTCGGGGACCTCGCAGACAATCTATGCCACCCATTGCTGCTCTAAAAAGTACAAATCTGAACTAACTGTCCAAGCAACCTCGAGCAGGCCTCTCGTCCTGGACCCCAGCTCACTTTTTAAGGCGCTTTTGGAAGGAATCAGGGCCGGCGTGCCCGCCGACAAGCTCGCACTCGGCTTCCATGTCGCCGTTACGCGCTCTTCGGCACGAATCGCACGCGAAATCTGCACGCGCGAAGGCATCGATACCGTCGCGCTCTCGGGCGGCGTGTTCATGAACCGACTTCTGCTTCAGCTCCTCGCCCGCGAGCTCAAAAGCGCAGGCCTTACTGTCCTTGTCCCCCACACCGTACCCGTCAATGACGGCTGCATCGCCTACGGTCAGGCGGCAGTCGCAAGCGCTCGTCTTGCGCAGGTTGCATCGCAGTAGGCTGTTCGGCCAGCCCGCAAGCCGCCGTCTCACAGGTGTAGCGCGTTTGCCCGCAGCGCCCGCGAGCGCTACCATCAACTGATGGATTATTGAGCGCCCGTCCAGCGCAAAGCGTATAAAAGGGGAACAATATGTGCCTTGCCGTTCCCGGTAAAGTAGTCAAACGCGACGACGACCTCAAGGCCACCGTCGACATGATGGGCATCGAGCGCCCCGTGTCGCTGCGACTCGTGCCGACGGCGCAGGTTGGCGACTATATTCTCGTACACGCCGGCTTTGGCATCCAGATTGTCGACGAGCAGGAAGCACAGGAAACGCTCGAGCTTGTTAATGCCATGTCCGAGCTGGTCGAAGAAGACCAGCTGACCACCAACCCGGCGGAGGCTTACTAGTGGCGCCCGAGCAGCCGGCGCGCTCCGGTATCGATTTCTCGGCATTCCGCGATCCCAAGCTGGCTCGCGAGCTCATCGAGCGCATTCATGAGCTTGTCGGCGACCGCACCATCAACCTTATGGAAGTCTGCGGCACGCATACCGTGAGCATCGGGCGCTATGGCTTTCGCTCCATTATGCCGACCGGGCTCAAGCTGCTGAGCGGCCCGGGCTGCCCCGTCTGCGTCACCGCCAACCGCGACATCGACCACGCAATCGCGCTCGCCAACATAGACGGCGCCATCATCACCACCTTTGGCGACATGATGCGCGTGCCCGGATCATCCACCTCGCTCGCTGTGCAAAAGGCGGCGGGGCGCGATATCCGTATCGTCTATTCCCCGCTCGACGCGCTCGACATTGCTGAGCAAAACCCTGATCGCCCGGTCATTTTTATGGGCGTGGGCTTTGAGACTACGACGCCCACCATCGCCGCCGCCATCTTGGAGGCCGAGGCGCGCGGGCTTTTGAACTTCTCGGTCTATTGCGCCCACAAGGCCACGCCGCCGGCGTTGCGCGCCATCGCCAACGACCCCGAGACCACCATCGACGGCTTTATCCTGCCGGGCCACGTCGCCACCATCACGGGCTTGGCGCCCTTTAGCTTTTTGGTCGACGAATTCAATACCCCGGGCGTGGTCACGGGATTTGAACCGGTCGATATCCTGCAGGGCATCTGCATGCTGGTCCAGATGGTTGTCGAGGACAGGCCGGTGATTGACAACGCCTACCGCCGTGGCGTCAACGCAGACGGCAATCCCGTGGCGCGCCAGCTGGTCGAGCAGGTATTTGAGCCGTGCGATACCACGTGGCGCGGGCTGGGATCGATTGCGGCTTCGGGACTCGCCATTCGTCCCGAGTTTTCGCACTTTGATGCCAGCATGCGCTTTGACGTGTCCATCGAGCCGACGGTCGAGCCACGCGGGTGCCGCTGCGGCGACGTGCTGCGCGGGGCCATTACGCCGAGCGACTGCCCCCTGTTCGACCACGCTTGTACGCCCGAGCATCCCGTCGGCCCCTGCATGGTGAGCTCCGAGGGCAGCTGCGCAGCATATTTCCGCTACCGAGGCTAATAGGTTCCGCCGTTCTAACGAACGGCGGACCAGTCGACGCTGCGCCTCACCCATATAATTCCACCCACGATTGGAGTTTTCGATATGTCCCATAGCGTTACCGATAGCACCGTCCTGCTGGGCCACGGCTCCGGCGGACAGATGATGAAGCGCATCATCGATGAGGTCTTTTTGGATGCCTTTGGGTCGCCCGAGCTGCTCGAAGGCAACGACGCCGGCGTCGCCGCGCTGCCCGCGAGCGGGCGCATCGCCATGTCGACCGACAGCTTTGTAGTCTCGCCGCAGTTCTTCCCCGGTGGCAACATCGGCCGTCTCGCCGTGTGCGGAACCGTCAACGACGTCGCGACCTCGGGCGCCAACGTGCGCTACCTATCGTGCGGCTTTATCCTCGAAGAGGGCTATCCCATGGATAAGCTCCGCCAGATTGTGCAGACGATGGCCGAGACGGCGCGCGAGGCGGGCGTGTCCATAATCACGGGCGACACTAAGGTGGTCGAGCGCGGCGGGGCCGACGGCGTCTATATCAATACCGCCGGCGTGGGCGAGGTGCCTGCGGGCGTGGCGCTCAGCGGCGCAAACTGCCAGCCCGGCGATGTCATCCTGGTCTCGGGTACACTGGGCGACCACGGCATCGCTATCATGAGCCAACGCGAGGGCCTAGCGTTTTCGAGCACGATCGAAAGCGACGCCGCACCGCTCAACCACCTGATTGCCGATGTGCTTGCCGCAGCACCCGACACACGCTGCTTTCGCGACCCCACGCGCGGTGGCCTGGCGTCCACACTCAACGAGTTTGCCCAGGCCAGCGACGTTGCCATGGAGATCGACGAGGACGATGTGCCCGTGCGCCCCGACGTGCAGGCCGCCTGCGAGATGCTCGGCTACGATGTGCTGCAGGTGGCAAACGAGGGCAAGATGGTTGCCGTCGTGCCGGCCGAGCAAGCCGATGCCGCGCTGAGCGCCATGCGCGCCGCCCGCTACGGCGAGAATGCCGCCGTCATCGGTCGCGTGCTGCCGCTTGCCGAGGGCGCCCGTCCCGCCGTGCGCGTGCGCACCGGCTGGGGCTCGACCCGCATCCTCGACATGCTCGTGGGAGAGCAGCTGCCGAGAATTTGCTAACGACAAAGGCTCAGGGCTATTAAAGATATTCAGATTCCAAACATGCCCGGCACGCATGCCCAGTATTATGAGGTGCGTTTTGAAACCCAATGACGGGAGCTTTCATGGCAGCAGCTTTTTCCCATGTGATTTTTGATCTGGACGGCACCATCCTCAACACGCTCGAAGACCTGGCGGCCGCCGGCAACCATACCTGCGAGATGCACGGCTGGCCCACGTTTGCCGTTGACGAGTACCGCTACAAGGTGGGAAACGGCATGCTCAAGCTGGTTGAGCGCTTTATGCCTGCCGAGTATGCGGGCGACGGCCGTATGCTTGAGCAGACGCTTGCCGAGTTTAGGGCTTACTACGGCGAGCACAAGGAGGACCACACCGCCCCCTATGCCGGCACAATCGAGATGCTCGACCGTTTGCGCGCCGCGGGTGTGCAGCTTGCCGTGCTCACCAACAAGGACCACGTCTCGGCGGCTCCGCTTATCGAGAAGTATTTTGGTTCCGAGCGCTTTGCGCTGGTGCAGGGCCGTGTTGACGCGTTTCCGCCTAAGCCCGAAGCACCCGTCACGCTGCATGTGATGGAGGAGCTGGGCGCCGATCCGGCAACCACGCTCTATGTGGGCGATTCCAATGTCGATATCCTGACCGGTCACAACGCCGGCCTTAAGAGTGCGGGCGTCAGCTGGGGCTTCCGCGGCCGCGCAGAGCTGGAGTCCGCCGGCGCCGACTACGTGGTGGACACCCAGGACGAGCTAGCGGCGCTGATTCTGGGCGAGTAACGAGCGACACTGCTTAACGCAGCTGCGACAATTCTTCCGCGCGGAAAGCGCATCCCGTTTTGGAGCTCCGGAATGGGATATGCTTTCCGTTTGAGGCGCATCAGGGAAACCGCATCCCGTTTCAGAGCAATATTCCGGGTCGCACTTTCCGCAACCAACCCCATCCGGAAACCGCGACCCGGAATTTGACCAAAAACCGGGTCGCATCTTCCCAAGCACTCGATGCAACGCTGGCACAAGGAGTGTCCCCAACTACCGGCAGAAAAGGAACGTCCCCAGCTGCCGCCTTCCCAATGACTACTTCAGCGATGGCAACGTCGCAGGTAAAAGTGCCACTTTAAGCCAACCAAGGGAACGACGTTGTTTTGGCAACGACAGACACTATGACCCAATCCGAGGGCACTAAAAAGATAGGAGCCCCCGC
>NZ_JAQEKC010000035.1:0-16318 GCF_027679495.1 Collinsella aerofaciens
GAACCTCCAGTCCGGACCGCCCCGCGGTCCAACTTTCTGTCCGCACCCCCCTTTGAGGCCGTCACCGAGCCAAAAACGGGAGATTATCCGCTCTCATTTTGGACAACCCCCCCCCTGTACCAAGCCGAGCTCCATGGTCAAGTAATAACGACTTCTCATCATTAGATTGTTTACATCAATTCTAATAACTATTTAATCCTTAAACTCGTTATTAGAATTGATATGATTAGCCTAATAACGAGTTTCCGGCACTAAAGATATGGAGGGCGCGATGCAAATCGAGGAGAACGGCCAGGGAACGCTCCGCAATAATCTATCGGGGAAATTGGCTTACTATTCGTTTTTTCCAACGCCCTTGCAATCATTGAGGCAGCTAAACCTCACCGAGGAAACCTATCGCACGCTTTCCGCATGCTCACGAAAGCTTGGAGAGCTTGAAGGCATGCTCTACTTTGTTCCCAACGCCGACATGTATCTGACAATGTACGTGCGCAAAGAAGCACTCCTTTCTTCGCAAATTGAAGGAACCCAGTGCACGTTTGACGACCTACTTAGTCCATCGCAAACACAACTCCATCATAAAGATGTCGCAGACGTCGTGAATTACGTCCGTGCTGTCGACCGCGGCGTAGAACTGCTCAAAAAGATGCCCTTGTGCACGAGACTTCTTAGGCAAGTTCATGCGGTCCTGCTGGACGGAGTGCGCGGAACGGAGAAGAATCCAGGCGAGCTGCGCTCCTCACAAAACTGGATTGGCCCCTCAGGCTGCACCATTGCAACCGCATCGTTTGTCCCTCCAAACATTGAAGATTTGAGTAACACGCTCCAGGACCTCGAACGCTTTATCAATGAGCCTCAAGTCGAAATGGATCCGATTGTGCGGGCGGCGCTCGTCCATTACCAATTTGAAACTGCCCATCCATTCCTAGACGGAAACGGTCGCCTGGGCAGGCTTCTCATTACACTTATGCTCATCAATGATGGCGTTCTTCATTCTTGCTTGTTCTATCCATCGTTCCAGTTCAAGAAAAATCGAAGCGAGTACTACCGGCAACTCACATCCGTAAGGGAGAGAGGCACTTACGAGGAATGGATAGAGTTTTTCTGCAACAGTCTTCTCGAGAGTGCGAAGGACTCGGTAGGGTCTTTAAAAAACCTTGTTGACCTCCATAACCGTTCCACAGCAACCATTACCGAAAATCTCGGAAGGACCGCTGCAAACGGGCAAAGGCTGTTGGGCATTCTTGAAGAGCACCCCATCGTCGACACCGCATTCATCGCTGCCCAACTCGATATCGGCAGGAGTACCGCGAGCTCGCTTGTCAAATCATTTGAAGAATTGGGTATCCTCCGTCCGCTCGACGAGTCAAGACAGAGATACCGGCAGTACGGGTATGAAGAGTATCTTTCGATTCTCAGGGAAGACGCCGAGCCGATTAGATAGGCATCGCAGCCCAGGCAAATTAAAGCGAGCGTGGATAATCTCCCACTTTGAGCCCGCACACAGGCCAAAACCGGGAGATTATCCACGCTCATTTCTGACTAGTCATTTATGAACGTCCCCAATGACTAGTCCGGCAACGCCGATGTTTCGGCAACGACAGCGAGCGAGCCGCATTCGGAGCAAGACGACGCCGCAGGTAGAGAACGGACAGCGAGCGGGTCGCATTTGAGACAAGGTGACGTGAAACGAAAGGGCGCTGACCTTCTGGTCGCGCCCTTGAAGTTGAACGTCAGATTGTCCAAATGCGGCCCGCGCAGCGTCGAGCAGTTACGGCGTTTGGTAAAACGCCGTAACTAACGTGCTCCGTACTGCTCGTAGTAGGCGTCGATGGCGGTCTTGAGCTCGTCGTCGATGACAACCTTGCCGTCGATCTCGTGGTTGTAGAGGGTCTCGACGACCTCAGCCATGGAGACGATGCTCGCGACGGGGAAACCGTACTTGGCCTCGATCTCCTTCTGCGCGGTGGTCACACCGCCCTTGCCGACCTCCATGCGGTTGAGGGACACGATCAGGCCCTTGATCTCGACATCGGCAGCAGCCTTGACCTTGGGATAGGTCTCGTCGATGGACTTGCCGCTGGTGGTAACGTCCTCGACCATGACCACACGGTCGCCGTCCTTGGGCTCATAACCCAGCAGGTTGCCCTTATCGGCACCGTGGTCCTTGGCCTCCTTGCGGTCGCAGCAGTACTTGACCTCCTTGCCGTACAGCTCGTGGTAGGCAATTGCGGTCACGACGGCCAGCGGAATACCCTTGTAGGCCGGTCCAAACAGCACATCAAAGTCGTCGCCAAAGTTATCGTGGATGGCCTGGGCGTAATACTCGCCCAGCTTCTTGAGCTGATAGCCCGTCACGTAAGCGCCGGCGTTCATAAAGAACGGGGACTGACGGCCGCTCTTGAGCGTAAAGCTGCCGAACTTAAGGACGTCGGACTCGACCATAAACTTGATGAACTCTTGCTTGTAAGCCTCCATGCGGGCTCCTCTCGTAATCGCGTACGTGCCTTCCAGTTTAGCGCAGGCGAAGCGTCGATGCGGGCGCGCTTTGGGGCCACGGCATTCTGTAAAGGCTTTGTCAGGGGGAATGGTTTTCCGAACAATGGGGTTGACATGTCAAACCCCCTCATCAAGAATACGGGCGGATTAAAAAGGGGTACGAGATACCCAAAGCGCGCTGCGCTCAGCCTTTAGGAGGTGTGCCATGGAAGGCAGTCCTAGTCGAAAAACCTGCATGTCGCCCTCGGCACGCCGCGAGGACTCCGCACACGCATAAACGCCACCGGCAGATCGCCAAAACCACCGCAAAGGCGCGCTGCACCCTTTGTGGGCTCAAGAGCTTGACGTGAGCGACATCTAGGTTTTTTGAAGCAAATACGACACGTACGCTAACTCCCCTCAACAAGGAGGACCCTATGCTGATGCTCAAAACCGTCACGGTACTCGAAGCCATCTCCAAGCGCCGCCGCACGGCGCGCCCTGCCGCTCATACCGGCCTGTCCAAGAACACCATATTCGCCGCCACCCATAGTGCCGAGGACGCCCTCGTACTGCTTGACGCCACGGCAAACGGCCTCACCGTCGAGCAGGCAACTGAGCGCCTGAACGCCGTCGGCCCCAACACCATCGAGGCAACGACCAAAACGCTCGCCCGCCGCATCGCCGACGCGTTCATCGATCCCTTCGCCGGCATCCTCGCCGCGCTCGCACTGGTCTCGCTCTACATCGACGTGCTCGCCGTGCCCGAACCGCAGCGCGACCCCTCCACGGTCATCGTCATCGGCACCATGCTGCTGGTATCGGGCGGCATGAAGTTTATCCAGGAAGCCCGCAGCGGCAATGCGGCCGAGGCCCTCAAGGACCTGGTCTCCAACACTTGCACCGCCCTGCGCGACGGCGAGCGCATCGAGATCCCCTTCGACGAGCTCGTCCCCGGCGATGTAATCCGTCTCTCTGCCGGCGATATGGTGCCGGCAGATGCCCGCATCATCACCGCGCGCGACCTGTTTGTGATCGAGTCCGCACTCACCGGCGAGAGCGAGGCCGTCGAGAAGACCACCGCCGTCACCGTCGTCGAGGGCGCCGACGGCTCCGCACTGCCACTCTCTGCCTGCAAGAACATCGTCTTTACCGGCACCTCCGTGCAAAACGGCGCCGCCATGGCGCTTGTCGTTGCCACCGGCTCGGACACCTACCTGGGCGGCATCGCCAAGATGCTCAACGGGCGCGGCGAAAAGAGCGCGTTTGACCGCGGCGTCTCGAGCGTCTCCATGCTGCTGGTGCGCCTGATGCTCGTTATGGCGCCGGCCGTCTTTGCCATCAACGCCGCCACCAAGGGCAACGTCATCGACGCGCTGCTGTTCGCCACGAGCGTGGCCGTGGGCATCACGCCGCAGATGCTTCCCGTCATCGTGACCACGAGCCTGTCGCAGGGCGCCAAGGACCTCGCCCGTCGCCAGGTTATCGTCAAGGAGCTGCCGGCGATTCAAAACCTCGGAGCGATGGACGTCCTGTGCTGCGACAAGACCGGCACCCTCACCGAAGACCGCATCGTGCTCGAGCGCTACCTCAACACCGATGGCAACGAGGACGCGCGCGTGCTGCGCCATGCGTTTTTGAACAGCTTCTTCCAGACCGGCCTCAAAAATCTTATCGACCTGGCCGTAATCGACCGTGCCGATGTGACGCCCTCGACCGTCGCACCCGATTCCATGCTGGGCCAGAGCCTGCGCGACCGCTACACCAAGGTCGACGAGGTTCCCTTCGATTTCTCGCGCCGTCGCCTGAGCGTAGTTGTCGCCGACGCCCAAGGCAAAACCCAGATGGTTACCAAGGGCGCTGCCGAGGAAATGCTCGAGATCTGCTCCTTTGTCGAGATCGATGGCATCGCTCAGCCGCTCACCGACGAGAAGCTCGCCCAGATTCGCAAGCAGATCGCCGGACTTAACGCCGAGGGCCTACGCGTAATTGCCGTGGCGCAGAAGACCAATCCGCGCTGCGTGGGCGAGTTTGGCATCGCCGACGAGTGCGACATGGTGCTGATGGGCTTTTTGGCCTTCCTCGATCCGCCCAAAGCAAGTGCCGCGGGCGCCGTCGCCACCCTCGAGGCCAAGGGCGTGGCGGTCAAGGTCCTAACCGGCGACAACGACCGCGTCGCCGCCACCGTCTGCGAGCAGATTGGTATCGATGCGAGCAACGTCTTGCTCGGCTCCGAGATCGATGCGCTCGATGACGCCGAACTTGCCAAGCGCGCCGAGAAAACCCACCTCTTCGCCAAGCTCTCGCCGCTGCAGAAGGCGCGCCTGGTACGTGTCATGCGCGAGATGCTCGGCCACACCGTGGGCTTTATGGGCGACGGCATCAACGACGCCGCCGCCATGCGTGCGAGCGATTGCGGCATCTCGGTCGATTCGGCCGTCGATATTGCCAAGGAATCCGCCGATATCATCTTGCTTCAGAAGGACCTGGGCGTGCTCGAGCGCGGCATCATCGAAGGCCGCCGCACTTACGGCAACCTGCTCAAGTACCTCAAGACCACGGTGAGCTCCAACTTTGGCAATGTGCTGTCCGTGACCGTCGCGAGCCTGTTCTTGCCGTTTTTGCCCATGAGCGCCCTGCAGCTGGTACTGCTGTCGCTGGTCTACGAGATCGTGTGCATCGCACTGCCGTGGGACACCGTCGATGACGCCTGGACTGCCCGCCCGCGTGCCTGGGACGCCGCATCCATCAAGGGCTTTATGCTCGAGCTGGGCCCCGTGAGCTCGCTGTTTGACATCGTGACCTTCGCCGCGCTCTTCTTTGTCGTGTGCCCCGCCGCCGTGGACGCAAGCTGGTCCGAGCTTGCCGCCGCGGGCGACGTCGCGGGTATGGCGACCTTTGCTGCGCTCTTCCAGAGCGGCTGGTTTGTCGAGTCCATGTGGTCGCAGACACTCGTGGTCCACATGTTGCGCTCCCCGCATCTGCCGAGCCCGCGCGACCACGCCGCGCCCGCATTGTGCGTTCTTACCGTGCTGGGCCTGGCGCTCGTCACCTGGCTGCCGGCAAGCCCCATCGCCGATGTGCTCGGCCTCATGCCGCTGCCCACGAGCTTTTTTGGGCTGCTCATTGGCATCGTTATCGCCTATATCGCGCTCACCCAGCTGGCAAAGTGCCGCTACATTGCCCGCCACGGCGAGCTGCTGTAGCAAGTAGACGGAAAACACCCTGCCAGCTGCCGTTGCCACTACCACAGCTGCCAACGCCGCTGCCGCTGCCTCTGCCGCCGCCGCAGTCTATCCCCCCAGCAGTTGCGGTGAAATAGTTCCTGTTTAAAGCCCCGTGACTTTAATTTAGGGACTATTCCACCGCAACTTATTGGGAGGTTAGCTAGTCCTTGGGTGTCCAGGACCAGAAGAAGTTGATAAGGGCCACACGCGAGGCGGTACCGGCCTTTTTGTTGATCGAGGAAATGTGGCGATAGAGCGTGGAGCGCGAAAGAAAGAGCGTTGTGGCGATGTCCTGAACGCTCTGGTCCGAAACGACCAAGACCTCAAGAATATCGCGCTCGCGCTCTGTAAGCCCAAAGGTGGCGACGAAGGCATCAAGGCGTTCATCGGACGTGAGCTCCGCTGCCTCCACGGGCTCGGGGTCGGAGCATGTGGGCGCAAGATCCCCACCAAGATCGTCGGTGGCAAGCGGCAGTCCGTCCCGCATCGCGGCATCATCGGCCCGTTGCCCCAACTGCCCCAGCAGCGTAATCGCAATGCCCACAAACATCACGAGCGCCGCACCGACCGCAGCCAGCACATTTTGACTCGAGATAATCGCCACTGCCGGCGCCGTCACGAACATCGAGCACACGTTGTTGACGACGCGACCCATGCACGGCCAAAAATATGACCAGCGCGCATAGAGCGAGACGGCGGCATATTTTGTGGTAAAGAACACCACGAAAAAGCCCAAGCCCAGATAAAAGATGCTCGTGGCAGCAAGCTCGTTGCCGCCATTGCCATCGACGATGAGCACAAAGAACGAAAGCGTGGACAGTATGGCGGCACATGTCATGCCGATATTCATATACGAGCGGCCGTGCAGGTCAAATAGTGCGCCAGCGACCAACGAGCTCACGACAAGCAGCAGGCGCGGCCAATCGCCCAAATCGACGGCTCCGACAGCATGCAGGGTCGTGAAGCCCGCGTTGAGAGCGGCGAATACGCTGGAAAGATACGCCGTCGCCACGGTCAGGCGAACTACGGCGCGACGGAATGCCGCCTTTGCCTCGGGATCGTCATGCCACTTGGCGCCATATTCCAGAGCATCTACCGAAAGCCCGGCAGCACTGGGTTCAAAGTTGGGATCGGACTCGTCGCGCAGCTTGGCGCGTCGGGCACTGTGGAGCAACGCCACCTGCGCGATCGCACAGACGACCAGAACAGCCTGCTGAGGAATGCCGACAGGCACCACCATGTGGTTGAGAACCTGCACCAGAACGCCCATGGCGTAAGAAAGTGCGGCGGCGCGCGCCAAGCAGGGCGTTCGCGCAAAGCGCCTCGTAAAATTTGCATGAGCAGTCGATCCGCAGTAGCCCAGCGCGCAGCACGCCACCAAACCGCCGGTAATTACCACCTCAACCTGAACCGCCATAATCAACAGCAGCAATGCCGCCACCAGCAAAACGCCCGTGACGTCACTCGTCGCGTCAATGGCATGGGGACGGCGATAGTACAGAATGGGACGCACAAAAAAGCCAATCACGCTCGCGCCGATGACAAGGCTCTCATAAATAACGACCTCGTTCGGAGACACGAACTCGGCCATGCGCACATCAAAAAGATACTCGCACGCCAAAAACGTGAAGAAGAACAGCACCAGGCATATAATCTCCCGAATGCCCCGACGCAAATATGCGGTTGTGTCTCCCATGCCCCTCATGGTTAACCCCCAGCCGCTCAATTGTCTGGAAATCTATTTTAATAAAGAACCAGTCTCAATATCGAAGCCAGGCTTGAAATGCTGCAAATTTGACCCCAGCCGTTCACGTCACACCGCGGTTTTGAGCCTCATGGACCAGAAGGGACACGCGCGGCCTCTAGCTCGGCCAGGAGTGTCCCCAACTACCACTCATTTAAGTACGTCCCCAATGAGTGCAATGACTACCCGCAGCAAGGAGTGTCCCTATGTGTCGGATGAAAAATGGGCCATGTGTCCCAGTTGTGGAGACTCCTTGAGCCGTCTGGGTATCGCGAAGGATCGCGCACTCCCCCATCATCAAAAGTGACACACGCTACCAGTTGATGGGAGGCAGCCATGGGCTTCTTTGACAAGATGTTCGAGAAGAAAGAGTGCGCGATTTGCGGTACCGAGCTGGGACTTCTAGGTAAGACAAAAATCAATGAAGGCTACCTGTGCAAAGAGTGCGCCGGCAAGCTCTCCCCCTACTTTCACGGCTATCGCTCCAGCACCGCGGACGATATCCGTGAGCAACTCGCCTACCGCGAGGCCAACGCCGAGCGCCTGTCTTCGTTCAACCCCACGCGCACGCTTTCTGCCGGGCGCACCAATATTATGCTCGATGAGGACGCGGGCCTGCTGATCATCACTTCGCAGAGCCGCTGGCGCGACGCCAATCCCGACATCATCGAGTTCTCGCAGGTACTCGGCTGCGATATGGATATCGACGAGCAGCGCACCGAGATCTATCGCGAGACCAAGGACGGCGAGCGCGAGAGCTACAACCCGCCGCGCTACGACCTGGATTACGACTTTAATCTGACCATCCACGTCAACACGCCGTACTTTACCGAAATCAACCTGCGCGTGAACGACTCCACCATCGATCAGCGCGGCTCCATCGAATACCGCGAGGCCAAGCGCCAGGCAACCGAGGTCCGCGACGCGCTGGTGCAGCTGCGCCAGGAGACGCGCGATAGCGTCGTGGCCGCCAAGGCCCCCAAGACCGCGGTCACCTGCCCCTTCTGCGGAGCCACCACCATTCCCGATGCCAGCGGGCGCTGCGAATACTGCGGCGGCGCCATCGGCGCATAGCCTCCGGCAGCGAAAGGACCGATCATGGCCTTCGAGAGCGTCAACTATCAATGCCCCGCGTGTGGCGGCCCCCTTCACTTTGCCAGTGCCGAGCAAAAGCTCGTCTGCGACTACTGTGACTCGCGCTTTGAAGTCGAAGAAGTCGAGGCCCTCTATCGCGAGCGCCAGGACAAGGCCGACGCCAAAGCCGATGCGGCAGCCGCAACGCCCAAGCCCGTCGCCGACGACGCGGTGCAGGAGCTCGCCCAAAACGCCGGCTACATCTGCTCGTCGTGCGGCGCCGAGCTCGTGTCCGACGGCACCGTCGCCGTCACCACCTGCCCGTACTGCGGCAACTCCGCCGTGGCGCCCGGCCAGCTCTCGGGCGACTTCTCGCCCGACCTAGTAATTCCGTTTAAGCTCGGGCGCGATGACGTCACGGCCGCACTCAAGGAACACTACAAGGGCAAGATCTTGCTGCCCAAGAGCTTTGTCACCGGCAACCACATCGACGAGGTCCAAGGTGTCTACGTGCCGTTTTGGCTCTACGGCGCCCGCGTTGACGGCGAAGTGTACTTTGACGCGACCAACGAGACCGTGACCGAGGAATCCGACCGCACCGTCACGACCACCGACCACTACGATGCCTATCGCAAGGGCAATATCTCGTTTAAGCGCGTGCCCGTCGACGGATCGTCCAAGATGCCCGACGGCCACATGGATGCCATCGAGCCGTTTGACTACGACGCGCTGCGCCCGTTCTCGGTCGCATATATGCCCGGCTACATCGCCAACCGTTACGACGAGGACTGCGAGACCTGCAAGGCGCGCGCCGAACGCCGTATGGAAGAAAGCACAATCTCGGCCCTGCGCGAGACCGTCGTCGACGAATACGACGATGCCACGGTCGAAAGCAAGCAGCTCGACTACACCTGGGAAGACAGCGACTACGCCCTGTTCCCCGTCTGGATGCTCTCCACCTCGTGGAACGGCAAGAGCTACCTGTTTGCCATGAACGGCCAGACCGGCCGCTTGGTCGGCGAGCTCCCCTGCTCCAAGCCCAAGCTCGCCATCGCCTCGGTGCTGTTCTTCGTGATCGGATTTATCCTCTCCCAGATTCTCTTTATGGGGGAATACGCCTTCGATCCGGATTACCTCACCTTTGATATCGAGGGCATCCTCATCAACGTCATCGCGCCGCTGATCATCGTGATTATCGGAGACGTGCTACTGGTAGGCCAGCTCAAGACGGCCAACGAGGCCACCCACGCCGACGAGTACTGCGGCGAGCTCGACCTGACCGAGAAGCACGACACCTTCAGCCACACCGAGACCACCGTTGTCATGAAAGACGACAAGGACGACTAAGCAATCCAACCAATACCACCCGGCCTTTGACGAGAAAGGAAGATTACCATGGGACTCTTGAAAGCTGGATTGGGAGCTGCCGGCGGCGTCATGGCCGACCAGTGGAAGGATTTTATCTATTGCGAATCGATGCCTGCTGACGTCTTGGCCTGCAAGGGCAGCAAACGCACCGGTGGCCGCAGCTCCAACACGCGCGGCGAGGACAACGTCATCTCCAACGGCTCGGTCATCGCCGTCAACGACGGCCAGGGCATGCTCGTGGTGCAAAACGGCAAGATCATCGAAGTCGCGCTGGAGCCCGGTGAGTTCGTCTTCGATACCGGCAGCGAGCCGAGCGTCTTTAGCGGCAACCTGGGCGACTCCATCAAGGAGACCTTCGCCAATATCGGCAGCCGCTTTACCTTTGGCGGCGACGCGGGCAAGGACCAGCGCGTCTACTTCATCAACACCAAGGAGATCATCGGCAACAAGTACGGCACCGCCTCGCCCGTGCCCTTCCGCGTGGTCGATAACAACATTGGCCTGGACGTCGACATCTCCGTGCGCTGCAACGGCGAGTATTCGTATCGCATCACCAACCCGCTGCTGTTCTACACCAACGTGTGCGGCAACGTGACCGATAGCTATACGCGCGACAAGATCGACAGCCAGCTTAAGTCCGAGCTGCTCACCGCCCTGCAGCCCGCCTTTGCCAAGATTTCGGAGATGGGCATCCGCTACAGCGCCATCCCCGGCCACACCACCGAGCTCGCCCGTGCGCTCAACGAGGTCCTCTCTGCCGACTGGCGTGACCTGCGTGGCGTCGAGATCGTGAGCTTTGGCGTCAACTCCATCGCCGCCTCGCAAGAGGACGAGCAGATGATCAAGGACCTGCAGAAAGCCGCGGTCATGCGCGATCCCACTATGGCGGCAGCCAACATTGCCAGCGCCCAGAGCGACGCAATGCGCGCGGCAGCCGCCAACCCCAACGGCGCGATGGCGGGCTTTATGGGCATGGGCATGGCAGGCGGCATGGGCGGTATGAACGCCAGCCAGCTGTTCGCCGCCGGCCAGGCGCAGCAGCAGGCCGCCCCGCAGCCGGCTCCGGCACCCGCTCCCGCACCGGCTCCCGCCGCACCTGCGGCCGGCACATGGACCTGCAGCTGCGGCGCCACCAACACCGGCAAGTTCTGCTCCGAGTGCGGCAGCCCCGCGCCCGCGCCCGCACCGGCCAAGTGGTTCTGCCCCAACTGCGGCAGCGAAAACGGCGGCAAGTTCTGCAGCAACTGCGGAACGCCCAGGCCCTAGCCCCTTTATCTGGTAATTGGCGGGGGTTCCGCCACTCCCGCATTTGCTTCTATGGGTTTCGTTCGATAAAGGAGGACACCATGAAGACAACGTTCAAAAAGTCCGTACTCGCATTCCTGACATGCGTCCTGGCGCTCGCCTTTGCCCTGACGGGCTGCAGCGGCGGCGGCAAGGACCCCAAGGCCAACTTCGTCGGCAGCTGGCAGTACTCGGGTGGAACCTTGGACGGCGAAGAGCTCACCGATGAGTACATGGATATGCTCAAGGAGTGGGGCCTCAACTGTATCCTGATCCTCGACGAAGACGGCACGGGCGTCCTCGACATGTTCCTTGAGGTCGCCGACCTGAAATGGGAGGCCAAGGACGCCACCACCGTAACGATTACCGCCGAAGATGAGTCGCACGACCTGAAGCTCAAGGACGACAAGCTCGTCCTCGAGGTGGAAGGCGACAAGATTATCTTTACGAAGTCCGACAAGGATCTGTCCGGTACGGTGAAGAAGGATCGCGAGAACGCCGAGAAGGAAGAAGAGATCGATGAGGCCGTCGAAGACGACGACGTCCAGAGCATCGAAATCTCCCCCGCCGTCACCGTCGCCGATGACGACCTGTGCACCATCACCATCACCGAGAAGTTCAAGGACGACTGGGGCGACATCGGCTTTGTCGTCAACATCACCAACAAGAGCGACAAGGACCTGACCTTCTACGCTCCTTCCGGCAAGACCAACGTCAACGGCACCATGAAGGAACCCTGGTTCTCGGCTCACCTGATGCCCGGCACCAACGCCACCGAGGAATTCACGTTCTCGAGCGGCGAGCTTGACAGCCTTGACGACCTCGTCAATACGACCATCGGCATCGACGCCTACCTGACCGATTCCTACGAGGACGTCGCCTCTTACACCGCAACTATCGCGTAACGGCACGTAACATCAGCCGCGGATTGGCGGACACATCCGCGCACACCAGACGGGGCCGCAGGAGTTGATCCTGCGGCCCCGTCGTTTTTATGCCGATACGCAACGAGCGTTAGCGCTCCATGTTGGGAACGATGCTGCCTTCGGTCACCGCATGCACGGCCAGGCGCATGATGTTGTCGTAGCCGGTCTTGCTCAGGATCTCCGAGATGCGGCGCTTGATGGTGCCCTCGCTCATAAACAGCTCGGCCGCGATCTCGCGGCGGCTCTTGCCCTCGCAGGCAAGGCGCAAAATCGACAGCTCAACATCGTCGAGTGCCGCCGTGCCCGAAAAAATGCTCTCGGGCGGCTTGGGAAACGTGCAATAGCCCGCCAGCGTGGAGCGCATCACGGCGAACAGCTCGTCGATACCGACGTTCTTGTACACAAAGCTATCGACGCCCGCCTCGCGGGCCTGATCGACAAAGGTGATCTCGGGCATGCCGGTCATGATAATGATGCGACACTCGGGCAGCTGCTCCTTGATGCGCGCCGCCGCCACGATGCCGTTGGAATCATGCTCGGTGCATACGTCCATCAGTATCATGTCCGGGCGCTCCTTAAGCACAACGTCCAAGGCATCCGAGGCGTCGGCGATCGCGGCAACAACCGTCATGTCGGGCTGGTCACCGACGGAGCGCGCGAGGCTCTCGCGCAAGATAGCCTGGTCTTCGACGATTAACACGCGAATCATGAACTTCTCCTTTGGACCGTGGCGCTGGAGGCGAGCGGGATGGACACCGTAAGCGTGAAGGGCGGGGCGGTGTGGACTTCCAGGCTGCCGCCCAGATTCTGTGCGACATGCCTCATACCTGGGATACCCGTTCCCTCGCGATACGATACGGGTGCAGGCGCGCCGTCGTTAGAAACGGTCATCCGCGCAACAGCGCCGTCTTCCGACGTCTCCTGCCGCAGGCGCACATGGACCTGATGGGCCTGTGCATGCTTGGTGGCATTGGTCGAGGCCTCGCGGATAATCTGCAGAAAGGCTGCGGCGACACGCGCGTCGCTTGGCAGCTCGCCCTCCACATCGATCTGCACGCTCACCAGGCCAAAGGCATGGACGATATCGCCCAGTTGCTCTGCCGGTTCGGTGTCGCCTCCGCTGCGCAGATCGGCAGCGATTGAGCGCAGCAGCGGGTCGATCTGCTCGAGTGACTCATCGTCCAGGCGCCCCTCCTCCAGATAACGATGGAGGATGGACAGGCGCTGCCCGATCACGTCGTGCACGCGAGCGCGCATACGCAGATAGGCCGCATTGTCAGCAACTTTTTTGACTTCTTCGATCTGGGCTTGGAGCTCTTGGCCCGCAAGCTCAAGCAGGTGGTTGGCTTGCGCCAAGCGGTCGTAGGCGTGTGCGTATTCCGTCACGTCCAGGCCGACGACACGCTCGAACGGACGGCCCGAGACCGTAACGGAGTCACGCACGAACAGACGAATCTCGGAAGGAGAGATCTCGACCACGACGCGATCCCTACCAAAGCGATCAAGGTCGATATGGGCGCGATTAGCGCTGCTTTCGGGCATTTGCATGCTAAGTTTGCGCAGGTCGTTCCATGTGCTGCTCATGTCGCGTAGATCGGTTGGCATATGAAGTTCCACCAGGTTTTTGCGCATGCAGCGGTTCATGAGTAGCGGACGGCCCCTCGGGTCTAGATACAGGATGCCCACGGGAATCACGTTGATGGTCTCGATCGTCGAGAACATGGTGATATCCTCCTGGCGGTTACGGACGTCCATCAAGAGCGCCGCGATGGAACGGAACAGGAAGAACGCTCCCTCTGCGATAAGGACAACGGTCCACGCCGAGCCCATGGCAAAAACCACCGGTGGTGTAACGGCGACAACAAGCGACAGCTCGGCCAGCATGACGGGGCGACGATAGCGCACCATAAGCACCACGCCATAGGCAAAGATTGCGGCATTGAGCCACAGCACTCCGCCCATTGCCCTGGCGCAAACGTCAAGCGGCGCCACCAGATACGAGCCAGACGACGCGAACAGGATAAGCGCCGAAACCACCAGGTGAACCACGAGGCTCGCCTCGTAGGCGCAAATCACCTTACGGTTATAGGACGAGCGGCGCGATGAAATGAGCGGGACGTGGATCGTCTGCAGACACGCAGCCAGGGCAAAGACAACATCGAGCGCAACGATTTGGGGAAGGATGAGCGAAATCTGCATCGTCACTCACCCGCCCTCGGCATCAAGACGATCATGCGCAGCTGGCCGGGCTCGCCCTCAAGGCGGTATGCCACGTTGCGCCCTTGCAGAGCGCTTCCGAGCTCTTGCGCAGCGGGCGTCTGCGAAAGATCTTCATCATCGTTGGAAAAAAGCGTGGCGCGCAGCTCGACACTGCATCGGTCATGGTCGCCCAAGTGATACATAAGTGCCGGATGGTCGGTGGTGTAGGCAAAAAACGCAAAGTCATACACGCAGTCGTACAGGGCGCTTACCGTACTGGCGTGCATCGGGCGCCGTATGGCGATAATCGAGGCGCAATCGATATCGATGGTGCGCAGGTCGCTTGCGAGCTCGTTGGCAATGAGCTGAATACGGTCGCGGTCAAAACCGCTCTCCCCGTGCTGTGCCAACGTGAGCGACCCTTTGCGTTTGCAATAGGCAACGAGCATCTTGGCGCGCTGCAGCATGCGGTAACGCTCGTGCGAAGACGCTTCGTCGGTCAACGGCGGCAGCGAGCTCAGCAGGTCGTACATCCCTTCGAGCGCGCGGGCAAGCGCCTGGTCCACGTCTTGGACCAGCAAGGTCTCGGCCTCTTGGTCTGCCAGGTGCGTCTTAAGGTCGTAGTCGGCAGCGAGCAGCTCGTTTTGACGCTGCAGCTCCATGCGACGGTGTGTCAGTTCACGGTTAAGCTCGTTGAGATCCGACACGTCTTGGGCAAGCAGGGCCGATCCACCCAGCAGTGGAAAGGCTCGGTACATTGCATCGGGATTGGACTCCACGGCAAAGGCATGGGCATGCCCGTGTTCCTGGGCTCGCAGCTCTTCGCACACGCCTACCGGCATTGGCTTTGACACTGGCGTGGCATAGACTTCCTGCAGGTCGCGCGTTAGAACTTTGAGGTCGAGCGGCAAGGTGTCGAAGATGCCGGCGATGTCGTGATATGACGGAATGACACCGCAATCGAGACAGATTTCCATCGCCACCACACACAAGACGCAATAGATGAGCGAGAAGTTGAGCCTCCATGCCCAGGGCACGCGCAACGCATATGAGATGGCAAAGAACGCGCCGCCCAGCAGCACGAGCGCCGCCGTGCCCGAGAAACGTTGGATGCGAAAGGACGAGGACCGGCTCACCAGGATAAAAAAGGCCACAAAGTTAAAGGCCGTCCACACGAGGACGGCGAAATAACCCCAGCCGTACGTGTAATCGTTGCTCCAGGTGTCGCTTGTACGGTCAAAGTGGAAGACCTGCTGGTGAAAATCGTTGGTGAGCACAAATCCGATAAGCAGGATAGCCATAATCCACAGCGCAGCGCAGCAGCGGCGACCCAGGCGGTGTTGCTCCAGGCCCGCAAGGCGCAGACCACACAACTGGTAGAGCAGCGGAATGAGCGTCATGGGCACGTAGTACAGGTACCACAGCACGGTGGCATAGAACGGCGTGAACGACTTGTACTTGAGAATGACTTCGATCATCCACAGGGCGCAGATGGTGGCGACGGCAACAAGGCGGCGGCGCAGCACATAGTCCAAACAGCGCAGATAGACCGATACGCCCCAGATCGAAAATATAATTGCGGCGACAAGAAGCGGGAGAGAGCTCGAGTGGACGAGCGCATCCACGACCTCTTCGGACACCTCGCTATAGGCGGGCACGGCATTGGAAAGCTTGGAATCGGAGGCGAACAACGCCGGCAAGACTGCCAAAAGTATAAGGAACAGCGCGGTGGTGACACCGGCGACAGAAAAGACGCGGTGACGGTATACCCGATGTGTTATGCCAACAAGGAATCGCGGCATGGCGAAGAGCCTTCCGCCCCTGGGATCCGCAACCGGCGCGGTCCGGGCGGCCGCGTGGCCGATATGTCGCTCGCGGGTACCCATAGTGCTTTTAGTGTACCGACAGATGGGTCGAAAAAGCGGGCCGCATGTCCCAAAATCCGCAGACGGCAAGGCGCCCTTGATTATCAACTTCATCCGAACACTTCCCACATTCATCCGCACATGTGCGGATGA
>NZ_JAQEKC010000036.1:0-16179 GCF_027679495.1 Collinsella aerofaciens
GCGGTCACGAGCGGGGGCTCCTGTCGTTTCCGTGCCCCTGGATTGGGTCATAGTGTCTGACGTTTTTCGACCTGCATTGTTGCCAGGGTTGGCACCAATGACTAATGCGATAGCTAGCTACGTCGGTCCGATTGATCGGCTGGGTTTCCGAGGTGCGGCAGATTCCCGCGAAAGAGGAGGGCATAGACCTTAAGGGTCATGCCCGACGATTGAAGGGCAAGGTGCCGTGCCTCGGGAAGACAGACAGTTACGCCGAGGGCTCCTGCTGCGTAATGCAGTGGATATTTCCGCCACCGAAGACGACCTGCTCGGACTGAACGCCGACGCACTTGTAGACGCCCTCGCCCCAGACCTCGTCGTAGATCTTCTGGAGCGTGTCAACGGCAAGCTGATCGTTCTCGTCGCCGTACTGCGGGACGATAACGCCGTGGTTGGTGACCAGGTAGTTCATGTAGGAGGCGATCAGCGGCTCGTTGGCAACGCGCGGCTCGGCGTTCTCGTCGGCGTCGATGGTGTCGCAGGAAGCCTGGTCCATGAACAGCGGGTTCACAGGCATGCAGAGCTTGTAGACCTTCATCTTGCGGCCCTTGGCGTCAACGGCGTTGGAAAGGGTCTCGTAGACAGCATGGCATTGCTCGTAGAACGGATACTCGGGATCGTCGGTCCAGATGCAGGCCATGACGCCCGGAGCGATGAACGTAGCGACATCATCGATGTGGCCGTTGGTCTCCTCGGGGTCGATGCCCTCCTTAACCCAGATGACCTTCTCGACACCCAGGTAATCCTTGAGGTGCTCGTCCATATAGGCGCGAAGTTCCTCACTCCAGGGCTCAAACTTCTTGTGGAACTTGGGCCAGATGGACTCGGGATCCTCTTCCTCCTCCAGAACCGCAGAGCAGGTGCGGCCCGGGGAAAGCAGGCACTGGTCGGTCACGACCACGGTGCCTTCGCCGTCGACGGTAATGGAGCCGCCCTCGAGGATCATGTCATCGGGACGATAGCGACGGCAGCCGGAAAGCTCAGCCATCTTAAGGGCAATCTGCTCGTCCTTGTCCCACGGGAAATAGAGGCCGTCGACGAGGCCGCCGTAGGCGTTGAAGTGCCAGTGGTTGGCGCGCTTATCGCCCTTGCCATTGATAACAAAAGTGGCAGCGGTGTCGCGGAACCAAGCGTCGTCGGTGGTCATCTCGATAACGGTGACGTTCTCGTCTTCCTCAAAGGCGGCCTTGCAGTTGGCGTAGTCGGCCTGGTTTGCGCACATGGTGACCGGGGTGAACTCGGCGATGGCGCGAGCGATGGCGGCATACTGCTTCTGAGCCGGCTTGGCGCCGTGGGCCCAGGTGTCGGTGCGGTGGGGCCAACCCATCCACACGCGATCCTGCGGAGCGAACTCAGCGGGCATAAAGAAGCCGTCGGCCTTAGGGGTGGACTCGGACTCGGTGATCGTACGCATAAGATTTCCTCCAAATCGAACGATCGCTTGCTGCGGGCGGGTTACCCTCAGCCTAAAACCAAGAGATGGTAGGCGCCCATTCCCCGGCAAAGGTCGGGGCGCCTGGCACCGGTTTTCACGGATGTCGCACCGGCAAGCGACGACGTAACCCGGTGCGCGGAGACAAAACGCACGAAGGATACGGAAGAGAGATTGGGGCGGGCGGTGGTTACCGGAGCAATAGCTCACACCCACCTCAGAGAAAGGTTAGCAAACCTGTTGCTTGGGCACGCCTCCGAAGAGGCTAGAGCGTCCCGAGTCGGGAGCGACAAGCCCGACGAAGCGTACGTTGGTACGCGAGGAAGGTTGGAGCCCCGAATCCGGGTGCTCTAGTCCTCCTCGGACTCCTCAGCGAGGCGCTGAGCAGCCAGCTCGGGAGTGAGACCCTTGTACTCGGTCTCGCGGCCCTTAGCACTGACGACGCGGACAACCTCGCCAATAAGCAAGAGCACGATGAAGATGACGATCATCGGGACCTTATCGCCAATCTCATCGACAGAGAACGGAATCAGCGTTGCAACGATAGCCAGAATCAGCTCAATGCAGGGAATAGCCAGCATGACCTTCATCATGGCGCCCTTAAACGGGAACGTAAAGATACGCTCACGGTTGGGGTCGTTCTTACGAAGGTTGAGGAATGCCGGGAACATCGGGATGTAGGTCAGCAGCAGGAAGACAACGGAGGTACCGAAGAGCATCCAGAAGACACCGTTGGAGATGGCGTCGATGGGAACCAGCTGCAGGCACAGCACCAGGGAGGCAACGATGGCGTTGACCAGGTTGGCGCCGTTGGGCATGTCGTCATCCGAGATCATCGAGGCGAAGACCTTGGGCATGTTGCCATGCTCGGCAGCATAGCGAGCGACGGAGTTGACGCCGAAGGACCAGGCAGCCATGTTGGCGAACAGCGTGATCAGGAAGGCGATGCAGATGACCTTAAAGATCATGGAATCGCCCACAATAGTCTGGACAGCGTAGATCATGCCGTAGTCGGGATCGATGGAATCGGCCGACACAGCAGCGCCGATGCCAAAGCCAGCGAACAAGTAGATCACGGCGATGGACAGGCCGCCGACGATGATAGCCTTGGGGATATCGCGAGCGGGATCGGCCATATCGTCGGTCATGGTGCAGATGACCTCGAAGCCCATGAAGTTAAAGATGATGATCGACAGGTAGCCAAGCGCGTTGGTGTTGGTGAGCTCGGGCAAGAAGGTGGCAGCGGACATATCGTTCGCAAAGCCGTTCTCCATGGCGTACCAGATGCCCAAAGCGCCGACGATAACGGCAACGGCAACCTTGATGATGGCGCCGCCGTTCAGGACCCACTCGGAGTCGGCAGCCTTGGAGCGACCCATAAGATAGACGATCCACACAAAGGCAAGGTCGATACCAATCTTGGCAATCAGATTGAACTCGACGCCAAAGACCATGCCCAAAATGTCCGGGAACATAGTGGCCAGCGAGGCAATCCACAGCGGGTAGTTAACCCAGTAGTAGTACGAAATGCGGGCGCCCCACTTGTCGCCCAGGCCATCGCGTACCCAGTCGTAAATGCCACCCTCACCGTCATAGGTAGTGCCGAGCTCGGCAACGACCATGCCATAAGGGAGCAGGAAGGTCAGAATCAGGAAGATCCACCAGAAGAACTGCTGGTTGCCAATGGCAGCAGCAGGTGCGGCGGCCTCGCAAACGAAGACGACGCAGATGATGGTCGAGATGACCGTCAAGAAGGAAAGCTTTTTCTTTCCGTCGCTCATGATGAGCTCCTTCGCTCAGTCTTGGACAAATCGAGGTCCTTAAGATATTAAGGCAATTGCCGGGCCTCGGTGAGCGGGCGACAGGAGACGAGCATCCGCCGCCCGCAAGCGTGCTTCTACGATGAAGTTACGCGGTTTTACCAAACCGCGTAACGGCTCGACGCTGCAAACGCCCCTAAGCGGCAATCTGACGTTCAATCGTCGGTCGCGTACCGAAGTACGCTTCCCTCCTCTTTCACGTCACCTTGCTCGCTTAGGGGCGTTTTCGCTGACCTATGGTCAACCTACGATAATTCCAAGCTGAACGAGTTACTCGCTGTAGCGGGTGGCGATGGCGGCTCGCACCATGCCGGTGCTCATGAGGTAGGTCACCAGGAAGTAGCCGCCGTAGGCTGCCAGGAAGATTGCACAGGTGAGGCCCACGGTGCCACCGATGCTCATATTTCCGAATATGCTCACCAGCTCGATGATCACCTTAAGTGCCACAAAGGAGTGCGCCAGGCCCACTGCCAGCGGGAACAGGAAGAATACCGCTTGCTGCGCCATCACCGAATGGCGAATCTGGCGGTCCTCACAGCCGATCTGTGCCAGCACACGATAGCTGCGGCTGCCGTCGGCCACGTTGGAGAGTTGCTGGATCGACAGAATCGCCGCGCATGCAACGACCAATACAAAGCCAATGTAGATGGCCAGATAGCTAATCATGCCGTTAATTTGCGCTGCTTGCGTGTACATCTCGGAGCGTGTGATGAAGATTCCCCATGACCCCGGCTCCTTGCCGTCAACGAGCAGATTGTCGAGCAAAGTGTATTTAATGCTCTCGTCTGCCTCGGTCGTATCCATCCCCTGTTTGTAATTAACGAGCAGGCTACTGGAATACGGCTGCAGATTAAGTTGGGACAACAGCTCGTCGGCAACGACGACGGTACCCAGATTACTGCCCATCGCCGAGTTGGCGATGGCCGCCGTGTCCTTGTCCGACTTATCGGTTGCGGGCTTGAGCTCATGCCCGCCCAAGGTGAGGGTATGGCCGCCGGCCATGTACTTGGTGTACAGGTCGCCCAGCCCACCGCCCATATCACACGTAAGCAGGTACTGGTCGCGGCCAATGCTCACCGGCTCCTCGCCCATCATCTGGCGCAGTTTGTTGTACTGGCTCGCCGGCGTCACAAACAGACCCATCGTATCGGCATTGCTACCCCCGAGCGCCTTGGGGAGCTTTTCGCCCATGGTCTTGCACATCTCACCCGCAGACACCGAAGGATTCGAACCGCCAAACGGGTAACTCAGATACGAATCGATCTGAACATGCTCACCGGCAACATCGGCGATATTGACCTTCTTGCCGGTCTCGTCGTTGTTGTCCGCCGACTTGCCCTTGCCGTGCCATGCGGAGTACAAATCGACCGTTGTATCGGCTAGCACCATGCGGTCGGCTTCAGACGGATTGACATATTCTTTGTAGTAGTCGAGCGTATCGGGCGTGTAATAGACATACGTCTGAGACACGTCAACAGGGTTATAGCGCTCCAGGTTTTCGTTCATCACATTGGCAATCGACATACCGCACGTCACCGAGGTGATGGCCAAAAACAGGAGCATCGCGATGACGCCCATCGAGAAGCACACCGTGTTGACCTTGGCCGCAAGCTGGCGCACGGTAAACATGTTGAGGCCGCGCCAATACACGCTGCGCAGGCTCTGCAGCAGCTTGATGAGCATGCCCGAGAGTCCCCAGAACAGGGCAAAGGTGCCCACGGTAACCATAGCGGTCGTAATACCAAACTGGTTCATGGCCTCTTGCAGCTTGCTGTCCGTCGCGGTTAGCGGGAACCCATCACGTAGCAGACGGTAATAGGCCACGCCCACAAGCACCACGCCCACGGCAAAGATGGCAATCGCGATCCAGGGGTTGCGTGTCTTGATGCTCTCGTTGCGACGCTCGGCACCCATAAGCTCGATGAGTTTGGTACGACGCACGGCGCGAAGGTTCAGCAGTAGCGTGAGCACAAACATTACGAGCATGCAGGCAAGGGTCAGATTGAACGCATGCACCGAGAAAAAGAAGTGGAAATTGGCAATCTGTGTCTTAAAGAGCGAGGCCGTAAAGAACGTCATGAGCTGGGAGAGTCCCATACCCAGCACAATGCCGGCGACAAAGGCCACGACCGAGACGATCACGGTCTCGAGCGCCATGATCGTGGCGACGCGCCCGCGCCCCATGCCGAGCACCTGGTACAGGCCAAACTCCTTCTTGCGGCGTTTCATGATGAAGTTATTGGCATACACCATCAAAAAGGCCATGACACCGGCCAAAAAGTACGTCAGGTCGCCGAGCATGCTGCCCATAACCTGCGCCAAGCCCTCTTCATCGATGCCGGCGATGTCGACCTGCATCGAGATGGTGTTAAAGGCATAGAAGACCGTGACGCCCAGGGTGAGCGTCAAAAGGTAGACGAGGTAGTCGCGGCCGGCGCGGCGGACGTTGCCCCAAGCGAGTTTACAGAGCATCGGAGCCCTCACCGCCCATCATGGCAACGACCTCCATAATGCGGTCGAAGAACTCTCGGCGGTCGGTGTCGCCGCGGCGCAGCTCGGTGAAGATCTTGCCGTCGCGGATAAACAGCACACGGCTCGTGTAGCTGGCGGCAAAGCTGTCGTGCGTGACCATGAGCACGGTAGCGCGTAGGCGGCGGTTAAGGGCCTCCAGGCTCTCGAGCAGCAGGCGGGCACTCTTGGAATCGAGGGCGCCGGTGGGCTCGTCGGCCATGATCATGGTGGGGTCGGTGACGAGCGCGCGAGCCGCGGCAACGCGCTGCTGCTGACCGCCGGACATCTGGTAGGGATACTTGTCGAGCACCTGGCTGATGGACAGGCGCGCTGCCACATCCTGCACGCGGGTCGAGATCTCTGCCGAGTTTGTGCGGGCAATGGTGAGCGGCAGGGCGATGTTCTCGCGTGCCGTGAGCGTATCGAGCAGGTTGGAGTCCTGGAAGATAAAGCCGAGCTCATCGCGGCGAAACTGCGAGAGCTTGGCCTGCTTCATGCGCGTCACGTCCTGCCCGTTGATGCGGATCGTGCCGCTCGTGGCGCTATCGATGGTCGACACGCAGTTGAGCAACGTCGACTTGCCCGAGCCCGAAGCGCCCATGATGCCAACAAATTCACCGCGGTTGACGGTAAAGCTGACGTCGTTGAGCGCACGGGTCACGTTGCCCAGCGCTCCATATATCTTTTCGAGATGCGCGACCTCCAGTACCGGGGTTGCCATGTGCGTGGTTTGCATACCGAGTCCTTTCTTGCGATTAGTCTACGGCATCTATAGTCGCAAGAAGACGAGTCGGCTACCATCGATATGGCTTACGCTTGCCTTACCGTTGTGTAAGGTACGCGTAGCTACCCTGCCACGTGTTGATGTTGAGAGAGGACTCCTGTTGAAGACTGTTCATGTTGCCGCTGGGATCATTCGCAAGGAAGGATCTGATGAGCTGCTTGCCGTGCAGCGCGGCTACGGCGACATGCAGGGACTTTGGGAGTTTCCCGGTGGCAAGCTCATGCGCGGCGAGTCGCCCGAGGACGCCGTACGCCGCGAGCTTATGGAAGAGTTGCAGGTCAAAGTCACCAATCTGCGCGATTTCTATACCGTTGAGTACGACTACCCCGATTTTCATCTCTCCATGGAGTGCTACTACTGCTCGCTGGCTAAAGAGTCTGGCGAGCCCCAGAAGCACGACCGCCAGCTCGATATCCGCTGGATTCCGCGCACCTCGCTTGCCACCGTTGAGTGGATGCCCGCCGACAAGGGACTCATTGATGCCCTAATTGAGTTGAAGGAAGACCGGCTTGAGGCCAACGGCGTTGCCAACGACGCCGAGGCCACCGCGACCGACGAGCCCGCCACCAAGCCCAAGCGCGCACCTAATCGCCGCAGCAAAAAGCGTCCAAAGCCCGGTCTGTTGGACGGCATCGACACCTCGGACCTTTCCGCCGACGAGCGTGAACTCATGCGCCGTCGCGCCGCTATAAAAAAGTCCATGAAGGGCAACAAGCGTGCAAACACCAAGCCCGAGCTGCTCGTTCGCCAGCGCCTGCGGGCAGCGGGCCTTACGGGTTATCGCTTGGAATGGAAGGTTCCCGGTAAGCCCGACATCGCCTTTCCCGGGCGCAAGATCGCCATCTTCGTCAACGGCTGCTTTTGGCACCGCTGCCCCAAGTGCAACCCTAGTCAGCCCAAGCGCAATGTTGAATTTTGGGAGGCAAAGTTTCGCCGCAACGTCGAGCGCGACCGCGCTGCCGTGGCAGCACTCACTCAAATGGGCTGGACGCCCATAACCATCTGGGAATGCGAGCTCAAAAAAGACCGCATCGACGCCACGATGGAAAAGGTCATCGAGCAGGTGCGCGCCGCAGAGCCACAGCGCTAACAGCGAGCATTCACACGCTCCGCACGTCCGCGCCACATCCGCGTCACAAACCTTAGAAAGCCCTTAAGTCCAAAACCTTTCAAGAGTGTTACTCGATAGCTTTAACCTGCGGTTTCATCGTAATTGCAAACCTCATTAAGCCTTTCTTTAGCGCTTCTTTGCGACGTCCGCGGCATAATACTGCCAACGCACGGGACCTAGCAGCACACCCCGTGCGCTATCTTTTGGTGGACATCGAGGAGGCCGCATAAGCATGCATTCTTCCAATGACGCAGCACAGCAGCCATCCCTAAATCATGCAAACCTTTTCTCCTTCCCCCCGACACAGAGAAACGGCCTCCTCGACTCCCCCACCACAAAAGCCAAACGCTCAACCGACCAGAGCCTCAACTTGCGAGCATCGTTCGAAAAGCTCCAAGCATCCCTAAACAAGTCATTCCCCAACCAAGCCCGGGCATACTAACCCCTCATCAACAAAGAAGCCCTGACGCCCCACCCCTTCCCGCCCAACGCCACAAGGGCGATTGAGCAGAACGGCTTGGGCGGGTCCCCGTACTTAGTTTCCAAAATCATTCCGCAGCGCGAAGGCCCCCGTTGCCAACGCTTCGTAGAAGCGAGGCAACGGGGGCCTTCATGCGCGAGGACGTTTTGGAAACTAAGTACGGGGACCCGCCCAAGCCGTCCGGTGAGATCAGAGCACCCTTGCTGTTACTCTGCTTTGCCCACGGAGTTGAGGTTGGTCATGCGGATCTTAACCAGCTCGGTGATCTCGCGCATGCCCTCCTTGGCCGGCTTCTTGGGATCGAAGCAGGCAGGGTTCTCGGCCATGTAGGCCATGAAGCCCTTGGTGTAGGCCTGACGCAGCTCGGTAGCGTAGTTAACCTTGCAGATGCCGTTCTTCACAGCCTCGGCAACCTGCTCATCGGGCACACCAGAGGTGCCGTGCAGAACCAGCGGCACGTCGACGGCGTCGCGGATGGCCTTGACCACGGACTGCTCGATGTGCGGATCGCTCGTGTACACACCGTGGCTGGTGCCAACGCCAATTGCGAGGGAGGTGCAGCCGGTACGCTCGACGAACTCCTTGGCCTCGGCCGGATCGGTGTAGGGGCTCTCGCCCTCAACCGCGGGACCGTCGTCCTCCTTGCCGCCAACCTTACCGAGCTCAGCCTCGACGGGCACGCCCATGGCGCGGCCAGCGTCGGCGACGGACTTGGTCAGAGCGATGTTGTCCTCGAAAGACTCGTGCGAACCGTCAATCATGACAGAGGTGTAGCCAGTGCGGAAAGCCTGCATGCAGCGGTCATAGCCATCGCCGTGATCGAGGTGCAGGGCGACGGGCACAGAAGCGCGCTCGGCGGCAGCCTTGACCATGCCGTAGAAGTAGTCCAGACCAGCGGTCTTGATGGTGCCCGGGGTGGTCTGCATGATGACGGGGGACTTGGTCTCCTCGGCAGCAGCCAGAACGGCCATAACAAACTCGAGGTTCTCAACGTTGAACGCGCCGACGGCGTAGTGGCCGGCCTGAGCGTCCTTGAGCATCTTTTCGGTGGTAACAAGTGCCATGAGCGTTTGCTCCTCTCCCTCGCCCGCATCTGGACATCGGGCGTAGTTGTTCACAAGGCGTTTTACCTTGCGTTTTACTGCGTTCATTGTATGAAATTCAGCGTCTTTGCACGTGCGAGATATTGAGCCCATGCAGGTCAATACCGTCGTTTTTGAAAAGTAAACGGAAGGAATTGGAGCCGAGTGGGCGTGTTCGATATTGAATTTTGGGCGTTGAGCGTCTTTCTTTTATAGAAAAGATAAGTAATCGAAAGGTGTTTTCTTACTCAAAAAGAAAATGAACGAAAATAGAGTCAACACAATTCCTGCAAATTTAGCCGAGAATGGAGCAAGCATGGCCCAAGCCACCAACCGTGCCTTTGCCGACGAACGCCGTACCGCCATTATGGAAATGCTCGATCATAATGCCTCGGTGCAGGTAGCAGAAATCGCCCAGACCTTTGGCGTGTCCTCCGTCACCGCCCGCGCCGACCTGGACGCGCTCGCCGAAGCAGGCAAGCTGCGCCGCACGCACGGCGGTGCCGTATCACTCCACAAACGTCTGACCGTCTCCACGCAGGATCGCCGCATCAATGTCAACGTCGCCGCCAAGCAGGCCATCGCGCAAAGCGCCATCGAGCTCGTCAATGACGGCGACACGCTGCTCGTCGACTCGGGCACCACGGCGCTCGAGTTCGTCCGGCTCCTCGATCAACGCGACGGTATCACCGTCATCACAGCAGACATTACCATTGCCGATTACATCGACGAGAGCATGCCCTCGGTCGATGTCGTCATGCTGGGCGGGGCGTTGCGCAAAGGCCATCGTTATTTGTACGGACCGCTCACTATGCAAGCGCTCCAAATGGTCCATGCCGAT
Source organism: Collinsella aerofaciens (assembly GCF_027679495.1). Classification (GTDB taxonomy): domain Bacteria; phylum Actinomycetota; class Coriobacteriia; order Coriobacteriales; family Coriobacteriaceae; genus Collinsella; species Collinsella aerofaciens_AK. The sequence goes on from NZ_JAQEKC010000036.1 coordinate 10,102, forward strand.
CTTGCCGTCATGTGCCCTGGCGCTTTTGTCCCCAGCTGCGGCTTTACGACCGACTTTCCCCAGATGGCCGAGACCAAAACGGCTATGATCGCCGCGGCCCATCAAAGCGTCGCCCTCATGGACGCCAGTAAGGTCAACGGACGCGGCATGTACCGTTTTGCCGAGCTTGCCGACGTTGACACCATCGTGATGGACCGTGATCCCGACGATGCCGTCGCCACATCAATCGCCGAAGCCACTGACAGCGCACGTCCAGCCCTCGTCATCGCCCGCATCTAAAAACAAAAACCACCACAAAGGTGCCTGTCCCCTTTGTGGTGGCTTGAGCGTCAAAAGTGAAAGTGTCGCTACTTGGACAGCTCGTCGGCGAGAACCTCGATCTGAGCGCGCGAGGCGTCGTTGAGCGAGCCCAGCACGGTCACCTTGTTCTGCGCCAGGGTGATGTCCTTCATGCCCTCGAGCTCCTTGGTCATAACCTTGGCAGCGGTGGGCGCCCAGGAGCCGGCCTCAACGAGCGCCACCGTACGGTTCTGATAGGCGTGCTCGGCAAGCGTGTGGATAAAGGTGCTCATGAACGGGAAGATCTCGCCCTGATAGGTGATGGAAGCGAGCACCAGACGGTCGTAGCGGAACGCATCCTCAACGGCCTCGGCCATGTCGTCGCGAGCCAGGTCAAAGACGGAGACCTTCTGGCCGCGAGCATCAAGCGCTGCGGCGAGCTCCTCGACGGCAGCCTTCAGATGGCCATACACGCTCGCATAGGCGATCGTGATGCCCTCGTCCTCGGGCTGATAACTCGACCAGGTGTTATAGGTGTCGAGGTAATAGCCCAGGTTCTCGGTCAGTACGGGGCCGTGGAGCGGACAGATGATCTGGATATCCAGATCGGCGGCCTTCTTGAGCACGGTCTGCACGAATTTGCCGAACTTACCGACGATGCCAAAGTAGTAGCGGCGCGCTTCGCAAGCCCAGCCTTCCGGGTCCTCGATGTCGTTGGCGCCGAACTTGCCAAAGCCGTCGGCACTAAAGAGCACCTTGTCGGTGGACTCGTAGGAGAAGATCACCTCGGGCCAGTGCACGTTGGGGGCGCCGACAAACGTTAGGCTGTGGCCACCCAGGTCGAGCACGTCGCCCTCTTTGACGACCATCTTACGCTCGGGGTAGTCGGTGCCAAAGTAGTTGACCATCATGCGGAAGGCGCCCATGCTGGCCACAATCTGTGCCTGGGGGTAGCGCTCCATAAAGGCGGCGATGCCAGCAGAGTGATCGGGCTCCATGTGATGGACGACCAGGTAGTCGGGCGTACGGCCGTCGAGCGCGGCCTCGAGGTTGCCGAGCCATTCGTCGACAAAGCCAGCGTCAACCGAATCGGCGACAGCGATTTTATCGCCCAAGATAACATAGCTGTTGTATGCCATGCCGTTCTCGGACACGTCGTACTGGCCCTCGAACAGGTCAATGTCGTGATCGTCGACACCGATGTAGCGGATATCCTTGGTGATCTCCATCAGGCAAAGCCTCCTAGATAGACAAAAGAACCCGTCTATCATAACACTCGGCAGTATCCCAGCTGTTATCTGCCGGCATCCATACCGATTGTTATTGAAATACGATAAATCGCCGTTTACCTGCGCAAACTATGCGCGCGGTACCGCCGTGCTATGTCGAATAATGAGCTGGCCGGGAATACGAATGGCAACGGTTTTGCCCGCCGTACCCGCCTCGGGAACCGCATGCTCGAATACCTCGCGTCCGCGCTGATGTAGATCAAATCGCACGGTCGTGAGCTCGTTGTGTGCCACAAAATCATCGAGCGAATCATCGACGCCCACCACGCTCACGTCCTCGGGCACGCGCAAGCCACTATCGCGCAGCGCTGCAATTGCGCCGTTTGCCATCTGGTCGTTTGCCGCGTAAATCGCCGTCATGGTGCGGTCGTGCTCGGCCAGATATCTGCCGGCCTCGTAACCGCTGTTGGCAGACCAGTCGCCCTCGAGCGGCGTCTGCGGCTTAATGTGCCTACGCTCGAGCGCATCCTGCCAACCGGCTCGACGAAATTGCTCGTCGACCGAGAACGACGGGCCGCCAATATAGCGAATTTGCTCATGCCCCAGCTCAAACAGGTGATTCATAAGCAAGAGCGAGCAGCCGTAATGATCGGAGTCTACCGTGGTCACCCGCGGGTGCGCGTACATGGTAACGATGACCGTGCCAATGCCCGGCAGTGGATCAAACGTCTCAAAATCGGGCGCCATACGGCTCATGCCGATAATGATGCCGTCCACAGGCAGCGCGGCCATACGACGCGTTGCCTCGGCAAGCGAAAACTCCTCGGTCTTGGACATCTCGACCAGCGTGATGGCGCAATTATGCTCGCGAGCAGCGCTGGCGATGCCGTCGATCATTGAGAGGTTGCCAAACTTGGTGACATCGTTGACGCACAGGCCGACCGAATGATAACGGCCGTCGCGCAGCGAGCGACCGGCATAACTCGGACGAAAGCCGAGCTTTTGCATAGCGGCCTGCACGCGCTGGCGCGTCTGCTCGTTAACGTTAGGCAAGCCGTTGGCGACGCGCGAAACCGTCTGCTGCGAAACGCCGGCAGCGCGGGCGACGTCGGCCATGGAGACCGGACGCGAACTGGTATCGTTGGACGGGCGCCTTGCCACAGGATCACCTTCACCCTTGCGAGATCTGAATAGCGTGAATGCCGGCCCGGGCAGAAATACATCCCGCGCCGAGGCCCGCTATCGTCGGACGCATGTTAACGTACTCTACTTTTTCTATCTGCATCTCTTCTGCTTTATAAGTCCATACGGCAGTACCGTTCACGGCTGAATTTCTACCGATTACCAGATTCTCAAAAAGTGACAAGCGATGTGTTATGAGTACGTTAACATAGCCCGTAACGTGCGGTATCGTGAACACTTGGTTCATGCCGCTTTAAGTTGTTAACGTACTCATAACGACGCAAAACCCACCCGGGCGCGCCAAGGAAAGGACTCCCATGACCACCCCCGACGAAAAGACATTCGCCACGCTCACCAAGCTGTTCGAGGAGGAGTTTGGCCCCATCGGCGACCGCCAGGTGCTCTACGTGCACGCGCCCGGCCGCTCCGAGATCAGCGGCAACCACACTGACCACGAGGGTGGCCACGTTATCGCCGGCTCGCTCGATGTCGCCGTCGACGGCATCGCCGTGGCAACCGATTCCAACAAGGTTCGCGTAGCCGACGAGGGCTATCCCACGTTTGAGATCGCGCTCGACACGCTAGACGTTCAGGAGTCCGAGAAGGGCACGTCCGCGAGCCTCGTCCGCGGCATGGCCCACGAAATCGCAGCCCTTGGCGTTGAGCCCAAAGGCTTCGACTTTGCCTTTACCTGCTCCGTCCCCTCGGGCGGCGGCCTTTCCAGCTCTGCCGCCGTCGAAGCCGCGTACGGTCGTGCCATGGAGACGCTCTGGGGCGCGCCCGCCATTGAGCCCGTCACGCTCGCCCAGATGAGCCAGCGCACCGAGAACAACTATTACGGCAAGCCCTGCGGTCTGATGGACCAGGCCGCCGTTTGCTTGGGCGGCCTCGCCTACATGGACTTTGAGGATCAGGCTCAGCCTAAAACCCAGAAGCTCGAGCTCAACTTTGAGGATCACGGTTATGCTCTCGTGCTCGTTAAGGTCGGTGCCGACCACGTGGCCGCCACCGAAGACTACGCCGCCGTTCCGCGCGAGATGCAGGACGTCGCCGCCGAGTTTGGCAAGGCACGCCTGTGCGAGGTAAACGTGGCGGACTTTGACGCCAAGCTCCCCGAGCTGCGCGCCAAGCTGGGCGACCGCGCCTGCCTGCGCGCCGTTCACTACTGGTACGAAAACGGCCTGGTCGATAAGCGCTGGGCTGCCCTGAACGCCGGCGACATCGATCAGTTCCTGGTCCTGACGCGCGAGTCCGGCGCCAGCTCTGCCATGTACCTACAGAATGTCGTTGCCAAGCTGGGCTCCGAGCAGCCCTCGATGTATGCCCTGGCACTGGCCGAGCACGTGCTCGACGGCCGTGGCGCCGTCCGTATCCACGGTGGCGGCTTTGGTGGCACCATCCAGGCCTTCGTGCCGCTCGACCTGGTCGACACCTTTATCACCAAGATGAACGGCTGGCTGGGCGAGGGCTCTGCCCGCCACTACGCAATTTCTGACAAGGGGGCTTACGCGGCATGGCTGTAATGACTGACGTGCGCGAGGCCGCGCAGAACCTGATCGAGTACGCTATCCACCGATCGATGATCGGCCAGGACGATCGCATCTGGGCGTATAACACCATTCTCGAGTGCATCGGTGCTACGGGCCCGGCGCTCGACATGGCCTGGGCGCTCCAGGCCGAAAAACTCTCGCTCTTGCACCCCGACGCCCTGCCCAACTTTGACCTTGAAGGCACACTTGCCGCGCTTGCCGAGGCGGCTGTTGCCAACGGCGCCGCCGAGGACACGGCATCGGGCCGCGACCGCATCGCCATGCGCATCATGGGCGCGCTCATGCCAAGGCCTTCGGTTGTAAACGAGGAGTTCAACGGACGCATGGGCGTCAACGAGCCCCGCGCCGCGACCGACTGGTTCTACGGCCTGTGCTGCGACGCCGGCTACGTGCGCCGTGCCGCCATCGCGCGCAACATCAAATGGAGCACCCCCACCAACTGGGGCGACCTCGAGATTACCATCAACCTGTCAAAGCCCGAAAAGGACCCGCGCGATATTGCCGCGGCCGGCGCCGCCAAAAACACGGGCGAGAAGTATCCCGCCTGCCAGCTCTGCATCGAAAACGAAGGCTATCCCGGACGCTCCGCTGCAGCCGACGGCGGCGCCCATCCCGCCCGCCAGAATCTGCGCGTTATCCCCATTAAGCTCGACGGCGAGCGCTGGGGCTTCCAATACAGCCCGTACGCGTACTTTAACGAGCACTGCATTGCCATGAGCTCCGAGCATCGTCCGATGCACGTCGACCGCAAGGGGCTGACCTGCCTGCTCGACTTTGTCGACCTGTTCCCGCACTACTTCATTGGCTCCAACGCCGACCTGCCCATCGTGGGCGGCTCGATTCTGTCGCACGACCACTTCCAGGGCGGCGCGCACGAGTTCCCCATGATGCACGCCGCCGAGGTCTCGCAGTTTAGCGTGCCGGGCTTTGACCAGGTCATCGGTACCGTGTTACAGTGGCCGCTTTCGGTGCTGCGACTACGATCGCACGACCGCGCCCAGCTGCTCGACGCCGCCGAGAAGATTATCCTTGCCTGGCGCGAGTGGACCGATGAGTCGGTTGGCGTCATCGCACACACGGCCGACGGCGTGGCCCACAACACCGTGACGCCCGTCATCCGCCGCGTCGACTCCCGCGGCAACGCCGGCGGCGAAATCTACGAGGCCTACCTGGCGCTTCGCTGCAACATCACGACCGACGAGCATCCGCTGGGCGTATTCCATCCGCATGCTGAGTACCACCACATCAAAAAGGAGAACATCGGCCTGATCGAGGTCATGGGCCTGGCCATTTTGCCGCCGCGCTTGGTTCCCGAGCTCGGCGCTGTCCGCGAGCACCTGCTGGCGGCCAAGGCAGATGCCAGCTACGACCTTGCCGGCGCGCTCGAGGGCGACGACCTTTGCCGCAGCCACGCCGCATGGGCTGAGGACGTCTTTGCCCGCCGCGCCGACGAGCTTACGGCCGACAACGCCATCGACATCCTGCACGAAGAGGTCGGCGTGGTGTTTGGCCACGTGCTCGACAACGCCGGCGTCTTTAAGTGGGACGAGGCAGGACGCGCCGCCCAACAGCGCTTTATCGACTCGCTATAGCATGCGAGCTCGAACGCACGCACTCAACAAATAGCGTCTACACGACAACGGCGCCCGCCGGCAACATCACCGACGGGCGCCGTTTTTGAGTGTAGTCATTGGGGTCATTCTTAAGGGGCGTTCTTAAACGACTAGTCATTAAAGAGCGTCCCCAATGACTATTTGCGACCAAGGCAACGCCGGTGTCTTGGCAACGACAGACACTATGACCCAATCCGAGGGCACTAAAAAGATAGGAGCCCCCGC
>NZ_JAQEKC010000037.1:0-15831 GCF_027679495.1 Collinsella aerofaciens
CGGCAACGGGGGCTTTTCTTTTATGGCAACACCGCATGGATTCGAACCTCGGTCGAGGCACGAACGGTTTAATCACTACTTCGTAAAATTTTTTCAAATTATCGCTTGACCCATCGGGGGCTCGCGTGCATAATAATCCGTGCGTTGCGGCGTTACCTCAGCTGGATAGAGGGTCTGACTACGAATCAGAACGTCATAGGTTCGAATCCTATACGCCGCACCAATTGATCTTGAAGCTCCCGGCAACGGGGGCTTTTCTTATATGGGAGCATTGCGGAGATTCGAACCTCGGTCGAGGCGCGAGCGTAAAGAAAACGCGAAGCGTTTTTAGCGAGCGGGCGAGCACGCCGGCAGGCGGGCGAAGCCGGCGCGGATCCGCGAAGCGGATGCGCGGAATCCTATACGCCGCACCAATTGATCTTGAAGCTCCCGGCAACGGGGGCTTTTCTTATATCGCGATGCGTCGAAGATCGCGCCAAGTGTCCCAAATGAGTAAAAATCAAATTCAATAACTTTTTTTGAAAAAATGCTTGACCATTATTCAGTCCCTGTGCATAATAATCAACAAGTCGCGGCGTTACCTCAGCTGGATAGAGGGTCTGACTACGAATCAGAACGTCATAGGTTCGAATCCTATACGCCGCACCACTTGAGCTTGAAGCCTCCGGAAACGGGGGCTTTTCTTTTATGGCAACCATGCATGGATTCGAACCTCGGTCGAGGCGCGAGCGTGAAGCGGACGCGGAGCGTCCGTAGCGAGCGGGCGAGCACGCCGGCAGGCGGGCGAAGCCGGTGCGGATCCGCGAAGCGGATGCGCGGAATCCTATACGCCGCACCATTTGAACTTGAAGCCTCCGGAAACGGGGGCTTTTCTTTTTGACAACCATGCATGGATTCGAACCTCGGTCGAGGCGCGAGCGTGAAGCGGACTATTTCTTATCGACTCGTGTAAGATTCCGAGTAGGTGTCGCGGCCCATCCGCGACCGCTCCTTCTCTAGACGACCGATCAGGGTGATATTTCGTGGCAGAGCGTCCGACATACAAGCTCAGGTTTTTCGATCCCAAAAAGCGTTTTCCATCGATGCCCGAGCAGCCTGCGGGGCGCTCGTATGGTGTTGTCTGGAAAGTCTTTGGCGAGGATCCTAAAGAGTCGTGCTACGTCGTCGAATTCGTCGGCAAAAGCCACATATCGCTCTTGGGCTACGTGAGCGTGTCGGGCAAGGTTTATAAGGTTGACCGCCCTGTTCGGGAAGCACCGTTGCCCGAGGACCCCGACATGGAGCTGGTCCTTCACGAGTCCGATTCCAGTATTGGCGAGATTATGGTGAGGGAGGCCAACGGAGCAATGCGCGCGTGTGCGCGAACTGCCGGCTCTCCCGAAGGCCCCATGCGCGAGCAGTCCGACCTCGAGACATGGAATTCGACCCGCGCCCTTCCTTACGGCGAGTTTATGGCCTCGATGTTCTTGCGCTACGTGATATTTGCCAACTCCGAAAGCACTATTGCGAACACGGCGGGCGTCGACGGTCTCGATGCAGACATGCAAAACGCTGTCGACAAGATCAAACTCGTAAAGTTGCCCGAGCCGGTCGAGGTGTTTTTGGGCTTTGACACGGCGCCGCTCCCCGATGCTATCGAGACGCTGCTTTACCGTGTTGACCATGCCGAGAATCCGAGCGGTATCGAGCGTTATGCCGCCGCCCTGATGAGCGAGATTGACTTGCCCCGCCTGCGCACCATTGCTGCCAAGTCCGAAATGAGCCTAGCGCGCATCGACCGCTCAAAGCTTTTCTATCTCAATTTTGATCGTAGTCTGCTGGACCAGGACGAGATTGACATGCTGCTTGCCGTCGAGTGCCATCTCAACCGCCTCTCCGGCATCCTTGAGCGCATTGGGGCTGGATTGGTCCCCGCGGCGTCCTCGCCGAGCTTTGAGGGTTGTGCGCTCTTTGACGCGTGGCATATTGCCAAGACGACCAACGATGTTCCTCGACTGCTCGATACGACCTCGAGCGATAACCCATGGGCCAAACCGGGGACGGTGACTTGTCAGCCGGGCGGTGAGTGGGACGTGCGCACCCGCTTCGCGCATATCGTCGAGGCACTCAACGTGGTCACACGGCTCGACTATACCTATCGGGCAAACGTTGCCGAGGGGATTATGCTCGTTCGGTTTGGGCAGTCTGTCGTTGATGCCATGCCGCAACGCGAATACGACGCTCAAGATGACGCCTGGCGCGAGCTGGACGAGGACACGCGCGCGATCTGGGCCGCGGAGCACGATGCGCGCGTGGCACTCACGCTTGCGGCAGCGTGTTTTGCCGCGGGCACCTGCATCACGCGCTGCTACGTGCAGATTGCTGCTCCCGACGGTGAGCAGGGCGAGCGTGTTGTCGCAACGTATTTCTTTGAGCGCGCGGCCTATCTGGCCGATTGCGTGCCTGTCGCCAAGGATCTTGAGAGCATGGACATGGACGATATGCCGTGCAAGCGTGTGCTTGAGGCGTATGAGTCAACCGCTCCGGAGACGATTGAGCCTGCGGAGGTTCATGCTCGTCCGCGTGATGACCATCGCACGCTGCCGCCGGCGCTGCGCGATCTGCTGCTTGCCGATACGGCTGACGAGTTGGAGGTCATGGAAGAGGACGACGACCCATACGTGGCCCGTGTTGTTGAATTGCGCGAGCAGGCAAAAGTCGACCGTACAGGTGCTTTTGAAGGCTTTTCCCGTCTTGTCGAGGAGTTGGAGGCTAAGTGCGCTGTCGCCGAGCTTTTGGCGACAGGTCCGGTTCAAACGCAGTTTTGCGATAACCAGCTGGTACGCATGGTGCTACCGGTGTTGGAAGAAGACCGCTCTGTGCGAATCCTTCGTGCGCCCGATGCGCTGTACTTTGCCCAGCACGAGATCTGCAGCTTTTACGCCGAGCAAGAGGACTTTGAACGAGCGCTGCCCGAGGTGCGCCATCTTTACGATCTGGCGCGCTCGTCCATGCAATCGCACTTTGCGCTCATCAACGTGCTTGCGCGTCTGGAGCGCTTTGACGAGATTATCGAGGTGGCGCGCCACGGCCTACGTATTGCCAGCGATCGTTCTGCAATTGGCTACCTGTTCTATCGCTTGGCGTTTGCCTATTGGAATTGCGATCAGCTCGACCTGGCGCTGGCTTGTTACCGTCTGGTGCCGCGCGGCGAGGAGTCGGGCAGCAGCGCGCTGGAAGAAATGCAGGGCCTTATGAATGAGATGGGCGTCAGCGAGCCTCCGACGTTCGAGGAGGCGGTCGAGACCATCCGCAAGGCTGGACTCGAGCTGCCGCCAGTGTCCGCCGTGACGAATCAGCTGGCAGATGCCGCTGTGCAACTGGTCGACAACGGCTTCTTTTTCCTGGCACGCGGTTGCATCTTCCAAATGTGGCGCACCATGGGCAACGACGAGCTCGGCTCCCTTAACCGTTCGCTGGGGTAGGCGAAGCTTCCAAGGAGGAAAGGATGCTAGGCAATTAGAAAATTTCCTCTTGCCCATCCTTGGCTGTTTGGTTACTATAGAACGGCTGTTACGGAGAGCTGACCGAGAGGCCGAAGGTGCTCGCCTGCTAAGCGAGTATGCCCCAAAAGGGCATCTGGGGTTCGAATCCCCAGCTCTCCGCCAGTACGAATTTGAAGAAGGGTCCCATTTGGGGCCCTTTTTTGTGCGGAGAAAGGAGGCTGGGGATTCGAACCCGAGAGGGCACGGGCGTTAAGCAAACGCGAGAGCGTTTGTAGCCCGTGGGCGAAAAGCCGTCAGGCTTTGAAGCCGGAGGGCATGCGTAGCATGCCCGGACATCCCCAGCTCTCCGCCAGTTTAACTTTAAAGAAGGGTCCCATTTGGGGCCCTTTTTTAATTAGAAGAATGTTAGCTGGGGATTCGAACCCTCAAAAAAGAGGCATCCTTTCGGACGCCTCCTTTCAGTGGACTTATTATTCTTGCGCCCTACACCTCGGGTGCCTTGGCTACGGTCTCGCTCTCTGCCGCAAGTGGGCGGTTGTCGATGCGGCGGCCCAGGCGGTCGAGCTTCACAAGGAGCCACTCAATGGGATTCGGCCCCGAGCCTTCCTCGTCGGCAACCAAATCCACGACGGCAATCTTGGTGCCGTCCTGCTTGAGCGTAACGCTGCCCACCTTGTCGCCCACATGCACCGTGCCCGAAAGATCGTCGTAGCTAACCTTTTCGGTCACCTCGCCGGCAAGGGAAAACACGGTCGCTTGCGCCGTGGGGTCGGCGAGCGTGGCGTCGATCGTCTTGTCCGTCCAATCTGTCTGGCTAATGCGTGCCATAAGCGGGTTGCCGTTGGCGGTCTTTTCCTGCGTGTTGGCGATCGCGACCGTGACCTTGTGGCCGTAGTACCAATTGGCAAGGGTTGCGGTATCGGTAAAGCGCTGGTCGGTGGTGGTGGAGTTCAAAACGACGGTGTAGATCTCGTCGCCGTCGCGGTTGTAGGCGCTCGTAAAGCAATAGCCCGCGTCGTCGGTGGTGCCGGTCTTGCCGCCGATGTTGCCATCTTGGCCCAGCAAATAGTTATGCGTGTCCATGGAATGCGAATGGTCGGTGCCGTCGGCGCCCGTGACCTCGATCCAGGAATCCTCGCTCGCTACGACCTCGCGGATCGTGTCGTTTTTCATGGCCTCCTGCATCATCAGCGCCACGTCATGTGCGGTTGAGTGCATATCGCCAGCCCACTCATCAAAGTCCAGACCATGCGGGTTTTCAAAAAGCGTACCGGTACAGCCGAGCTTCTTAGCGCGCTCGTTCATGGCCTTCACAAAGGTGGCCTCGGCGTCTTTGGTCTTAGGGTCGATCTTCTTGCCCACATATTCGGCGAGCACGATGGCGGCGTCGTTGCCCGAGGGAATCATCAGGCCGCGCAGCGCCTGCTCCACGGTAAGCTTGTCGCCTTCGAGCAAGCCGGCGGTCGAATTGCCCACGGTGGCTGCAGCGTTGCTCACCGTGACCTTCTCGTCCATCTTGCAATTCTCGACGGTTAGGATTGCGGTCATGACCTTGGTGATCGAGGCAATTTTGACCTGCTCATCGGCGCCGCGCCCATAGTAGACGGTGCCGTCTTTGCCCATGACGAGGGCATTGGTCGCATCGATATCGGGCAGGTTTTCGGCCGTGATGCCGCGCGCATCGGCGGTTTTGCCGCAAACATTGTCGGTCGTAAGCACTTGGGCGCCGGCGACGGTGGGCACGCCAGCGGCAAGGGCGATAGCGCAGACAAAGCCGGCGGCAAGCTGGGCTGAGCGCTTTGCAAAAGAGGTGAGGGACTTCACGGATTTCGCTTTCGACGGGATGGTCTCTTCTGGAACAAGAGTATATCGTTTGCCGGCGTCGGCGATCATCGCGTGCGTGCGTGGCCCACATCCGCGCCCGAACGGGCACAAGGGTGCTTAAGGCCGACTTAATCACCCACGCTTGTTGTGTGTGACGGGCGCCCCCTCGGGCATAATGGAGCGCGAGAGGAGCACGCATGAACGAGCGCATTTTGGTAGTTGATGACGAAAAGGCCATCGCCGACTTGGTTGGTATCTACCTTACAAAAGAGGGCTTTGATGTCCAGATTGCCTATAGCGGGGCCGATGCTGCCAAGGCAATCTTGGAGCAGGAGTTCGATCTGGCGCTGCTGGATGTCATGCTGCCCGATATCGATGGCTTTGAGCTGCTGCGTACGATCCGTTCCAGCCATACCTATCCCGTGATCATGCTGACGGCGCGCGATGCCCAGCAAGACAAGATCGAGGGCCTTTCGCTTGGCGCGGACGATTACGTGGTTAAGCCGTTTCGTCCTCTGGAGCTCATCGCGCGCGTGCACGCTCAGCTTCGCCGCTACACCAGCTACGGTAGCCGCGCACAGGCGGCCGAGTCGCCGACCCTCCAGCTCGACGGCTTGGAGATCAACCGCGATGCTCGTTCCGTGACAGTGGACGGTTCACCGGTTCGCCTCACGCCCACCGAGTATTCAATCTTGCTGTATCTGGTCGAGCATCGCGGCAGCGTGGTGGCCGTGGAGGACCTGTTCCGCGCGGTGTGGAACGAGGACTTTATGCCCGGCTCCAACAATACGGTGATGGTGCATATTCGCCACTTGCGTGAAAAGATCGGCGACGACGCACAAAAGCCACGCTTTATCAAAAACGTCTGGGGCGTCGGCTACATCATCGAATAACGCTTTTCGCTTGTGAGGATCTTGATATGACAAAAGACGATAGGCAAGCGTTCGAGGTGCCCGATCGGCTCTTTGAATACGTGAGGTCGGTCGTCGACAACCGCGCGCTTGCAACGGTGCTGCTCTTTTTGCTGAGCCTGCTGCTGATTGGCATCGACAACATCGTCGGAATCTTGGCGGTGCTGCTTGTCGGCTTTTTGCTGATCGATCGATTTGAGATCGTGTGCCGCTGCGTGGTGATTGGCGGCGCCGCGTGGGCCATGACGTTGGCGATTGGCGCCATGGCGCTCGGCGGCATCGAAGGGCCGGTGCTGTTCGATGCCGGCTTTGTATTCAACATGCTTGGCTTTGTGCTGGCGCTTGCAGCGTGCGTGCTGTTCTTGTGTGGCCGCGCCCTGTACTACCAGGGCTACGAGCAGGGCGAGCAGCATGCCGATTGTGTGCTGGCCGCTCGTATTCAAGATCGCCTGATCGATCACCCCGACACCTGGGATAACATCGACGGCGACTTCTTGGAGGTCGAGGGCGCCCTTAACCGCGTGCGTGACCGTGAGCGCAAGGTGCAGCAAGCTCTGCGTGACGAGTCGCATCGCAAGGACGATTTGGTCACGTACTTGGCACATGACCTACGCACCCCGCTTGCCAGTGTGGTGGGCTATCTTTCGCTGCTGCAAGAGGCTCCCGAGCTGCCGGTTGAGCAACGTGCGCACTTTACGGGCGTGGCGCTCGACAAGGCGCACCGGCTCGATACGCTCATCGAAGAGTTCTTCGATATCACGCGTTTTGACTTCCACGATATCGTGCTCACGCGCGGCTATGTTGATCTGGGGTTGCTGCTGGCTCAGGTGACTGACGAGTTCTATCCCATCCTCAACGAGCAGCATAAGGAAGTCCAAGTTGATATTCGCGAGGACCTGACGGTGCTCGTGGATGGCGACAAAATGGCTCGCGTGTTCAACAACATCATGAAAAACGCTATTGCCTATAGCTATGAGGGCTCGACCATCACGATCGAGGCCAGACGCCGGGACGGCGGTGGCGTGCGCGTGCGCTTTATCAATCAGGGCGATCCCATCCCTGCGGCTAAGCTCAAGGTGATCTTTGAGAAGTTCTATCGCCTGGATGCGGCGCGTGCGACCAATCGCGGCGGCGCTGGACTGGGGCTTGCCATCGCCAAGGAGATCGTATGCGCGCACGGCGGTACCGTTGCATGTGAATCGACGCCCGAACACACGATATTCACCATCGAGCTGCCCGCCGCATAGCCAGCGTGCCCTTACAAACACTTGACAATGCGCTCACGTGCATATGAGCCGCGATTCCTACTATCGATACTGCTGAATTGATATCGATGTGGAGGTATGCGGTATGACGGCTGCTGCGGCTGTGGAGCCCACGGAGCTTGAAGAACTCATGAAAGCGCAGGCCGAGGCCGCGCACGAGCGCGAGGTTGGGGATGCGACTCGCCCCACGGCAGAGGATCTTGCCGCCTCGCCGACGCGAATCGATGTTGAGGGCCTCGACCTGTTCTATGGCGACCACCATGCGCTCAAGGATGTGAATATCAAGATCCGCGACAAGCAGATTACCTCGTTCATCGGGCCTTCGGGCTGCGGAAAGTCCACGTTGCTGCGCTGCTTTAACCGCATGAACGACGGCATCAAGGACTGCCGAATCGAGGGCAAGATTGCGCTCGATGGTCAAGATATCCTGGGCGACTACGACATCTGCCGCCTTCGCCAGCGCGTGGGCATGGTGTTCCAGCGCCCCAACCCGTTTCCCATGAGCATCTACGACAACGTCGCCTATGGGCCGCGCGGTATGGGTGTGCGCGATCGCGTCGTGCTCGACGAGCTGGTCGAAGACTCCCTGCGACGCGCCGCCCTGTGGGACGAGGCCAAGGACAAGCTCAAAGAGTCGGGTCTGGGTCTTTCGGGCGGCCAGCAGCAGCGCCTGTGCATCGCCCGCGCACTTGCCGTGCAGCCCGACATTCTGCTGATGGACGAGCCGACCTCGGCACTCGATCCCGTATCGACGCTGGTGGTGGAGCAGCTGGCCTGCGAGCTCAAAGAGACCTGCACGCTCGTGGTCGTTACGCACAATATGCAGCAGGCGGCGCGTATCTCCGATTCGGTCGCATTCTTTTTGCTGGGTGAGCTGGTGGAGCACGCGCCCACCGCGCAACTCTTCAAGAATCCGACCGATCCGCGCACGGCGGATTATTTGACGGGGCGTTTTGGCTGATACCATCTAGTAAAGGTACCTTTAGGGTTAAGATGCGGTCATGCCGGTCGCAAAGGGGTTCAACATGATCTATTACGTCGAGGACGATGACAACATCAGGGATTTGACGGTCTATGCGCTGCGCAAGCAGGGGATTGAGGCCGAAGGCTTTTCGTGCGACGGTGAGTTTAAGGCTGCCGTGGCGCGACGGGTACCCGATGCCGTCCTGCTCGACATCATGCTGCCCGATACCGATGGCTTGGCGATTATGCGTCGACTGCGTGCCGATCGCCTGACGGCGACGGTGCCCATCATGATGCTTACCGCCAAGGATACCGAGCTCGACAAGGTGATGGCGCTCGATGGCGGTGCCGACGATTACCTGACTAAGCCGTTTTCGCTCATGGAGCTCGCCAGCCGCTGCCGCGCACTGCTGCGTCGCGGCGGCATGGTCAAACAGGCAAGCGATGTGCTCAGCGTGGGCGACATCGTGCTCTCGCCCAGCCATCGTGAGGTGACTGTTGCCGGCGAGTCGCTTAAGCTCACCCTGCGCGAGTTCGACCTGCTCGAGTACCTCATGCGCAAGCCCGGCGTGGTCTTTACCCGCGAGTCGTTGCTGCAGAGCGTGTGGGGCTGGGACTTCGACGGCGGTTCGCGCACCGTTGACGTGCACGTGCAGACGCTTCGCCAAAAACTGGGCGAGCATGCCAGCGCCATCGAGACCGTGCGCGGCGTGGGCTACCGCTTGGCCGAGCCTTCTGCCGGTGATGGTGCCGAAGGTGACGACACCGCGGCCACCGCATCGGAGGAGTAACCCGTGGTCTTCGCCCCCCAGGGAAAACATACGCTGTCGCACCGCGTTTTTGTGACGATCTTTGTCTGCGCCATGGCGGTTATCGTGGCGTTTACGGTGCTGGGTGCGTTCTTTGTGCAAAACACCTTGGCGGATGCCACGAGTGCCAACCTGGCGCAAGAAACCGAGCTCATTGCTGCCGCCCTCGACGAGCAGCAGGAGCCCATCCCGTTCTTGCGTAGCCTCGATCGAGAGGACTTGCGCATCACGCTGATTAACAAGGATGGATCGGTTGCCTACGACAACGAGGCGCCGCCTTCCACACTGCCCAACCATGGCGATCGCCCCGAGGTCATCGAGGCCTTTGAGAGTGGTTCGGGTTCCGCGGAGCGCGCAAGCTCTACGCTCGACGAGATTATGCTGTATCGCGCCGTCGCCCTTGATAACGGCCAGGTTGTCCGCTTGGCGCAGGCCCAGCCTGGCGTTGCGGCGATTTTGCTGTCGATGGTGGCGCCGATGCTGCTTATCGCAGCAGCGGGTGCGGTACTCTCGTTTTTTATGGCGCGCCGCGAGTCCCGTGCCATCATCGCGCCTTTGCAAGAGGTGGATTTGGACCACCCACGCCGTAGCTATGAGCACGCCTATGCCGAGATGGTCCCCATGCTTGAGCGTATTGAGTCGCAGCGCCAGGAGCTCAAGCGCCAAATGGCGGTGCTGGCGGACAACGACCGTATGCGCCGCGAGTTCACGGCGAATATCACCCATGAGCTCAAGACGCCGCTTACGGCGATTTCGGGCTATGCCGAGCTCATCGCAAACGGCATGGTCGAGGGCGAGGGCGACCTGCGCAACTTTGGCGGTCGCATCTATCGTGAGGCGGGCCGCTTGGCAGCGCTTGTCAACGATATCCTTACGCTGTCTAACTTGGACGAGGCCGAGCGTGCAGCTGAGGGCGAGGCGGTGCCCATTGGGTCCACGGAGCCTATTGAGCTCTCGCGTGCCATCTACGCGGTCGAGCAGCGTCTTGAACAGGTCGCCCGTCAGGCGAATGTGACGATAAGTCATGAGACCAAGCCTGTGGTCATCGAGGGCGTGTCGCGCTTGATTGACGAGCTCATCTATAATCTGGCAAGCAACGCCATCCGCTACAATCGACCCGGCGGTACGGTTACGCTGCAGTGCGGCACCAACGACGAAGGCCATCCGTTCCTTGCGGTCGCCGACACGGGAATCGGTATCGCGCCTGAAGAACAGGGCAAGGTATTTGAGCGGTTCTACCGCGTGGACAAGAGTAGGTCCAAGGCACGCGGCGGAACCGGTCTGGGGCTTGCCATTGTCAAGCATGCGGCCCTGTATCATCACGCCACGCTCGATCTGTCGAGCGAGTTGGGCGTGGGAACCACCATTACGGTGACGTTTCCCATACAGCAGGACGAGCCATTCGCATAGCGATATAACATAGATATTGATGCAGATGCCGCATTTGACTTTCGGGTGCGGCGTTGTTGTGCAATTTTACGATTGCTTCCGACATTTTTACAGGAGAGCCTGTTTCTTATGTATAGAGTTTGGTCTCGGTAAAAAGATGCGATAACATAAGGACAGTTTTGTCAATCCGAACTGGGGAAATGAAAGGCAAGCTGCATGACCCTTCTCGAACTGTTCCAGCTGCTGAAGAAGCACCTTCAGCTGGTCATCACCCTTCCGGTGGTCTGCGCGATCGCCATGGGCATCGTGTCCTTCGTTGCGATGGACAACACCTATACCGCGACGACGAGCATGTACATTCTCGCCAAGACCGACGATAGCGGTCAGATGAGCTACAACGATCTCTCGGCGAGTCAGATGCTTTCCAACGATATCGCCACGCTGCTGGATAGCGATAGCGTTAAGAGCGGCGCAGCCAATGAACTGGGCCTCACCGATCTGGATGACTACAAGGTGTCTGTTTCCTCCGAGACCACCACGCGTGTCATTACGCTTTCGGTTACCGGCACCGATGCCAAGGAGACGGCTAAGGTTGCAAAGGCCATGGCCAGCTCGGTGAGTACGGTCGCTCAGAACGTCGGCGCTGCCCAGAGCATCAACGTTATCGACGAGGCTAAGACCCCCGAAGCCCCCAGCGGTCCCAAGCGTATGCTGTACGTTGCTGTCGCGTTCCTCGCCGGTATCTTTATCGCAGTCGCCTATGTCGTTTTGGCAGACATGCTCAATACCCGCATCCGCGGTGCCGAAGAGGCAGAAGAGCTCCTGGGCATTCCCGTTGTTGGCCGAATTCCGGCTATGAAAGGTGGTAAATAGGCATGGCTAAGGCAAAGAACACCGATAAGCTCGTTGTACAGAATGCCGCCAAGACCCTTCTGGCCAACATCCGCTTTGCGAGCGTGGACGACCCCATTCGCACTATTACCGTCACGTCCTCGATTCCCAACGAGGGCAAGTCTACGGTTTCCATCAACCTTGCCCAGGCTATCGCCACGAGCGGCAAGTCCGTGCTCCTGGTCGAGGCCGATATGCGCCGCAGGTCCCTTTCCGATATGCTCGGCGTTCGTTCGCGCGGCGGACTCTATGCGGTCCTTTCCGAGCAGATCTCCATTGACCAGGCAATTGTCGAGACGGGTCAGAAGAACTTCTACTTCCTCGATGCCGAGCCGCATATTCCCAATCCTGCCGACATCATTGTCTCTCACCGCTTTGCCAAGTTGGTAAAGGCACTGTCCGCCAAGTTCCAGTACGTCATCTTTGATGCTCCCCCGGTCGGCACCTTCATCGATGCTGCCGAGATTGCCAGCCTGACCGACGGTACGCTGTTCGTGGTGCGCGAGGACTTCACCAAGCGCGAGGAGGCACTCAACGCTATCGGCCAGCTTAAGAAGTCCGAAAAGGTCAAGCTCATCGGTACCGTTATGAACTACTGCGAGACCGAGACCAGCGAGTACTACTACTCCTACTACACCAAGGACGGTAAGAAGGTGAAGAAGGGCTCGGACGATCAGGGGACTTCCAAAAAGGGCATCTTCACCAACCGAGCAAACGTTTAGTTGATTAAGGCTGACCTATGCGTGACATTCATTGCCATATCTTGCCGGGTGTAGACGACGGCGCCGCCGATCTCGATGAGAGCTTGGCGATGCTCGAGGCTGCCAAGCGGGCCGGTGTAACCAGAATCGTTTGCACTCCTCACTGCCGTGATCCCTATTTTGATTACGACAAGATGTGGGATGCCTTTGAACTGCTGCGTGATAACGCTGACGGTTTTCCGCTCCAGATGGGCTTCGAGGTCAACCATCGAAAGCTCGTTGAACTTGGTATCGATGCCGCGGAGCACTTGCATTTCGATGGAACCAACGAGTTTCTGCTCGAGCTTTCGACGCATGCCGATGCGTATGCGTTTAGAGAGTACGAGAACACGATTTACGATTTGCAGTGCCGTGGCTACCAGGTGATCATCGCTCATCCTGAGCGCTATCGTGCGGTTCAAAAGGATGTAAGCGTGGCGGAGCGCCTGGTCGATATGGGCTGCAAGCTGCAGGCTTCGGCGGACTTTATTGCCGGCGGTCGCTTTGGTCGCGAAAAAAAGCCGGCACAGCGCCTGTTCGATCAGAACCTGTACAGCTTCATCGCGAGCGATGCCCATAACGTGGGTCATTACGACTGCCTGGCGAAGGCTCGCGCGAAGTTTAGCGTGCGCGGAGCTCATTTTCGCTAATATCTGTCCCTAACGTTCGCATTGAATGAAAGGGCAGCCATGGATATCCAACTTAAGACGGGATGCTTTGATGACGCGGCGTTGGTGCGCCGCGTCGTTTTTATGGACGAGCAGGGCTACGAGAATGAGTTCGACGCTATCGACGAGGATCAGAACTGCATTCATGTGACGCTCTATGTAGACGGCGAGCTTGCCGGTTGCTCGCGCGTGTTTCCCGAGGAGCTTGAGCGCGTGGCTGACGCAGAGGCCCCGGTGTTGCCGGCATGCGACATGGACGAAGGCGTTGCGGCGGGGGAGGCCTACATTATGGGGCGCGTCGCCGTGCTGCCGGCTATGCGTCGTCGCGGACTGGCGAGTGCGATCGTCGAGGCCAGTGCTTCGTGTGCACGCGATGCCGGCGCTAAGCTTATTAAGCTGCATGCGCAGGAATACGTGTTGCCGCTCTATGCAAAGGCGGGCTACACGCAAATTGCCCCGGTAGATTACGAAGACGAGGGCCAGCCCCATGTCTGGATGGCCAAGCGCGTAGATGGCAGATAGGGACGTTCCTTTTCTGCCGGCAGCTGGGGACACTCCTTGGCAATTGACGCATTGGAGCGCTCGGACATACAGTTTTTCGATTCCGTATGTATATATGCGCGCTATTGGGTTATAAAATCTAAGTCTGAACATAGCAGGTCTGCGATGCGGCTCGGGCAACCGGGCCGTTTTTGCGGACGGGGGTAGCGCGAAAGGACTGCACATGCGTCAATTTAAGACCGAGAGCAAAAAACTGCTCGACCTCATGATCAACTCCATCTACACCAATAAGGAAATCTTCCTGCGCGAGCTTATCTCTAACGCGAGCGACGCCGTCGACAAGCTCAACTTTAAGAGCCTGCAGGATCCGAGCGTCAAGATCAACCAGGGCGACCTGGCCATTCGCGTCTCCTTTGATAAAGACGCCCGCACCATTACCATCTCGGATAACGGCATTGGCATGACCGCCGAGGAGCTCGAGCGCAATCTGGGCACCATCGCCCATTCCGGCTCCGAGGAGTTTAAGACCGAGAACGCCGAGCAGCAGGGCTCCGATGTCGACATCATCGGCCAGTTTGGCGTGGGCTTCTACTCGGCTTTTATGGTCGCCAGCCATGTGAAGGTCGTCAGCCGCGCCTACGGCGAGGATGTCGCCCATGTGTGGGAATCCGACGGTCTTGAGGGCTACACCATCGAGGACGGCGAGCGCGCCGAGCACGGTACCGATGTCATCCTGACGCTCCGCGAGAACGAGAAGCTCGATGCCGACGGCGAGGCCGAGACCTACGATCGCTTCCTGACCGAGTGGGGTCTTAAGAGCCTGATTCAGCAGTACAGTAACTATGTGCGTTACCCGATCCAGATGATGGTGTCCAGGAGCCGCCAGAAACCCAAGCCCGAGGACGCCGGCGACGATTACAAGCCCGAGTACGAGGACTACCAGGAGCTCGAGACCGTCAATTCCATGACACCGATCTGGAAGAAGCACAGCTCCGATGTCGAGCAGAAGGACTACGACGAGTTCTACAAGTCCACGTTCCACGACTTTGACGATCCTGCGCGCACCATCAGCTTCCACGCCGAGGGCACGCTCGAGTATGACGCCCTGCTGTTTGTGCCGGGACGCGCGCCGTTCGATCTGTACAGCAAGGACTACGAGAAGGGTCTGGCGCTCTACAGCTCCAACGTCCTGATCATGGAGAAGTGCGACGACCTGCTGCCCGACTACTACAACTTTGTCCGCGGCGTCGTGGATTCCGCCGACGTGTCGCTCAACATCTCGCGCGAGACGCTGCAGCAGAACCGTCAGCTCAAGGCCATCGCCAAGCGTGTGGAAAAGAAGATTACCGCCGACCTTGAGGATATGCGTGACAACGACCGCGAGGCCTACGAGAAGTTCTTTGAGAACTTTGGCCGCGGTCTTAAGTACGGCATCTACTCGAGCTATGGCATGAAGGCCGATGAGCTCGCCGACCTGTTGCTGTTCTGGTCTGCCAAGGAACAGAAGATGATTACCCTGGCCGAGTATGCCAAGGGCATGCCCGAGGATCAGAAGGCCATCTACTACGCCGCCGGCGACTCGCGTGAGCGCTTGGCCAAGATGCCCGTGGTAAAGGGCGTGCTCGACCGCGGCTATGACGTGCTGCTGCTGACGCAGGATGTGGATGAGTTCACGTTCCAGGCTATGCGTGAGTACGTTGCCGCCGATATGCCCAAGATCTACGAGGACGATGCTGCCCGCGAGGCTGCCGAGAAGGCTGTGGCCGACGGTGCCGAGCCCGAGGTCGAGGATCGTCATCTAGAGCTCAAGAACGTTGCGACCGGTGATCTTGACCTGGCGACCGAGGACGAGAAAAAGGAGGCCGAGGACGCCACCAAGGAGAACGAGGACCTCTTTAACGCCATGAAGGAGGCACTCGGCGACAAGGTCGAGAAGGTTGCTGTCTCTGCGCGCCTGACCGATGCTCCCGCGTGCATCACCACCGAGGGCCCGCTTTCGCTCGAGATGGAGAAGGTGCTCCAGAAGGGTCCCGAGGGCGCGCCCGACGGTATGCCCAAGAGCCAGCGCGTGCTCGAGCTCAACGCCAAGCACCCGGTCTTTTCCAAGCTCGTCGCTGCCCAGAAGGCGGGCGACGCCGACAAGATCAAGCAGTACTCCGGTTTGCTCTATGACCAGGCCCTGCTGGTCGAGGGTATTCTGCCCGAGGACCCCGTGGCCTTCGCGGCAGCTGTTTGCAACTTGATGTAGTTCGGGGATACGGCACCGTAACTAGATTAGAACGAGAGTGGATAATCTCCCACTTTTGGCTCGAATGCGGGCTTGAAGGGGGGTGCGGACGATTTCTTGGACCGCGCCTAGGCGTATCCAAGCTTCCTGCGGTACTC
>NZ_JAQEKC010000038.1:0-15687 GCF_027679495.1 Collinsella aerofaciens
TGAAACGAGGCGGCATTGATCTTTTGATCATGCCGCCGAAGTTGAAAGGCAGATTGCCGCTCTGACGAGTTTGCAGCGTCAACTAGTTACGCGGTTCGTAGAACCGCGTAACTCTAGTAGTTGGCTTCGTAGCCGTTGCCGTCACCGGTGGGCTCTTCGTAGTAGTCCGAATCGCTTGAATCGCTTGAGTCATCGGAATCGTCAGAGCTGATCGATGAGGTTGCGGTACCGTTTGCGTAGTCGTCAGACGTGTTGTTGTTCAGGTCGCCAATCGTAGAGCTGGAACCGTCGGAAAGACCCATGGTGTTGGGACCCTTGGGATCCTTGCCGGCATCGACGCGCTCCATCATTTCCTTGAGCTCGTCCTCGTAGACAAAGACGTAGCTCACACCGTCGATCATGGTGCTGTCGTCGGCGTACGAGGGCAGGTTGGCCGAGTAGATACCGTCGACATCCATACCGCGCATGGCGTTGACCGTAGCCACGATATCCTGAACGCTCATATCGGTTACAAGCATATCGGACAGCGAATTAACCAGGCCAAAGATCTTCGTGGCATCGAAGTTATTGAGAATCTGGTTGGCAAGGGCGCCAAGCACCTGACGCTGGTGGCGCATGCGCGTGTAATCGCCGTCGGCATAGGTGTAGCGGCAGCGGGCATAGGTAAGGGCGGTGGCACCGTCCATATGCTGCTGGCCAGCGGTAATCTTAATATCCAGGTGCTCGGGGTCGTCAACATCATCGGTTGCGTTAATGTCGATACCGCCAACCGAATCAATCAGCGCCTGCATACCGTCGAAGCTGACCTCGGCATAGTGGGAAATCTGAACACCGCACAGCTCGTTGACCGCCTCGACCATGGCCTCGGCGCCGCCAACGGTATGGCAGGCGTTGATCTTCATGGTCTCGCCCTTGTACTCGACCTTGGTGTCGCGCGGAACGGAAATGAGCGTCGCCTGCTTTTGCGTGGGGTCGATGCGTGCCAGGATAATCGAGTCGGCACGATACGTATCCTCGCCCGGACGGCCGTCGGTGCCAAGAAGCAGCACGTAGAACGGATCCTTTGCCTCATCGGTGTCAACCAGAACCCGACGCAGATTGTCGGTAATGACATTAGAATCGCCGAGCTTGCCCATAATGGTGGCAAACCACAGGCCGGCAGCGGTAGTGGCACTCAGCAGCACACCAAGCACGACAATGAGCGCGACGTGACGAATCGTGTGGCTACGACGACGTTGACGAGCGCGCTCGGAATAGCGAGCCACGTTATCGCGACTGTAGATCTTGGCCTGCGCACCAGTTGAGGGTCTTCGGGCGGTGGTATCCGCGAGGGGCTTTTTATTAAACATAGGCAACCTGTATTAGTAGATGACGGGATCGGGGACGGTAGCATGCTCGACATGCGCGCCGAGCGCCTGCAGCTTTTCGACAAACTGCTCGTAGCCGCGCTTGATGTGATGGATAGCCGAAACCTCGGTCGTCCCGTCGGCGATCAAGCCCGCTACGACGAGGGCCGCTCCGCCACGCAGATCGGGCGAGGTAACCTGTGCACCCGAGAAACCCTTGACGCCATGAATCATGGCATGATGGCTCTCGATACGAATGTCGGCACCCATGCGCACCAGCTCAGAGGCAAACATAAAGCGATTCTCGAAGATGTTCTCGGTAATAACGGAACTGCCGTCGGCGAGAGCGGAGAGCACCATAATCTGCGCCTGCATGTCCGTCGGGAAGCCGGGGAACGGAAGCGTTTGGATGTCGACCGGCTTGATACGCTCGGCACGGTTCACATGGACGCCATCCTCGACGCGCTCGCAGTCGATACCCATGAGCTCCATCTTCTTGAGCACCATGCCCAAGTGAATGGGGCAAAAGCCCGTGACATCGACACCACGATCGTCGGCCATCAACGCACCGGCAACGATAAAGGTACCGGCCTCGATGCGGTCGCCCACTACGCGATGGGTAACAGGATGCAGTTCTTCCACGCCCTCGATGGTCACGACAGGCGTACCGGCGCCAACAATCTTGGCGCCCATCTCGTTGAGCATGTTGGCGAGATCGACGATCTCGGGCTCGCGGGCGGCATTGTCGATAACCGTGGTGCCCTGCGCGCGCACGGATGCCATGATGAGGTTCTCGGTCGCACCGACGCTGGCGAACTCGAGCGTAACGGTGGTACCGCGCAGACCTTGGGGCGCATTAGCGTTGATGTAGCCGTGGGCGGTATCGAACTCAACGCCCAGGGCCTCGAGACCAAGAATGTGCATATCGATCTTGCGAGCACCCAGGTTGCAGCCGCCCGGCATGGCGATCTTGGCGCGATGGAAGCGGCCCAGCAGGGGTCCCATCACGGCGGTGGAAGCACGCATCTTGGCGACGAGCTCGTAGGGGGCCTCCCAAGAATCGACCTGAGAGGTATCAATCTCGAGCGTGTGCTCGTCGAGAACATCGATCGTAGCGCCCATGCCCTTGAGCACCTTGCCCATCACGTGGACATCGGAAATATCGGGCACGTTCTGCAGCGTCGTCTTGCCCGGCGCCAGAAGCGTTGCCGCCATGAGTTTGAGTGCGGAGTTCTTGGCGCCCGAAACGGGCACGGAGCCTCCGATGGCGTGGCCACCCTCAACGCGGATAATATCCAAGGTCTACCCTTTCAAAAAGCATGCCCGGGATGGCTGAGCCATCCCGGGCATGATGTGTTCGCAAATGGTCGAACGCTAAATCGTTTGACTATTGGGCAAGCTTGAGCTTACACCATGCGATTTCATTATAGAGGTAGGCGCGGCGTGCATCATCCTCCGACAAATTACCCAGCTTCTCTTCAAAACCTTGAATATCAGCTTTAAGCTTGTCGGCATCGACGGTCGCCAAATCGCAAGCGCGCTCGGCGAGAACGGTCACGACATCGTCCGCAACCTGGGCATAGCCGCCGGCCACGGCAAACGTGTGGTCGACAGTGCCCATGGCCTTATCGGAAACGCGAACGTAACCGCGGTCGATCGTGCAGATCTCGCTGGAGTGAGCAGGCAGAACGCCAAACTCGCCATCCGTGGACGGAATCGACACAAACGCAGCGTCGCCCTCATAGGCGCAGCTCACGGGGCACACGATGCGGATACGCATAACCTACTTCTCCCCCATCTTGCGGGCGCGCTCGCGCACGTCCTCAATCGTGGAAGCATAGCGGAAAGCCTGCTCGGGCAGGTCATCGGCCTTGCCGTCGACAATCTCGGCGAAAGAGCGGACGGTATCCTCGACGCGGACGTAGACACCGGGGTTGCCGGTGAACTTCTCGGCGACGTGGAAGGACTGCGAGAGGAACTGCTGAATCTTACGGGCACGGTTGACCGTAAGGCGCTGCTCCTCGGACAGCTCGTCCATACCCAGAATGGCGATGATGTCCTGAAGGTCGGAGTACTCCTGCAGGAGCTCCTGGACCTTGACGGCGACACGGTAGTGCTCCTCGCCGACGATCGAGGGATCGAGAGCGTCGGAGGAAGATGCGAGCGGGTCGATAGCCGGGAACAGGCCGAGCGACGAAATGCTACGCGAAAGAACCGTGGTGGCGTCGAGGTGCGTAAACGTTGTGGCAGGCGCCGGGTCGGTCAGGTCGTCTGCGGGGACGTAGACAGCCTGGACGGAGGTAATGGAGCCCGTCTTGGTCGAGGTAATGCGCTCCTGGAGGTCGCCCATCTCGGTTGCCAGCGTGGGCTGGTAACCAACGGCGGACGGCATACGGCCCAGCAGTGCGGAAACCTCGGAACCTGCCTGGGAGAAGCGGAAGATGTTGTCGATGAACAGCAGAACGTCCTGGCCACGATCACGGAAATACTCAGCGGTAGTAAGGCCGGCCAGACCGATGCGCAGACGCGCTCCGGGCGGCTCGTTCATCTGACCATAGACCAAGCAGGTCTTGTCGATAACGCCAGACTCGCTCATCTCGAGGAACAGGTCGGTGCCCTCGCGGGTACGCTCGCCGACGCCGGTGAACACCGAGGTGCCGCCGTGCTCCTGGGCGAGGTTGTTGATGAGCTCCTGAATCAGAACGGTCTTGCCGACGCCGGCGCCGCCGAACAGGCCCGTCTTGCCGCCACGGATGTAGGGCTCGAGCAGGTCGACAGCCTTGATGCCGGTCTCGAAGATCTCGGTCTTGGTGGTGAGCTCGTCGAAACGGGGCGCTGCATGGTGGATGGGGTAGAACTCCTCCACCTCGGGCATGGGCTTGCCGTCGACGGGCTTGCCCATGACGTTCCAAATGCGGCCGAGCGTCTTGGGACCAACGGGCATCTTCATGGGCTCACCGGTATCGGTGGCGATGAGGCCGCGCTGCAGGCCGTCGGTCGAGGACATGGCGACCGTGCGGACGACGCCGCCCGGAAGCTGGCTCTCGACCTCGAGGATCGTGCTCAGGTGACCGATCGGGGTCTCGGCCTCGACCGTGAGCGCGTTGTAGATCGGGGGCACCGCGCCGTCAAACTTGACGTCGACGACAGGGCCGATGATTCGCACGATGCGACCATCACCGGCAGTCGTCTTCTTGGTGGCTTCCTCGACCGCAAGCTTTACGGTGTTATTAGCCATTACTGTTCCTCCAATGCTGAGGCTCCGCCGACGATCTCGTTAATCTCGGTCGTGATCGAAGCCTGGCGCACGCGACTATACGTGCGGGTAAGGGTCGAGATGATCGCGGTGGCGTTTTCCGTCGCGGAGTGCATGGCCTTGCGGCGTGCACCCTGCTCGGCAGCCGCCGAATCGATCAGGGCCTGGTAGATGACCGTCAGGATATAAGACGGCACAAGCTTGCCGAGAACATGCTCGGGAGAGGGCACGAACTCGAACGTGGACGAGATGCGCTTAGGGGCGTCGGTCTCGTTCTTACGCGGACCGTGGGCCATAGCGATCATCTCGGGGTCGAGCGGCAACAGATGCTCGACGCGAAGCTCCTGATCCACGCGGTTCTTGGCGTGGTGGTAGACAAGCTCGACACGGTCAAGCTCACCGGCACGATACGCATCGCAGATATGAGAGGAGATCATGCGGGCCTGATTGAAATCGGGCTCAGAGGAGTTGCCCTCAAAGTGCATGACGACGTTTTCGCGGTCACGGAAATACGTGGCCGGTTTGCGCCCACACGCGATGATCTCGCACTCGATGCCGTCGTTCGCCCAAGAAGCGGCGAGCTTTTCGGCCGTGCGCTCCACCGTCGTATTGAAACCGCCGGCAAGGCCGCGGTCCGAGGCAATAACGACAATCAGGCCATGCTTGACGCTCTCATGCTTCTGCAGCATGGGATCGGTGCCCGAACAGGAGGCGTCGCCGGCGACCGTCAACATGACGTCGGTCAGCGCCTCCTTATAGGGCTCGGCCTGCTTGGAGCGATCGAGAGCACGACGGATCTTGGCCGTAGAGACCATCTCCATCGTGCGCGTGATCTGCTTGGTCGTGGTAACCGAGGAGATTCGCTTCTTAATGTCGCGAAGGTTGGCCATGGGGCTTAGTTCTCCTCTGATCCAGAAACATCCGAATGGTGCTTGGCCATGAACTGCTGCTTGAAGTCGCCGATGACGCGCAAGAGCTCAGCCTTGGTGTCATCATCGATCTTCTTGGCGCGAACCTTGTCGAGCAGCGAGCCAAAGCCATTGTCCATGTACTCGATGAGCTCGGCACGGAAAGGCAGCACGTCGGCAATCTCCAGGTCATCCAGGAAGCCCTCGTTGCCAGCGAACAGCGTAACGATCTGCTCGCCAACCTCAAACGGCTTGTAGCGCGGCTGCTTAAGGAGCTCAGTCATGCGAGCGCCGTGGGTAAGCTGCTTTTGCGTGGCCTCGTCGAGGTCGGAGCCGAACTGTGTGAAGCCGGCGAGCTCCTGGTACGAAGCAAGGTCCAGACGGAGGTTGCCGGCGACCTGCTTCATGGCCTTGGTCTGTGCGTCGCCACCGACGCGGGACACGGAAATGCCCACGTCGACTGCCGGGCGCTGGCCCTGGAAGAAAAGCTCGGACTGCAGGTAGATCTGACCATCGGTAATGGAAATGACGTTGGTCGGAATGTAGGCCGAGACGTCGCCGTCCTGGGTCTCGATGATCGGAAGAGCCGTCATGGAGCCGTAACCGTTCTTCTTGGACATCTTGACTGCACGCTCGAGCAGACGAGAGTGCAGGTAGAAGATGTCGCCAGGATAGGCCTCGCGTCCGGGCGGACGATGCAGCGTCAGCGACATCTGACGGTAGGCCACGGCCTGCTTGGACAGGTCGTCGTAGATGACGAGCACGTGGCCACCGGGGTTGGTCTCGCTGGCGGGCTTGCCGTCCTCACCGTTGTACATGAAGAACTCGCCGATAGCGGCACCGGCCATAGGCGCGATGTACTGCATAGGGGCGGAATCGGCAGCGGTGGCCGAAACGATAATGGTGTAGTCGAGCGCACCGTGCTGAGCGAGGGTCTCGCGGATGTTGGCAACCGTGGAGGCCTTCTGGCCGATGGCGACATAGATGCAGACCATGCCCTTACCGCGCTGGTTGAGGATAGCGTCGATGGCGATGGCGGTCTTACCGGTCTTACGGTCGCCGATGATGAGCTCACGCTGACCGCGGCCAATAGGCACCATGGAGTCGATAGCGAGCAGACCGGTCTGAACCGGCTCACACACCGGGGTACGGTCGATGACGCCGGGGGCCTTGAACTCGATGGGGCGACGGTGCGTGGCGACGATGTCGCCCAGGCCGTCGATGGGCTGGCCGAGCGGATTGACGACGCGGCCGAGCATGGCGCGGCTCACAGGGATATCCATAATGCGGCCAGTGGTGCGGCACTCGTCGCCTTCCTTGATGGAGTCGACGGCACCAAACAGAACGGCGCCGACCTCGTCACGGTCAAGGTTCTGGGCAAGGCCGAAGACGGTCTCACCGGTATCGGAGCTCTTGAACTCCAGAAGCTCGCCTGCCATGGCGCTCTTGAGGCCGGAGACGCGCGCGATGCCGTCGCCTACCTCGTCGACCGTTGAAACCTCATGCGTATCGACCGTCGCGGAGAGGCTCGTGAGCTGCTCCTGCAGTTTCTTGGCGATATCCTGGGCATTGAGGGTTTCGGACATTAGGCTTCACCTCCGTACGAATTAGCAGAGTTTGCGAGGGTCTCCTGCGCGACGCGCAGCTGCGTCTTGACGGAAATGTCACGACGCTCGCCGCGGGCCTCGAGCACCAGGCCGCCCACGATAGACGGGTCGACCTGCTCGATAAGGAATACCTTGCGGCCGAAGTCCTGCTCGCATTTCTTAGTGATGGTTTGACGCAGCTCGTCGTCGAGCGGGATCGCCGTGGTGACGGTCACGCCCACTACATCCTCGTCTTCCTCGGCAACATACTTAAAGGCAGCTGCCACCTTGGGAAGAAGGTCGAGCTGGTCGCGCTTGGACATGGTGTCGAGCACGGCGATGATCTCGGGGCTGGCGCTAGCCAGGCGCTCGATCATCTCGAGGTCCTCGAACACATGGTTCTCGGCCTTGGCGGCTTCCAAAAGGGAGCGCGCGTAAGTCTCGAGCACCTTGTCCTGATAGCGGCTAGTCGGCATTCAGGCTACCTGCTTCCTGGATGTAGCGCTCGATGAGCTTCTTCTGCTCGCCCTCGTCCTCGAGTGCCTCGCCCACGATCTTGGTGGCGACAGCAACGGACAGGTCGGCGATGGAGCTCGCGGCACCGGCGTAGATGGACTTGCGCTCGTCCTCGACGGTCGTGTGGGCCTTGGCGATGATCTCCTCGGCCTCCTTGTGAGCAGCCTCGATGATACGGGCGCGCTCGGACTCGGCGTCCTTACGGGCCTCGAGAACGATGTCGGCAGCCTGACGACGGGCGTCGGTGACGATCGAGTCGGACTCAGCGCGCTTGGCGATAGCCTCCTGCTTGGTCTTCTCGGCCTCGTCGAGGCTCTCCTCGATCTTCTTGCCGCGCTCCTCCATGGTTTTCATGATGCCCGGCAGGGCGACCTTGGCCAGCACGATCCAGATGATCAGGAAGGCGATAAGCGCCGGGATGAACTCCGCCATCTTAGGGATGAGGATGTCCGCACCGGCAGCGCCGTCCTCGGCGAACGCGGAAACCGGCATGAGCAGCGCGGCCGCGGACGCGGAGAGTGCGATCGCGCTCTTCTGGGATGAAAGATTCATACTTGACGCTCCGTGCTATTTAACGATCAGCGCGACAACGAAGCCGATCAGAGCCAGAGCCTCGCCGAAGGCGGAGCCCATGATGAAGACGGTGAACACGCGGCCCTGGACCTCAGGCTGACGGGCCATAGCACCCGTAGCACCCAGAGCAGACAGGCCGATAGCAAGACCAGCGCCGATAACACCGAGACCGTAACCGATAACTCCCACGATTCCTCCTTTGTCGTGCGTGTCTTATTTCACGCAGGATAACCTTTTTATAACTGCCGGGCTCCATGGGTACGGGCACCGGCGGTTTAACGAATTGCCTTACCTTTAAGGCGCGAACGGAAGACTACTACTCCTCCTCCGCGACCTCCTCTGCCTCGGAGACATACACGGCGGTAAGGACCGTGAAGACGTAAGCCTGGATGGCGCCGACCACGAGCTCAATCGCATAGATCAGGATGAGGATGGCAAGCCAGGCCAGCGAAGGCAGGGCGCCGACGGCGTGGGCCGCGGAAACCTGCTGAAGCAGCGGCTGCATGAACATGCTCGCCATGATGGCGAACGAGCCCATGACCACGTGTCCTGCGAACATGTTGCAGAACAGACGGACGGCGAGCGTGATGAGGCGCAGGAAGGTCGAGAAAAGCTCGACGACCCACACAAGCACGTTCATCGGGAAGCTCACGCCCTGCGGGGCGAGGCTCTTGATGTAGCCGATCACGCCGTGAGCCTTGCATCCGTAGTAGATGAAGTACACGAAGGCGAAGATGGCGAGCGCAGCGGTGGAGCCGATTGCGCCGGTGCCGGGCTTCATTCCCGGGATCAGGCCGATCATGTTATTGATCAGGATGAACAGGAAAAGCGAGCACAGGAACGGGAAGTGCTTCTTCCAGTTCTCACCCACGACGCCCTTGCCGATATCGTTCTCGACGTACTCGATGATGTACTCGAAACCGTTGACGAAGAAGCCCTTGGGAACCAGGGTCTGCTTCTTCTTGAACACGGCCAGGACGATCAGGAGCACGATCGTGGAGACGATCAGCCAAAACGAGTACTGCGTGATGCCGCAGCTCAGATCGCCCACGACAGGGGTGGAGCTGAACTCGCTGACCAGATGATTAATCTCATCAGGCAGCTTTTCAAAAATTTCCACGACTTACCTTTCGACCTCATGAGGATCTCGCAGCGCCTTGGCGACGCGAACCGTGCAGGCGGCCATAAAGGCCACGAAGCCAATCGCCTCGCCCAGGAGGAACATGCGAAATGCCTCTCCGAACAACGCAAACACAACCAAGGTAAAGACGAGCAGGGCGACTGCCGAGACCGCCAGACTCACCATGCCCTTGAGCATGTCCGCATTCTGCTTATCGTCAAGAACCGGCTTGAGCGTAAAGACAAAGGGAAGGAAGGCAATTGCGCCCGCGATGGCGCCTGCAACGATAGCGAGCAGATCGGCTATCTGAAACACTGGCTTCCTCGCTTTCCTTTTTAACGCCTCACAGCACAGTCCCAGCCAAACATTGGTGACTATTGTACGAGCCAATCGCTAAAGTACAACCGTAAAACAAACGGTTAATACGCACCTGTACGTTTTCTTAAGGCCTTCTTTATGCCGCAGGTACGGTAATACGTTTTTTCGAACCCCTCAGCGCAAAACGTCCGTTAACAGAAGTGCGCGTGGACGACTTTTGCTCGCCCGCGCGCACCATTTCTTCGTATTTGTGACCGTAGCCGACAAGGCCCAACGACTAGAGCGTACCGTAGATGCGGTCGCCGGCGTCGCCCAGGCCGGGAACGATGTAGGCGGCCTCGTTGAGATGGTCATCGATGGCGCAGGTATAAATATGTACGTCGGGGTCCTTTTCGGTCAGTGACTTGAGGCCCTCGGGCGCGGCGACGATACACAGCATGCGAATATCCTTAACACCGCGCTCGCGCAGGTAGCTGATGGCCATCTCGGCCGAACCGCCCGTGGCGAGCATGGGGTCAACAACCAGGCAGATGCGCTGGTCGATATCCTTGGGCATCTTGCAGTAATACTCATGCGGCTCGTGGGTAACCTCGTCACGCTCCATACCGATGTGGCCCACGCGAGCGGAGGGCACCAGGTCGAGGATGCCATCGACCATGCCGAGGCCCGCACGCAGGATGGGAACAATGGCGAGCTTCTTGCCGGCAAGCTGCTTAAACATGGCGGTGGTGATGGGAGTCTCGACCTCGACGTCTTCCATGGGCAGGTCGCGCATGGCCTCGTAGCCGTCAAAGAGCGCAAGCTCGCGCACGAGCTGGCGGAACTGGTTGGTGCCAGTGCTCTTGTCGCGCAAGATCGACAGCTTGTGCTGGACGAGCGGATGGTCGACAAGCGTCACGCGGGACGTATCGTAGGTGACGGTCATGGGTTGATTGCCCCTTTCGTTGCGGCCGGAAGATGGCCTTGCTGACAAGACGCCTGGCGACGTTGTTGCCTCGCGCCGTGCATAAGTTTAACGGTTTGTTGTATCGAGCAGCTCGTCGCAACCCTACTGAGCGGTGTTGAGCGAACGCTTGACGGCATCACGCCAACCAGCGAGGTTGCTCTCACGGCGCTCGGCGGACATGTGAGGATGGAAGACTTTGACGATCTGAGCGTTTTGCTCCAGCTCCTCCAAATCCTCCCAATAGCCGACAGCAAGGCCCGCCAAGTACGCGGCGCCAATCGCCGTGGTCTCCACCGTCTCGCACTGCAGCACGGGAATATCCAGCAGATCAGCCTGGAATTGCATGATGAACTCGTTGCGCGAGGCACCGCCATCGACGGACAGGCGCTCAATCGAAAGTCCCACGTCCTGCTCCATGGCGCGCAGCACGTCATAGCTCTGGTAGGCCATGGACTCGCAGGCCGCACGCACAATGGTCGCGCGACTCGAGGCGCCGGTCAGGCCGCACACGATACCGCGAGCATGCGGGTCCCACCAGGGAGCGCCCAGGCCTGCGAAGGCGGGAACGAAGTAGCAGCCCTCGTTGTCGTTAATCGAAGTGGCGAGTTGCGCGGACTCGCTCACGCTCGAGATGATGCCCATGTTGTTGCGCAGCCAGTTCATGGTTGAGCCGGCGGCAAAGATAGAACCCTCGAGCGCATAGCTGATCTTGCCGTCCGCGGCGATACCGATCGTGGAGACCAAACCGTTCTTGGATTCGACGATCTCGTCGCCGGTGTTCATGAGCATAAAGCAGCCCGTGCCATAGGTGTTTTTGGTCTGGCCGGGATGGAAGCAGCAGTGGCCGAACAGCGACGCCTGCTGGTCGCCCGCCACGCCCATGATGGGTGGCATGTTGGTCATGATGTCGCTCGCGACGCGGCCGTAGTCGCCCGAGCTCCAACGAACCTCGGGCATCATGGAACGTGGGACGTCGAAAAGCGCCAGCAGATCGTCGTCCCAATCGAGCGCATGGATATTAAAGAGCGCGGTGCGGCTGGCATTGGTGTAGTCGGTGGCAAAGACCTGACCGCCGGTGAGGTTGTAGATGAGCCAGGTGTCGATGGTGCCGAACATGAGGTCGCCCGCCGCCGCGCTCTCACGCGCACCGTCGACGTTATCGAGAATCCACTGCACCTTGGAGGCCGAGAAATACGGGTCGAGCGTAAGCCCCGTGCGGGAGCGCACCAGCTCTTCTGCGCCCTGCTCAACCAGCTCGTCGATCAGAGGTGCGGTGCGACGGCATTGCCACACGATGGCGTTATAGATGGGTTGGCCGCTTATGCGGTCCCACACCACCGTGGTCTCGCGCTGGTTGGAGATACCGATGGCGGCGATGCGGTCAGAATGGATGCCGCTCTTAAACTGAACCTCCATCATCACGCCGATCTGGCTGGCAAGCACCTCCGTGGGATCCTGCTCCACCCAGCCGGGGCGCGGGAAGCTGGTTTTGACGCTACGGCGCGCCTGGGCGACGATGCAGCCGTACTCGTCGACGATGGTCGCGAGTACCGAGGTGGTGCCGCAGTCGAGCGCCATGATGTAGGAACCGCCAAAGCTAAACGAGGCGTCTTCCATACCCAGGCTACCTAGATTCAACGACATCGCTTACACCTTTCTATTGCATCGGGTCGGACAGGACCCGTTCGATCTCTGATGCGGGAAGCGCGCCTTGGCGCAGGATCTGGAGCTCGCCGTGCTGAAACGACACGATGGTTGAGGCGTCGCGACACGGGGTCTCACCGGCGTCGACGGCCACATCGACCCCCTTCAGGATGCGCTCCTCCACCGTGACAAAACTTGCCGGCGCGGGCGCGCCATGCGTGTTGGCGCTGGTGCAGGCAAGAGGGCTACCGCAGGCGCGGATGAGCGCCTGCACCACGGGCGAGGCCGAAGCGCGAAGTGCCACCGTGTCGTCGGCGGCGCGCATAAAGGTCGGCACGCAGGGGGCCGCCTTGACCACGATAGTCAGGGCGCCCGGCCAGCATCGTCGGGCGAGCACGCGGGCCTCGTTAGGGATATCCACGCCATAGCGGTCGAGTGCCTCGGCATCATCGACCAGCCAGGCAACCGTTTGGGTGAGCTCGCGCTGCTTGAGGGTAAAGATGCGACGGTAGCCGGTACCGAGTGCGGGGACCGCGGCGCCGTTGACGGTGGCCTGCGGATCGCGCGGCCACGGCAGAGGTTCACTTGTATCTTGTGGAACGGCATCCGAGAAGGCGTTGACCGCCACGGCGACACCGTAGACCGTCTCGGTTGGAATAAGCGCCAGGCCGCCGCGACCGAGTAGCTCGGCCGTGCGCTCGACTGCAAGCCGATGTGGCTCGCGCGCTCCCTCGTATACCCGATAGACCGTCTGCATGTGTATGCCAGCCCCTTACGCTCTGGTGCAAGTTTGTTTACTGTGGGGCATTCTCGCACGAAACGTTCAACCTATTTGCCCAGAGCGCATGTTGGTTTGGTGAGCGGCTCTAGTAGTCGGTGAAAGTGAGGGGGTTAATTGAAGATTATTAGCGCGCAAGCGTAACGGTACGATCGGGAAACTCGATGCTTGCAACCAGTTTTCCGCCGAGGCTCTCTGCGTACCTGCTCAGCGTGTCAAGCCTCATCGAACCCAATTCCCCACGCTCGAGCTCGGATACGCGTTTTTGAGAAACGCCCATCGATTGGGCGACCGACGCCTGTGTTAGATCTTTTAGCCTGCGAATCTGAGCAAGCTTATAGGCTTCGATACGATCGCGAGTCCTCTCCTGCTCGGCGGTAATGGAGTCGCGTGTTATCCCGCGAGATTCCATATACTCATGCAGTTCCATCTCGATCGAGCCTCCTTACGTGGCGACGGTATATTTGCTCGGCCTTTGGAATGTTGATCGCATACCAGCCGTTCCATTTTGCCCTTGACGATCCCGCTCGCGACTTATCACCCGCCAATAGCAATACCGCCTGGCGCTTGGGGTCAAAGGCGAAGAGGATGCGGATCACCTGCCCACCACATGAAGTCACTCTCAGCTCCTTTAAATGATGAAGCTTCGAGCCCTTGACACGGTCAACCAGTGGACGACCAAGGCTGGGACCTTCCTTCTCGAGCACCAAAAGGTCTGCATAAATCTGCTTCAGCGTAGCTTCATCCTGCTCATCAAGCCAAGGTTCAATGTAATCAAGCACGATACGGTACCGATGCAGCTGATTTGACATACCTTTCTCCTTCTATAATAGAAGTTTTACGGTATATTGCAAGAGCAAACTTGAGCAAATGTCTATTAGTTCAGCTTAGATACGCTGCTTGGGCTCGGTGACGATGGCTCGAACGATGCGGGGGCGATCGGTGAGGTCGTGGACGATGCGCACGTCCGACAGACCCGCTTGACGACAGAGCTCGGCCGCAGCGTCGAGCGCGCCCTCGTAGAGCTCGCAGGCAAACAGGCCGCCGGCGCGCAGCATGTAGGGCGCCGCGTTGAGCAGACGGCGGAAGATATCGAGGCCGTCGGCGCCGCCCTCGAGCGCCAGGTCGGGCTCAAAGTCCTTGACCTCGTGCGGCAGTGAGCGCATGACATCGGTGGGGATGTAGGGCGGGTTGGAGACGAGTACGTCAAAGGTGCCCCACTCTTCGCGGGGAATGGAACTCACCAGGTTCGTGAGGCTGAAGGCGACCTCGTCGGACGTGAGGCCAAGCGCATCGCGGTTTTTGGTAGCAAGGTCGATGGCGCGCGGCTCGATATCGGTAGCGGTGCAGGTAACGTGGCCGCGACGCTCCCAGGCAAGCGAGAGCGAGATGCAGCCCGTGCCGCAGCCGACCTCGAGAACGCGGGCAGTGCGGGGCCCGGCTGGAGCAGGTACGTTGGCCTCGGCGGCATCTTGCACGAGAGTCGTCTGTTGGTCGTTGCCCTCAATGGCGATGCCGTATTCGTCGAGCTCGGGCTCGGCGGCTTCCGCGGCTTCGGCTTCTGCTGCCTGCGCGGCGGCTTCCTCGGCCTCGCGGTCGGCCAGTTCCTCGGCATAGGCACGGCTGCCCAGTACGTCGCTGCCTAGCGCCGCCTCATCGGCCGCCGTCAGGTTGGCGGCACGGCGCTCGGCGGTCGCGCGTTCGTCGGCCAGCGCCGCCTCGGCTTTGCGAGCCTGCTCGACCTCATCGTTCCAAGGCAGCTCCACGCGCTGGCGGGCGGCGGCCTCGGGGCTCAGCACCTCGGCATCCAGATAGTTCAGGACTTCTTCGACGAGCATCTCGGTCTCGGGGCGCGGGATGAGCACGCCGGGGGCGCACGCGACGTCGATCATGCGAAACTGCGTGCTACCGGTGATGTACTGCAGCGGCTCGCCCTTTGCGCGACGGACGACCGCCGCGTGCATGGTCTCGAGCTGCGCTGCGTCGAGCGTCTCGTCCATGCGCATATACAAGTCGATACGCGCCAGGCCCGTTGCTGCGCACAGCAGCCACTCGGCAGAAAGACGGGGATGCTCCTCACCGCGCTCGGCCAGGTACTCCTTGGTCCACTCGAGACAACGCTTGATGGTCCAGATCTCGTTTGCCATGGGGTCCTCCCCTCTTAAGCGCCGGGCGGCGCGCGAATGTCGGAGCAGATTGTACGCGAGGGTGGCACGCGGCAAGGGGCGATTGGAAGCGATTATCGAGAATCAGCCCAGAATTTTGCTTGGAGCCTGCCTAGAGTGTTCATTCGTCGACGTCTAAATCTGCATCCGTCAAGCTTTTGGCAAGGTTGCCCCTAACCTGACCAATATCTAACCAAGAACTTGCCAAATCACTTGACGCGCGACGCATCAAAAATCGCCCCGCGACTTCTTGAACGATTTTTCGAGCAATATTTCCAATAGCAGATGCACACCGTTAATTGCTTTAAGCAGGTAAGCAGCTCAAAGGCCATCACAGCTTATTGAATAACATCTCAAAGCAATGTGCCCAACCTAGTCATTTAAGAACGTCCCCAATGACTACCCCAGAGCAAGGCAACGCCGCAGGTAGAGAACGGACAGCGAGCGGGTCGCATTTGAGACAAGGTGACGTGAAATCAGAACCACCCTTAAAAAGGGTGGTTTGCTCTTAGGGTATAACCCACGGGCCCC
>NZ_JAQEKC010000039.1:0-15686 GCF_027679495.1 Collinsella aerofaciens
CCCGTGGGAGGCCAGGGCGCCGCTGACCGGTGGACGGCACCGAGCCGTACGCTTGAACTTAGAAGGGGGAGGCCACGCGGCCTCCCCCTTTTTTGCGTTTACGGGGCGTAAATGACTCTATTACACCAGACGATCTTATCGTTTTTGGTATTGAGCCTTTATTTAAAGAAGATAAATCGAATAACAAGGGCAACTGCTATGACCGCAATGATCAAAAGCAGGATTGTCAGTCGATGCTGCTTGCGTCGTTTACTTGTCGAAACGAAGATTGATTTTCCCTGTTTTGGCGTTTCGAGATAGCGAGCCGAATGCGTCAAGGTTTGCTTTGGTCGAGGACCTCTTTGTCGATGAGTGGCGGATGCTTTCATCGGCTCATCACTAGCTGCGCTGTTTTTAGATAATGGTGCGTCTTTCAGATATACAGGGTCTCCCGAGGCGACGCCCATATGTTTACGTCCCGTTTGGGCATCCTCGAGCGTTTGATATCGATTTCTCGTCACATACTCGGGCTCCGGATCATTAATGGGCTCTTGCGAGATGTGGGGGCGATGGAACCGCGGCGGCTGCGTGGAAGTATCTTCCCCCTGCGTCGGCATAAACATTTTGTTCTGGTTTTGGTCGTCCATGATGCCCTTTAGCTCGTTACCAACAACGTGTACGCGCTCATTGTAAGCCCCTTGCTATTTGTAGCTGTGAACATACTTGTTATTTAAGCTCTGGTTCAAAGAACCTTAACCTTATTAAAACCTGAGTCAAACACACTTAGATATGCTTATAGTACTAGACTCAAAAAACTTTATAGTCGATGTATATATGAGCACTGGGTGGGCATATATAAGAGCGTCAAAAGAAGTCCCAGTCACCTAGAAGATGACTCGGCAGTCCTTAAAAGGAGTGGTAAACATGGCAAGCATGGTTCCTTATCGTTCGGTTTTTGGCGTTCGTCCTTCTGCTAGCTCGCTGTTCGATCTGTTTGATGATATGACTGACCTTGCAAACAACTCGATTGCTTCCAAGGCGTTTCCCGTTGACGTTGAGGATAAGGGCGACGGCTATGAGGTCAAGGCTTATCTGACCGGCGTCGCCAAGGACGATATCGATGTCGAGCTTAACGAGGGTCGTCTGTCCATTAGCGTGAATGTCGAGGAAGACGAGGAGAACGAGGGCAAGAACTTCCTGCAGAAGGAGTTCAGCTCGTACAGCGCGACGCGTGGCGTGTATCTAAAGGACGCTTCGAGCGAGGGCCTCTCGGCTAAGTACGCTGACGGCATCCTGATCGTTACGGTCCCCAAGATCGTCGAGAAGAAGAACGTTACGAAGATCTCCATCGACTAACTTCGTTGGTGTTCTGCGCTATTAAAAGACAGCAAAAGGGGCTGGGAAGCGATTCTCGGCCCCTTTTGCTGTCTAGGACAGTCTATTGAATGGTTACTGGCCGATGCTGGCTTGCGGGGCGTATCGAGAGTTTTCGCGATCCTTGGAGAAGGGTTGCGGAGCTGCCGACCTCGTCATCCAGGGTTGCGGTCAGAGCTTTGGCATAGCTTTTGACGGTAAGGCTCGGACGATTGTTATCTTGGCTGATATGCATGGCAATGAGCTGTTCGGTGCGTTCGGTAACAAGTTCGCGCGCGGCTTCGGCGGCTTGGCCATTGGAGAGGTGTCCCCTTGCAGACAGGATGCGCTCCTGAAGAAAGCGGGGATATTCTCCCTCGCGCAGCATGGTCACATCGTGGTTGCTTTCGAGTGCGAGGACTCGACAATCTTCGAGGGTGTTCATGGCTTGGCTCGATAGCTCTCCGGTGTCGGTGGCAAAACCGATGGAATCATCGAGGGTGTCGAATCGATAGCCGACTGGATTGATGACATCGTGTGACGTTGAGTAGGTTTGCACGTGGATGCCGGCAATGGATAGGGTGTCACCGGGATCGAATTCCTCGACAGGCAGATGCGAAAGATTTTCTTTGCTCGAAAGAGTGCCCCTGCTGGCAAAGAGGGGGCCGTGCCAGTGCTTGCACCAGACATCGAGGCCCTTGATGTGATCGCTATGCTCATGAGTAATGAGAAGAGCCGAGACGTTGTCTGCCGAGAGCCCCAGTTCTGCCATGCGCTTTAATGTCTCGCGGCGAGACAGTCCGTCATCGACCATAATGAGCCCCTGCGGGCCCTCGATGAGTGCGCAGTTGCCTTTAGAGCCACTGCCGAGGATATGAAGGTGCAGGCAAGACATAAGATTCCAAAGGATACAATGGGTGCGGACGAATAAAGGAGGAAGCGAATGCCAACGGTATCACAGCATTACGGACACCATGCCGTGCCTGGGGCAGTCGATGAGACCCGGACGAGGCAGCAGGCAGCTCCTGTCGTGCTCATGGTATCAGGCGGCGCGGACTCGACGGCACTGCTTCTTATGGCGTGCACATCAAAGCTGGATATCCAAGACGGACGCGGTGTTGCCCCCATTGCTCGCGAGCGCCTGCATGTGCTGCATGTAAACCATCATCTGCGCGGCAAGGCGTCCGATGGCGACGAGGCCTTTGTGCGTGAGCTCTGCGCGCAATATGGTTTACCGCTGTGTGTGGAGCACGCTTATTTTGATGGGGAGTCGGGCAATATTGAGGCCGCGGCCCGCGAGGTGCGCTATGCCGCGGCGCGGAGGTATGTTCGCGAACTCTGCGCCCAGACGGGGGCACCGCGAACGGCGGCTCGTATCTGCACCGCGCACACGTCTTCGGATCGCGCGGAAACGTTTTTGATGAACGCGATTAAGGGTTCGGGGCCCGCTGGTCTATCGAGCATTCCTCGCCGGAGGAATATCGTGGTGCGTCCCTTGCTCGACCTAACTCATGGCGAGCTCGTGGGCTATCTACAGGTACATGGTCAGCCGTGGCGTGAAGACGAGAGCAATGAGGATATCTCGTATCTGCGAAACTACGTGCGCCATCGGGTAATGCCAGTGGTGGCACAGCGTAATGCGAGCGTGTGCAAGACGATTGGCGCCGCCTGTGAGATCTTGGGTGACGAAGATGCGTTTCTATCCCAGCTGTCGGCACAGGCGTTTCGAAGCTGCCTGCGCAAGGAGGCGGCGGGCGCGCTAGTGCTCGATGCCAGACGCCTTGCTGCGGCCGAGGTGGTAATCGCGCGGCGCATCGTGCGACTGGCGATCAAACGCATCGATCCGGGCGCTCGTCCAGAGATGCGACATGTGGAGCGAGTCCTTTCCTGCGTTGCCGAAGGCACAGGCTCGGTCACGCTTCCGGCGGGAATTGACGCGCGCGTCGAGTTTGGCATGCTAGCGTTTAAGGCGCCGGCGGCTCGTGAGGGGCTGGTTGCGGACTGGATTACCATACCCGGTCGTTTGCCGTTGGGCGGGGGGCGCATGCTGGTCGCAGAGCCGATGGCCGTTGAGCCGGGATGCGATATCGTGCGCCGCGCCCGTGAGCTTGCGGCTGCCGGGGAAGTGACAGCTTTGGTAGACGCGGCTGCCCTGGGTTTTGCCGACAGCGATAGTGAGCGGATCCTGGCGGGCTCACGTGGCGAGATCCCTGCAGAGGCGCGATTGGCGCGCCTGTGGGTGGACGGTCCCGCACCGGGAGACGTGATGTGCCCGTTAGGAATGAGTGGCCGAAGCAAGAAGGTATCCGACTTGCTAGGCGAGGCTCGCATTCCCGTTTCCGAGCGCGCCGGCGTGCCCGTGGTGAGGACGGCGCCGGGAGGTGCCGTGGTGTGGGTCGCCGGAGTTCGCGCGGACGAACGTTTTAAATGCACGGCGGCGACGCGTGTGGCTTATCTGCTTCGCGTGGTTGACGCGGATTAGCCCCTCGCACCAGCTGTTCTGTGCGGCGTTGACGGTATTCCCGCGCTGATGGTGCGCGGGCTGGAAAATATACCCCGTGCGCTGCTAAAATGTGTAGTTCGCGTCCATACGGCGGTGTGTGGGCGATTAAGCACAAGAAAGGGTTGTCATGGCTTCTCAACATCCGGATATCGAGAAGGTTCTGTTTACGCAGGAGGATATCGACGGCATCGTTTCTCGCCTGGGCGAGGAGATCACTCGCGACTACGCGGGTAAGGATCTGGTGCTGATCGCGGTTCTGCGCGGTGCCGTTGTCTTTATGGGCGACCTGATGCGCAAGATTGAGCTACCGACCAACATCGATTTCATGGCTGTTTCGAGCTATGGCGACGGTGTGAAGTCTTCGGGCATCGTGCGTAT
This sequence comes from Collinsella aerofaciens, assembly GCF_027679495.1. GTDB lineage: Bacteria > Actinomycetota > Coriobacteriia > Coriobacteriales > Coriobacteriaceae > Collinsella > Collinsella aerofaciens_AK. The sequence goes on from NZ_JAQEKC010000039.1 coordinate 4,214, forward strand.
CATTAAGGATCTGGATATCGACATCCGTGGTCGCGACGTGCTGATCGTCGAGGACATTCTGGACTCGGGCCTGACCCTCAAGTACCTGATGAAGAACCTCGAGAGCCGCAAGCCCGCTTCGCTGGAGGTCGCTGCCTTCCTGTGGAAGGACGTTGAGGACCGCACCTCGGCCATCACGCCCAAGTATGTTGGAACCCATTGCCCCGATGCCTTTGTGGTGGGCTACGGCCTCGACTATGCCGAGCGCTATCGTAACCTTCCGTATCTGGGCATTTTGAAACCGGAGGTTTATTCGTAAGATGCCCGACGACCATAACGATAACAATTCCCAGACTCCCCGGGAGCCTAAGATCCCGGGGATGCCCGGAGGCAAGAAGCCCACGCGTACGGGCTGGCTGTATTTTATTTTGGCTTGCGCGCTTCTGGGCTACGCCTTCTTTAACATGGGCTCCGGCTTTGCCAATTCCAGCAATACCGTTAAGCTCGCGACGAGCGAGATGGTGAGCGCCATCAAGCAGGATCGCGTCGAAGATCTGACCTATACGGTTCAAGACGGAAGCGTGACGGGTCATTACTGGAAGACGAAGAAGGACAAGGGCGATACGAGCGAGCTCAAGAGCTTCTCCTCGACCTATGTCGGCTCCGATTCGCTTGCCGAGCTCATGGCGGAGCACCCCGATACCAAGTACATCGTCAACACCAACGATCCCGATTTTTGGGGCGACTTGGCGATGAGTGTGCTTCCGACGATCGCCCTTATCGCCATCATGTTCTACTTTATGCGCCAGATGATGGGCGCCAACAACAGGAACATGCAGTTTGGCAAGACCAACGCCAAGACCAACGAGGCCACGCGCCCCAAGGTCAAGTTTGAAGACGTTGCCGGCGTGGACGAGGCAGTCGAGGAACTCGAGGAGATCCGTGACTTTTTGAGCGATCCGGACCGCTATCGCAAGCTGGGCGCCAAGATTCCGCGCGGCGTGTTGCTGGTGGGCCCTCCGGGCACCGGTAAAACGCTGCTGGCCAAGGCTGTAGCCGGCGAGGCGGGCGTGCCGTTCTTTAGCATCTCGGGTTCCGACTTTGTCGAGATGTTCGTGGGTGTCGGCGCCAGCCGCGTGCGTGACCTCTTTAAGGAGGCCAAGTCCCAGGCTCCGTCGATCATCTTCATCGATGAGATCGATGCTGTGGGACGTCAGCGCGGAGCTGGCTTGGGCGGCGGTCACGACGAGCGCGAGCAGACGCTCAACCAGCTGCTGGTCGAGATGGACGGTTTTGAGGAGAGCGAGTCGGTCATCCTGATCGCTGCAACCAACCGTCCTGACATCCTGGATCCGGCGTTGCTGCGCCCCGGTCGTTTTGACCGTCAGGTTACGGTTGACCGTCCGGATGTGAAGGGCCGCGAGCAGATCTTGCGCGTGCATGCCGAGAACAAGCCGATGGACGAGGACGTGAAGTTTGAGAAGCTCGCCCAGATGACCGTTGGCTTCACCGGCGCCGATCTGGCAAATCTGCTCAACGAGTCTGCGCTGCTGGCTGCCCGCCGCCATCGTTCCGTGATCTCGATGGACGAGGTCGAGGAATCGATGGAGCGCGTGATTGCCGGTCCGCAGCGCAAGGGTCGCGTGATGACCGAGGCCGAGCGCACCACGATCGCCTACCACGAGAGCGGCCATGCCCTGGTGGGTCACATCCTGGAGCACTCCGATCCGGTTCACAAGATCTCGATCGTCAGCCGCGGCCAGGCGCTGGGCTACACGCTGCAGCTTCCGCAGGAGGACCACTTCCTCAAGACCAAGAACGAGATGCTCGACGAGCTTGCCGTGTTCTTGGGCGGTCGCGTTGCCGAGGAACTCATGTGCGACGACATCACGTCGGGCGCGAGCAACGATCTGGAGCGCGCGACCAAGATGGCGCGCGAGATGGTTACACGTCTGGGCATGAGCGAGGAGCTGGGCACGCAAGTGTTTGGTGAGGCGCAGCATCAGGTATTCCTGGGCCGCGACTACGCCGATCACCAGGATTACTCCGAGGAGACGGCGCGCCGCATCGACATCGAGGTCCAGCGCATTATGCGTGAGGCCCATCGTCGTGCGGTCGAGATTTTGGATGCCCGTCGCGATCAGCTCGATCTGATGGCGAAGGTGCTGCTTGAGCGCGAGACCGTCGAAGGCGACGCCGTGAACGCCCTGCTCGACAACGAGTGGAATGCCTACCTTGAGCGCGAGGACGATATCCTGGCGGCCAAGGAGGAGCGCAATGCCAAGGCGGCCGGCATGCCGACCAAGAAGCGCGCGCCTCGTATGAGCGAGGAGGAGCTGGCGGCTGATGCCGCGGCCTTTGCGCAGGCGGCCATGCAGGAGGATGCCGAAGCCGCATCCGATGATGCTGACGATGACCATGCCGTCGTCGATGCCGATGCCGATGCCGACACCGACAAATAGTCTTTGTGGCGAAAGCCTCCGCGGGGAAACCTGCGGAGGCTTTTTCTTTTGAGCGATATGGGGCCGTCTGTTGATTGGGGACAGACTTAAATGAGCGTTTTCACGCATTTAAGTCTGTCCCCAATCAACATTTTCACGCATTTAAGTCTGTCCCCAATCAACATTGCTGCGGCACTTTGCTCGGCTAAAGCGTACAATAGCGCCTATGCGAAAGGGGAACAGATGATCAACGAAACGATGTATGCTCGCGGTGCGGAAAGCTCCATCATCCGCGAGATTTTTAGCTATGGCCTTGAGCGCAAGGCGCAGATCGGTGCGGAAAACGTATTCGATTTTTCGCTGGGCAATCCGAGCGTTCCGGCGCCCGCTGCTGTGGCTGAGTCGATTAAGAAGGCTCTGGAGCTGCCGAGTGACCAGTTGCACGGCTACACGCCCGCACCGGGCCTGCCGCAATGTCGAGCAGCCGTCGCCGAATCGCTCAACCGCCGCTTTGGAACGAACTATGAGGGTAAGGACGTCTTTATGACGGTGGGTGCCGCGGCTTCGCTCACCTGCACGCTCAACGCCGTTACGAACCCGGGCGACGAGGTTATTGTTATCGCCCCGTACTTTCCGGAGTATCGCGTTTGGATTGAGAAGGCCGGCTGTACGTGTGTTGAGGCGCTCGCCGATGAAGATACGTTCCAGCTGAGCGTGGACAACGTGCTCAAGGCGATCAGCGATAAGACGGCGGCCGTCATCATCGACTCGCCCAACAATCCGACTGGTGCCGTATATACACGCAATACGCTGACGCGACTGGCCAATGTTCTGCGCGAGGCCAACGCTCAGCGCGATTCCGAGAATCCAATTATGCTCATCTCGGATGAGCCGTACCGCGAGATCGTGTACGGTGCCGAGGTGCCTTGGGTGCCCTCGATCTACGAGCACACCATCGTGTGCTACTCGTATTCCAAGTCGCTGTCGCTGCCGGGTGAGCGCGTGGGATGGATCCTTGTTCCCAATACGAATCCTCAGGCAGATCGTCTAATGCCCGCCGTTGCCGGTGCCGCCCGTACGCTGGGCTTCGTGTGCGCGCCGGCGCTCTTTCAGCGCGTAATTATCGACTGCATCGATGAGCCGAGTGACGTTGAGGCCTATGCTCGCAACCGCACGGCGCTTACCGACGCACTGGCGGAGTATGGCTACACCTATGTTGAGCCGGATGGCGCGTTCTACCTATGGGTGAAAGCGTTGGAACCCGATGCGAATGCGTTTTGCGAGCGCGCAAAGAAGTATGAGTTGCTTGCGGTTCCCTCGGACAGCTTTGGTATGCCGGGTTGGTTCCGCCTGGGCTATTGCGTGAGCTACGAAACGATTGTCAATTCGCTACCCGCTTGGAAACAGTTGGCGGACGAGTATCGTTAAAAGTAAAGCGCTCTGCCTACAATGTTTTACGTGAAACGGGGTTTGGTGTTAAGCCGGACCCCGTTGTCATGGACGTTGTGTCTTTGGGATGGAGTGGTTTTACGACTATCGAAGGCTATGCGTACAATGAATATAAGCGACGGCCGTGCCAGATAAGGAGACCTGATGCCCTACCTGCTTTCTTGTGACATTCATACCCATACGATGTTCTCTGCGCATGCATGTTCGACCATTGAGGAGAATGTGTACTGGGCGGCAGAGCGTGGTCTGCAGGTGCTCGGATCTGCCGACCATTTGAGCTCTATGGTTACGGCTTGCCCCAATGACCTGCGCAGTTACCAGTTCTTTATCAACCAGGATATCTGGCCGCGCATTTGGAGCGGCGTGCTGGTGCTGCGTGGTGCCGAGGCCGATATCGTTTCGCTGGACGGAAGCCTGTTTGGCGAGGACACTCCTGTCACGCTCGATATCGCCGGCGATTCGTACAGCCGTCAGCATTCACTGTTCGATTTGGTTACGCGTAATTTGGATTATTTGGTTGCAAGCGTGCATAATCCGCAGATTGCTGAGGGCGCGACGCTGGCCCAGACGACCGAGATGTATATCAATGCCCTGGAGCACCCCAAGGTGTTCATGCTGGGCCACACGGGACGTTCGGGCGTGCCGTTCGATATCGACGAGGTGCTGTTGGCAGCTAAGGCCAAGCACAAGATTATTGAGATCAACAACCATAGTCTTGAACACGGTGTCGACACTGAGCATTGGGCCGTATGCCGCAAGATCGCCGAGCGCTGCGCCGAGCTGGGCGTGGGCATTGGCGTTTCGACCGATGCGCACATTGGCATGGCAATTGGTAAGCTCGATTACGCTCGCAAGATGCTCGACGAGATTCACTTCCCGTTGGATCTGATCGTGACGCGCGATCGCGAGACGCTGCTGCGCGAGATGGCGGCAGCCGGCGTGTGCGATCTGCGCAATGGGATGTAGCGGAGTTTATAAACCAAGCGAAGGGGGCGGCCCAGGCGGGTCGCCCCCTTTCTTGTGCCGGTGGATTAGCGGCGTTCGAGGACCGCTACGGTTTCGGTGTGGTCGGTGTGAGGGAACATGTCGACGGGCGTGATCTTGAGCAGGCGATAGCCTCCGTCGAGGAGCTGATGCAGGTCGCGCTCTTGAGTCACGGGGTTGCAGCTGATATAGGTGATGCGGCGCGGCTTAAGCGCGCAGGCAGCTTCGAGGAACTCGGGGGTAGAGCCGGCGCGCGGCGGATCGATGGAAAGGACATCGACCCGCTCGTTGTTATCGGCGGCATCCAGGATGTAATCGGTGGCATCGTCGGCCATAAACCAAGCGCTGCGGGTGAGGCCGTTGAGCTCGGCATTACGACGTGCGTCGGCAATGCCGGCGTGGTTGCGCTCCACGCCAAGCAGCATAATACCGACGCCCTTGTCCTGGGCGGCTTTGGCTGCGCACAGGCCGATAGTTCCACTACCGCAATAGGCATCCATGAGTACGTCGCCCTGCTGCAGGTTCATGCCGTCAATCGCGAGCTGATAGAGCAGCTCGGTCTGCTGCGGGTTGGTCTGGTAGAACGCGGTGGGGGAGATATCGAACTCGCAGCCGAGCAGCTGGTCGCGCATGCACTCGGCGCCATATACAATGCGGGTTTCCTCGCCGAGGATGGCGTTGCCGGGACGTCCGTTGATGTTTTGGGCGACGGTGACGATGTGCGGATTGAGTGCGGCGACAGCCTCAAAGAACTCCTGCGCATGCGGCAAGTCGCGCTGAGCGGTCACGAGCGTGACCATGACCTGGTCGGTACGCCAACCGCAGCGGACGACGGCATAGCGAAGTAAACCAAGATGCTTGTCCTCATTAAAGGCGGGAATATGCAGCCGCTCAGCTTCGCGTGCGATGCCGTTGAGAATCTGACGGGCACCCGGTGCCTCGACAGGACACTCGGGTACGGCAACGATCTTGTGCGTGCCGCGCTCAAAGAAACCGCAACGGACAGCACCCTCCTTACCGGGAGCAAAGGGAGTGGCGGCCTTATGGCGAAAACCGCGCGGCGCAGGATATTTGCCCGGGTCGCCCAGGGTGACGCCCATACCGCGAATGGGGTCGACGCTAATGCCCTCGCGCTCGCAAAGGGTAGCAAAAAGCTCCTCCATGGCGGCCTGCTTGGCTGCCAACTGCTTCTTATAAGGACGATTGAGCGCCGTACACCCACCGCAAGCTTTCATGATCGAACAGGGAGACTTGGGGTCCACAGCCTTACGCGCAGACGAAACCTGATCTTTATGCGAGCGCTTGGAGCGAGTCTGAGATGCCTTATCCTCGTTCCGACGAGAGCCGGGACGCTTGCCCTTAGCCGACTTACCCTTCGCATTCAGAGACGACTTGGATTTCTTAGAAGATTTTCTCTCCCCCGACTCCTCAGCCGCCTCGATCAAAGCACGACGAGCCTTACGCTCCGCACGAGATTCTGCCATGAATTAACCCCACTAATGCATAAATTGAAATCTGAAAGCATTGTACCGTGCCAAGCTAGCGGACGATATGCAGGCGTCCATTTCCTGTCAGTGATAAGCCCAACGACGTTTGCCCGGCGTGGGCGGGGAGCGGCGCGTAATTAAGTTTATCGCGAGTTCCGCACGCAAAGGAAAGCACTTAATGTGCTTTCCGTCTTGCGCAGGACTGTAGAGCAGGAAACTTAATTACGCGCCGCTCCCCGCCCACGCCGGGCAAACCCTCCCTTGTACTTTATCAAGGTAGAGTGTATGATTCTGAACGTTACATGACTCACTTTACCTAACTAAAGTGCCATCAAGGGGGAATACCATGAACACCGATATGTCTCGTCGTCAGTTTGTTGGTCTAGCCGGCTCGCTCGCCACGGTGCTTGGCCTTGGTCTTGTCGGTTGCGGCGGTGGTGCCGGCAAGGGCTCCGCTGCTGGCTCTGCCGCGGCCAAGGATGTGAAGGGCGCTGCGGAGTCCAAGAAGCTCGTGGTGGGCTTTGATAAGTCCTATCCTCCGTACGGCTTTGTGGGCGACGATGGCGAGTACACCGGCTTTGATCTCGATCTTGCCAAGGCTGTTGCCGATAAGCAGGGCTGGGAGGTCAAATACGAGGCCATCGATTGGGATGCCAAGGACACGCTGCTTAACTCGGGCGCCATCAACTGCATCTGGAACGGCTTTACCATGGAGGGCCGTGAGGACGACTACACGTTCTCCGAGCCGTACATGCTCAACGAGCAGGTGCTGGTGGTCAAGAAGGATGCGGGCATCAAGGGCTGGGACGATCTTGCCGGCAAGACTGTGATTACCCAGACTGATTCCGCTGCGCAGGACGTGCTTGAGGGTGACCAGAAGGATCTGGCAGCGACGTTTGCCACGCTCGACACGATCGGCGAGTACAACACGGCCTTTATGCAGCTCGAGAGCGGCGCGGTCGATGCCGTGGCGTGCGACCTTTCGATTGCCCAGTATCAGCTTGCCGCCAAGCCCGATGCTTATACGCAGCTTGATGAGCCGCTGTCCAGCGAGCACTACGCCGTTGGCTTTAAGAAGGGCGACACCAAGTCGGCCGATGCTGTAGCCGAGTCGCTCAAGGCGCTCTACGAGGACGGCACGGTCAAGGACCTCTGCGATAAATATTCAAGCTATGGTTTGTCTTTCGATAATTGGGTGCTCAAGTAATGTCTATTCAGGTCATGATGCGGATGCTTGGCCAGGGTTTCTTGGTCAGTTTGCAGTTGTTTGTGCTGACGCTGTTGGGGTCGATTCCGCTGGGAATTCCCGTGGCGTTTATGCGCATGAGCAAAATCGCGCCGCTTCGCTGGATTGCGCGCATCTACATTTCGGTCATGCGCGGTACGCCGCTCATGCTGCAGATGTTTGCCATCTACTTTGCCCCGTACTACGTGTTTGGCATTTCGCTCACGCCCGATTCCAAGTGGACGGCGTGCGTCGTGGCGTTCATCATCAACTACGCCGGTTACTTTGCCGAGATCTATCGCTCGGGCTTGCAGTCCATTCCGCGCGGTCAATACGAGGCCGCCGAGGTGCTGGGCTATTCGCGCGTGCAGACGTTTCTGTATATCGTGATGCCGCAGGTCGCCAAGCGTATTCTGCCGGCGATGGGCAACGAGATTATCACGCTGGTCAAGGACACGTCGCTGGCGTTTGCCATTGGCGTGGGTGAGATGTTCTCGACGGCCAAGGCGCTGGTCGCCTCGCAGGTGAGTATGGTGCCGTTTGCGATCGCGGCGCTGATCTACTGGATCTTTAACTTTGTGGTCGAGATGCTGCTGGGCGCCGCCGAGAAAAAATTGGATTACTACCATGATTAATTCGGTAATGAATATATCGAACGCACGTAAGGCGTTTGGCGGCAATGAGGTGCTCAAGGATATCTCGCTTGAGGTGAAGCGTGGCGAGGTCGTGGCGATTATCGGGCCTTCGGGTGGCGGCAAGTCCACGCTGCTGCGGTGTGCCACGCTGCTCGAGACACTCGACGGAGGCTCGCTCTCGTTTGGTGACCTTGCCGTTGCGACGGATGCGGGTTCGGGCGCGGTCTATGCGAAGGGCGATGTGCCCAAGCAGGCGCGCTCGCGATTCGGTCTGGTGTTCCAAAATTACAACCTGTTCCCGCACTATACCGTGATGAAAAACATCATCGACGCGCCGATCCGCGTGCTTAAGCGCCCGCGCGAGCAAGCGGAGGCCCGTGCACGCGAGCTTATTGCGCAGATGGGGCTTACGGGCAACGAGAACAAGGTGCCATGTGAGCTTTCGGGTGGCCAGCAACAGCGTGTGAGTATCGCCCGCGCCTTGGCGCTCGATCCGGAGATCCTGTTCTTTGACGAGCCGACCTCGGCACTCGATCCCGAGCTGACGGCCGAGGTGCTGCGTGTCATTAAAGACCTTGCCGCGCAGAATATGACGATGGTAATCGTGACCCACGCGATGCAGTTTGCGCGCGATGTTGCCGACCGCGTGGTCTTTATGGATGGCGGCCGCATTGTCGAGGAGGGCCCTGCCGAGCAGGTCATCGACCATCCGCGTGAGCAGCGCACCCGTGAGTTCTTGAGCCGTATCGAGGGATAGGCTCAGGTATTTACTCAACTATTAATTGAGGCGAAGCCGTCGCAGGTCTTACGGTCTGTGGCGGCTTTTTGTTTGCATCGACGGGGTTCAATAATCGCCTCACAAGCTTGTCTCTTCCTCTCGCCGCCTGTATTCATACGTGCGCCGAAAGGTATGCATGGACGGCCGCCCGTGAGGGTAGGGTGGTGGCATAGGACATTTGGAGGGTGAGTCGGCTCGGTTGCCGACCATGCTGCTCCCGGGATGGCACCGACCGCGAACTCTCCCCGTTGGCGTCGCGCATTGCGCGCGGCCCTGCAAGGAGGTCATCATGGGTGCTCCCAAGACCGGCAATGTAAGGAACGTGGTGCTCGTAGGCCAAGGCGGGGTGGGCAAGACTTCACTCGCCGAGGCCATGCTCCACCTTTCCGGCAAGACCGCCCGCCTGGGCGGCCACGACGGTACCAAGCCCACGCTCGACTATGACCCCGAAGAGGTCAAGCGTGCATTTTCCATCTCGACGACCATCGCGCCGATCGACTGGAAGGGCGCGCGCATCAATGTGCTCGATGCCCCGTGCTACCCCGATTTTATCGGCGACGCCTTTGCCGCGATGAGCGTCTGCGAGACGGCTCTGTTTGTGGTCGACGCCGAGGCCGGCCCACAGCCTACGACGGTTAAGCTCTGGTATGCCGCCGAGGACCTGCGTCTGGCGCGTGCGGTGTTCGTAAACCGCCTGTCGCGCTCCGAGGCCAGCTTTGCGACCACGATGGACCTGCTGCAAGAGCGCTTTGGCACGCGCCTGGGCGCCGTGACCCTTCCCTGGGGCGAGGGCGAGGACTTTGACGGCATCATCGACCTGGTGCGCATGAAGGCGCGCCATTGCAACGGCACCGAAGCCGTTGAGTCGGAGATTCCCGAGGAGTATCGTGCCCAGGCCGAGGAGGCCCATGACCATCTGTGCGAGTTGGTGGCCGAGGCCGACGATGAGCTGATGATGAAGTACCTGGAAGGCGAGGAGACGCTGACGCAGGAGGAGCTTGAGGGCCTGCTGTCGAAGGCGATCGCCGAGCGCATCTTTGTGCCGGTCTTTGCGGGCGATTGCATTAAGGAGCAGGGCGTCAACTCGCTGATGGACGACATCGCGACGTACTTCCCGGCGCCGACCGACTACGGCGAGATGCCGCTCATCGACGGTGATTCGCTCAAAATCTCGAGCGACGATGACCGTCCGGTGGCGTTTGTGTTTAAGACCCTGGCCGATCCGCAGCAGGGTCGCATCAGCTTTATCAAGGTGCTGACGGGTACGCTTGAGCCGGGTCTTGAGCTGATCAACGCGCGTACCCGCAAGGGCGACCGTCTGGCTCACCTGTATGTGATGTGCGGCCGCGATATGACCGAGGTCGGTCACGCCTATGCCGGCGACATCATCGTGGCGCCCAAGCTGGCTGCCGAGACGGGCGACACGCTCTCGATTACCGGTAAGGTCGAGGCCGCGGCGTTTAAGTTCCCCAACTCGCAGTACCGCATTGCCATCGAGGCCGAGAATCGCGGCGACGAAGAGAAGCTCTACACGTTTATCGAGAAGGCCTGCAAGGCCGATCCGACCATGAGCATCGACCGCGACGAGGAGACCGGCCAGACCATTATCTCCGCCGTTGGTGAGGCGCAGGTTTCGGTGCTGCTCAACCGTTTGGAGGATCGCACCAAAGTCGTGGCCAAGAGCGTGCCGATCCGCATTCCGTATCGCGAGACCATTCGCCGTACGGCAAGTGCCCAGGGCCGCCATAAGAAGCAGACCGGCGGCGCCGGTCAGTACGGCGACTGCTGGCTGCGCGTGGAGCCGCTCATTGGGCCCGACGGCACGAGCGATGGCTATGAGTTTGTGGACGAGGTCGTGGGCGGCCGTATTCCGCGCTCGCTGATCCCCGCCGTGGACAAGGGTGTCCAGGAGACCATGAAGGACGGCATCATTGCCGGCTACCCGCTCACGGGCATTCGCGTGGCTGTGTACGACGGCTCGTATCACAGCGTCGACTCCAACGAGATGGCGTTCCGCGCGGCAGCTCGCATCGGCCTGCGCAAGGCATGTGCCGATGCCGACCCGGTGGTGCTGGAGCCCATTGAGGAAATTACGGTGACCATCCCCGAGAGCTACGCCGGCGCTGTGATGGGCGACATCTCGGCATCGCGCGGTCGCGTGACGGGCATGGAGACCGATGAGCGCGGCGATACCGTGGTTATTGCCCAGGCGCCGCTGGCAGAGCTGACGGATTATTCGACGCGCCTGCGCTCTATCACGCGCGGCACGGGTGACTTTACCATGAAGCCCGCAGGCTATGAGCAGGTGCCTTATGACGTTCAGGCCAAGCTGGTCGAGCGCTATGAGGAGGGCCGCGCCAAGTAGCGCGTGATTTTGTCTGCAATGTAGGTGCTGACGAAAGGGCCGCCCTGGGTAACCGGGGCGGCTCTTTTTGATTCAAGACTTTAGTCCGCTGGCCGCGCAGCGGCCAGCTTTAAACCACCCGCTACGCGGG
>NZ_JAQEKC010000004.1:0-123914 GCF_027679495.1 Collinsella aerofaciens
AAAGCCCTGCATGCCCTGCTTCATAAAGAAGGGGCCGTAGATGGGTGAATTGAACGCAATGGGGACGGAAAAGGCTGCAGCGAGAACGAGCGTGGAAATCCATACGGCCTTGTCTCTTAGGATTAGTTTGAGAAGAAGTCGACAGTACATTTGGAAGCACCTACGTTCCTCAAAGAATTGTTAGATTAAAAGTAACAGACCGGATGAAGATGCGTAAGATGGGGGCGAGGCGAATGGCTGAACGGTATCGATACGCGGGTTCAACGGTATTATATTGACCACATAGATTTTTAACTTGCATTTCTACCCGCCCTTTTCGTAGAGTCGCCGATACGTGCTTAGCGCACCCTCGGCGCGTCCGGCAGGCTTTGCGAAATGGGATCCAGGAGACTTCGGCGCAGCATCATCTTGCGGAATGCTTCTAATGAGCCTCCCATCCTTCAAAAACAGAATCTCATCGCACAGCCTATCGACCGAATCCAAGATGTGGGATGACATGATGATGCACGTACCAGAATCGGCCAGCTTCCTGAGAATCTCGGAATGCAAGTCCACCCTGCTGGGGTCGAGCGCGTTCATGGGCTCATCTAATAGAAGGTACCGCGCGCCCGTCGCATACGCAATCGTCAGGGTAAGCTGCTGCTTCATGCCCTGGCTCAGAGTGCGGATCCTCATCTTCGCGAACTCGCCTATCTGCGTTTGTTCCACTATCTCTTCGATATCGCGAGCATGCGGCCACATATCGCAAACCATCTTGAGGTGATCTTCCGCACGCAATCCGGGATACAGCAGCGTCCCCTCACCAGGTGCATAGAAGATCATAGAACGGACCTCTCTCGCACCCGTACCCCGCACCTCATCCAGAACGATGCTCCCGTCCACGCGAGGACCCGGCAAACCTGCCATCGCACGCAGCAACGTCGTCTTTCCATGCCCGTTCGGAGCGACGAGACCGTAGACCGTACCCGGGGCAAACTCAGCGTTCACCGAATCTACGAGCACCTTCTTTCCATAAGAGATCGTCAGCGTTTGAAGGTCAATCATCGAGATCATCCCCTTTCGATCTTTGGAACACTCAGGCGCACCATCAACGGAGATACGGCGCCCAAGACCACCAGCAGAGCGCCCGATGCGCCGACGACCTCTCCAAAAGGCATCGCGTTCGTCCCTCGCCCAAGGAACCCAATCGTCCCCACCTGGGAAGCGGGATCAAACGAGGCGAATGGAGCCAGCAGCGCGACGCCCATGCCCACGCTTTCAACATGAGCGCTCAACGAACCCAACACCAAGAGAACCGCGCAAACCACCCCGGTGACAACGGGGTTGCGGCTAATCGCTGCTGTCAACGCAGCGACGACGGAAATCACGCCGTATGCCATGACCAGCAACGGAATACTGCACAACACCGCCTCCCCCACCATGGACGTTGTCGAAGCTCCCGCCCGAATGAGAGCGACGGGATACTCCGATCCACCCGCACCGTTCTTAATCAAGGACACAACCGCAGCGGGAACCATCGACACCAAAAGCAGCGCCAAGCCAAGCAGGAGAGACAGCGCAACAGCCGTCAGAAAACGCACATGCGCTGTTGCGGGGACTTGGAAAACCAGAAGGGAACGGCACCGCAGGTAGGTGCACGCAAGCGATGTGACAACCACGGGCAACAGCCAAAACAAGGAAGGAAGCGCTGCCTGGAGATAGGAAAGGAGGATTAATGGGGGCATCTTCGTACTTAACTCGTAAACCTTGGGGTCCGGCAAGCTCGCGATCGACTCGAGCAGAAGGGCGCGCGCCTCCGCACGAGAAGGAGTCTCCGGCTCGATTCCGATCGATTGCAGGAGGGTCGCATCTGCCGCGCCCAGCTCGCCTCGAGCGCGCTCGTACGTCGCAAGGCTTCGAAACCCCTCCGCAGGCGTGGGCGCGTACACGAAACCCGAAAGAGCATCTCGCATGCCTTCCAGGGCCGCTTTGCCCTCGACGTCCATATTCGCAGCGTCCTGCTCTAGATACCGATCTATTGAACGGAGCTCCCCATCCCTATACCGAACAGCGGAAACGTCACCAGCGTCAGGAAACACCTCGACCAGAGCCGGGGCCAGCATCGCCGTCGACATTGCAATCGCGCATACGGCGAGGGCAGGAGAATGCAGGAGCAGCTTCCCCATCGTTCTTACGTATGCAACGGCGGAGGCACAAGCGCTCGAACGGGCTGTCGTTCTCGATGCGGTGAAGGAACCTCTCTCAAGACAAATCGGAGATATCGGGCGCGCGCAGCCGCTCTTTCCAGCAACGCAAAGCAGGCTAATTGCCAGCACCTCGATCCCGATTGCGCATACGAGGGTAATCGCGCCACGCTCGAAGCAAAGTCCAGGCAGATTCACTATCTGCGTTGTCGGGTACGGGCTATAGGCGCCGACGGTCAACTCAGTGTTCGCATACGTAAGGGGATTCAACAGGGCGAACTCACGTAAAGCGATGGATCTTCCGTAATACCCGGGAACCATCGTCGCCCCCATCAGGGCACATACGAACACGATTCCAAGCGTAGGGTTATTGGCAATCTTCACGGCAAGGTGAACGACGAGCGAGATGAACGCCGCCACCAAGAATTGCAAAATGGCCGTCTGTGCGAACACCAGCCAAGCCGGTTTGATAACCGGAGTCGCATATTGAACGTAGCCTATCGGATAGAACAGCGAGCCCGGGCCATTCTTCACAAGTGCGGCGATTATCCCTGGAAGATTGACGGCGAAGACGGCAAGCATCGCAAAAACACTCGCCCATACGCTCGATGCAACAAGCCTGCCCAGCTCACCCATCGGTGCCTGGATGATGAGTTTTTCACGTTTGTTAAGACGCGCGGCAAGGAACGAGACGGCAACGGCCGTTGCGGCCCATAGCAAGTACTCCTTCGATCCGTCATAAAAGGAGTACGCTCCATCCGATACCTGCAGAAACGGAAGCAGAGGAGAGAGCGGCGCCAAGACAAGACGCCCCGCGGCAAGAGGGTACAGAAGCGCGGGCATGCTTGATGAAGAGGTATAGACGCCCTCCTCCCCCGCATTCACAAGCGCATCCGCATAGGATGCTGACAATTCCTGCTCAACACGGGTTATTCCCGACTCGAGGTATTCAACCCGTCCGTCGATGCCAGCCGCGCTCCTGAAGACGGGCAAAGCACAAAGAACCATCAACGCAACAACGGCAACACAGAGCGACCTGGAGGAGAGGAGCGACCTAAAGATTGCCTTCGAGATTTTGAGCATACGTATCACCAGCTCGTTTCAACACGATTCAGCTCGATGCGCGGGGTTACGATTGCAGCATTCTGTGATTACTTGCCGGCAAAATCAATTTAACATAAACTGTTAAAAAGTAACCTGAGTTTTTTAAATTCTTCGGAGGTTATTATGAGTTCCGACAATCGCACTCCCCGGCTTCATTCCTTCCGCATCGCATGTGCGATAGCCTCTGCGGCCCTTTGCGCCACCGCCATCGCACAAGTGGCGTTCTCCTTAAAGCCAGCAATCGAAGTGCTCGACAACCCTGTAATTGCAGACTCCCCCGCGTATCCAGCCCTTGCGATCTCGACATTGGCCCCTGCCGTCATCGGTATCGCCACGACCGTCCTCAGCGCCGTTCTCGTGTGGACGATCAAGAGCGGAGACCCCTTCAAGAAAGGGTCTGCGACATGCTTGAAGGTGCTCGGCATTCTCTTCGTTGTTCAAGCTGCCACCAGCCTCTACGCCGGCTCACTCAAAACCTCCGTTTCGATGTTTGGCGGCGAGGGGGCCGTCGGCGCCCAAGAGATCGCTTCATCATTCGATTGGACCTCTCTGGTTCTCGGCATCGTCCTGTTCATGCTTTCCCAGCTCTTCTTGTACGCCCGAGAGCTGTACCTCGACTCCGACGAGATTGCGTAAGGAAACGCCATGCCCGTAATTGTTCGCCTCGACAAGATCATGGCCGAGCGAAAGATTTCCTCGAACGAGCTTGCCGAAAGGATTGGAACCACGCCCGTGAACCTGTCCCGTATTAAAAAAGGGCATATTCGCGGCATTCGCTTCAACACACTCGAGCAGCTATGCCTCGCCCTTCGTTGCCAACCCGGAGACCTTCTCGAAGTCATGAGCAAAGAGGATGCCCGAAAGGAGTTCGGACTCGATTGGTCCGCCGAGGATTAGAGGGCGGTCGTACTCGCCCTGCACACGGGGATGCGAATCGGCGAGGTCTGCGGCCTTCGGTGGTGCGATGTGGATTTCGAGACGGGCCTGATCTCGATCAGGCACTCGGTGGCGTACGCGAAGGGAATGGGTTCGTTCATCAAGGACACCAAGACCCATGACGCCAGGGGTATCCCCATCGACCCGGTCGGCCTACTCCCCTTCCTGAAGGAGACCCACGAGATCGACTGCGGAAAGCTGCGCTTGCGCGGCCTTACCGGGGCGGTCGAGATCGGGGACTGCTACATCCTGTCGGAGCCGGGCGCGACCTTCGCGACGACAAGCTATATCCGCAGGGCGTTCAAGACGTTCTCGGAGACCAACGGCCTCATGGGCACCAACGACGAGCTGATCACGTTCCACGGCCTTCGCCACACGTTCGCAACGCAGTGGATCCGCCAAGGCGGCGATATCAAGGCGCTCCAATCGATCCTCGGCCACAAGGACGCCATGGCGACGCTCAACGTCTACGCCGACATCGAGCCCATCTCCAAAATCCATAACATGCTGCGCGCCACGCCGTGCCTTTGGCGCGGGCACCTCGGGCCGAGGGTCGATCCGGGTCCCATGTTCCAACAGAGGATCCAGGAGTCCATCGAGACGCTCCAGGCGTTCGGCTACGGCATCACCGAGCCGGACGACCGAAATATCGCCATACGCGACGTGAAGATGAACAGTTGGCTCTAGCTCACCGAGTACGCGGCAGTGCTGGGCCCATCCCAACTGAGGTCACGGTGGTCCGATAGGGGCGCCGCCCGCGGCATGCGCCGCGGAGCGGTATCCCCTACCGAAGGGCGGGGATGCCCTCCGCTTCCAGTTCGGAATCAGCCGTCGGAGGCGTTCGGCTGACTGCGGGAACGGCCTGTCCGCTCAATGTGTTCGGCTGAGATCGGAAATCAACCCAACACGAGCCGGACACGCGCCAGACGGCTCTTCCCCGTACGGCCTTCCCCCTTACGCTCATGTTGCAGGCATGTAACGCCGCAGCGAGCGCGCCTTTTTTGCGCCAGACAGGTACAATGATGAACACTGTACCGTAGCGGAGCGCCCCGCGCGCGCCGCAACCACGCGAAAGGGTTTCCCATGGCCGAGATCTCGTCCTCCCGTATCGTCATCACCGTCCTTGGCAAGAACCGCCCCGGCATCGTCGCCGGCGTCACCCGCGTTCTGGGCGAGGCCAACGTCGACATCCGCGACATCACGCAGTCCATTATCGAGGACATCTTCACCATGACCATGCTGGCCGACACCGCCGAGTCCAAGCTCGACTTCGCCGAGCTGCAGAAGGCCCTGGCCGAGGCCGGCGAGCTTTCGGGCGTCAACGTGTCCATCCAGCGCGAGGACGTCTTTAACTTTATGTACCGCCTGTAGCGAACAAGCCGCTCGGGGCAGCTTGACGTCATATCGTCCAAGCGCGCGGCCCCAAAGCGGACCGGAGAGGAGCGCGCATGGCCTACGACGCCAAGAAAATCTACTACCGCTTCGACGATCACCTGAGCCGCCTGGTTCTGGATTACGAGGCGAGCCGTCAGATTTCGCCCGAAAGCGAAAACCTCTACCACGGCCTGCCGACCGCCCCGTACGACGAGGGCCTGTTCGTAGAGCATAACGTCAAGCGCGGCCTGCGCAATGCCGATGGCTCGGGCGTGGTCGCGGGCCTTACCCGCATCTCGGACGTGCACGGCTACAACAAGGTCGACGGCAAAGTCGTGCCCGACCAGGGCAAGCTTACGCTGCGCGGCTACAGCATCGAGGACCTGGTCAACAACGCCCAGGCCGAGAATCGCTATGGCTACGAAGAGGTCGCCTACCTGCTCATCACGGGCTCGCTGCCCAACAAAGAGGAGCTCGACGGTTTTTGCGGACGTCTGGGCGCTTTTAGGCACCTGAGCGATGAGTACGTCAAAGAGTTCCCCATGACCACGGTGTCGTCGAGCATCATGAATGTGCTTCAGCGCGCCGTGCTGCTGCTCTACGCCTTCGACGCCGAGCCCGACGCCATTACGCCCGAGCACGAAATCGACGTCGCCATCTCCATGCTCGCCCGTCTCCCCCGCATCGCCGCCTTCGCGCATATGGCCTCGGTCGCCAAGCGCCGCGGCTCCGAGGTTCATGTACCGCACCCCACACCCGGTCTCTCCACCGCCGAGACCATCCTGCAGGTGTTGCGCGGCGGCATGGCATTCACCCGCGACGAAGCCATGCTGCTCGACGTGATGCTCATGCTGCATGCCGAACACGGAGGCGGCAACAACTCCACGTTTGCCTGCCGCGTGCTGTCCTCCTCGGCCACCGACCCGTATTCCGCCTACGCCGCGGCTATCGGCTCACTCAAGGGCCCGCGCCACGGCGGCGCCAACGCCAAGGTCGTGTCCATGCACGAGGACATCCGTGCGCACGTCTCCAATTGGGAGGACGAGGACGAGGTCGCAGCCTACCTGGGCAAGATCCTCGACAAGCAGGCCTTCGACGGCACGGGTCTCATCTACGGTATGGGCCACGCCGTCTACACGCTGAGCGACCCGCGCGCCGAGGTCTGCCGCCGTTACGCGCGCACGCTTGCCGCCAAGAAGGACCTGGGCGAGGAGTTCGCGCTCATCGAGCGCATCGAGCGCCTGGCACCGCAGGTGATGCGCGACCACGGCATGACCAAGCCCATCTGTGCCAACATCGACCTGTACACGGGCTTTATCTACAAGATGCTCGGCGTACCCGAGACGCTTTTTACGCCGCTATTCGCCGTCGCCCGCATGGCCGGCTGGTCGGCACACCGCATGGAAGAGCTCTTCTGCGCGCACCGCATTATTCGCCCCGCGTATCGCCCGGTTATCGAGCCGCTGGAGTACAAGCCGCTCGCCGATCGCTAGGACGCGGACCGTTATAGAACCCGAGCGTGGCCAGGGCATCATCGCCCTCGGCCACGCTTTTTATGCCAGCAGAAAGGGCTGCATCAAATGATTGTGTTTTCCGATATGGATGGAACGCTGTTGACGAGCGATAAGCAGATGAGCGATGCCACCTGGGCGATGCTCGACGAGCTCGCTCGACGCGGGATTGAATTTGTGCCCTGCACGGGACGTCCGCTGTCGGGCATCTTTGAGCCCATCCTCGCCCATACCGCCGTGCACTATGCCGTTTGCGCCAATGGCGCCAGCGTCTGGCAGCTCGACGACGATGTGCCCACCGACGCCTCGCGCGCCACGTGCATCTTGAGCCGTCCGCTCGATTGCGGCATTGCCCATCGCATCCATCGCATCGCCGCCGGCCATGACGTCACCTTCGATATCTTCGCGGACGGGCAGTGCTTCCTCCCCCGCTCGCTCTACACGCGCCTGGACGAATTCTGCGGCGGCGACCCCCACATCGCGGCTTCGCTCAAGCGCACACGAACACCGATCGACATGGATATCGACAACAAGATCGACGAGGTCGAGACACTCGAACGCATCGCCATGTACTGGCACGACCCAGCCGATCGCGACGCCATCGCGGCGGAGCTCGACACGCTCGGAGGCATTGAGGTCACGCGTTCGTACGCCATGAATATCGAGGTCATGGGCGAGGGAGCCACCAAGGGAACGGCACTCACGTGGCTGTGCGAGCACCTGGGCGAGCGTCTCGCCGACGCCTGGGCGTTCGGCGACAACATCAACGACATCCCCATGCTGCAGGCAGCGGGCCACGGTATGGCCATGATCAACGCCGAGCCCGAGGACCGCGAGGCCGCCGACGCCATCACCGAATACGACAACGACCACGACGGCGTCGCCCGCGCCATCATGACCGCCCTCGCCTAGTCATTGGGGACGTTCTTAGTCATTGGGTGTTCTTAAATGACTAGTCGTTGGGGACACTCTTCGCGAAAAAGCTGCAAGGACTGTCCCCGGCTGCCGGCAGAAAAGGAACGTCCCTAACTGCCGGATTAGGCGAGGCTCTCCAGAACACGGCGAAGTTCCTGCTGGACGGCGTGGTCGCGGTTGCAGCCCACGACGCGATCGGCAACCGCTTTGAGCGCGGGGCGCGCGTTTTCCATCGCACAGCCCGTGCCGACAAAGCGAATGATCTCGTAGTCGTTCATCGAGTCGCCAAACGCCATGATCTCGTCGCGTCCAATGCCGTAATGCTCCGCAAGCTGTGCGATGCCCGAGGCCTTCGACACACCGGGCTGCATGGCATCGATCCATGCGTTGCCCGAGGGCGCAAAGGTAAAGAGCTGACCGAGTTCTCGCTGTAGCACGTACGCACTGTCCATAACGGCACAGTCATCGCAAAAGATACTCGCCTTGATGATATTTACGCTGGGATCGGGCAGTTCCCAAATGCGCTCGGCATTGGGAAGGTCCTTATCGACCTCGCGTACGAACTTGCACTCGTCATCGAGCAAGAAGGATTTGGTTCGGTCAAAGAGCGCAAGATGCAGATTGGGAAACGTCGCGACAGCCTGGGCGAGCCTTCGAATCGCCAGGTGCGAATACACCTCACGGTCTACCATTTTGCCGTCGGCGTAGACCTGGGCACCGTTAGCGGCGACAAAGTCCATCTTGTCGCGAACGGGCGCAAAGAACTCGCACAGGCGATCGTAGCGACGACCTGACGATGCGGCGAAATGCACGCCATGCTCGTGTAGCGCCAGAATCAGTTCGTAGGTCTCGGGAGGCACCTGGCTGTTTTCGTCAAGCAACGTGCCGTCCATATCGGATGCAATCAGTTTAAACATAGAAAAGCTCCCTTCGGGCTTGTTGGAATCGAACGTGTATCCAATTCCAACGTACCCAAAGGGAGCTCAGGTAAGACTCCGCGGGCGCAAACGTTACAAGGACCTGGCAAATAGCTCACGCGCACCAGGGGTCCCACATTCGCAGCGCCAGGCAACACGTCAAAGAGTGTCGCAGGCGACTAGACGTTTAAGAACGTCCCCGATGACTAGTCGGCGTAGGTGAAGGTTGTGACGTCGAACATGCCCTCGGGGCGGATGCGGAGCGTCGGGATAACCGGCAGGGGCAGGAAGATGATGCCCATGATGGGGTCGAGCGGCGGCTCGATGCCCATGGCGCGCGCCTTGACCATAAAGTCGTCGTGCTGCGCGGCGACATCCTCGGCCGTGCCTTCGCTCATCAGACCGCCGAGCGCCAGCGGAATGCGCGCCACGACCTCGCCGTTGCGCACCAGCACGTGACCACCCTGGCCCACAGCCTCAACAGCAGCCATCATATCGGCAGCGTTATCACCCACGACGCACACGTTGTGCGAGTCGTGGCCGATCGTGGAGGCAATGGCGCCACCGGTGATGGTGAAGCCACGCACCCAGCCGCGACCGATATGCTTGCCGACAAGGCCCAGGCCCGCAGGACCATCACCGTCGGCGCCCTCGGCCTGCAGCGACACACCGCGGCCGTGGCGCTCGATCAGCATAATGCGACGCAGGCCCTCGGCGCTCTCGGGGCGAGCCATACCCGTGATGGCCTTACCCGGCACCACGTCAATCACGGCCTCGCCCGGCTTAAAGGCATAGTCGAATACGTCGAGCGAAAGCTTCGGCAGCTTAACGGACGCGCGCAGCTCGTCGGCAAGGGCTGCGACCTCGGCCATCTCGGGTGCGATCTCGCCCACAAAGGTGCCGTCCTGCGCCACCAGAGCACCGGCGGCGTATACGCGATGCGGAGCCGTGGTGAACGTCAGGTCATTGAGCACCAGCAGGTCGGCACGCTTGCCCGGGGCGATGGCGCCACGCAGTTCGTGCGGGTCGCGGCAGCCGTGATCCAGGCCAAACGCCTCAGCCGTGGAAAGGGACGCCATGGAGATAGCGACCACCGGGTCGATACCGGCCTCAATCGCCACGCGGCAGGCGTTGTCGATCATGCCGGACGCAAGCGCATCGGAAGGAGCGCGGTCGTCGGTCGCAAAGCAGCAACGGCGGGCACGGGCAGGATTCTCCAGCAGCATCGGCGACAGGGTGGGCAGGTCATGGCTGCACGTACCCTCGCGCAGCATCACATACATGCCGCGAGACAGCTTGTCGAGTGCCTCCTCGGGAATCGTCGACTCATGGTCAGCGATAATACCTGCTGCGGCATAGGCGTTGATGTCCTTGCCGGCAACGAGCGGCGCGTGACCGTCAACCTGCTTGGACGGCGTCTGGTTGGCAGCGTCGATTCGAGCGCAGGTCTCGGGATCGGCCATAAAGACGCCCGGCAGGTTCATCATCTCGCCCAGGCCAAAGACATCGCCCGGATGCTCGGCAAAAAACGCCTGCATGTCAGCGGCGGTAATCACAGCGCCTGCTTGCTCATCGGGCAGCGCGGGCACGCACGAGGGCATCATGTACTTGATGGAAATGGGCGCGCGACGGCCGTCCTCGATCATAAAGCGCAGGCCGTCCAGGCCGGAAACGTTGGCGATCTCGTGGCTGTCGGCAATGGCAGTGGTGGTACCGCGCGTCGCCGCCATGCGCGCATACTCGGCAGGGCGGATGTTCGAAGACTCGATATGCAAGTGTCCGTCAATAAAACCGGGGGCAAGATAGCGGCCCTGGCAATCGATGACCTCGGCAGCCTCATACGTACCGGCGGCATCGTCGCGACCATCGTAGAGCACACCGACGATCACGCCATCCTTGACGGCAACGCTACCGGGCGCCACGCGCTGGCCGTACACATCGACAATCTGTGCGTTGGCAAACAGCGTGTCAACGGGCACACGACCCTCGGCGGCCTCGATCACAGATCTCATGACCTC
This sequence comes from Collinsella aerofaciens, assembly GCF_027679495.1. Taxonomy (GTDB): domain Bacteria; phylum Actinomycetota; class Coriobacteriia; order Coriobacteriales; family Coriobacteriaceae; genus Collinsella; species Collinsella aerofaciens_AK. The sequence goes on from NZ_JAQEKC010000004.1 coordinate 10,959, forward strand.
AACGGACATACATACTCCTTTAACCGTAGAAAAAAGCTGCGGAGCGGACAGGCCTTCACCGCAGCAAACCAATAGCCATTGTATGCCCAAAAGGAGGCCGCCGATAACACCCCTTCCGCTTAACGGCACACGCCGCTTGGCGCAATGGGGGGGGCTGCCGCTGAGCACCAATACAAGGAGTGTCCCAAAGTGCCAACAACGGGAGCGCCGATGTTTTGGCAACCACAGCGAGCGGGCCGCATTTGAGACAAGGTGACGTGAAACGAAAGGGCGCTGACCTTCTGGTCGCGCCCTTGAAGTTGAACGTCAGATTGTCCAAATGCGGCCCGCGCAGCGTCGGCCGGTCCGCCGTTCGGTAGAACGGCGGAACTAAATCAACTTAAAGCCCTTGCGCTTGCCTACGGAGAGGGTGTCGCCCAGCTTGAGGGCGCTGGGATCGATGTTATAGCTCTTGGGAGCCACCGCCTTGCCGTTGATCTTGACGCCGCCACCGTCAATGTCGCGACGGGCCTGGCCGGCGCTCGCCGAAAGGCCCAGGTCCTTAAGCAGGCCGGCGAGGTAGATCTGGCCCTCGTCGTTGACGGTCAGCTCAACGTGCTTCTCGGGGAAGTCGGCAAGCTGGCCCTCCTTGAACACGCGGTCGAACTCGGCCTGAGCCTCGTCGCCGGCACCGACGCCGTGGTAGGTGTCGCACAGGTCGCGACCCAGAGCGCGCTTGAGCTCGTAGGGGTCGGCAGAACCATCGGCCAGGGCAGCGTCGATCTTGTCGACCTCGGCCGGGGTGAGCGAGCTCGCCAGGCGGTAGTACTTGCCGATCATCTCGTCGGGGATGGACATGGTCTTGCCGAACATATCCTTGGGAGCGTCGGTCAGGCCGATGTAGTTGCCGTATGACTTGGACATCTTGCGCACGCCGTCGGTACCCTCGAGCAGCGGCATGGTGAGCGCGATCTGCGGCTCCATGCCCATCTTCTCCATGAGCTCACGGCCAGCGAGCAGGTTGAAGAGCTGATCGGTGCCGCCCATCTCCACGTCGGCCTTGATCTGCACGGAGTCGAAAGCCTGCATCACGGGATACAGGAACTCATGCAGGGCGATCGGCGTCTGAGACTGGTAGCGCTTGGTAAAGTCGTCGCGCTCAAGAATGCGGGCGACGGTGAACTTGGAGCACACCTGCAGCAGGCCGGCCAGGTCCATCGAAAGGATCCAGTCGCCGTTGTGCACGATGGTGGTCTTCTCGGGATCCAGGATCTTCATGGCCTGGCTCACGTAGGTCTCGGCATTGGCCTCAATCTGCTCCTGCGAAAGCTGCGGACGGGTGGAATTCTTGCCCGAAGGGTCGCCGATCAGCGCGGTGCCGTTGCCGATGATGAGGGTGACGTTGTGGCCCAGGTCCTGGAACTGACGCATCTTGCGCAGGGGCACGGCGTGGCCCAGGTGCAGGTCGGGGCTGGTGGGATCGACGCCGAGCTTGATGTTGAGGGGCTCGCCCTTCTCAAGCTTCTTGCGAAGGTCGGCCTCGGGAACGATCTGCGCGGCGCCCGAGGTGATGATACGCATTTGCTCGTCAACAGACAGCATTGGGTATCCTCCTTTTTCTATAGCACCCTCGCCGAAAACGGCGGTGCTGGAAGTCCATAAACTCTTTTATGATAACAAACTGACGCGACGCGGCACCTACGACAGGAAAATCCTCGTCCTGCCGCATGCGTCAATGGCAACTGGCAGACGTGTACCGTCACGCTCGACCAGATAGCGTACCTGCCGACGACGCAAGCAGTCGCGGCAACGAACCTGTCCCGTCGCATCGGTGGCGCAGACGCCCTCGGCGGTCAGCAGGCAGTGCTCGCACACCATAAGCTCGGGACGGTCGGCGTCGACCGGACCCAAGACGCCGGGTTCAGCAGCCAGCTCGGCAATACGCTCCGCATCATTGCCGAGCAACTCGGCCGGCAAGTACACCCGCCCCGCACCGAATCCGCGCAGCCAGGTAAGCGTGGCCCGATTCGCGCAGAACACCGGCGCCGCCACGTCAAACGTCACGCCCAGCTCGCGAGCGATCGCCACCTGCCCCAGGTTGCGGCAGACGATGCGCCCGGCACGCTGCATCAGTGAGCGGGTCCAGTCAGCGTCACTCGCGCGGCACACCTCGTCAAGCACCACAACGGCGTCGGACAAATCGAGTTCTCCGCGCGGGTCGGCATCCATCAGCTGCCAAGCAAAAACCATGCGAGTGGGAACCGCGCACTCCACCAACTCCGTCGATGCACCGCCATCCACCGCAACGCCCTCAAAGGGCAGCACTTCAACGGCACGCTCAACGGGCGCAATCGCATCCGCCTCGGCCCGCATGCGCTCCAACACCGCCGCCGTCTGATCCAACACGCCGGCGCTGCGAATCAGGTACACCTCGCAGCCCGTGTCAACCTTACGCTTGCAATGCACGACGACGCGCTCCCCCGCTGCGGCATCCACCGGACAGGGCACCTGCGGCCAGCGCTTGGGCACATCGGGACGCGCGTCGGCACCCGGATAAAACCGGATCTCGAGCGTGTCACCCGCCGCCACGGCGGCGTCGAGCTCAACGGTCACCTCTTCGTGGCCCACAGCGACCAAGCGCCCCACGCGCACGCCCTGGTTAATCGCACGCTCAAAGCTCATCAGCTCGGCACCCGAACGCCCTCGCAGGTACGCATCGGTAAACCCACGGTTAAACGACCTTCCCAGCTCGCGCTCAAGCTCTTCCACGGCACCGGGGTCCCACGCGCCGTCGTACAGCATATCGAGTGCCCGGCGCCACACCCGCACCACGTTGAATACGTAATCGGGGTTCTTCATGCGCCCCTCGATCTTGAGCGACGCCACGCCGGCATCTACAAGCTCGGGCAGATGTGCAATACCCAGATAGTCGCGCGGGCACAGCAGGCGATCTCCCTCGACGGCGACAACGCTCTGCCCCGCCTCGTCCACCAGGTCGTACGCCAGACGGCACGGCTGCGTGCAGTCGCCGCGCATCGCCGAGCGCCCACGCCGCAGGGCCGAGAACTCGCACGCCCCCGAATAGCCGATGCAAATCGCACCGTGGCAGAATACCTCGATGGGCACGCCCGCGGCACATAGCGCCGCAATCTCGTCGACCGTCAGCTCGCGTGCCGTCGTCACGCGCTCGACCCCCAGCTCATCGGCGGCAAGTCGCACGGCGCCTTCGCTATGAACGCCCGCCTGCGTGGACAGGTGAATCTCGACCCCGGGAATCGCCGCGCGCAGCGCGCAGGCCAGCCCGGCATCGGCGACAATCAGAGCATCGGCGCCCAGCTCCAGTGCATGAGCTCCCAACGCCACCGCGTCGGACAACTCATCGTCAAACACGAACACGTTGAGCGTCACGTACACACGCACGCCATGGGCATGCGCCACGGCGCAGCCGCGCGCAAACTCGTCGTCGGTAAAACCGTGCGCACTCACACGGGCGTTAAAGCCGCCCAACCCCGCATAGATGGCATCGGCGCCCGCGGCGATGGCCGCAAACATCTGGTCGAGCCCGCCCGCCGGCGCCAGCAGCTCGGGCAGCGCCGCACCGGCAGCATCCAATCCAGTCTTGTGTTGTCCGCTCGGCCCCATCGCCCGAATCGCCATCGGCAAACTCCTTACCAAGGTATGCATTCATTCTGAAAAATGCCGTCTTCCAGCATACACGAGGCCTCGCGCGCCCCGTTTGGTTTATCGTGTAATAACTTATGTCCATCCTGCCCCGACGGCACATCCGCCGTCCGGCACGACATACCTGGAGGTCAATATATGGGTCCTCGCCAACGACAGGGACGCAGCCGTTCAAAGACGCATGCCCTGCCCATAATCCTGCTCTCGTTTTTGGGCTTTTTGCTGATTGCGGGCGTGGCATTTGGCATCGGCATGGTCGGCAACGTCAACCGCTGGCTGTCCGATCTGCCCGACTACACCGACGCCAACGCGTATCTGGTGAGCGAGCCCACCGAGATCGTCGACTGCAACGGCAACAAGATCGCGAGCTTCTACACGCAAAACCGCAAGTCCATCACCAAGGACAAGGTCTCCCCCTACGTGCTACAGGGCACCGTTGACGTCGAGGACGAGCGCTTCTACGAGCACGGCGGTATCGACCTGTGGGGTATCGCGCGTGCTGCGGTGGCAACCCTCGGCGGCGGGCACGAAGGCGCCTCGACTATCACCCAGCAGCTGGTGCGCAACACCATCCTGCAGGAGGAGCAGTTCGACTCGACCATCGAGCGTAAGGTGCGCGAGGCCTACATCGCCGTAAAGATGGAGGACATGTACTCCAAAGACGAGATCCTCATGATGTACCTCAACACCATCTATTACGGTCACGGCGCCTACGGTATTGAGGCCGCCGCCGAGACCTACCTGTCCAAGAGCGCCGCAGACCTCACCCTGAGCGAGGCCGCGCTGTTGATCGGCCTTCCCAACTCGCCCTCGCAGTACGACCCCACGGTCAACCCCGACCTGGCGCTGTCCCGTCGCAACAAGGTCCTCGACAACATGCTGCGCCTGGGCCACATTACGCAGGAGGAGCACGATGCCGCACAGGCCGAGCCCATCACCCTCAACGTGACCGAAATCTCGGGCAGCGGCGTTGACGTATACTCGCAGCCCTACTTTGTCGCCTATGTTAAGCAGCTGCTGGAGCAGGAGTTCTCGACCGACGTGCTCTTTAAGGGCGGCCTGACCGTCAAGACCACCATCGACCCCACGATGCAGCAGGTGGCAGAGAATGCCGTTCGCGAGCAGCTCGACACGCTCTCGCTCGACGGCCTGGACATGGGCATGGTCGTCGTCGACCCCAAGACCGGCTACATCAAGTGCATGGTGGGCGGCTACGATTACAACGCCGACGAGAACCACGTAAACCATGCCACGGCCAAGCGTCCCGTCGGCTCCACCTTTAAGGCCTTTACGCTGGCAACTGCCATCCAAAACGGCATGAACCCCAACGTCACCCTCAACTGCAACTCGCCGCTCAAGGCGAAGGGCACCACGACCGAGGTCCAAAACTACGCCAACCATAGCTATGGCAACATCACGCTTAAGCAGGCGACGGCATACTCCTCCAACACCGGCTACATCCAGGTGGCGGAAGCCGTCGGCAACAGCAAGATCATCTCGCTCGTCAAAAAGCTCGGCATCGATCCCGCCAAGGACAACATCGAGGACGTTCCCGTCATGACCCTCGGCACCGGCTCGATCTCGCCGCTCGAGATGGCCGCCGCCTACGCGACGTTTGCCAACGGCGGCTACTATCGCCAGCCGATCGCCATCACCGAGATTGACTCTCGTACCGGTTCGGTGCTGTACCAGCACACCGACAATCCCTCACAGGTACTTACCGAGGGCGAGGCCGCCGCGGTCACCGATGTTCTGTCCGGCGTCATGAAGGGCGGCGGTACGGGTGCTGCCGGCGCCCTGAGCGTCAACCAGCCCTATGCCGGCAAGACGGGCACCACCGACAACACCACCAACCTGTGGTTCTGCGGCTATACCCCGCAGCTGGCGTGCGCCCTGTGGACCGGCTATTCCGCGGGCGAGATTCCCATCCAAAAATACGGCACAGACCTGCTGGGCGACAGCACCAACCTGCCTGTCTTTAAGCGGTTTATGAACACCGTTCTGACCGGTACCGAGCGCGAGGAGTTTGCGACCGGAACGGCGCCCACCTACAAGAACAACAGCGTCTGGAAGTTCTACGGCACTAACAACACCAAGAAGACGGAGAACGACGACAAGGACGAGAACGAGGACGAAGAGGAAACCACCACAACGACTACCACGACGACCACGACCACCGAGACCACGGGCGGCGACACCACCGGCGGCACCGGTACGACCGGTGGCTCGACGGGCGGCTCCACTGGTGGTTCGACCGGCGGCGATGGCGGCACGCCTACGCCTACGCCTACGCCTACGCCTACGCCTACACCCACTCCCGACCCCTCGCCCACGCCTGACGATACGGTTGGCTAGAAATTCATCCGGCCATTAGCAACAAGGCCCCCGAGCAGCTTATTAAAGTGCTCGGGGGCCTTTTAGTTTAAAGCGACCTGGTGGACGGCCTTTATACCGGCAAACAATATAGGGGGTACCGACCAACGTCGATACCCCCTTACAAGCCACCATGTCACGCACACAGTGCCGAGCGCACGACCCGCACGCCTACTTGCGAGAATTGCTCAGCTTATTGATCAGCGCCTCGAGACGCTCGCCGTCCTCGGCCGTCTGGGCAATAACCAAAATCGTATCGTTGCCGGCAAGCGAGCCAAGCACATCGGGCAACTCTGCCGCATCAACGGCGGCGGCGATGCCGGAAGCCGTACCAGGCTGAGCCTTGATCATAACCAGATTATCGGTGCGCAGAACGCCCGTTACGAGCTCGGAAACCATACGCTGCAGGTGCAGGTCCTCTGCCAGAACATAGATACCCTCGGGGAGCTTACGCAGCCCCATATCGGCAATATCGCGAGAGACAGTCGCCTGCGTGCAATCAAAGCCCATAGCGCGGAGCTCATCGACCAGCACGCGCTGCGTGCGGACGTCCTTATTGCGCACAATATCTCTAATGGCATCCTGGCGCCCATTGCGTTTTTTAGCCATACAAACCCTCTCTCCAAAAGATGGCGGAGACAATCAATCAGTGACTGAATAGTTTAACGCTATTTGAAGGCTTTTGTGTATAAGAACGCATTTCGAAACAATTCTATGCAAATTTGTTTCGAAATGAGCCGTTTAGGCGGTTTTTGCGCCCGTCCGGTTAAGAAAAGCTGCCAGATGCGTACACATCACGCAGCGCGCGGGCTTGGCGCTGGCGATCGGCCCAAACAACAAACCGAGTCCCCGATGGTTATCCTTGAGCGCGGCGACCATCTGACGGGTTCGAGGCGCCTCGAGCATATCACGCATGCGGGCGGAACGCTCGATTGACGACACTCCATGCGGGCTAAGACACAAATTCTCGATGCAGGCGACCAGTCCGGCAAAGTAGAACTTTTGGCTTGCCAGCTTGAGCCGACCACCGCTATCTGCTTCCGAGAGTGAGTCCGCAAGCTCGTCGAGCGCTCGAGTGTCATCGGATATCCTGGCATACATGGTGGGATCAAAGGCATCTGTAAGCTTAGGTGCCACCGCGTGGAAACAAGCGTCGCCGCAGCCGGACACGAATCGTGCCTGCGAGAGCGCATAAGCCATAAACTCAACCGTACGGTACGCCTTGCCGCGCGACAGGCATGCCTCAAACAGCGGACGGCTATACATCACGCCAGAGGTCTGAGCGACTAGGCCGCCCAAAATCAACTGGGGCAGCCCAGTCACCATAGAAGACTCGTCTTCTATGGCAATAGAGGCAGCATCCAAGACGCGCGAATGGCGTTCTCGATGTGCATCATAGCGGTCGAGCGACACCGTGGGGAACACTATGTCTGCCGCAGTATCGCACGCGATATCGACCATCTTGGAAAGGGACTGCGGAGCAAACCACTCATCGGCGTTCATAGCGATGATTTGAGAGCCGCGCGAGACAGCAAAACCGGCACGAAGGCAAGCGCCGCGCTTCGCGTCCTCGACGTCAATCAAATCAATATGGATGTCCCTGTCGGCAGCAACTTGAAGCGAATGGCGCACACCGGGCGCAGCATCGCGGCAGACAACGACAATCTGCAAATCGTAGAGGTCTTGGTTCTGGATACTCTCGAGCGCACGCATCGCATAGCTGGGCGAACCTTCTACCACAAGGATCACCGAAAGTCGCGGATGCGAGCCACGTCGAACCAAGTTATCCGTCCTCTCGACAGCAATGAATCAAACCGTGGTTCATGGTACACCCCGGCAATAAAAGCAATGAGACACCGGTTGTATTGCACGCCAAGAACAGATGTTGCACACGCGCAGCCCACAGATAATGGGTGTCGACGCACGACGCGTCGAGCCCTCCCCTAGTCGAGCACGACGAGCTCGGCGGGATCGTAATCCACGCCCATAAACGTAAGGCCGCAGGCAGGAGCCGTGGGGCCCGCAGCGGTACGGTCGCAAGCATCGATGACCTCGCGCATCCACTCGGGTTCACGGCGATGCATGCCAATCGCGACAAGCGTGCCAACGATCGTACGGACCATCGAATGCAGAAACGCATTGCCCTCGATGGTAAACGTCAGGATGTCCTCGCCAAACGCAACCTCATGGCCAAACTCGGCGCGCATTACGCAGCGGTGCGTAGGTTTGCCCACGGCAGAAGCAACCTTGCAAAAGCTTTTAAAGTCCTGCTCGCCCAGCAGCGCGGGGCAGGCAGCAGACATAGCCTCAACATCCAAGGGATAGCGATGCCACCACACCGCACCGCGGGACAGCACGGGGCGCGCATCTCGATCGGCAATACGGTACGTATACGTACGGGAACGCGCGTCAAAACGTGCAGAAAAGCCTTTACGGGCCTTGTAGACCTCGTTGATGGCGATATCTTTGGGCAGCAGGGCATCCATAGCCCGCAGCCACCTACGGCGCGTTAGGGCGAGCTCAGCGTCCGTTACGGGCACGCTGATGTACTGAGCCACGGCATGCACGCCGGCATCGGTGCGACCCGCGCACGTCAGATCGATCGGACGGCGAAGCAGCGTCTCGATGGCTCGACGCAGCTCACCCGCAACCGTCGTCTGTCCCGGCTGCTCGGCAAAGCCGCTATAGGACGAGCCATCGTATGCCACGCGGAAAACGAGCGTGGCATCGAGCTCTGGAATCGAATTGAAATCAGACGGCGCGGTCATGGGCGCTCCCAACAAACAGGCAATGGCATTTCGACAAAAAAAGAGGGGTACGCGAACGTACCCCTCGAATATAGCCTATGCAGACGGATTGTCTACTCAGCGGTCTCCTCAGCAGGAGCCTCCTCGGCAGCCTCGACCTTCTTGGGAGCAGCGGCCTTCTTGGGGGCCGGAGCAGCCTTCTTGGCCTTAGGCGTGCAAGGCTCGGTGACGAGCTCCATGATAACGATGGGAGCGTTGTCGCCCTTGCGGTTACCGAGCTTCATGATGCGGGTATAACCGCCGTTGCGATCCTGCCACATACCCTGGGCAGCCTTGTCGAAGATCTCGGCAACGAGCTGCTTATCGCCGAGCTTGGCGATAGCCAGACGACGAGAGTGCAGGTCGCCCTTCTTGGCCCAAGTGATGATCGGATCGACGACCGAACGCAGCGCTTTAGCGCGGGTCTCGGTGGTCTTGATGCGGTCGTTCTCGAAGAGGGCCTTAGCAAGGCTCTTCTTCATGGCCTTGGTGTGGCTCGCATCGGTGCCGAGCTTCAGGCCCTTCTTAACGTTGTGACGCATGGTCTAGTTTCTCCTCAAATATGCGAAGCATTAAGCCTTCAGGCTCAGGCCCATGGACTCAAGCTTGTCCTTCACTTCCTCGATCGACTTAACACCGAAGTTACGGATGTTGAGCAGATCGTTCTCCGAGAACTCAACGAGCTGACGGACCGAGTGAATGCTGGCGCGCTTAAGGCAGTTGTAGGAACGGACGGAAAGGTCCAGATCCTCGATCTGCTTGTCCAGCTCGGCGTTGTCGTTGGTGACCTCGGGAGCGAAGATCGAAGCCTCCTCCTCGACCTCGGGGGTCTCGGCAAGGTTCATAAAGGCGGCCATATGCTGGTTGATGATATTGGCAGCCTGGACCACGGCGTCGCGCGGGGCGATGGAGCCGTTGGTCTCGATCTCGAGGACAAGGCGATCGTAGTCGGTGTGCTGACCGACACGGCAAGCCTCAACGAGCTTGGCGCAACGGGAAACCGGCGAGTACAGCGAGTCGACGTGGATCACACCGATGGGATCGTTGTCGCGCTTGTTGGCCTCGCCAGAAACATAGCCGCGGCCATAGCCGATGCGCATGCTCATGGTGAGATGGCCACCCTCGGTGAGCGTAGCAATGTGCTGCTCGGGGTTGACCAGCTCAAACTCGGACGGAATAAAGAAGTCCGCACCGGTGACCTCGCAGGGGCCGTCAACCGAGATGGTGGCGGTCGCCTCGTCGGTCGTGCCGAGAGCCCTGAAGACAAGACCCTTGACATTCAGGACGATGTCGGTGACATCCTCGACCATGTTAGGGATGGTCATGAACTCGTGCTGCGCACCATCGATCTGAATAGCCTCGACGGCGGCACCCTCGAGCGAGGACAGAAGAACGCGACGAAGGGAGTTACCCAGCGTATCGCCGTAACCACGCTCGAGCGGCTCGACGGAGACACGAGCAGACGTCTCGTTGATCTCTTCGACCTGAACCTGAGGCCTAATGAATTCTGACATGTATTACCTCCAGCCTCAGCAGCCCGGATGGACTACTTAGAGTAGAGCTCGACGATGAGCTGCTCGTTGATATCACCGCTGATCTGCTCACGCGTCGGCAGAGCGAGCACGTTACCAGACAGCTTCTCGATATCGACCTCGAGCCAGCCAGGGACCTCAAAGCGCTCGGAGGAAATCAGGGCCTCCTTGATGGGGAGGAGGTCACGGAACTTCTCGCCGACAGCGACGACGTCGCCGGCCTTGACGCGGTAGGACGGGATGTCCACGCGCTTGCCGTTCACGGTGAAGTGACCGTGACGGACGGACTGACGAGCCTCTTTGCGGGTGCGGGCGAAGCCAAGACGGAAGACGACGTTGTCGAGGCGAGACTCAAGAATGATCATGAGGTTCTCACCGGTGACGCCGTTCATCTTACGGGCCTTGTTGAAGTAGCCGTGGAACTGCTTCTCCAGAACGCCATAGATGAACTTGACCTTCTGCTTCTCGCGCAGCTGCATGCCGTACTCAGATTCCTTGCGACGGCGCTTGGGCTGACGGATAGATTCCTTCTTGCTGCTGTAACCGAGCTCAGCGGGATCGATCCCGAGCTGACGGCAGCGCTTAAGAACAGGAGTCCTGTCGATTGCCATATTGATACGATCCTTTCAGTTACACGCGGCGACGCTTCTTGGGGCGGCAGCCGTTGTGCGGAATGGGGGTCTTGTCCTGGATGCTCGAGACCTCGAGGCCAGCAGCCTGGAGGGAGCGGATGGCGGTCTCACGACCGGAGCCGGGGCCCTTGACGAAGACGGAAACCTTCTTCATACCGTGCTCCATGGCCTGCTTGGCAGCAGCCTCGGCAGCCATCTGGGCAGCGAACGGCGTGGACTTACGGGAGCCCTTGAAGCCCACCTGGCCAGCCGACTTCCAGGAAATGACGTTGCCCTGGGGATCGGTGATCGAAACGATCGTGTTGTTGAACGTAGAACGAATGTGAGCCTGGCCCACGGAAATGTTCTTACGGTCCGCGCGCTTCAGACGGGCAGCGCGAACGTTCTTCTTAGCAGTAGCCATCTATCTAGCGCTCCTTATTTCTTCTTCTTAGCACCGATCTGACGCTTCGGGCCCTTGCGGGTACGAGCGTTAGTGTGGGTGCGCTGGCCGCGGACCGGGAGGCCCTTGCGGTGACGAAGGCCGCGGTTGCAGCCGATGTCCATAAGGCGCTTGACGTTCTGGTTGCGCTCACGGCGGAGGTCGCCCTCAACCATGATCTGGTTCTTATCGATATAATCGCGGATGGCGTTAACCTCATCCTCGGTGAGGTCCTTAACGCGCGTATCCACGTTAACGTTGCACTCGACGCAAATCTTCGTCGCAGTGGTGCGGCCGATGCCGTAAATGTAGGTCAGACCGATCTCAACGCGCTTCTCACGCGGGAGGTCGACACCATTAATACGGGCCAACGTAGTCTCCTCTCTTAACCCTGACGCTGCTTATGACGGGGGTTCTCGCAAATGACGAGGACCTTGCCATGGCGCCTAATGATTTTGCACTTATCGCACATCTTCTTGACCGAAGGACGTACCTTCATCGTTCTTCCTTTCGGTAGCGCTCAAACTACTTCCCTACTATCTACTCGCCCAGCCGCAGGCGTTTAAAACTATGGCTGGTCTTCACACACAATCCGACCGTAGGTTGAGCTAAGCCTGCAGTCGGAAATGGAGTGCGTGTATGCGTGCCGCTATTTGTAGCGATAGGTGATGCGGCCGCGGGTCAGGTCGTACGGGGAAAGCTCCACGACAACCCTGTCACCGGGGAGAATACGGATGTAATTCATTCGGATCTTGCCAGAAATGTTGCACAGAACCGAATGACCGTTCTCGAGCTCGACCTTAAACATGGCGTTGGGCAACGGTTCCTTTACCGTACCCTCGAGCTCAATTGCGTCTTCCTTCTTCACAAGCAATCATCTTTCTCTAGAAAACGACAGCGATTGAGTATTCTACAACACGTATGCACGCATCGTAATAACTTCGTAATGGCTCCACAACTAAATGGAACTTGTTACATTGAAATGTAAAACAAAGCCGTTCCCTGATGCCCAAGATCGCCTTGAAATGAGAAGACATAGACCTTGGGGTCATGCCTTCGAAATTGAAAGGCGAGGTTGGGCATCAGGGGGCGACGACTTTTACATTTCACCGCCTTGGAGGGAGCACCAAGCACCTTGGGCATCCGTGGTGAGAATCACCGGACCGTCATTGGTAATGGCGACGGTGTTCTCGTAGTGCGCGGCGGGCAGGTGATCGTTGGTCGTAACAATCCAACCGTCGGAGCCCGTGCTCACATGGTTGGAACCCATCGTAACCATCGGCTCGATGGCAATGACCATGCCGGCCTGGAGGCGAACGCCCCTCCCCTTCTTTCCATAGTTAGGAACGTTGGGGTCCTCGTGCATCACGCGGCCAATGCCATGGCCTACATAATCACGAAGCACACCGTAACCGTGAGACTCGGCGAGGGACTGAACGGCATAACCGACGTCCCCGATATGGTTACCGGGAACAGCCTGCTCGATGGCTGCCTTAAGGCAATCGCGCGTGACCTCGCACAAAGCCTTGGCTTCGGGCGTGGGGGTGCCGACGAAAAACGTCCAAGCGTTATCGCCGACCCAACCGTCGACAACGGCTCCCGTATCGATGGAGATGATATCGCCATCGCGCAGGATCATGTCGGGGTTGGGAATACCGTGGACCACGGCATCGTTGATCGATGCGCAAATGGTCCCCGGGAACCCGCCGTAACCCTTAAAGGCCGGGGTGCCGCCATGCATGCGGATAATCTGCTCCGCGAGCTGATCGAGCTCAAAGGTGGAAACGCCGGGGCGCACCATGGCTCCAACGTGGCGGAGCGCCATCTTAGATAGCGCTCCTGCCTTCTTCATCTGCTCGATTTGCGTTGCAGACTTAATCTTGATCATAGACCGAGAGCCTCTTTGACATCCCCGTACACGGTCTCGCGAGCCTGGTCACCGTTGACCGACTTGAGCAGACCCTGGCCACGATAGTAGTCGACGAGCGGGCTCGTGGACTTCTCGTAGACGTCGAGACGGTTCTTGATGGTCTCGGGCTTGTCGTCGTCGCGCTGATACATCTCGCCGCCACACTTGGGGCAGGTAGCATCGGCAGCGGTGCCGGTGTAACCGCATGCGCGGCAGGTGCGACGCGAAGACAGACGATCGATAATGACCTCGGGGGCCACATCGACCAGAAGGGCGCAGTCGATCTCGCGACCCATGGCGGAGAGCTCGGAATCGAGCGTCACAGCCTGGGCGGTGTTGCGCGGGAAGCCGTCGAGGATGAAACCCTGCTGGGCGTCATCGGCGGCAAGGCGCTCCTTGACAAGGTCGATCACGAGCTGGTCGGGAACGAGCTCGCCAGCGTCCATGTACTTCTTAGCCTGAATACCCAGCTCGGTGCCACCCTTGACGGCAGCACGCAGCAGGTCGCCCGTGGAAATGTGGGCGACGCCAAACTCGGCGACGAGCTCCTGTGCGACGGTGCCCTTACCGGCACCCGGAGCTCCGAGCAATACGAGATTCATGAGCAATCCTCCTCTAGCCTATTTAAAGAATCCATCGTAATCATACATCTTGATCTGGCCTTCGAGCTTATCGACCGTGTCGAGCACGACGCCGACCATGATGAGGATGGACGTGCCGCCAAATGCCTGGATCAGATGGTTACCCGTGAAGGAGAAGATGATCGAAGGCACGATGGCGATGAGCGCCAAAAAGACAGCGCTGGGAAGCGTGATCTTGTTGAGCGCGTTCTTGATGTAGGCCGCGGTAGCCCTACCCGGACGGACGCCCGGAATAAAGCCGCCCTGCTTCTTAAGGTTATCGGCCGTTTCATCGGGGTTGAACACCATGGAGGTGTAGAAGTACGCGAAGAACACGATGAGGACAACGTTAAGCACCCAGTTGAGCCAACCGGTCGAAAGCGCGGAGGCAACTGCCTGAATCCAGCCGATGCCGGGGAAGAACACGGCAATCTGAGCCGGGAAGTACAGCAGCGCCGAAGCGAAGATGATCGGCACGACACCCGCGGTGTTGACCTTGATGGGCAGGTAGGTGGTCTGGCCACCCATCATGCGACGGCCCACGACGCGCTTAGCGTAGGAGACCGGGATGCGGCGCTGGCCGCGCTCAAGGAAAACAATCAGCGGGATAACCAGCAGGATGATGGCGCAGATGATCACCATGGTGATGATGCCACCGGCATTGCCCTCGGTGCTGGAGAAGATAGCCTGCGGCAGACCGGCCATGATGTTCGCGAAGATGATCAGCGACATGCCATTGCCGATACCGCGCTGGGTGATGAGCTCACCAATCCACATGATCAGCATGGCGCCCGCGGTGAGCGTACCGACGATCATGAGGTCGAAGATGATCTCGGGAGCGCCGGCGCCATTGAAGCTGATGCCGAAGCTCTTAAAGAGGAAGAGGTAACCCACGGAGTTGAGGATTGCCAGAGCCAGGGTGAGGTAACGCGAATACTGCGTAATCTTGGTCTGACCGACCTCGCCCTCGCGGGCAAGCTCATGCAGGGAAGGCACGACGGCCTGGAGCATCTGGAGGATGATCGAGCTGGTGATGTAAGGCATGATGCCCAGCGAAAACACCGACACATAGCTCAACGCGCCGCCAGAGAAAAGATTCAGGAGGGCCATAGCACCTGCGGCGACCGAATTGTTATCGGTCGAGAAAAGGCCCAGCATCCCCTGGAAGGGAATGCCGGGCACAGGAACGTGCGCACCAATGCGGTACACGACGAGCATAGCTATGGTAAAAAGAATCTTTTCGCGCAATTCTTTGATGCGGAAAGCATTCTTAAGACCATTTAGCACGGCAGCTCGACCTTTCCGCCGGCGGCCTCGATCTTGGCCTGCGCAGAAGCGCTGACCTTGTCGACCTTGACCGTGAACTTCTTGGTGAGCTCACCATTGCCGAGCACCTTGACGGGCTCGAACTCGCTCTTGGTGATGCGAGCGGCCTTAAGAGCGGCACCGTCGATCACAGCGCCGTCCTCGAACTTGCGCTCGAGACGCTCAACGTTAACAGCGGTGTACTCGATACGACGGGGGTTGCGGAAGCCCGGAAGCTTGGGCAGGCGCATGGCCAGCGGAGTCTGGCCACCCTCGAAGCCGGCACCCTTGGTGCCGCCAGAGCGGGAACCCTGGCCCTTCTGACCGCGGCCAGAAGTGGTGCCGTGACCCGAAGAATTGCCACGGCCGACGCGCTTGCGGTTCTTGGTGGAACCGGGCGCGGGAGTAAGATCGTGAAGCTGCATTTGCTACTCCTCTACAATCTCGACAAGGTGCTTGACCTTGAAGATCATGCCGCGGACGGACTCGTTGTCAGCAATCTCGCGAACCTCGCGGATCCTGTGGAGACCGAGGGCACGGACAGTACGGACCTGGTCCTGCTTGCAACCGTTGGTGCTGCGGACCTGCTTGATCTTGATGGTGTCAGCCATGCTTAGTTCTCCTTACCGACGAACATCTCGGAGACCGTCAGGCCACGGCGAGCCGCGACGTCCTCAGGGCTGGAGAGCTCCTTGAGGCCCTCGACGGCAGCCTTGATGATGTTGAGGCCGTTGTCGGTACCGAGGGACTTGGACAGGACGTTCTTGATGCCAGCAAGCTCAAAGAGGGGACGCACAGCGCCGCCGGCGATAACGCCGGTACCCTCGACAGCGGGCTTGATGATGATGCGGCCGGCACCAAAGTGGCCGAGAACCTCGTGCGGGATGGTGCCCTGCTCGGTCACCGGCACGTGGAACATGTTCTTCTTGGCATCGAGAGATGCCTTGGAGATGGCCATGGGCACCTCAGCGGACTTGCCCATGCCAACGCCGACGTTGCCCTTGCCGTCGCCAACGACGACGAGAGCGACGAGGCTCATGCGACGACCACCCTTGACGGTCTTCGACACGCGGTTGATGTAAACGACGCGCTCCTCGAACTCGGAGGCCTCGCGCTGCTGCTTCTGATTACGAGCCATGTGCTACATACCTCCTAGAACTCGAGACCGGCGGCACGAGCACCGTCGGCGAGGGCCTTGACGCGGCCATGGTAGATACGGCCACCGCGATCGAAGGCGACCTTGGTGATGCCGGCCTCGATGGCGCGCTTGCCAACGAGCTGACCGACCTTCTCCGCAGCCTCCTTGTTCGAGGTGTGGGTGCCCTTGAACTCGGCCTCGAGGGTCGAGGCAGAGACGAGCGTCAGGCTGGAGCCCTTGCTGTCGTCGATGATCTGGGCATAGATGTTGGCGTTAGTACGGGTCACGCGAAGACGCGGACGCTCGGAGGTACCCGAGACCTTGCCGCGAACACGACGCTGACGACGCTTGAGGCCTTCCAGCTTCGCCTTATGCTTGTTCATACGTAAACTCCTAAAAAGGTTGATCTTGCCAGCACCTGACGGGGTGCTGGTCTTATGCGAGTGAGTCGGTTACGACTACTTGGCGGCCTTACCCAGCTTGCGGCGGATGTGCTCGCCAACGTAGTGGATACCCTTGCCCTTGTAAGGCTCGGGAGGACGATGGCCGCGGATCTCAGCGGCAATCTGACCGACCTGCTGCTTGTTGATACCCTTGACGTTCACGTGGGTGTTGTCGGGAACCTCGAAGGTGATGCCCTCGGGAGCCTCGACGATCACGGGGTGCGAGAAGCCCAGGGAGAACTCGAGGTTCTTGCCCTTCTGCTGCACGCGGTAACCGACGCCGGCGAGCTCGAGCTTCTTCTCGAAGCCCTCGGAAACGCCAACAACCATGTTGTGGATGAGGGCGCGGGTGAGGCCGTGGCGGGCACGGGTCTCACGCTCGTCGTCGGGACGGGAAACGGTGAGGACGTTGTCCTCGACGTTGATAGCGAGCTTCTCAAAGACATCGAGCTCGAGCTGGCCCTTGGGGCCCTTGACGACAACGTTGTTGCCGTTGACTGCCACTTCGACTCCGGCGGGAATCTGGACAGGCTTATTACCGATACGAGACACGGTGATCTCCTTTCCTTCTACCTACCGAGCGAATTACCAGACGTAAGCGATGATCTCGCCGCCGACGTTGTGCTTGCGAGCATCGCGGTCGGTCATGACGCCATGGCTGGTGGAAATAATGGCGGTACCAAGGCCACCGCGGACGCGGGGCATGTCGGCAACGCCGGTGTACTTACGCAGGCCCGGCTTGGAAATGCGGCGGATGCCGTTGATGACCTTAGCCTTCTTGGGACCATACTTAAGCGTGATGTGCAGAGTCTTCTGGGGAACGGTGTCCTCGACATCGTAGCCCTCGATGTAGCCCTCCTCGTGCAGAACACGAGCGATCTCGACGAGCTTCTTGCTGCTCGGCATGGAGACCGTGGCCTTGTTCACAGAGTTAGCGTTACGGATGCGCGTAAGCATATCTGCGATCGGGTCTGTAAGGTTCATACAGATTCTCCTTCGTTCTTGATGAACACGTGCTCTTGGTTCTTCGCCGCCCTTAACGGCAAAGCCTTTTTAGCGCGTTTTCCCTGTTCCAAACTGATGCTTGAAACGCTGGTAGTGACTTACCAGCTGGCCTTCTTAACGCCGGGAAGCTCGCCCTTGAGTGCAAGCTCGCGGAAGCAGACACGGCACAGGCCGAACTTGCGGTACACAGAGTGCGGACGGCCGCAGCGCTGGCAGCGCGTGTACTCACGAGTAGAGAACTTCTGCTTGCGATTGCACTTGACGATCATCGATGTCTTAGCCACTTATATCCTCCTCACATAGAGTATTGTTCGCCCCAAGCGCCGCCCCCTTGTGGGAACGGCGCTTATAGGGCAGGTGAACCTATTTCTTGAACGGGAAACCGAAGGCGTCCAGAAGGGCCTTGGCCTCCTCATCGGTGTTGGCGGTGGTCACGAAAGTGATGTCCATACCACGCTGGTGATCGACGGAGTCGAAGTCGATCTCGGGGAAGATGAGCTGCTCGGTGACGCCCATGGAGAAGTTACCACGGCCGTCGAAGCTCTTGGCGGAGATGCCGCGGAAGTCGCGGATACGGGGGATCGCGACGGAGGTCAGACGATCGAAGAACTCCCACATACGGTCGCCACGCAGGGTAACCTTGCAGCCGATCGGCATACCAGCGCGCAGGCGGAAGGTAGCGATGGACTTGCGGGCACGGGTGATCATCGGCTGCTGGCCGGTGATGGCGCGCAGGTCGCGCACGGCACCGTCGATGGCCTTGGAATCGGTAGCGGCCTCGCCGACACCCATGTTCACGACGATCTTCTCAAACTTGGGGATCATCATGACGTTCTCGTACTGGAACTTGTCCTGAAGCTGCTGCTTGACCTCGTTGTTGTACTTGGTCTTCAGACGCGGCACATACTTCTCTTCTGCCATTGTTCACTCCTTCTTGGGGTTTTAAGCACGGGGCGTGGCCACGATGGGTTGTCCTCGTGCCTCCTGGCTGCATCCGCGCCGCTCATGGCATTTTGCGGTTTGGACTCGACGCAGCAGGAGCCGACAAAACAATCGGTACTATACGCGCATCGGGAGCGTATTTCCAGAAAAACCTCGTCTGCCTGCACAACTCCACAACTCCCCCGCACAAATGGATCCCAAAAAGCAGTTGCGGTGAAATAGGGACTGTTTGGCGGCCTAACAGGCTTAAACAGTCCGTATTTCACCGCAACTTATTGGTGGGGATGCGATTAGCGCTTGCGGGGAACGAGTTTGGTGCGGCGCAGGTGGATCATCTCGGCGGCAATGGAGATGGCGATCTCCTCGGGGTCCTCGGCCTCGATGGCAACGCCGATCGGAAGGTGCAGCTCGTCGATCTGGTCCTGCGTAAAGCCTTCCTGCTCCAGGCGGGCACGCACAAAGGCCGTCTTGCGGCGCGAACCCAGACAGCCCAGGTAGGCAGGCTTGGCGCGCATGGCCTGAATCACCACGTCGATATCGGACTTGTGACCCGCCGTGGCCACGACCACCAAGTCGCGCGGACCGATGGGGCACTGCTCGCCCAGATTCTTGTAATCGACCAGGCGACGGTCGTAGACACCGGGCACCCATTCGGGCGTCAGCGTGCCGGGGCGGTCATCGCACGCCACGACGGCAAAGCCCGCCGCCGTGAGCACCCGTGCCGTCGCAGCGCCCACGTGGCCGCAGCCAAAGATATAGGTTAGGCCCTCGGGGCAGAGCGTCTCGATGTGCGCCGGGGGAATCTCGGAGGCGGCGTTGGTGTAAGTAACCTTACTCCCCTCCTCCACCAGCGAAAGCTCGGGGCAGCCGGCAATGGTATGGCGCGATGCCTCGCCATGATATTCGGCAACATCGCCTTCGAGCGCGCTTGCGATAAACGGCTCAAAGTCGATGACGAAGTCGCCGATGCGTCGATACGCCAAGACGTCGGCAACCGACTGGAACAACGGTGCCTTGGTCGCGTCCAGATGCAGATAGCACAGGCAGATGGCTCCGCCGCAGATCATGCCGGTATCGGAGTTCTCGCCGCCCATGGTGTAGCGGACCAGACGCGACTGCCCCGCGGCCAGCAGCTCGCGCGCCTCATCGAGCGCAAAGAGCTCGATCTTGCCGCCACCGATGGTGCCCGCCTGGCTACCGTCGGCAAAGACAGTCATCCAGGCGCCCACACCGCGCGGTGACGACCCCGCCGTACCGGCCACGACCACCAGCTCGCACGTCTTACCGGCCTTCAGTGCATCAAGCGCAGCATTCACCACATCGAGCTTTTCCATTGCAATTTCCTATCCCTGGAATACACCGGTGAGCATAGCGAGTGCCTCGAGCACGCCGCCGCCGACCGACGTCGCCTTGTCCGAAATGTAGTTGATATAGCTGGCATCGCCGCGCGGATCGACATCGGCGCATTTAAAGCCCTCAGTCACCTGCACGCCGTTCGCCAAAAGCCCGCGCAGACAGCCATCGATCTGCGTGCACATGGGCGTATCGCCCGCATAGCCAATCACGTCTCCGGCGCTCACGATGTCGCCGATTGCGTGGTCGGACCGAAACACGCCGGCGGCGGGGCTGTGGATAACGCGCTCTTTACCATAGCCGGCGATAATGCCTGGCACGCCCGTGTTGGGCTGGGGCGAACCTTGGGTAATGACACGGCCGAGAAAATGCCCGCGCATGGTCTCGACCACGGCATCGCAGTCAACCGGCGCGGTAAAGCCCGGCCCCACGGCGATGACGGCAGGCGCCATGTCGCGCGTGGTGCCCAAGTTGCGCTTAGCCAGAATCGCGTCGACCACGGCAGCGGGTTTCAGCTCGCCGAGCATCTTGGCCTGGGGGTCCACCACAACGGCGACGTCTCCGGCCTCGGTAATCGCAAGTGCCTCTGCCGGCGTCTGTGCCAAGCGAGCGCGAATACCCTCGACCTCGACCTCGCCCAGACGAATGGCCTCGCAAAAACTGATCGTGCGGCGGATGCACGTGGGAACCGCGATATCGGCCATAACGACCGACACGCCGGCGCGCACCAAGCGAGCGGCGACGCCCGTGGCGATATCGCCGGCGCCGCGAACATAAACGAGCATTCCCGGGGCACCTCCCTGTGCTACGGTTTGAGCAGAGCAAAAGCGGTTCGACCGCTACTCTGATGATTATTTATTATCACAGTATTATACGGCGGTGAACAGATGGAAACGACGACCGGAAACCTTGCCTCCGCGCTCAAGATCGAGCCGGGCATTACCGCAATTATCGGCAGTGGCGGCAAGTCGACATTGCTGCGTGCGTTGGGTCTCGAGCTCATGCGCGCCGGCGGCAGGGTGCTTCTCTGTACCACCACGCACATGTTTCCCGTCGCCGGCGTACCATGGGACGGGTCGAATCGTCGCCTGGACGCCGCGCCTTGGAAGCCGGGGGCCCTGCATGTTCCCGGCTGCACCTGCGAGGCATGCGCGGGCATGAACCGCGGAAGTATCTGCCAGGCGGGTGTTTTGGGCCCGGAGACAGGCAAGCTCTCCGCCCCCGTTGAGCCGCTCAACGAGCTGGCGCAGCGCTTTGACTATGTATTGGCCGAGGCAGATGGCAGCAAGCGACTCCCGCTCAAGGCGCATGCCGCCTGGGAGCCGGTAATTCCCTCCGGCACAGCAAACGTTGTCTGGGTCGTCGGCGCCTCGGGGCTGGGCAAGCCCGTCGCCGAGGTTGTCCACCGCCCCGAGCTCTTCTGCGAGCGCTGCGGCTGCGAGCCCACCGACGCTGCCACCCCAGAGCGCGTCGCCATGGTGCTCAATGCCGAGCTGCGAATGCTGAACCTCAACAATGCCCGCATCATGCTCAACCAAGTCGACACGCTTGCCGACCCAACGATGGCAGATCGCTTCGAGACAGCCCTCGGCCGCTCCCTCATCGCCACCAGCCTCAAAGGGTAGCTAATTTGGGACGGGGCTCTTTTAGCTACCCCATGTTGAGAGAAAAATCATCAGGCAGGCAAGGGTAGCTAAAAGAGCCCCGTCCCAAATTAGCTACCCTGGCGGCCTTCCTGCTAGCGGGGGACGTAGCGGCCGGGTTGGGCTCCGGTGGGCTCGCCATCGCGCGCCACCAGCACGCCGTTCACAAACACGGCCTTGGCACGGCCATGTGCCTCAAAGCCCTCGAGCGGCGTGTAGTCCACGGCCTGATGCTGCGTCGCGGCGCTGATCGTCCAACGCGCGCAAGGATCCCACACGCACACGTCGGCATCGGCACCCTCGGCAAGACAGCCCTTGCGCGGGTACATGCCAAACACGCGCGCCGGGTTCTCGCTCATCAAACGGCACAGATCCTCGGGTCCCAGCTGTCCCTCAAAGCTCGTGGCAATCGCGACGGGACGATGCTCCACGCCGGGCCCGCCGTTGGGAATCGCGCGGAAGTCGTCGCGCCCGCGGTCCTTTTGCCCGTGCAGGTTAAAGCTGCAGTGGTCGGTCGCAATCGTATCGATCTCGCCGGCCACAAGCGCCTCACGCAGTGCCGCACGGTCACCCGCACGGCGCAGCGGCGGGCTCATCACATACTTGGCACCCGCAAAGCCGTCCTCGCCCTGCTCCAGATAGCAGGTGTCGTCGAGCATCAGATACTGAGGGCAGGTCTCGACATAAATGTTCTTCTGCCCGCGCGCCTTGGCAGCGCGAATGGCCTCGAGCCCCAGCTTGGTCGAAAGGTGTACCACGTTGACCGGAGCGTCCCCGGCCAAGTGAGCCAGATACAGCAGGCGGCTCACGGCCTCGGCCTCACACACGTCCGGACGGCTGAGCGCATGGCCCTCAGGCCCGTGGATACCCTGCTCAAACACGCGCTTCTGCAGCGCGTTGACCAACGTGCCGTTCTCGCAATGCACGCACAGGATACCGCCCACGCGCTTGAGCTCCTCCAGCACCTCGAGTGTCTCGGCATCGTCCAAGCGCAGGTGGTCATAGGCAAAGTAGGTCTTAAACGACGATACGCCCGCCTCGCGCATAGCCGAAAGATCGGCGCGGTTGCGCTCATTCCACTCGGCGAGTGCCATATGAAAGGCGTAGTTGGCCGTGCAGGTTCCGTCGGCACGGCGATGCCACTCGGCAAGGGCGTCGGGCATGGTCACGCCGCGATCGGCCGTCGCGTAGTCCACGATGGTCGTCGTACCGCCGCAGGCAGCCGCACGCGTGCCGGTTTCAAAGCTATCGGCTGTCCAATCCATGCCAGTCCAGCACTGCATGTGCGTGTGGCCGTCGATAAAGCCGGGGAACACCCAACAGCCCACGGCATCCTCGACGGTATCGCCCTCGGCCGGCTCAATCGCCGCGGCAATCCGCACAATCTTGTCGCCCTCCATGGCAAGATCGGCGCGGCGAAGCCCCTGGGGCGTCACGAGCGCGCCGTTTTTGATGATGATCATGTTGCTCCTTATTGATTAATACAGTTGGCCACGCGATCAAAATACGAGCAGGCGGCAATATGCTCCGTTATGCGTCGCTGTCCCTTGACGGTATCGACGTCCCACAGCTCGTAGGCACGCGCCTCGACCAGCACCACGTCGGTGCGACCTTTGAGAATCGAGCCCCCGCCGTCCTTGCCCTCAAGACACATAAGTGCATCGAACAGTTCCGCCGGAAAGAGCACCGGGCTCGAAGGCTCACCGTTACACGCAAGACGCACCGGATGTTTGCGGCCACACTCGTCAAATGCACGAACCATAGCCTCAAAAGAATCCGAACTCACGAGCGGCTGGTCGCCCGGTAAAAAGAGGCAACCTTTCCAGTTGCGTTCGACTCCCCACGAAAGGCCCGCACGGACGCTTTCGCTGCGCAGCTCGCCATCGTGCAGCACGCACGGGCAATGCTTGTCCTCGCAAATCTGGGAGACCTCGGGCCAACGCGTCGAAACCACGACGTCAAAGCCCCGGGGAACCGAATCGATGGTCCGGGCAATCAGCGGCTCGCCATAGATATCGGCGAGCATCTTGTTAGAGCCAAACCGCTTGCCCTCGCCCGAAGCCATAATCACGCAACCGAGTTTCATCTCCGCAAACCTCCCCTGGCTGCCTTGGACACCATAGCTGCTATACCCACCATACCGAGCTCGCACTCCGTCGGAACAGGCACGCACTCGTTTTCCAGCGAACGCCCCTTGGCTCCCCATAGCACAAAGGAGGGCACCCCGCGACGCAGGGCACCCTCCTCAATGGTGCAGATATGCCTACTCAGCGTCGCCGGTAAACGTGGTACCGGTCTTGCCGGCAAGGCCATCGCGCGCCTTCTCGAGCAGCGTGATGAGCGCCGTGCGGCCCGGCTTGCTCTCGGCAAACGTCGAGGCTGCCTGGACCTTGGGCAGCATGGAGCCGCGACCAAACTCGTTGGCCTCGGACAGACGCTTTACGTCAGCCGCGGTCAGCGTGTCGAGCCACTGCTCGTGGTCGGTGCCAAAGCCAATGGCAACCTTCTCCACGGCCGTCAGGATAATCAGGGCATCGGCATCGAGCTGCTCGGCGAGCTTCTCGGCCGCAAAGTCCTTATCGATGACGGCAGCAGCGCCCTTAAGGTGGTTGCCCTGGGCCTTGGTGACGGGAATACCGCCACCACCGCAGGAAATCACCACGTGGTTGGACTCGACGAGCGACTTAATGGTGTCGAGCTCGACGATGTTCACGGGCTTGGGCGAGGCAACCACGCGACGGAAGCCCTGCTTCTCGTCGTGGATGAACTGATAGCCGCGGTCGGCTTCCAGCTCCTTGGCCTCGGCCTCGCTCATCCACGGACCAATCGGCTTGACCGGGTCGGCAAAGGCCGGATCGTCTGCCGCAACCTCGACCTGGGTGAGCACGGTGGCGACACCCTTGTCGATATTGCGGTCGAGCATTTCCTCGCGCAGGGCGTTTTGCAGGTCATAGCCAATGTAGCCCTGGCTCATGGCGCCGCAAACGGACAGCGGGCAGGGAATGTACTTCTGAGGATTAGAACGCGTGAGCTCGGCCATCGCGTTGGCGATCATGCCCACCTGGGGGCCGTTGCCATGCACGACGACGACCTCGTTGCCTTCCTCGATCAGGTCGACGATGGCCTTAGAAGTCGTCTTGACGGCCTCCATCTGCTCGGGAAGGTTGGCGCCGAGGGCGTTTCCGCCCAAGGCGACAACAATACGCTTAGCCATTTCTCAGCCCAGCTTTAGGCCTGGAGCCAACGGGCGGTGTTGCGCTCGTCGAGGGCCTTGAGGGTAGCGGCGGGATCGGCAACCTTCTGCAGGAACATCATGGCAGCGATGGCGTACGGCTTGTAGCTGGCCTCCTTGTACATGCCCACGCGGTGCATGTCGAAGACGTCGGCGTTGACCTCGCCGTGCTCGCAGGAGACACCGGAAATATCGGCGGGCAGCGGATGCATAAAGATGGTGTCCTGGCCGTTGGCAGTCTTCTCCATGAGCTCGGTCGTGGAGCACCAATCCTGATGCGTAGCGTTCTGAGCGAGCAGCTCCTTCTCGAGCGCAGCGATGCCGGCGTCGTCGCCCTCGGCGTACAGGTTGGTACGCTTCTCCATGGCGGCAAACGGAGCCCAGCTCTTGGGGATCACGATGTCGGCGCCCTCGAAGGCCTCGGCCATGGTGCTGACCTGCTTAAAGGTGGTGCCGGACTCGGCGGCATAGCCCTTGGCGCGCTCGACGACCTCGGGCATGAGATCGTAGCCCTCGGGGTGAGCCAGGGTGACGTCCATGCCAAAGCGGGGCAGCAGGCTGATCAGCGACTGCGGGCAGGACAGCGGCTTGCCGTAAGAGGGCGAATAGGCCCAGGTGACGGCAACCTTCTTGCCCTTGAGGTTCTCGAGGCCGCCAAACTCGTTGATGAGGTAGAGCATGTCAGCAGAGGACTGCGTGGGATGGTCGGAATCGGACTGCAGGGAGATGAGCGTGGGACGGTGATCCAGAACGCCGTCCTCGTAAGCCTGCTGGACAGACTCGGAGACCTCGGCCATGTAGGCGTCGCCCTTGCCGATGTACATGTCGTCGCGGATGCCGATGACGTCGGCCATGAAGGAAATCATGGTAGCGGTCTCACGGACGGTCTCGCCGTGAGCGATCTGGGACTTCTTCTCGTCCAGGTCCTGCAGCTCAAGGCCGAGCAGGTTGGCAGCCTTAGAGAAGGAGAAGCGCGTACGGGTGGAGTTGTCGCGGAACAGGGAGACGGCCAGGCCGGAGTCGAAGATCTTGGACGAAACGTTGTTCTCACGCAGCTCGCGCAGGGCGTCGGCGACGATGTAGAGCGCCTTGAGCTCATCGGTGGTCTTGTCCCAGGTGTGCAGGAAGTCGCTGCCGTACATACCCTTAAAATCGAGGCCGTTCAGCTGCTCGACGAGCTCGGTAAACTTGGCGTCCATGTAAATGTCCTTTCTAAAGGTGAAACGATCGCAATGAGTAAATGTGCTCCGGCATGCGCGTGTGGCTAGAACATGCAGAGCGCTATGACGAGGACCCGCTACCGTTGAGGAAGCATGGGAGATAACGACCGCGGGCCCCAAGTCAACAGGAGGTGCCGGGGGCATAAACTGTCCCCGGCTCAACAAGATCGAGGAATGGGACTAGTCGATCTTGTTGTTGGTCAGACCGGCGCGGAACACGGTGGCATCGCCATCGGCCTGGCTCGGATCGTAGAGGTTCAGGGCAGCCACGTACATGGCGGCAGCGGTGACCAGGTCGTCCTTGTAGGTGACCTCGTTGGGAGCGTGAGCCTGAGACTCGGCACCCGGGCCAAAGCCGACGCAGGGGATGCCATAGCGACCCTGGATGGAAACGCAGTTCGTGGAGAAGGTCCACTTGTCGCACAGCGGGCGACCGGTACGCTTGTCCATGCTGGGCTCGCAGCCGATGCGCTCGTCACCAAACATGGCCTTGTGGGCGTCGACGAGGGCCTTGACGTGCGGAGCGGTCTCCTTGTTGATCCACGTGGGGAAGTAAGCCTCGGTCTCGTAGACCTCGCCGGTCCAGGACGGACGGTCGTACATGTACATGGAGACCTTCACGTCGTCGCCGTACTTCTTGGCGGCCGGCAGGTTACGGATCTCGTCCAGGCAGGACTCCCAGGTCTCACCGGCGGTCATGCGACGGTCGATGGAGATGGCGCAGGAGTCAGCGACAGCGCAGCGGCTGGGGCTGGTGTAGAAGATCTGGCTGACGGTGCAGGTGCCGCGGCCCAGGAAGCGGGCGTCCTCGAAGTGCTCGGGGTTGTACTTGGGGTCGAGCATCTTGACGAGACCCTTGATGTCGGTCGACTCGTCGCAGCCGTTGTTGTTGAGGGCGCGGACGTCGGCGATGATGTCGGCCATCTTGTAGATGGCGTTGTCACCGCGGTCGGGAGCGGAGCCGTGGCAGGAGGTGCCGTGAACGTCGACACGGATCTCCATGCGGCCGCGGTGACCGCGATAGATGCCGCCGTCGGTGGGCTCGGTGGAAATGACGAACTCGGGCTTAATGCCGTCCTTGTTGTAGATGTACTGCCAGCACATGCCGTCGCAGTCCTCTTCCTGGACGGTGCCGACGACCATGATCTTGTAGCCCTCGGGGATGAGGCCCATGTCCTTCATCATCTTGGCAGCGTAGGTAGCAGAAGCCATGCCACCCTCCTGGTCGGAGCCGCCGCGGCCGTAGATGATCTCGTCGGTCTCGTAGCCCTCATAGGGATCGGCATCCCAGTTCTCGATGTTGCCGATACCGACGGTGTCGATGTGGGAGTCGATGGCGATGATCTTGTCGCCCTCGCCCATAAAGCCCATAACGTTGCCCAGGCCGTCGACCTTGACCTCGTCATAGCCAAGGCTCTCCATCTCGGCCTTGATACAAGCGACAACCTCGCCCTCCTCGCAAGACTCAGAGGGGTGGGAGATCATAGCGCGAAGAAAACGAGTCATATCAGCACGATGGGACTCAGCAGCAGCCTTGATAGCGTCGAAATCGAGTTCTTTAGCCATTGTTCATAACCTTTCAAACGAAGGAATCTACCTGTGAGGTGGCGGAGCGATACCTATTTACTCCGCCCAGTATTAGCAAGTGGGGTATTCGCCTTCCCAGACGATGCGACGGTACTGATCGGGGTCCGTGTCGCCTTCCGTGGAGAAGCAGAGCACGGAGCTCGTCTTGTCCAGGCCGATGAGCTCCTTGAGCTCGGCGTACTCGGGATCGAGCATGAGGGTCTCGACCAGGCCGGTGGTCACCGCACCGGACTCGCCGGAGATGACGCGCGGGTCGCCCTTCTCGGGAGCACCCAGGGTGCGCATGCCGCGAGCGGTGACCCAGTCGGGGCAGGACACGAAGGCGGTAGCGTGGTTGCGCAGGATATCCCAGCCCAGGATGTTGGGCTCGCCGCAGCACAGGCCGGCCATGATGGAGGGCATGTCGCCGTCCACGATGCGCGGATCGCCGTCGCCGGCGGCAGCGCCCTTGTACAGGCAGGCGGCAGGAGCGCACTCGACCACAACAAAGGTGGGCGGGTTATCGGGATACAGGTTGGTGAAGTAGCCCACCACGGCGCCGGCGAGCGAACCCACGCCAGCCTGAACAAAGACGTGCGTCGGGCGGTTGATGGCCATCTCGCGCAGTTGCTCGGCAGCCTCGGAAGCCATGGTGCCGTAGCCCTCCATAATCCAGGACGGAATCTTCTCGTAGCCCTCCCAGGCGGTGTCCTGAACGATGACGCCGCGCTCGCAGGCATCGGCCTCGGCGGCGGCCATGCGCACGCACTCGTCGTAGTTGACCTCTTCGATGGTCACCGTGGCGCCCTCGGCGGCGATGTTATCGAAGCGGGGCTTGGTGGAACCCTTGGGCATGTGCACGACGGCCTTCTGGCCCAGCTTGTTGGCAGCCCATGCCACGCCGCGACCATGGTTGCCGTCGGTGGCGGTAAAGAAGGTAGCCTGGCCAAAATCCTTGGCAAGCTGATCGGAGGTCAGGTAATCGAAGGTGCACTCGGCAACGTCCTTGCCGGTCTCGTCGGCAATGTAGTTGGCCATGGCAAACGAACCGCCCAGAACCTTAAAAGCGTTGAGGCCAAAGCGATAGCTCTCGTCCTTAACGCACAGGTTGGACAGACCCAGGCGCGCGGCCTGGCCGTCCAGGCGGGCAAGCGGAGTGACGGTGTACTGGGGGAACGACTGGTGGAAGGCGCGAGCCTTCTTCACGTGGTCGAGGCTCATGATTCCCAAGTGCTTGTCATCGCTCTTGGGCATCGTGTTGCCCGCCCACTGGATCTTATCGGCCATACGGTGAACTCCTTAAGTTCTCTCTTGCCGGCCCCCGCATACGCGTTTCAGCCCATTCCCATTCCTGCGACTGAACTTTTATGTGGATGCCAAACAAAAAGTTTGTTAGCAATGTTCTATCACACTTTTTGATTGCTAAACCTAACAAATTGTTTGTTGCCGTAATCGGTACTATTTCGCCGCCGAACGGTTACATAACGCAGCGACGCTTTCGTTATTTGCGAACAGGTGTGGTTTATGGCAAAGTGTGCCCAAACTAATTTTTAGGAAGGCACCCATGACCCCCGCACAGATTGAGTTTTACAAGCGTCTTGCACACGGCCTGGCGCTCCAGTTTGGCCCCAACTGCGAAATCGTCGTCCACGATCTGGAGACCGAGGACGTTGACCACTCCATCGTAGTGATTGAAAACGGCCACGTCAGTGGGCGCAAACTGGGTGACGGCCCCAGCCATATTGTGCTTGAATCCATGCACGATGGCACCACCGACGTGCACGACCGCGAGCCATACCTCACCAAAACCGCCGATGGCAAGCTGCTCAAGTCCTCGACGATCTTTATCCGCAACGATGAGGGCAAACCCGTCGGCATTTTGGGCATTAACTTTGACATTACGCTCATGAAGGCTTTTGAGCGCTCGCTCGATGCCTTTACCGGCACCGGCTCCACGGGCTACACCGAGCCCGAGCCCATTACCAAAAACATCGGCGACCTGCTCGAAGACCTGCTGCGCGAGTGCGAACAGTTTGTGGGCAAGCCCGCGGCGCTCATGACCAAAGACGAGCGCATCCGCGCCATTGGCTACCTCGACCGTCGCGGCGCCTTCCTCATCTCCAAGTCGAGCGAGCGTGCCTGCGAGTTCTTTGGCATCTCCAAATACAGCTTCTATAGCTACCTCAACGAGGCAAAGGCTGCCGCCGGCGACAAGTAGGCGCTCGCCTGGATTGCCCCTCCCCTTTTGGGCGCGAGTTCTGGAAAGCACGAATCCAAGACCGAGCAGCTTGGGAAGTTCCATATAATCGATGTCATTAGTATTTCGAAAGGATGGAACAGAATGGCGTTGAGCAAGGCATCATGCACCGGTCGCGGATTGATTCCGGCAATTGGTGGACATGTGCACCGCATGTTCGATGAGAGTGAAGACGACCTGTTTTCGCTGAGCCTTGACGACGTGATGGATGATCGCCCGTGGACCGCCGACGAACTCATGGGCGGCGGGGCTCGCCCGTCAAGCCCCAATCCCGCACTTGTGCCTAAGCCCGCGGCTGCGCCGACTCCTGCGCAGTCGCCCGCACCCACTTCGGCGCCCATGCCCGCTCCCCGCCCCGCAAGCGACCCGTCCGAGACGGCGGCATTTCTCGCTGCAGCGACGCAGGGCAAATCGGCCGACAGCACCGTTATGTATAACGCCCAGCAGTTGCCTGTTCCTGCGGCACGCAAGCCTCCGGTCGCAAGGCTCGATGAGCCCGTTGCCCATCAGGTTGCCTACGATTCCTGGGCTGCAGCCGATCTGGATGAGACCTCTACCGGCATGCCGGCGCTCGACGTTCCAGTTAACCCGCTTTTTGCCGCCAACACGAGCGCCGCGGACTATGAGGGCGATGCGGTATATTCCGATTATTCCGATGGCTATGCTGGCAACGGTCGCATCGAGACAGAGGATTATGGCACCGCATCGAGCGATTATCTCAACGATCCGTACGCTGCCACGCCCGCACCGGAATATGACCCGGAGGCCGCGTCCGCGCCGGCGTATACCAAAAGCACGGGCGAAGAGCGCTTCGCCGATTATTACGCCGAGGAAAAGGCACTGCGTTTCTCGGAATTTCCGCAGGCAGTCAAGGTTGCCTTTATCGCCATTGTCATTGCCCTGCTCGGCGTCATTGCGTTTGAGGGATTCCAGCTGTTCCGCGGCCCCACCCAAGCGGAGTCGGAGACCCAGCAAAAAGAGGACGATAACCAGTACCTGGACATCAACACCCTCAAGGGCGACCCCAACGACGAGGACGACGAGTAGCGAGAGCTGAAGGCAGCCGCAGGATCCCGCATCCAGTACCAGCTTCTAAGTGCTGTTTTGTCATCCAGCTACACTTTTCCGGATAATTTTCCTATCGAATTTGACACTTTTCCGAAGTTTTAAGGTGCCTATTTCGACACTTTTCCGGATTTTATACTCTGTCCCTCCAGATGCGCTTTACGGTGCAGGCGTTGGAAGAAGGGCCATGTGCCGCTGGCGGCCCACATGTTCTGCAGATCAAGCTGCTCGGAGACGACTCGCGCGAGCCGTCCAGCTGGAAGCTCTTTGCCGACGGCGCGTGCGTTGCGGACGGATCCGGCGCCTTTGCCCGCGAGCGCTTCTGCGAGGGCGCCGAGGTGTTCCTGGACCTGTGCCGCGACGCCGTGCGCGCGGCTGAGCTGTGCCAGTGGAGCCAGAGGGAATATGAGCTGCTGAGTACGGCGCGCGGGATCGTAAGGGTGTAGACGGGCGGACGAGCCATCGACGATTTTGAGCTGGCAAGGGCCGGGAACTAGATTCCCAGCCTTCAACCTAGCACTGCTTTATGAGATCGAGCACCGCAGGAATGTCATCGGCATTCCGAAGCGCAACGTAAGTGGGTAAGCCCGGGCCAAATCCACCCTGCGTACGCTTGTCCTGGCACATGTCCTCTGGATCCGTTAGATCATCCACACTCTTTGCCAAGCCAACGGCAATCCAACCACCGTTGCTGGTCCTGCCTTCTAACACGGCATGCAGTTTTCGCTTGCCCGACCTGAAGCCTACATAGTACTTAGCTATGTAGGACTCCCACGAAGGGTTACCACTCAGAACGGACTCGCGCACCTCATCGAAAAGCTTCTGGTTGAGCCCACCTTCGGCAAAGGTGGGGTGGTTCTCCTGCAGAGTCCAGACAGGAGCCTCGTCAGACTCCCCACGAGAAGGACGGTACTTGTCGACGACGTCTGCCGGAAGGTCGGGATACTTCCATATCTCGCACACTTCTTTCGCCAGCTCGTCCGCGCGCTGCCCGATCTCTTCCTCACCCCATTTTTCATGCGAGACAATCGATTTGTTTAGGTAGAGCGGGCTGCACTTAAATCCGACGTCAGGCAGATTGAGCTTGTCCGAGAACGACCGGTTTGAGTACTCCTGGTTGTAGCCCGTCAGCGTAAGATTTCCCAAGTTGTTGCACAGCCTGTCGTGGACGTCTTCCCAGTTCTCACCAAGCGATTCCTTCCAGCCGTGCTCATCATCGATCGTCTGGGGCATGATGTGCTCGATCTGGTAATCGTCGGCTGAGATGGACTCCTTCGGGTGGTGCCAGTTCTCCATGCGTTCCAGGTAATAGCGCTTTTTAGAGAAGCGGTTGTAGCAGTCACGCGTCTTAAACTCCTCGACAAAATGCTCGTCTGTCGGAAAGTATGCGGTCATACCGCTGCTGTGGATAAGGAGCATCGCCGTAACGTACTCCTCGATATCGTCCTGCTGCTCGAGATTGCGATACATGCCGGCAAAGAAATTATTTAGGCCCGTGGTAAGTCTGCCGCAAACCGCTCGCCTGAACAGAAACGACTCGATAGTCTCGCAGATACGTAAAAACGCATTGCGGTCTAGTCCATTCCCCTCGTAAACCGAATAAAGCAACATTAAGAGGGGCCTTATCTGCTTCACGTCGAGGCTTACGATTCTGCCGAACACTCGGCGCAGTCCGTCGTCCTTCTCCTTACCAAGGAACAGACTGGCGTATCTATGTGCATACCCGCGCAGCTCCTTAAGCAGACCCTCGGTGTCACCATCGTAGTCGTCGGCGAAATAGCGCTTAAACTCGTAGTAGGCCTCGTTCTCCTTCGGCATCCTATTGGGAACTTTAAGCCACAGCCAGTACCAGATAAATGCATTGAACTCTTCTTCGCCGCCTTTTCCGAACAAGCGCTCGAGCGGATGCCAGTAACCCTCGTAGAGCTTGGTCTGCTCGTCGTTGGGAAGCGACATAAGAACGTAGTTACGAATGAGGTCGATAGGCGTGAGCGGCTTACCCTTGGAGTTCATGGACTCAAATATGAGCTGGGCATTATCGACGCCAGCGGTGAGCTTAGTGTCGATGACCTGCACGCGGTTTAGCCCCGCCCAAAGCCTTGCAGGGTCGAATGATTTCCCGTGCATCTTTTCACGGAAGAACGCGTGGTTCTCGACAATGCGATCCGATTTTTCATCCGGCACGGGTGACCTAGACACGATGGAGAACAGCGTCTCTTTATCGTCCTGCGAGAGCACCAATTTGTAGCGCGCTAGACCGTTGTAGTCGTCATCGTTAAAGAGGTAGTTCTTCCGCAGCGCCGAAATCTTGAGATCGCCAAGGAAGCCAGCCTTGTCGGGATTACTCTCCAGATAGTCAGCCAAGGCAGCAATCATCAACGAAAACGTCGTCAGACGCTGCTGTCCGTCAATCAGAAGCACGCGCGAGATACTCGTGGCAGAGCTCTCGGACTCGGGGATATAGAGCATCGACCCCACGAAGTGCGATACGCCATCACGGCCAGCGCGCATGACGTCATCCCAAAGCACCTCGCACTCTTTCACACTCCACGAGTAAACTCGCTGGTACACGGGAATGACGAACTGCATCTTCGCCACGCCCATAAGGTCGAGCAGATTCTCCTCGGTTGCTTTCATTTGCGCCTGTCTCCTCTTCCATCAATTTACAGTGAACCTATTCATCACCTGATGCCGGCAAGCTGTTGAGCGGCTCACTCTCATCGGCGGCACCAAGGCGCTTCTGCATCTTCTCGATCAGCTTAAGGGTTGAAGTCAAATACCCAAGACCCTTCTTCAACTGCTTAAGCAACCTGCCATCCCTGCGGTCACCCTTTCCATTCTCCTTCTCGACATCCACCTCAACACCAGCGATGCTGCGCTGCACGGCCTCGGCCGCCTTCTGCACCAAAATGGCCCCCTCATGCGGGCAGTGGTCAGTTGCCACATCAAGAAATGCGAGAAGCCTTGAGCATTCAACGAGCACGAACTGAGCATAGTCCTCCCCCATCGACGCCGCTAGGGCAACGCCACCAGAACCCAAAAAGCCAAGCGCAGCGCCGCTGCCCGCAATCAAAGCGGTGCCACCGGCCATGCCCATGCCACCGGCGGCCAAGGCGCCACCGCCAGCCGCAGCAAGGCTCGCATTGACAAGCGCAGCCCCGTGGAGGCCGACAAACGAGCCTCCAAAGATGCCGATAGCAATATCCGGAGCCAATGCCGCGGCAACTCCTCCTGTGCCAAGGGCCGCCGCCACGGCAATGGCGCCACCCACCAAGACCTTTGGCAATGTACCTGAAAGCTCACGGATATGCGCCCCGCATTGCTTCTCTAGGGAACGTACGGCGTCCAAATCAACCGCGTCCTGTCTCCTGGGAAATTCATCTTTAACCCAAGACCCACTCTCCTTCAAACCTTTGTACTCTTTCTTCTCTTCATCTCCTAACTGCGAATAGGGGCAAAACTCGACTAGCTCCTGTGCAACCAGCAGGGCGCGCACCCTACCGCCTCGCCGCCGCGAAACTGTCTCAAGGGCTCGGTACGCATCTTCCTCGCTCAAAAAGTAGCCGTCTGCATCAACGCCTAGGCCATCCGCGACCGAATCCTGCCATGCGCGGGCCCAGCTCCTCTTTTGCCCTTTGTGCACATTGTTCTTCTCGTTCCTGCAGTCGTAGTTGATGGCGGCAAGCTTCAGCGAGAAGGCAATTCTCGTCGTTTCTCTATCTAGGCTATAAAAGTGGAATCCATCGAAGATATCCTGGCGGCGCCTGGCGCGCTCAGCCCAAGCCTCGGACATTTCCTCCGCCATATAGCCCCAGTCGGCATGGAGGGCAAACGCAAGGCGTCCAACTCCAACGTAGTTTATTCGCAAGAAGAGCTTCTGGGCGAAAACGACCTTGTTCCCCTCGCATTCGATACCTGCCCTAACTGCTGCTGTCGCCAGATTTGCCAGAACGAACGAAGTGCTCGAAACCGTGACCATGCGGGCGAGAGCTCTGCTGTTGTAGGGCATGAAATGCGAAGCCTTGAGCTTGTGCAAGCCGGGAGCATCGCTCACTTCGCAACGTTCTAGCTCGACCTTGAGCCGAGAGAGCATATAGAGGCAGCGAACGATAATCTCGTTGGCCATGACTGCCGGCACCTGGCTTAGAGCCTGATCGAGAAGACCAACCTCCGCCCGAAGGTCGAAGCGGATGGGTTTGCCATCCTCGGTCCTGAACGTCGCTCCATTAAACAGCTTCGAAATCCATTGCTGAATGCGAATATTCTTACCCTTATAGGCAACCTGCAAGTTTTGAAATACAGGTAAGGAAGAAAGTTCTTTGAGCAGGGACAGCACGATGCCGGGAATGCCCGTCCCCTTACCGGGGTTGGAGCTAGACCCCGCCATGTCGCTCACAAGATGCATCGCCCAGAACAGAGTGCCAAACGCGATCTTCTCCGGAACGTTCCTACCTATAAGTGGACAGTCGGGATCGAAGACGGCGGCAGGCAGGTCGAAGGCGACAAACCGGCCGACCGTATCGGTGCCATAGCCTTTGCCCGTGAATTGCGAGAGGATCGAACACGCAAGGCCAACCAAACTCGGGTGGTGCGAGAAATCCCGCAGATGATGTTGGAGCCCGCCGCCAAACTCGGCAGTAAGTTTGTCCGCGACAGAAGGAAACTCTTTCTCCAAAAGGCGGATAGCGTCTTCTAGAGTTGCATCCGCCTTTGTCATACCCGCAGACTTGGCAACCATAAGAACGAATTTGCCAACCTTCTCGTCGCCCCACTCTTTGGCACCCTCAAGGTTGGAGTCTTTCTGCCATAGGATATTCAACGCGCCCGTAAGGAGCCCGCTAACGGCTGCAAGTTCATAGTCGAGCTTCGTAGCCTTTTCGGCCCGAGGGTCAAAATCAAAGAGGGCCTCCTCCCCATTGGGAGCGTCCTCAAAACCAATCAGCACGGCGCTACCGTTCAGCGGCACAGATGTGACTTGAGGCAGCTGAGATATGGCGTAGACTATCTCGCCACCACTAAAAACAAGTTCGCCTGCCATACCGGCTTCCTCCCGCAAACGCGTAAAATCAGATTACTCTACGCCGCCAAATCTCTCTCGTAAAAGTACTCGAAAATCTCGGTGATGCAGTCGTCCAGGACCTCATCGGGATAGCTCGTCTCTGGCAGCTTATACACCTCATTGCGCACGATAACGCGAACGGCGTCACGAGTCTCTGCCTTGTCCGTCCAGCGCACCATGTTGGCAAGCCGTTCTTCGATAATAGATACCATCTCGATGGCGACACTCTTGACCTGCCTGATCTCTGCAGGCGTCAGTGTATCCTTGAATAGCATCTCGAACACAGTCATCTGCTGCTGGTTCTGAAAACCCTCGCGCACCCACTCCTTCTGTTTGTCATCAAGGTCGCGGGACAGGTTGACGAGGTCGTTGAACGTCTTCTCGATCATCGCCTTGTCCTGCTCGGAGTTGTAGCTCTCGATAATCCGCTCGTACCGTTCGAAGTAGTCGATTCGCCTGGGGTTGTCCTTCAGCGCGGACTCAAGACGCGCCTCTATGACAGAACGCAGGTCGTCAATGATGAGATGCTTGCGCTTGGCCTTGGCGAACTCCTGCGAGAGCCTGTTGAAGTCGATGCTGCTGATATCGAACCTGGTAGCCGTCTTGAGCCCCTCGGAGGCCTCGTTGACCACCACGTGCTCGCTCACGATACCCTGCAGCTGGACCATGAGGCCGGTTGTGTCGGCACTGGCCCTGTGGGCGTTGATATGGTTGAAGACGGCACGCAACGCGTCGCGCTTAGCCAGCAGTTCCTCGCCCACCTCGCGTCGGCTCACGTATTTGTACAGGGTGAACAGCTCGCGGCACATGACGCCGTAGCGCTTCTTTGTCTCGTCGCACCGTGACACGCAGTCGGCGGCATTCTTGATTTCTGCCACCTTGTCGAAACCCTCGGCCGTCAGCAGGGATTCGAGCTCGTAGCCCAGTGACGACACGAACGCAACGGTGTCGTCCGTGAGCTCGGAAATCCTCGCAAGCAGCTCGTCCTTGTCGACCACCGGGTCGACTCCGCCTCCGTCGCCAGGGTTCTCGGTGTAGTCGGCCAGGGCTTTCCTCAACGCCTTCACGACGCCGACGTAGTCGATAATGAGGCCGTTGCTCTTACCCTTGCTCACGCGGTTGGCGCGCGCGATGGCCTGCATGAGGCTGTGAGCTTTGAGTGGCTTGTCGAAGTACATGGCCGAGAGCGACTTCACGTCGAAGCCGGTAAGCCACATGGCACATACGAAGACGATGCGGAAAGGGTTGTCGGCATCCTTGAACTCATCGTCTAGCTGGCGCTCCTCCATCTTCTGGCGATGCGACGCTATGTCGAGCCCCCACTTGCGGAAGCGGTCGATCTCGTTCTGCTCCTGGCTCACCACGACCGCCATCTCGGTGGATTCCATCCAGGCGATTTTGCGACGCTGCTCCATGGCCTGTTGTTGGTCCATGCCGACGAGCCTTGCGCGCTCCTCGTCGAGCGCCTCGGTCCAATACTCCTGCACGTAGTTGTACATCATCACGCAGGTGACCTTATTCACGCAGATGAACATGGCCTTGCCCGACTCCCAGATGTTCGTGTAATGGGAAACGAAGTCGCGTGCCACGGCTCTCAGGCGTGGCTCGGCCATGATGATATGGACCCCGTGGTTGAGCTGGGCCTGCACCTTCTCGGTCTGGTCGGCGTTAAGGTCGGCGTCTTCCACGGCCTGGAGCAGCTCGTCGTTGATCTCCGGATTCTCGATGCCAAGCTGGTCACTACGGTTCTCGTAGAACAGCGGCACTGTAGCTCCGTCCTCGACGGCGCGCTTGAAGTCGTAGACTGAAACGTAGCCGCCGAAGGTCCTGGCAGTTAGGTTGTCGTAGGCAAGAAGTGGCGTGCCGGTAAAGCCAAGACGCGAAGCCGTTGGCAGTAGCTTCATCATGTTCTCGGCGAAGATGCCGTTGTTTGACCGGTGCGCCTCGTCAGAGAGCACGACGATATCGTGGTCCGGTACGATGGGCTCCGCGTCAGGCTGGTTGAACTTCTGGATAAGCGAGAAGATGTAGCTCGGGTTGCCCTTGAGCTTCTCCGCAAGGTCCTTCCCGCTCGTGGCGCGGCAGCGCTCGGCGGGAACGCCCGCCAGACACTCGCAGCTCTCGAACGTTTCGCTAATCTGTTTGTTGAGCTCGTCGCGATCGGTGAGGACCAGGAAGGTCGGCGAGCCCGGCTGCGTTCGGCGGATCTTCTCAGCCAGGAACACCATCGAGTAGCTCTTGCCCGAGCCCTGCGTGTGCCAGAAGACGCCGAGTTTTCCGTCGCGCAGCTCGCGCTCAGAGTAGGCACGCACGGCCTCGTTCACGCCCAGGTACTGGTGGTTGCGCGCAAGGATCTTGGCGGCAGGCGAGTCGAAGTGGTCGAACAGAATGAAGTTCTGGAAGAGGTCTAACAGCGTTTCTTTGTTACACACACCCCTCAACATGGTCTCGAGCGCAACGCTGCCGGTGTCCTCCTCGCTCAGGCGCTTCCACTCGCCGAAGAACTCGTAGGAGCTGCCCAGCGTTCCGATTTTGGACTCCAGCCCGTTGGAGAGCATCACAAAGGCGTTGTAGTAGAAAATCTGGGGAATGGTATCCTGGTAGTCGGTGTAGTTGTCCTCGTACGCGCGCAGCACGTCCTTGTCGTGGCGCTTGAATTCGACGAACAGCAGTGGCACACCGTTGACGAAGCCTACGAGGTCGCAGCGGCGTCGATGCATGGGGCCCTTCACCCACAGTTCCTCTGCCGCCACGAAGCGGTTCAACTTTGGATGCTCAAAGTCGAAAGCCCGCGCGAGCTCAGTACGCATGGAGCCATCGGGCTGGACCTTCTTCACCGGTATGCCATCGCGAAGCATCTTATACTTTGCCTCGTTGGCCTGAAGCAGCGAATCGCCGACGAAGACTTGCTCCAAGGTCGCCACGGCCTCGGCGCATTCCGCCTCGGCAAGGTGTTCGTTCAGCTCAACCAACGCGTTCATGAGGTCGCGTTTGAGAAGGACGTCCTTATAGGAGTCACGACCCAGCGTGCCACAGGGGCCGAGAACCTCATCGTCGAAGCAGTAATGGACGTCCCACCCCATGCGACGAAGCAGCTCGCCCGCGGGCTTCTGGACAGCCTCCTCTTCGGAGTAACGGCTGGTCATAGCCTTCCTCCATCTCGTGTCATGGCGTCTGCCGGACGGTATTTCAAATCAAGCGGGATCGCGTCATTGATCTCGCACGGGTGCATGAGGGCGATTTCGTACAGGGCGATGCGCGAAAGCATGTACAGCTCATCGTCGCTGTCGCTCTCATAGTCGAAAACGACTCGCCTGCCGAGAACGTCGTCCATCTCGCGGAGTTTGATGCGCCCCCAATTCGCGTCACTTGGACCATACTCGCCGTCGAGATAATGGATCTTCTCGAGGTTGTATTCGAACCCCCTCAGCTCCTGGGCACCCGAATGAGAGAAAAGCAGGTGCTCAAACAGAATCCAGTCCGTTTCATCGCCTTCGATACCGGCATGTTCCAGACCTTCCCTCGACATGTCACGAAGTATGTTGAGCTGCAGCCCCAAGGCATGACGCCACGCCTCCGCATAACGGCGGGCAGCCGAAAGGTTTACCTCGTTCGAAGGGACGAAAGACACTGCCTTCTTGGCGAAGTCGTAAATGAAGTCGTTACTGGAGCCAAAGCGCTCAAGCTCGGCACTCTTCAAGCGATCAATAAATTCCCCCTCCGTCTCGTTCCCTCCCCTGTCGGGAACCGGGATAGAGCAAAACCTAGCAATGGCCTCCCGCTGAAAGCGTCCGAGACCCTCGATGACCTTTTCCAGCAATCCATAACGAAACTCGATATAGTCAAAGACCTGGTCCATATGGATACAAACGTCATCGCCCCAGCTGTTGGGCGCATTCGTGAACGCATGGGCGTGCAAGTCGCAATCCCACATTGTCTTGAAAATTGGCTCCTTTACCCATGTGATGTACGGGCAGGTAACGAGCCCCGAACTTTGGTACTCACCGGCATAGCGACTTGTCTCCACTGGATGAACCGCGCAAAGGGAACGAATGAACCTGAAATATTTTTGGTCTGTGCCCTTCCCGTTCCTACCAAGCTGGGAGAACGCTCCGGTGCGGTCATTCTCCTCGGAGAGGTCAACTCCAAAAATTCTTGCGAGCATATCAACACAATCAATCACGGTAGCGGCATTGTTGATGAAGTTAATAAAGTCG
The DNA here is from genome assembly GCF_027679495.1 of Collinsella aerofaciens. GTDB lineage: Bacteria > Actinomycetota > Coriobacteriia > Coriobacteriales > Coriobacteriaceae > Collinsella > Collinsella aerofaciens_AK. Next base: position 51,337 of record NZ_JAQEKC010000004.1, read on the forward strand.
AACGCGCTCCCGTACTCATACGTAGCCGTCCCAAGTACCTGTTCATTCAGGTAAGCGACCGTATCACGAATCCTGTGCTCGCACGAGCAGATGCAATCCCATGCGGGAAGGCCCCGAAATTTCTTCTTCTCGAAAGCCTTTTCCACAAACGAAATCTGCTCCGAAATATGTTCATGTCTTCCGAGCAAGTCATGGAACCGCTCGATAAGAGCAGGGTCGAGATGTATCTGGAACGTCTTTTCGCACTCCATCGCTACACCTCGATTTCCCCAGACATAAGTTTGGGAAGCAAGCGGTCGCGCGCCTCGCGAGCAGCAACAATCAGACTGCTGCACTGCGCAATAGCCGAAAGGAACGATTCGCAAATGTTTTCGAAACGAGAAGCAACATCGGCGGAAGGAATAGGGACCTGATAGGACTTCATTGCGGCCCAATCGGCACGGGGCATTTTCGTCCCGGTTTTACTGGTAGCAGTTGCATAGGAGACAAACTCATCGGAAGATGCAACCGCGAGCAGGAACGCCTGTTTGCCTTCAACCGCCCGCATGACAATCGCATCGGTTGAAGTGACCCCATCAAATTGCGCAAATCCAACCTTATGGAAGTACGGTCGAATTTTCCCAAACAGGACATCGCCCTTTCTAAATTCGGTTTTATTCCCGACAACGTCGGCGGCAACGCCATGGGCGCGAAGGCATATAGAGTCCTTTGGCATATGCTCAAGTCCGATATATAGCTCATTGCCCGTGCGTTCATCTTGTTTCGATATCGTTTTGATAAGAGCACAGCATTCACCAAGACAGCCCATACGCCACCCCTCAGGAAGACCATCGACAATGGGCGTGGTCTCGTGACCGGGGAACTTGAGGTCGATGAACCACTCCTTGTAGAGGCGCTGGGCGGCCTCCTCCAGGAGCTTGATCTGCCTGCGGTTATTCTCGATTAGCTCGTCATAAGCAGAGAGCACGTCAGCAATGCGATCTTGGGTCTCACGGTCAGGAAGCCCAATTACCAGGTTGCGAATAATCGGCATGTTGACGTGGGAGACAGTTGCTCCGTTTGAGTTGCTAAGCAGCGCATGTCTCTGCTTCGGAGCATTGAGATAGTAGTTCAAGAATAGAGGGCTAACCTTCTCGGCTTTAGGGCGAATGAGAACGGTTCTTTGCCCGAGGCACACCTCCATGCCCTCTCTAATGATGCCAACATTGCCAGCAGGAGCCTCCCTGGCGAGTATCAAATCATTCGGACGTGGAACGGCGCGAATATTTCGCCTATCGTATGCAGCCTTGGAAACTCGTTGAACACCCTCGAGATCAAGGTAGCCGACTCCGATGTTTGGAGTGCGAATAATCGGATATCCCTCGCCCTCGTCAGGCTCTGTTGAATGTGGGCAATCGACGATCAGCTCGCAGACATCATTTAGTTTGCAGCTCATAGTCCCAGCTCCTGGAAGTTGCGGTCGATAGTGGCCATGAGGTCGTTACCCTGCTTCTGCAGCTCCAGCAACTCCGAGTGAATCTCGGCCATGCGCTCATGGAAGTCCACGCCGTCGTCCTCTACAGGAGGCACGCCCACGTAGGCACCCGGCGTCAGGCTCCAAGAGCTCTTCTCGGCAGGCTGGTCGCCCTGAATCTCATTACGCGTGGCCACCTTGCACAGCCCCGGCACATCCGCGTACTCGCCCTCGCCGAACTTCTCGACAAGCCAGACGGCCTCGCCGATCTCAGTAGCCGCGGACTCCATCCGCGCCGTCACCTCAGTAAGGGCCTCACGGCGCTTCTTCTGCTCGCGCTTGGGCAGGGCATCGACCTCGGCCTTGGCCGCGGCCTTCTGCCCCTCGATGGCAGCGAGCATCGCCTCGTGCGCGGCGGAGAAGTCCTCGCCACCGCCGATACCCAAGAGCTTCTCTGCCACCTCGCCGCCAAACAGCGTAGCAATCTCGATCGCACGGTCCTTGTACGCCTCGATGAGATCGTGGTACTTGCTCGCCTCGCCGCGATAGAGCCAGACGATGGCCGAGAGGTTCTTGAGTTGCCAAGGCGTCCACTCGTTAAGCGTCGTGGAGACGGCGGTGTGGTAGCGCTGGGCGTCGATGAACAAGACCTTGTCGCGCAGCGCCTCGGGCTTGCCCTTGTCGAAGAACCACAGCGTACACGGCAGGCTCTTGGTGTAGAAGAAGTTGTTGCCAACGTAGAGCATCACGTCCACGTGGCCGGTCTCCACGAGTTTGCGACGTTGGACGCGCTCGGCGTTGGAATCGGTAGCGGAGGACGCCATGACGAAACCCGCGCGGCCCGTGTCCTTGAGGTAGGAGTAGAAGTAATTAATCCAGAGATAGTTGGCACCGCTTGCGGACACTTCTTTCTTCTTGTTCGACTTCGGTGCGCCAAGCGGCAGGCGACCGGCGTCCAGAGCCTTTGCGTGCTTCACCTTATCCACGTTAAAGGGCGGGTTGGCGGCCACAAAGTCACACTTGCCGTCGAGCGCGTGCGCATCGTTGTAGAAGGTGTTGGCGTCATCGCCCGACTTGATGTTGCCCTGCATGCCGTGAACAGCCATGTTCATGAGACAAAGCTTGGCGTTGTAGTCGACCTTCTCCTGTCCGTAGAACATCATGGTCTCAGCGGGGTTGTCACCCTGCTCGCGCACGTAGTCGCTGGCGGAAACGAACATGCCACCCGAGCCGCAAGCAGGATCGAGCATCTTGCCACGCGAGGGCTCGATGACGTTCATGATCATGCGGACGAGCGACTTGGGCGTAAAGAAGACGCCGTCGTCGCTTGCCACCGCTGGAGCAAACTTGCCGAGGAAGTACTCGTAGATGCGGCCGATGATATCATCGCCCTCCTCGTCGAGGGCAGGGTTGTTGAAGACGCGGATAACGCTGCGCAACAGGTCATTGCCAAGGTCAGCGTAGGTGTCAGGAAGGACGCCCGCGAGCGAGGGGTTAATGGCAGCGATACTTGCCATGGCTTCGTTGACCGCTTTGCCGATGTCGGCACCATCGGGCAGGTTGAGCAAGTAGTCATAGCGGGCCTCCTCGGGGATGAACATCGCGCCTTTGGCGGAGTAGTCCGCTGCCTGCTTGGGCGGTTTGCGACCCGTGATAGCGGCACGCTCAGCTTCGATCTGCTCGTCGGCGCGCTTGAAACGACCCCATGCATAGCGCAGGAAGATGAGGCCCAGAACCGGCATGCAGTACTGCTGGCTCGTCAGCTTGGAGTTGGCACGTAATTCGTCTGCTGCCTCCCAGAGCTCGTTCTCAAGCTTGCGGATGTCCGCCATCGTTAGTTCTCCTTCTTGGACAGATACTCAATGAGGCTCGTCTTCACGAGGGACGTGAAGCTGACGCCATTGAGAGCGGCCGCCTCCTTGGCGGCATCGCGCATGTTCTTGGGGATGCGGATGGTTACCGCCACGTTCTCGCCGTCCACGAGGAAGCTTCTGAGCTCGCTCGGGGTGGCTTCTCCGTCGATAAGGTCGGCGTACTTCATGGGAACCTCCGCGATTGCACGATGCAATACAAATGTGCTTACGATTCTAGCAAAGGGCGAAAGGGAAATAGCCGTCTGGTGCAGATAGGCAGGCAATGCAATTGTCTCCAATAAAATGGAGCAAGACCATTATTTGCGCAGATTAAAGCGTGTGTAGGAGAACGCAATACAAAGCATCATAAAAGAACTGCATTGAGCGCGCAGCGACATGCGCGGCAATCGTTGAAGTGGAACCATAATGAATCAATTACGGTTCCCGAGATGTTGGGAGGCAGAGGGGAACCGCTTCAAGGCGTATGACCCCATCTGGGCAAGCGAAGACAGCTGTTCAAAAGAGAGCTACCAGAATTGCACATAATAGCTTTCCGTTCAGATAATCTTGGACACGATTCAACGGGCGATGACGCCCACTCTAGGAAAGTTTGCATCGTCTCCTTATAATGCCTCATCAAGAAGTATCAGGTGTTTTGCAAGGCGAGAAAAAATGGCTATGACCGAAATTGAAAAAGGGTTGTTTCTCAGACTCTTCAACCGTGGCGGCTATGTTCTTAATTTCACAACAAGCTCCTTCGACACTTTTACTAAAAGCAGCATTGGCGTTGCGCTTTGCGCTCATTACGGCCTATCGAAAGGTAGATCTCTCACCAAGTACATCGAAGAAGAATCTGATGTAAGCGGAACAAAGTTGCTATGCGACCTGTTTGATTACTATGAGGCACAGCCTGAATACGCCAGCGAAATGGATGGCACTTCCACAGCTCGCGACGCTAAGAACCATCATTTTCTTTATGAAAAGTGCAAGCCCGTTGCGAGGCGAGAACGAGCAGGCGTCTCCGTTCTCGCCCAACGTGAGGAACTTGAGACCCATTTCACGAGCGACTACATGCGTCAACAAATCGATGCTCTCTTTTCATCGCGAGAGACCAATCCAACTGAAGCAATTGGTAAGTCCAAGGAACTGATCGAAAGTTGTTGCAAAACAATCCTTGAAGAAAACAGCAGAGACTATGGGGGCAATTGGGGCGTATCGCAGCTTGTCAAGGAAACGATGAAGTGCCTCGGCATTGAGACAGACGACATTAACGCCGACCTCCCGGCGGGAGGGACCATAAAGCGCATCCTCAGTAGCCTCGGCAACATCGCCGGCGGTATTGCCGAGCTGCGCAACCCATATGGAACAGGTCACGGCAAAGCCGACAGCTATAAAGGACTGACCATAAGACACGCAAAACTTGCTGTAGGAAGTTCGGCGACGCTAGTCGAATACCTCTGGGATGCCCATGAATGGCGCAAAGAAAGCCAGCAAAGTTAACCGACACAATCGGCTTCGAACTTATGCAGCTTCGCCAGCGCATTTACAAGGGCAACCAGATTTGCATCTTGCCGCACGTCAAGGGCGACGGTCGCAACTGCCGCAATCCATTCCGTCTGCACTTTTGCTTTGATGATGAGGCGCAGCTGATCGCGATTGGCCACTGTGGAAGCCATTTGCCAACATCAGGAACTGCTAGGCAATAAGATGCCGCGCCAGCATAGGCGGAGGGCGTCCCCCTACCTCCCCTCCGCCTTCAGCTTCAGCAGCAGGTCGCCCAGCTCGGGGCACTTGCTAGAGAGGCGTGTCTGGGCCCGCTCGCCCATCCCCCAACGTTGGCGGACTTCTTGGGCGCGCGGACTCACGTGATAGTCCCCGTCCATCACCTGCTTGAGCAGCTTGGCGGTCACGCGCGCATCGGCTAGGGCGCTGTGGGCATGGCCCGTCGACTCGTCAAACTCGATGCCGAACCACGTTGCCGCGTCGCCCAACGAGACGCGCCCGTGGCTGCCAACGTCCATGATCGAGGTGTAAAACGCCTGCAGGTCGGCCCAGTCCGTAGGAAATGTGGAAAGGTCGATGTGCTTTGCCTGGCACTCGGTCAAAAGCTGCCGACGGTCCGCACCGCTCCAACAGACCACCTGGGCGGAGTAGCGACCGATCCAATCGCTGAGCCTTTTTATCACCATGTAGAGCGGATCGGCCATCGCGGTGTCCACGGCCGATATCCCCGTGAGCTCGCGGACGGGATACGCAACGCCTTCGGTAAATTCCGTCTGCACAAACTGCGAGAACTCGCCCATAACGTTGCCGTGGTAATCGAGCTTAACGGCGCCGACCTCGATAATCTCATTGCGCAGCCCACGGCGCTGGCGCTGCTTTGGCACCGGCGCAAACTCAAAGTCCAGCACAATCTGGCGCGCAAAGTTCGTCGTATCGATAGCCGAGATACACGGCATCTTTTCAGCTGACACGGTTAGGGCCTTTCTCCGTCAACTGCCGCTTGCTACATAGGCGGCTACATTGCCGTAAGGATAGGCGCCCGTGCGGACATGAAAGCGGGGCGCAATACCATGCGCTGGTCGCACGCCATGCAGACGGCCCCAAGAGAATCGCCCGCTCTATTCAAATGCATGAAAAAGATTTGGGCCCGGTGACTTGAATCAGCGGTCATCCCGGGCCCATCAGAGCTCGTAGAGCTCTTGGTTGCTTTGGTCTCGCTCTTCACGGCGCTTATCGAACTTTCCGAGGCACTCAAGCAGCATTCGAAGCATAACAAGTCGCTGCCATTAAGGCACTGACCTCTTGACCAAGCAACAGCGCTGCCCAGCTATCACCCTTGGGCTGCCGTCAACTTTATTCTATCCGCGAGCATCTGGTTTACCAAATGGATTTTCGGTAAAGGAAGCACGGCACGCCCGCAAAACCACTACGCCCCAAGTGCCGCCATGGGAATCACCGCCACGCCGTCGTCGCGTGTGTAGGCAATACTCCCCTTTCCAACCACGACCGCCAAAAACGCCGGCGCGGCATTCTGGGCGGCAGGATTGGAGAGCGCTTTCCTCTCCAGCGCCTTGAGATTTCTCGCTCCATCGTCTGCTTTCGCATCACTCAGCTTGACCTCGATGGCTCCCCAGCGCCCGTCGTGCTCAACGATCAGATCGACCTCAAGGCCCTTCTCATCTCGGAAATAATGGACACTGTTGTCGACACCGCCGTAGGTGGAAAGGAACACGCGCATGTCGCGCAGGACGAGATTCTCAAAGAGCATCCCCAGCGTTTGCATATCGCCAAGCAGCCGCTCAGGGGTAGCCCCCAGCAACGCCGCCGCAAGTGACGGGTCACAGAAGTAGCGCTTGGGGCGCACGCGAACGCGGGCCTTCGAGCGCATGGGCGGCTCCCATCCGCACAGGTCCTCGGTCAGCTTGAGCCTGTTGAAGAGGTCCAAGTACGCAGCGATGGTCCTCTCGTCGGGGCCCGCCTCACCGTACGAGGCGTCCTTTACGAGCGTCTTGTACGTGACAGCCTGGCTCTCGTTCATGGCAAGAGCTCGCAAAAGGCCGTGTGCAAGCTCGGGCGACATACCCTCGTCCAGCACGTTGACGTCGAGCACCGAGTGCACGTACTGGCTTGCCGTCTCTCGCGCAAGATCTTCCGAAAGCCCAAGATTTGCAGGCCAACCGCCCCTGCAGCACCAGCGGGCGACGTCATCCACCGTGCTCTCGCGACGCTGAGGGGCAAAATCCTCGCCCTTAAAGAGGCTTGCCAGTGACACGAGCGGCTCGCCGTCGCCCGACTCACACAGGGCCATGGGGCGCATTGACAGACGGGCGATCCTACCCGTGCCGGAATGACGAACATGGCTGCGCTCCTCGCTTTTGAGCGCGGTCGAGCCCGTGAGCAAAAGTGTCCCCCGTTCGTTGCCGCTCGCGTCCACGAAACGCCGGGCGGCATCCCAAACCTCGGGCACCTCCTGCCATTCATCGACCAGGTGTGGCGCATCGCCGATGAGCGCCAGGCTTGGGTCGACCTCTGCCGCCGCACGCTGCGCAGGCTCATCGAGCCTGGAGACGCTCGCCGAGCGAGAGAGCGCCGTCCAGGTCTTGCCGCACCATTTGGGGCCGTTGATCTCCACACAGCCAAACGCCCGCATAAGGGTGTCGAGGCGCTCCTCTATGAGCCGGGGCCTATATCCCTTTTGGGTCAATCTCTTTGGTGCATCCACAGACGGCCGTCCCTCTCTATCACGCGATATGCGAAATTACGCCATTCTCAATGCTGATTTTACGCTACTTTCAATGTAGTTTTTACGCCATGACAGATGTAGTTTTTACGCCATTTTCATTGAAGGTTTTACGCTTGGCATCCTTAGCGCGACCCATTCCGAGCATCGCATCAGAGCGCTTGGTTATCTCCGCTCGCACATCTCGGCAAACGAAATCAGCTTGACGTCTCCCCTGCTCTCTGCGGCTTCCTGGCATCCTTGCGTAAAGCCACGCTTCGAGAAGATCACGTAGCTTTTATGCTGCCGCCTAAAGAGCTCGCTTCGGTGCACGAGCTTTTGCAGCATGTCTTCGCCCACCGGTTCATTGCGCCATTTGCACTCCGCAAACAGCGCAGTGCCCTCGCCATCGTCAACAATCAAGTCGATTTCTTCCTGCGTATGCGTGCGATTATCCGTCCCCCACCAGCGCCCGACGCTCGCCGGAACCACATCGAGCTGGCCCGCCCGCGCAAGTTCGTACACGTATTGCCTGCATATAAGCTCAAAGACCGTACCCATGTAATCCGATACGTGCGGCTCAATGCGCTTATACGCCATCTCGGCCATATCGTTTTGAATCAGCCCGATGTTCTGCGGAACAAACTTGTACCAGAACCTAAACATCTGGTCGCTCAGCAGATACACGGCTCGCTTATTGCTCGTCTCGTTTAGGGGCAGCTCGCGCTCGACAATCCCAAGCGACGCCAGCTTATCCACATAGCTCTTTACGTTGCTCGCAGGGATTCCCGTGGAGCTCGCAATCTCCGAGATCTTCGAGCGCCCCTGGGCAATTGCCTGCACAATCGCATCATATTGCTCGGGATTGCGGCACTCTTGCAATAGCAGGTTACTCGGCTCCTCAAAGAGATAGCCCGTAGGAGTAAGAAAAAGACGTTTGATGTTGTCCTTGAGCGGTGCGGCAGGATCGACTTTCTCGATATATGCAGGAATGCCGCCCGTCATGCCATAGCAAACTGCAGCGTCTTCGCGACTCATGCTCTGCCACAGGCCGAGGGTCGTCATAAAATCGAGCGGCATGATCTTAAACTGGGCCGTACGCCTACCGTATAGCGGACTCTCGTAGCCCAGCACCTGCTCTTCCATAAACGAAAGCGACGACCCGCACAGGATAAGCATGAGCTTGGTCTCTTTGTACAGGTGATCGATCTTATCTTGCAGCAACGAGCTGATTTCGGGATTCGATTGGGCGAGATAGGGATACTCGTCAATCACGACAACCAAACGTTCCGTGCGAGCCATGGTGGCCAATGCATCGAACGCTTCGTCAAAACTACGAAACGACACGCCTGCAGCACCAACCGAGCCTGCAAGTATCGCCTGGCTAAAGCCGTGCAGGTTTGCCTCCGCATTGGTACGACGAGCTTGAAAGTAAATAGCCTTCTTGCCTTGGATGAACTCTGTGATAAGGCGCGTTTTACCCACACGACGGCGGCCGTAAATCACAGGCATTTCAAAGGAGCCCGTGCCATACAGTCGATTGAGCTCGGACATTTCCACTGTTCTTCCGATAAACATAGGGCCATCCTTCCTTTGCGTTATAGCTAGCTATATTATACCTTCCTATAATATAGCTAGCTATAACGTAATTCGACAAGCGGCGCACGAAAAGGGGCGATACACCGCCGCACGTGGACCGTTCCGGAAAATGTATCCCGTTCTGGAGCCAAAAACTGGGCCGTAGTTTCCGCCAAACATGCCATCCGGAAAGTGCGTCCCACCCCGAGGCTCGATTCCGGGACACAGTTTCCGCTTGAGGGCTGATCCGGAAAGCACGTCCCATTCCGAGTGGCAATTCCGGGACACAGTTTCCGCAGATACAATGCAACGATCCGCCGCCCTTATCACATGCCTTCAAATATGCGGTCCAGAAACACAAAACAGCAGATAGATTGCTCTTTTTCGGAAAAGTACACGTCCCGATACTTACCAAGACTTCATATCCAGCTACCGTTCACGGTCGCCGATTACCGCCCACCGATTCAAACAAGAAATATGTCGCCAAAAGCAGGTCATCTACCTGCATGGTTAGATTTTGGTCAGCTTTTGGTCAGCTGAGCGGCAAGTTCCAGCTGGTACGTTTTTGCTACCCAAAAGAAGGCGGTAGCTCATGACCCATTGCAATGACCAACTCATCGACCAGCTGTTGAACCAAGCCGAACAAGAGGAGCGCTGTCTGATTCCCCCGAGCGCGGCGATCCGAAAAGCGCTCCTTCGGCGCATCGGCAGCGCGGTCGTCTCCCCCATGCCGGGTTTGTTCGCGCGCAAAATGCGCTGGGATGAGCTCAACCGGGCGCAGCGTCATTGCGAGATTATTCGCGCCCTTGCGATCATCCACCCCGATTGGACGTTCTGCTCGTTTTCGGCAGCTTGCCTGCTGGGGCTCGAGGTCTCGTGGCGACATCTGAATGTCGTGCATGTTTGCAGCTCGACAAAGCCGTCGGCTCGTCCGGGCGCACATATTCAGCGACACCAGATTGAGCCGGCCGGAGCAATACGCAGAGCCGGCATATCGGTAACGCCGCCCATCCAAACGGCCACAGATTGCCTGCTGCAAACTGGTTTTGCCGACGGCATGCCCATTGCCGATTCGGCGATCTCAAAGCTCGGCCTTGCGCCGGAACAGCTGATGGAGGCCGTTGAGCAACGAGCGACTGCCCGCAATGGTCGCGCGATTCGCACCGCCCTCACAACGCTTCGATATGCCGACGCCCGCGCCGAGAGCGGCGGGGAATCGGTCGCCCGAGCCGTCATGATCGAGACGGGCTTTGCGCCCGACTGGCTTCAATACGAGTTGACGGACCCCTTCGATTCGGCCAAGCCCATACGAACGGACTTTGCCTGGGAGCGCCAGGCGCGGGAACTCACGCTGGGCGAGCTCGACGGGCTCATCAAATATACCGACCAGACCATGCTGGCCGGACGCACCACCGCCGAGGCGCTCGTTGCCGAACGACAGCGCGAGGCGCACCTATCGCTCTACGGCCACCCTCTGCTGCGCTTTAACATGAACGAGGTCCGCTCGGCAGGAATGCTCGCCAAAAAGCTGCAGACGGCAGGCATCCGGCAGACCGCGCTGCCGACGTGGCTCAACGACGTGGAGCTGTAGGAGCTGCTAGGCCGTGCATCGCCGGATCGCATCCCCCCTATCTGGGCCGCGTTTTCCCAACGGCCACGCCAACGGAAAGCGCGGCCCAGCCTGGACGCTCAAAACGGGATGCACTTTCCGGATGGCGGGCCTGGCGGAAAGCGTGTCCCGGAATCAGGTCTCGGAACGGGTCGTGCTTTCCGGTTGAGTCCTTCAGCGGAAACCGCATCCCGGAATAAACGCTCAAACTGGGATGCACTTTCCAAACGGCCGGCCAGCGGAAAACACATCCCATTCTGAGGCACGATTCCGGGACGCAGTTTCCGCATGCGGCCCCGTTGGGAAAGTTAATCCCGTTCCGAGGCTGGATTCCGGGATGCAGTTTCCGTATGCGGAGGCGCTCCAAACAAAAGGCCCCGACTCGCGATGGAGCCGGGGCCAAAGGCGCAGCGTATGTAGTTGATGCTGAGCGCGAACTGCCCGTCAGCAATGCCGTCCGCGCTCTACCCTACCCGCGGTGACGAGCGCGGCTGTAGGGCGTATCCACCATGGGCAGATCCGGACGCAGCTTGCCGTCAAATGCGCGATAGGCGTTCTGTACGGCGGGCGCCGTGGGGATTGTTGCGATCTCGCCGATGCCCTTGCCGCCGTATGCCACGGGCAGCAGCTCATCCTTCTCCACGTAGATGGCGTGGATATCCGGAATCTCGGGCGCACGGAACAGTCCGAGCGTGCCGTACCTTGCCTGGGGCACGCAGTCCTTGAGCGGCCAATCCTCGGTAAGCGCATAGCCCATACCCATGAGCACGCCGCCTTCGATCTGACCCTGGATGGAGATGGGATTGACCACCTTGCCGGAATCGTGCGCGGCATAGACCTCGCTCACGCGACCGTCATCATCCAGAATGACCACATGCGTGGCAAAGCCGTAGCAGATGTGGCTCTTGGGGTTGGGAACGTCGGCGCCCAGCTTGTCGGTCGGCTCCAGGTACACGTACCCAAACTCGCAGCCCTCGAGCGCCTTGATGGCGGCAGCGGGATCTTGAGGATGCATACCCTGGCCGGCGACGAGTTCCTGTGTGTGCAGCTGATAGGCGCGACCGTCGTCGTACTCGATCTTGATGCCATCACCATGGGCGCTCACAGGAGCATCGGGTGCATGCTTGCCGGCCTCGATGTCAAGCATGGCATCGCGCAGCAGGAAGGCGGCACCGCGCACGGCCTCGCCGGTCACGACCGTCTGACGCGAGCCAGACGTGGTGCCGGAGTCGGGAGCGTTCTCGGTGGAGCACTCGCCGTTGGCGATGCAGCGAAGCGGCAGGCCGCATGCCTCGGCAACGTCCTGCAAAAAGACGGTGTTGCAGCCTTGGCCGATGTCGGACGTGGCGGCATAGACCACGGCCACGCCGTCCTCGATGCGAATCTTGCAGCGGCCGGCATCGGGCAGGCCAACGCCCACGCCGGCGTTCTTCATGGCGCAGGCGATACCGGCGTGTCCGGGATGCGCATAGTAGGCATCCTTGACCTCGAGCAGTGTCTCCTTCAGCGCCGTGGAGCAGTCGGCAATCTGACCGTTGGGCAAAACCTCGCCCGGCTCGATGGCGTTGCGGTAGCGAATCTCCCACGGATCCAGGCCGACCTTCTCTGCCAGCAGGTCGATCAGGCTCTCGAGCGCAAACTCGGACTGGCAAACGCCAAAGCCGCGGTACGCACCGGCGGGCGGGTTGTTGGTGTAGTAGCCAAAGCCGCGGATGTCGGTGTTCTGGTACTTGTAGGGGCCGACGGCATGCGTACAGGCGCGCTCGAGCACCGGGCCGCACAGCGACGCGTAGGCGCCGGTGTCAAAGTTGATCTCGCAGTCTAGGCCGGTAAAGTTGCCCTCGGCGTCGCAGCCCAGCGTAAAGGTGCCGTCCATGGCATGGCGCTTGGGATGGAAAGCGAGCGACTCGGCACGCGTGAGCTTACACTTCACAGGACGTTGGAACTTATAGGCGGCGAGCGCGGCCAAGTGCTGGATGGACACGTCCTCCTTGCCGCCAAAGCCGCCACCCACGAGCATGGTCTCTACAACCACGCGCTCGGGCTCGCTATCCCAGCCAAACATGTGAGCGCACTCTTTGCGCGTATCGTAGGCACCCTGGTCGGTCGACTGCACCTTGACGCCGTTCTTGTACGGGAAGGCAACGGCACACTCGGGCTCCAAGAAGGCATGCTCGGTAAAGGGCGTGGTAAAGCGCTGCGTCACGGTGAACGCGCTTTCGGCCAGCGCCTTGGCGGCGTCGCCGCGCGTCACATGACGGCTCTGGCACACGTTGTCCTTGAGCTCCACTGTGTTGCCAAAGGCAAAGAAGCTGTCATGCAGGCGCGGGGCGTCGGCGGCCCTGGCCTCCACAATGTTGCGCACGGGCTCCAACGGCTCGTAGTCAATCTTTACGAGCTTCTTTGCCTTCTCGAGCGTCGCCTCGTCCTCGGCGACCACCAGCACGATGGCATCGCCCACGCAGCGGGTGATATCGCCCTGAGCGATCATGACGTCCCAGTCCTGGATAAGGTGGCCGACCTGGTTGACCGGCACGTCCTCGGCGCGCAGGACGCCCACCACACCGGGCAGGGCCTCGGCCTTGGAGGTGTCGATGGAGAGCACGCGGGCGCGCGGATACTTGGAGCGCACGGCGCTGGCATAGGTCAGGCCCGGCTGATCGAGCTCGTCGATGTCGTCGGGATACTTGCCCTCGCCGAGCACCTTCTTGCGCACGTCAATACGGAAGGCGCGCTTGCCCACGCCGTAGTCATCGCCGCGCTCCAGGTCCTCGTCGATCTGCTTTTCGCCGCGGAGCACCGCAGCGGCCAGCGAGATGCCCTCGATAATCTTTTTGTAGCCGGTGCAGCGACAGACGTTACCGCGAATGGCGTACTTGATCTGCTCCTCGGTGGGCTCGGGGTCCTCGGCGATGAGCGCCGCACCCGCCATGACCATGCCGGGAATGCAAAAACCGCACTGCACGGCGCCCACGGCGCCAAAGGCGTACACAAAGGCCTCGCGCACGTCCTCGGGCAGGCCCTCGACGGTCACGATGTTGCGGCCGGCGGCAAGAGCGGTGGTCAGCACGCACGCCTTGACGGCCGCACCGTCCACATGGATGGTGCAGGTGCCGCAGGCGCCCTCGGAGCAGCCGTCCTTGGCGGAGTGAATGTGCAGGTCGTCGCGCAGATAGCGCAGCAGTGGTTTATTCTCCGTCGTCGTGTGCTCGACACCGTTAACGGTAAAAGTGAATTCCTGTGCCATGGTGATTCCCTTCTACACGCCGGCGGCGATGCCGGTGCGGTCGTGGATGGCGCCATGCGGGCAGATGACGGCGCACATGCCGCACGACAGGCAGTCCGCGCCGTCGATATGGGCGCAGTTGTCCTCGATGCGGATAGCGCCGGCAGGGCACTTTTTGGCGCACATGCCGCAACCGATGCAGCTCGTGTCGCAGATCTTGCGGGCGATGGCGCCCTTATCGGTGTTGTTGCAGCGCACCAGGATGTTCTGGTAGCCGGGAACGAAGGCAATCACGCGCTGCGGGCACGCCATGCTGCACAGGCCACAGCCCGTGCACTTGGAGCGGTCCACGCGGGCGATGCCATCGACCAGCGCAATGGCGCCGTGGGGGCAGGCCGTGACGCAGGCGCCACAGCCAATGCAGCCTTCGCTGCAGTGGGCGTCGCCGCCTGCGGAGGCGCAACCGCTTCCGCAGGCAACGTAGGCCACGTTATGTTGAATGGATTTGGCCATAAGAGACTCGCCTATTTCTTAAGAAGGTACGAATAGTTGTCGCGCACAGCCCTGATGGTCAGGCGGACGGCCTCGGGAAGACCGGTGTTGACGGCATCGACCGAGACGGTGCGGACCGTGCCGGCGACGCGAACCTTAAAGTGGTCCTCGTCCACGGCCAGGAAGCCCTCGTTCTCGGAGTTCTCCATGTCCTCCTCGCTCCAGAACAGGGTGAGCTTGTCCTTGTAGGGACGACCCTCCTGGTAAGGGCAGAACACGGCGCAGTTGCCGCACTCATTGCACATGCCGTCGACATGGACGACCTGATGCTTGGCCAGGCCCGGCACCTTAATTGCCACGTTGGCGCGGTTGGGGCACACATCGCAGCAGACCTCGCACACCGAGCCGCAGCCCAGACAGCGGGTCTTGGTGCAGTTGCGCTTGTCGCGGCACAGCGACCCCTTGCGCTCGTAGCAAGTGTCCTCGCGGCCGGCCTGCTCGTTGCAGTCGGCGTACTTGTTAAAGTCCACGTCGGCGATGGCACGGGCGACCTCGGCGGCATCGGCGATAGCCTCGACCACGGTGGCAGGACCGCGGCGGCAGTCGCCCGCAGCCCAGACGCCCTCGACGCCGGTGGAGGTAGCGGCAAGGCGGCCGCGACGGTCGTGCTCGACGCCCGCGGCATCGTACAGGCTGGCGTCGATGCCCTCGCCCACGGCGCAGATCACCGTGGTGGCGGGAAGCTCAACAGTCTCGCCCGTGGCGACGGGGCTGCGGCGGCCGCTTGCATCCGGCTCGCCAAGCTCCATAACATCGCAGGTCAGCACGGCGCCGTTGAGTGCCTTAGGTGCCAGCAGCTCGCAGAACTCAACGCCGTCGGCAAGAGCAAGATCGAGCTCTTCCTCATCGGCGGGCATCTGCTTCTTGGTGCGGCGGTAGACCAGGCGCACGTTCTTCACGCCGGCCAGGCGCTTGGCCACGCGGGCCGCGTCCATGGCGGTGTTGCCGGCGCCAATGACCACGACGTCCTCGCCCAGCTCGAGCTTCTCGCCCTTCTTGGCGGCCTCGAGGAACTCCAGCACGTCGAGCTCGGCGCCCTCGCCCAGGCCCGCAGAGCCGGGCATCCAGGCACCGGTGGCCACGACCACGTCGGTAAAGCCCTGGTCCTTGAGCTCGTCAATGGAATCAACGCGAGCGTTGAGCTGCACCTTGGCGCCAAAGGCTAGGCAGAGCTCGGCATCGTGGGAGATATCGTCGCTCGCGATACGGAACTCGGGAATCACGTGACGGACCACGCCGCCGAGCGAATCGCGGGCCTCAAAGATGGTGACGGGCACGCCGGCACGCGTCAGGAAGAACGCCGTCGCCAGGCCGGCCGGGCCGCCGCCGATAACGGCAACGTTGCGCTCGCCGTCGTTGGCGATGGCCTGGGCGCGCAGCTTGGGCAGCACGGCGGTCATGGCCTCGCGGGCGGCCTTGAGCTTGCTGGCGCGAATCTGGGCGCCCTCGGGCTCGTAGAACGCACGCTCGCAGGCACGGCCGCAGGGATGCGGGCAGATGGTGCCGGTAATGAACGGCAGGGCGTTGCGCTCGATGATGATGTTGAGTGCGTCCTCGTAGCGGCCCTCGTCAACGGCCGCCAGGTAGGCGGGAATATCCTGCTGGATGGGGCAGCTCGTGCGGCACGGCGTGGTAAAGCAATCGGAAAGAGGGCTCTTGCCGGCGACCTTGCGGTCGGGCAGCGGACGCAGCGGCTTCTTGTAGAGCGGGTTGGTGAGTGAGTCGGTCTGGATCGCAGTCACAGCCTCGAGAGAGACACCCGCGAACGGCTTGCCATCCAGGTCGGTAAACTCGCCGGCCATCTGGCTAAAGCGCTCGTAGCCACCGGGCTTGAGCACGTCGGTCGCCAGGGTGACGGGCCAAATGCCGGCATCGTACAGGGCGCGGATGTTGTAGACCGTAGCACCGCCGGAGTAGCTGATGCGCAGCTTGCCATCGAACTGCTCGGTAATGCGACGGGCAGCCTCGATGGCCAGCGAGAACAGCGAACGGCCGGACATGTACATCTCGGTGGAAGGCAGCTCGTTCCTCGTCACGTCGACGGGGAAGGTGTTGGTGAGCTTGACGCCAAACTCCAGGCCGCGCTCGGCGCACAGGGCAATCAGGCGCTCGAACATGGGCACGGCGTCGGCCCACTGCAGGTCCTCGCGGAAGTGCGTATCGTCGAAGACGATGTAGTCAAAGCCCAGCTCGTTGAGGCGCTGACGTGCAAACTCATAGCCCAGCAGCGTGGGGTTGCACTTGATGTAGGTGTTGAGGCCCTTCTCGGTGATGAGGTAGGTCGCGATGCGCTCGATCTCGGCGGGCGGGCAGCCGTGCAGGGTAGACTCGGTGATGGAGTTGGAGACGCGTGCCGGGATGGACTCGACAAACGCGGCGTCGACATGCTCAAACTTGTCCAGGTTGGCGAGCGCCCATGCGCGGCACTCGTTCCAGACGTCGGAGCCGCTGGCGTCCTTCATGCCCTCGATGTAGGCGTCGACCTTGGGGCTCTTGATGCCCTCCAGGTCATAACCCACGGACATGTTGAAGACAAAGCCGTCCGGGCTGCCCAGGCCGTACTCGCGAGCGATCAGGTGGCAGGCAAACCATGCCTTCACGTACTCGGCAAAAGCCTGCGGAACCTCGAGCTCGGTCGACCACTCGCAGTTGTAGCACTCGTCCTGCGCCACAATGCAGGGCTTGTTGACACACTTGGAGAGCTCCTCGCCGTCCATAACCTGAACGGTCTTGAGCTCAAAGAAGCGGGAACCGGCCACGTAGGATGCCACAATGTTCTGGGCCAACTGCGTATTGGGACCGGCGGCCGGGCCAAACGGAGTCTCGATGCGCTCGTCAAAAATGGGAAGCGCGCCCTCCTGGTTGGTCGTGACCATCTTGCGCACGCCAAAGACGGCGCCCTGAGTCTTGTGCTCCTCGATGATCCAGTTCATCAGCTGCGAAAACGGGATCGGCCTCATGATGTCGCTCATAATGAGTTCCTCTCTGTAACGCCCGGCGAGACCGCGCGGCGGGCGCAAATACGGTGTAGCGCTAGCACAGCGCCGGCGACCCCGCGGAGGCCGCCTATGCGCGCGCCGGATGTGGCGAAACATCCGACGCGCGCGAATCTACTTGTGAATTAGTAGGTGCGATCGTTGAGCGTGCTCCAGAGCTTCTTGGACTCGGCCATGGTCCACGCGTTAATCTTTTCCTCATCGATACCGACAAACTCGCGATCCTTGTACAGGACGCGGCCGTTGATGATGGTGGTACGGCAGTTTTTGCCCATCATGCCAAAGAGCATGTGGCCGTCGATGTTCTCCTCGCTCAGCGGCGTAAAGGGCTTGTAGTCCATAACGATGACGTCGGCGGCAGCGCCGGGCTCAAGCACACCGAGCTTGCGATCGAAGTACTTGCTGGCCATCTTGGCGTTATTCTCGAACAGCATGGTCATGGCCTCGCACCAGCCCACGTTGGGCATGGCGGCGTTGTGGCGCTGAATGATCAAGAAGACCTTAAGGCTCTCGAGCATATCGTGGGTGTAGGCGTCGGTGCCCATGCACACGGGGATGCCGCGGCGGAAGAATTCGAGCACGGGGGCGCAGCCCACGGCATTGCCCATATTGGATTCGGGGTTGTTAACCAGCCAGGTGCCGGACTCCTTGACGATATCCATCTCGGCGGGCGTCACGTGGATGCAGTGGCCCAGCATGGTGTCGGGGCCGAGCAGGTTGTGTTGCAGCAGGCGCTCGACGGGGCTGATGCCGCCGCGGTTGAGGCGGGAATCCCACACATCGTTCATGCCCTCGCACACGTGGATGTGGAAGCCGGTCAGACCGTTGTTGGCCTCGGCCATCTTATCCATGGTCTCATCCGACAGCGTAAAGGTGGCGTGACCGCCAAACATTGCGGCGATCATGTGGTTGTCGTTATCGCGACGCTCCTTGGCGGCCCACTGGGCAAACTCGGCGTTCTCGGCAATAGCCTGATCGCACTTTTCCTGGCCACGGCGGTCGGAAACCTCGTAGCACAGGCACGAACGCATGCCCAGCTCCTGAGCGGCGTCCTTAATGGTAAAGAGGCTGCCCGGAATCTCGCAGAAGCTCGCGTGGTGATCGAAGATCGTGGTGACGCCGTCGCGGATGGAATCCAGAATCGTGGCATAGGCGCTGGCCTTGGTGCCGTCGAGCGTCAGGTTGTCGTCAATCTTCCACCACTGCTGCTCAAGATTCTCCAGGAAGTTGGTGGGGTTGCAGCCCTTAATGGCAAGGCCGCGGGCCAGACCCGAGTAGATGTGGGTGTGGCAGTTGATAAGTCCGGGCATGATGAGGTTGCCCTGGGCGTCGACGTACTCGGCATCCGGGTACTTGGCCTTGAGCTCGCGCTCGGGGCCCACTTCGACGATCGTATCTCCGTCAATGGCGACCGCACCGTTGGGAATAAACGGAGTCTGAGCGTTGCGGGTAAAGACGGAACCGTTAGCGACCAGAAGCATAAATGCTCCCTTCAACATCAGGGGCGGGGTTTGACACCTCTGACATGGCGGAAGTGCGAAGCGCCGGCCTACACCGGAAACGGGCCCTCTCCCGTCAACGCTTCACCAAAGGGACAAGCCCTTTGAAGTGCGGCTTGGCGCCGCATGGCGCCGGCGGACGAAGCGATGCGTCCGCCAGCGAATAGCACCGAATTGGTTACTTCTTGCTCTCGGGCAGGACCAGATCCACAGCGGCATCCTTGGCGGCATCGATGTGCTGAGCCACGACCGGCGTCTGCGGAAGGATCAGGTTAAGGACAATGGCCATGATGGCGGTGGGGGTCACGGCGTTGGAGCCGATGACGGTGGACACCCAGGTGGGCATGCCCTCGCCGGCGAGGCAGCCGCTGGCCATCCAAATACCCAGGCCAAAGACGACCGAGGTGCCGACGATGGTGGTGGTGCGCTGCGTGAGGCCCTCGCGGGTGAACATGCGCACACCGTTCATGGTGATGGTGCCAAAGACGCCGACGGTCGCGCCGCCGATGACAGGCTGCGGGATGGCGGAGAGCACGGCAGAGAGCTGCGGGAACAGACCGGCGATGGCAAAGACGGCCGCGATGATCACAAAGACCCACTTGTTGACGACCTTGTTGGAGCAGATGATGCCCACGTTCTGGCCAAGGGCGCTGGTGGGAAGACCGCCCAGCAGGCCGCCGACCATAGAGGTGAGGCCCTGGGACACAATAGCGCCGGAGAGCTCGCGCTCGGTGGGCATACGGTCGATGGAGCCCAGGCAGGCGGCGGAAACGTCACCGATAACCTGGATGGCGACCATGGGGAACACGACAGCGAGGGTAATGCAGACCTCGGGATCAAACTCGAGCGCGTAGGGCATGAGCTTGGGAAGGGCGAAGACCTGAGCGGTGGCGACGCTGGAGAAGTCGATCATGCCAAAGGGGATCGAAACGATCATGCCAACGATCATGCCAAAGAACACGGATCCCAGCTTGAGCGTGCCCTTGCCAAAGTTGGCGAGCGCAAAGACCACGGCGAAGGTGATAAGAGCGACGCACCAGGCCTGCGGGGTGCCCCACAGCGGCGTACCCATACCGCCGGCCATATACTTGACAGCCGTGGGATAGAGAGAGACGCCAATGGAGAAGATGACCGTACCGGTCACGACGGGCGGGAATAGCCACTTAATCTTGCTGTAAGCCAGACCAAAGAGGACCGCGACGGCGCCGCCGACGATCTCGCCGCCCAGCAGCGCACCAAAGCTAAAACCCGAGGCACCCATGGCCTGGAGGGCCGGGAGGAACGCGAACGAAACGCCCATGACGATGGGCAGGCCGCCGCCGATGCGACGGAAGGGAGCGAAGGCCTGAAGGGCCGTGTCGATTGCCGAAAGAATGAGCGCGACCTGGATGATGTCGGTGCTCTGCTGGCTATTAAAGCCGTAGACGCCGGCCATGATGACCGCCGGGGTGATGATACCGGCAAACGAAGCCAGTACGTGCTGAAGGGCACACGGGATCATTTCCTTAACGGGAGGCATGCCTTCACGAGTGAACAGGGCTTCAGTGCCGTTCGTAACCGTCTCCTGGGTCATTTGACCACCAATCCTCGAAGTAGTTGTTTTCGCATCTAACGCTCTATTGTGACGCAGCGCGGGGTTGAGGTTGTGCCTTCATTGCATATCGTATTAAAGATGATTCTCATTCTCAATAATAATTTTTTGTTATCAGACTATTCTTCAGCTGAAATAACGCATTTCCGCAGGTCAGGAAAGTGTCTGGTCAAAATAACATCTAACTTTTCTTTTGGTCAACCGTTTACCGCCAAATATCTACCGCTCATCTGTATTACGCAATGTACCTGCGGATATACGAGATGATGGGCAGCGTGTTACCATGAGAAAAAATTGTTATGAACATTTCCGATTTCACCCCAAGGAGTTGCCCGTGAACGAGACCGTACGCCGCTTTTTGCCGATGGTCGATTTTCTGGAGCAGATACTCGGCAAAAACAGCGAAATCGTGCTGCACGATTTCTCGGATCCCGACCACGCCATCGTCGATATTCGCAACGGCATCGTGAGCGGCCGCAAGGTCGGCGGCCCCGCCACCGATCTGGCACTCAAGATCATGCACGACGCCAAGTATCGCGACCTGCCGTTTATTACGGGCTACGAGGGGCGCGGTGCCGGTGGCAAGACGCTGGAGTCGGCGACGTACTTTATCCGCGAGAATGACGAGATCGTCGGTATGCTCTGCGTCAACACCGACCTCTCGACCGTGCGCTCCATCAACGCCATGGCGCAGCAGCTCATGGCATGCTTCGACGCTGTGCCCAGGCAGGCGGAGCCTGCGTCTATCGAAGTCGAAAGTCTTTCGGAGTCTACACAGGAGCTCATCGACCGCAGCATTACCGAGTTGCTGAGCGCGCGCGGGCTGGATGTAGCGTCGCTTGGTCAGAGCGACCGCGTGGACGTCATTCGCCACCTCAACGGCAACGGGGTGTTCATGCTCAAGGGAGCCGTGGCCTGCGCCGCCACCGCGCTGGGCATCTCGGAGCCCAGCGTCTACCGCTACCTGCAAAAAGTCCGCAAGGAAGGCTAACCCGCTGATTCCTTGGGAGCGGAGGAAAACGGATCATTTTTGTCGCATCGCTTGACAAAAGACCCTGCAGCTCGCACTGCAGGGTCTTTTTGCATGTCATGTTTAGTTGTTGCCAACGCCTTAGAGAGCGGCGACGACCTCGATCTCAACCAGACCGCCAGCCGGAAGGGCGGCAACCTGGAAGGCGCTGCGCGCGGGGAACGGGGCCTCGAACTTGGAGGCGTAGATCTCGTTCACGGCAGTGAAGTCGGCAATGTCGGCCAGGTAGACCGTGGTCTTGACGACATCGGCAAAGGTGGCGCCGGCAGCGGTCAGCAGGGCCTCGACGTTGGCGAGGGACTGCTTGGCCTGGGCCTCGACGCCCTCGGGCATCTTGCCGGTCGCGGGATCGATGCCCAGCTGGCCGGACAGAAACACCATGTTGCCGGTCTGGATACCAGGGGAATACGGGCCGATGGCTGCGGGTGCGTTATCGGAAGACACGACGGTCTTGCTCATGTTTTTCTCCTTACGATCAGATAGAGAGCGTGAGCGCGGCGTTCGCACCGGGAGGCACAGTTCGGTCTGAACACCGCGCTTGATTGGGATAGTACTCAAGGTTTCCGCGCGATGCAAGAATATTATCAGCTTGCGAGAATATTTTATCGCCCAACGGTCTCCCCGAACCGCTGAACGGTTCTCATGTGGAGCAGCCAGTCCAAGCTGCTGAAGACTTTATCCCGCTTGGAGCACGGGCATAGCCTGCCGCAACGGCGCCACTATACTTTTGAGTATCTGAGCATTTTGAAAGGCAGGATATGACCGCAACCGCCAGTCGAACCACCAACCGCAGACCCGAGCTTTTGGCGCCCGCCGGAGGGCCCGAGCCCTTTGCCGCCGCGCTCGCCGCCGGGGCAGACGCCATCTACTGCGGCATGGGCAGCTTCAACGCCCGCCGCAAGGCCACCAACTTTACCGACGAGGCCTTTGAGCAAGCCTGCCGCGCCGCACATCTAGCCGGGTCGCGCGTCTACGTCACGGTCAACATTGTCATCAAGCAGTCCGAGATGGGCGATGCGCTGCAACTCATCCATCGCTGCTCCACGCTGGGCGCCGACGCCTTCATTATCCAGGACTGGGGCCTGTTCTTTGAGGTCAAGCGCACGATGCCCGGCATCGAGACGCATATCTCGACCCAGGCGAACATCCACGACGACCGCGGAACCCTTTGGTGTCGCGAGCAGGGCGCCGACCGTGTGACCCTCTCGCGTGAGCTCTCCATTGACGAGATCGCCACCATCCACGACGCCGCGCCCGATGTGGACCTTGAGGTCTTTAGCCATGGCGCCATCTGCTTTTGCTACTCGGGCCTGTGCCTGCTTTCGAGCTTTGCCATGGCGGGCCGCTCTGCCAACCGCGGCATGTGCGCTCAGCCCTGTCGCCTGCCTTACGAGCTGATCGACGAGAACGGCCGCGCGCTTTCCCCTGCCGGTCGCGAGCGCGCACTGTGCCCGCGCGACACCAACACTTCGCAGCTTGTTCGCCGTCTGTATGACGCCGGCGCCGCATCGCTCAAGCTCGAGGGCCGCATGAAGGCCCCCGATTACGTGTATTCCATCGTCGATGTGTACCGTCACGAAATTGACGATATGCTGGCCGGAGCCACCGTGGCCAAGGACGAGGAGGCCGCCCGCCAGCGCCAGCTCAAGCGTTGCTTTAACCGCGACTTTACGCACGCCTATCAGGACGGCACCTCGGGCGACGAGATGATGAGTTACGAGCGATCCAACAACCGCGGCCAGATCGTAGGCACGGTGCTGGGCAGCCGTCTGGCCAACCGCGATGTGCGCGGGCTCAAACCCGACGACCGCCGTCGCCGCGCTGCCATCGCCCGCATTGAGCTGTTTGAGCCCGTGGGCAAGGGCGACCTGCTGGAGCTTCGCCACGATAACGAATTTGACCAGTTCCTGACCACCATTGCCGCTGATGATGCCGCCGCCGGCGACATCATCGAATGCCGCGTGCCCCGCAGCATGCCCGAGGGCTGCCGCGTGCGCGTGATTCGAAGCCAGCGCGCCATTGACGCTGCCGGCGCCGCGCTCAAGCGCGATGTGCTGCGCCGCCGCGCCGTTGATGTGTCCGTGGTGGCGCGCCTGGGTGAGCCGTTTACTGTCACACTCAGCTGCTGCGATGATCCTTCGCTTGCGGCCACGGCCACGGGCTTTACCGTCGAGGCCGCCAAGACCCGCGCCGTCGAGGCGGCAGACCTGGTTGAGCATGTGGGCCGCATGGGCTCCTCGCCCTTTGAGGCAGCGAGCTTTGATGTGGCGCTCGATGAGGGCTGCGGCATGGGCTTCTCCGCCGTGCACAAGGTGCGCGCCGCCGCCTGCAAAGCATTGGAGGAGGCCATTCTGGCGCCGTACGAGGAGCGCGCGAAAACGCTCGAGCTGCCGGTACTCGACAAATGTACGCGCGCCATGCCCGAGCATTACCGCGATGAGCCGCAGATCTGCGCCGCCGTCACCACACTCGAAGCCGCCGAGGCGGCTCGTGCCGAGGGCGCCACGCGCATCTACATGACCACCGATGCGCTCGATGCTGTCGGACTCTCCCCTGCCGATGCATTTGAGCAGGGTATCGTGCCCGTACTCGACGAGGTCTGCCGCGCTGTTGACCACGAGCGCGTCGACCCCTGGATCAATGCCGGAGCCACCGTCGCCGTCGGCAATATCTCCGAGCTCGCCGTAGCCGCGCAGACCGGCGCCACGGCCGAGATTCGCTCTTGCCTGCCGGTGCACAACACGCCCTGCATGGAGGCGCTTGCCGAGCGCGGAGCCGGTGCGTTTTGGCTCTCGCCCGAGATCACACTCGACGAGATTGTCTCGCTCGGCGCCGCCGCGCCCGCGGCTCTGGGCATCACCGTCTTTGGCCGCCCGCGCGTCATGACAAGCGAGCACTGCATTCTGCAGGTTGCCAACGGCTGCATCCACGATTGCGTCAACTGCCGCCTGCGCGCCCGCAAGCTCTCGCTCAAGAATATCGACGGAAAGGTCATGCCCGTCCGAACCGACATCCACGGCCGCTCTCGCCTGTACGATGCCTACCCCATCGACCTCACGCCGCAGGTCCCTCAGCTGCTCGATGCCGGCGTGCGTCGTTTCATGGTCGACGGAACTTTGCTCGAGGCCGATGAGATTGGCCGTGCCGTCGCTCGCGTCCGTCGCGCCGTCGAGGCGGCACAAGCCGGCCGCAAGCCCGCCGCCCGCCTGCGCGGGGCGACCTCGGGCTGCATGTTTGTGGGAATCAGCTAACCGAAAGGCTTACACGTGAACGAAGAACCTCAAGTCCTCTACTGCGACGCCTGGCTCATGGCCATCGACAAGCCCGCTGGCATGATCGTCCACGGCGACGGCACCGGCGAGCGCACGCTCACCGACTACGCCAGCGACCTGCTGCTGGCGATGGGCGACGGCTTTGCCGCGACCGACATGCAGCCGCTCAACCGCTTGGACCGTGACACCACCGGCGTGGTGCTGTTTTCGCTCGACAAGCAGACGCAGCCCTCCTTTGACCAGATGGTCATCGACCACGCTTTCGAAAAGCACTATCTGGCGCTCGCCGAGGGCAAGATCGACTGGAACGAAAAGCTCATCGACAAGCCCATCGCCCGCGACCGTCACGACAGCCGAAAGATGCGCGTCGGCGCCAGCGGCAAGCCGTCTCAAACGCGCGTGAAGGTGCTCAAACGCCTTAAGAGCCGTCGTGGCCTGCCCACGCGCTCGTATATCGATGTCGAGTTGCTCACCGGCCGCAAGCACCAAATCCGTGTGCACCTGGCAAGCGAGCATCATCCCCTGGTTGGCGACGACCTGTACGGAACGCCGCGCCCCTGCGGCCTGATGCTCCACGCCCACAGCGTGTCCTTCACGCATCCCGTAACCGGCGAGCACATCCACATCGAAGCCCCCTGCCCCTGGGAGCCCTAAACCACCACAATCGGGACAGGCACCTTTGTGGTGGTTTTGCCGCAATGGCTCAGCCGCGGTCCCAAAACGTCTCGATCTGTAACAGTTAGAACCCATTTTCCGGTCTATCTGTTACAGATCGAGACATTCGAATCCCCCTCAAGGGAAAATCTCAATCTGTAACACCTAGCCCACTTTTAACGGTCCAGTTGTTACAGACTTAGACAAACCGGCAGACAACGAAAGCGGCAACGCCCGTGATGGACGTTGCCGCTTTTCTATTGAGAAAACTACTCAGTTTTCGTTACTAACCACCACAATGGGGACAGGCACCTTCGTGGTGGTTTTGGCCTTGTCTCGCTGTTAGACCGTGATGACGTTGCCCATTGCCCGGTACTTGGCGGGGACCTCGCCTGCGGTAATAATCGTTGCGTCGCGGAAGTCCGCGAACTTGACGGGCGCCACCATGCCAAATTTACTGGCGTCCGAGATTACGAAGCGTTTGGCGGTATGGCGCATCGAGATACGCTTGACCTGTGCTTCCTCGATATCGGGCGCCGTGAAGCCCTGCTCGGCGGCAATGCCGTTAGAGCCCCAAAAGCCACAGTTGAAGTTGTAGCGGTCTAAGGTTGCCAAGGCATCGGGGCCAACGAGCGCCTCGGTCTCGGGTTTGAGCTCGCCGCCCAGCACCACGGTGCGCATGCCGCGCAGAGCGAGGTGCTGAGCATGGAGCACAGAATCGGTCACATAGGTGACGCCCTCAAGGCGCGGAAGATGCTCGATGAGCCTAAGCGTCGTCGAACCTGAATCGATGTACACAAAGCTCTCGGGCTCCACAAGCGCCGCCGCACGGGCGCAGATGCGCTCCTTGTCATCGTTATGGAGATCACTGCGCTCGCTGATCGTCAGGTCGCGCGTCACGTGCGCACGCTCCAGACTCGTCGCGCCTCCGTGCACCTTGGCGATACGGTGTGCACGGTCGAGCGCCTGCAGGTCGCGCCGAATGGTAGACGCCGTCACGCCCAGGGCTTCAGCAAGCTCAGGCACGGTAACCGAGCCGGCCTGCTGCACCATCGACACGATCGCGTTGAGCCTATCTTCCGCAAGCATCGCTTACTCCTCCTCGGGGTACACGACTCCCCAATCGGCGCGGAGCTTGGTCATAAGCTCCATAACATCGGAAGCATAGCCCAGAAGCTCGCGCTTCGAATCATCGCCGGCGACGGCCTTCTCCAGGTCGGCCATCTCGTAGCACAGTGCGTAGGCCTCGGTGCCAGCGTGGACCTCCTCACGGCGACCGTCAACAGTCCACACAATGGTCGCATGGTCGGCGCGCGGATACTCGTTGACCTCGATATAGCACTTGTCGAAACTGATGACCGAGCGCTTGGGCTGCTTGGAGTGGAGCGTAAGGCTCACGACGCCCAGCTGCTGCTCGGCATTTCGGCAGACGATGCCACCCGCGACGTCAACGCCAGTCTCGCAGTTGTTGCCCAGCGAAACGACCTCAGCGGGCTGGCTTGCCATAAAGAGACGCATGACGGACAGGGCATACACGCCAATGTCGAGCATGGCGCCGCCGGCAAGGTTGCGATTGTAAAAGCGGTTGGTCAGGTCGCCGTACTCCTTATAGCTACCAAAATTGAGTTGGGCGAGGTTCATGCGGCCAAACTCGCCGGCATCCATGCGGCGGCGCAGCTCCTGATACAAGGGCATGTGAAGCACCGTGGTGGCGTCCATGAGGATCACGTTATGTTCGTCGGCAATGGCGCGGGCCTCGTCGAGCTCGGCGGAATTGAGGGTAATGGCCTTTTCGCAGAGCACGTGCTTACCAGCTGCCAGAGCGGCTCGCAGGTAGGTGATATGAGTGTTGTGCGGCGTGGTGATATAGACTGCGTCAATGTTCGGATCGGCATAGAGGTCCTCGACCGTGTCATAGACCTTCTCGATGCCATACTGCTCGGCAAAAGCTTGAGCCTTTGACAGCGTGCGGTTGGCGACGCCCGCAAGCTTGCGGCCGGCCAGCGCGAGGGACTGGGCCATTTGGTTGGCGATAACACCGCACCCGATCACTGCCCAGCAAAGCTCGGGAGCCGTAAAGATGTCGTTTGGGAACGGCTGATTCTGGACCGAGGCAAACGCCGCCTTTGCGGCTGCCTCGGCGTCGAGCGGAGCCTGTTTGGAATCTGCCATGATGTGCCTCCTGAGTCATCGGAAGTCCTTCATTTCTAACAACCCTATAGTCGCACAATTGCGCGCGTATCTGCTCGTGTTTGCGTATTTATTTGCTTATCGGTCATTATTTAGCCATAGTTGGCAGATGTTTGCGCGGCTATGCGCATTATCGCGCAAGGCTATGCGCGTAAATGCGCATGCGACGATCCTTGTGAAACATAAAGGGGCGGAACACCAAAGCCCTAAAAGACAGACCCAGCTGTATTACTTCACCCCTCTGGGGGCATCAGACATCAAAGGATCGTCCCAAACTGCCGGCAAAAAGGGAACGTCCCTATGTGCCGGCACCTAGGGACAGTCCCTAAGTGCCGCTTTCGTTGAAGCCTATCCCAGATGGCCAGATATACAAATCTAAAGACTGTCCCCATCAACTAGCCGTTTAAGAACGTCCCCAACGACTAGTCATTTAAGTCTGTCCCCAATGACCGCCAATCAACGGCCACTCATTTAAGTCTGTCCCCAATGAGTAGGGATAGAAAAAGGCCCGGGTGCCGTGGGACATCCGGGCCTTTACTAGCAACTTGATGTTGCGGGCAGCTTAGAACTTGTGGCCGCACTTCTTGCAGACGCGCAGCTTGTTCTTGCCGTCCTTCTCGTGACCGACGCGGGTAACCTTACCGCACTCGGGGCAAACGAGATTGACGTTGGAGGCATCGATGGGAGCCTCCTGCGAAACGATGCCGCCCTGCTGGTTGGCAGCGTTGGGCTTGACGGCCTTCTTGACGACCGAAACGCCCTCGACAACGACCTTGTTCTCTGCAGGGAGAGCACGCAGGACAACGCCCTGCTTGCCGCGATCCTTACCAGAGAGAACCTGGACCTTATCGCCCTTCTTGATATACATATATCTCCCCTAACTACAGGGTCTCGGGAGCGAGCGAGACGATCTTCATGTACTTCTTGTCACGAAGCTCGCGAGCGACGGGCCCGAAGATACGGGTGCCGACGGGCGAACCATCGTTGTTGATGACAACGCAGGCGTTCTCATCAAAGCGAATGTAGGAGCCATCCTTGCGGCGGATCTCCTTAACGGTGCGAACGACGACGCAACGGACAACGTCCTTCTTCTTGACGTTGGCGCCAGGGGTAGCCTCCTGGACAGCACCGATGAACACATCGCCGATGCCTGCATAACGACGCTTGGAACCGCCAAGCACCTTGATGCAGCGAATCTTGCGAGCGCCGGAGTTGTCGGCGACGTTCAGCATGGTTTGCATCTGAATCATGGTAGATGTTCCTCCGAACTAAGAACCGAAGAGAGGTGCGCTGCCTTTACGCGGCCCGTGGTATGCAAGCCAGGCATACGCACATCTTCGGAAACGTACAAGTCGTAAGAGCGACTGCTTATTTAGCGCGCTCGACGACCTCGATGAGGCGCCAACGCTTCATCTTGGACATAGGACGGGTCTCCATAACGCGGACGGTGTCGCCCACGCCAGCCGTGCACTCCTCGTCGTGAGCGTGCAGCTTCTTGGAGCTGGTCATCATCTTGCCGTACTTGGGGTGACGCTTGCGCTCGGTGATGGTGACAACAATGGTCTTGGCACCGGAGACGGAGGTAACGACACCCGTACGGACCTTACGCGAGTTACGCGAATCAGTCATGTTCTCTCCTTAGGTCCTACTCGGCGACAGCGGACTTCTCCGCTGCGATCTCGCGGGCGCGCTGCTCCGTGAGGACGCGAGCGATGTCCTTCTTCACGGTGTTGACGCGAGCGGTGTTGTCCAGCTGGCTGGTGGCCATCTGGAAACGAAGGTTAAAGAGCTCGGCGCGCATTTCCTTCAGCTTCTCAACGAGCTGAGCGTCCGAGAGCTCACGAATCTCTGCGGGCTTCATTAGTTCTCCTCCTTGGCGGCGGCGGCGTCCTCAGCAGCCCACTTGGCCTCGAGAGCGGCCTCCTCAGCCATCTCCTTCTCGATGCGCTGCTCAGCGTTCTTAGCAGCAACAATCTTGGTCTTGATGGGAAGCTTGTGCTGTGCAAGACGCAGAGCCTCGCGAGCGACCTCCTCGGGCACGCCCTTGACCTCGAACATGATGCGGCCGGGCTTGACGACGGCCACCCACTCCTCGGGGTTACCCTTACCAGAACCCATGCGAGTCTCGGCAGGCTTCTTGGTGATGGGCTTATCGGGGAAGATCGTGATGTAGACACGACCGCCACGCTTCATGTAGCGGGTCATGGCAATACGAGCGGCCTCGATCTGACGGTTGGTGATCCAATGGGCCTCGAGAGCCTGGATACCAAACTCGCCGAAATGCAGCTCGGTATTACCCTTGGCCTGGCCCTTCATGGAGCCACGCTGCACCTTGCGGTGAAGAATACGCTTAGGGGCAAGCACTACTGACCCCTCCTCTCGGAGTTACGACGACGAGGACGGGAAGAGCCCTCGAGTGCAGGGTTGGGAACAGGCTGGCCCGGGAGCTTCTCGCCCAGGTAGATCCAGACCTTCACGCCGCAAGCGCCCATGGTGGTGCTGGCGACAGCCGTGCCGTAGTCGATCTTGGCACGAAGGGTGTGCAGAGGCACGCGACCCTCACGGTACCACTCACGACGGCCCATCTCGGCACCGCCGAGACGACCGGAGCACTGGATACGGATGCCCTTAGCGCCGGCCTTGCGGGCGGACTGGACAGCCTTGCGCATAGCGCGACGGAAGGCAACGCGGCCCTCGAGCTGCTCGGCGATAGACTGAGCAACGAGGTTGGCGTCAAGCTCGGGGCGCTTGATCTCGACAACGTCGACGGAGAGCTGGCCCTTGGAGACGCCAGCGACCTTCTCGAGCTCGGTACGGAGGGTATCGATCTCGGCACCCTTCTTACCGATGACAACGCCGGGGCGAGCAGTGAGGATGATGACCTTCACCTTGTCACCAGCGCGCTCGATCTCGACACGGGAGACAGCTGCGCGGGAAAGACGCTTCTCGAGGTACTTGCGGATCTCGAGATCGTTACCGAGGGTCTTAGCGTAATCCTTCTCTGCGAACCAGCGGGAGCGCCAGTTCTCGGTGATGCCAAGACGGAAGCCGGTGGGGTAGACTTTCTGACCCATACAGCTTTACGCCTCCTTTCGAGGAGCAACGACGACGGTGATGTGGGAAGTACGCTTCAGAATGCGAGAAGCGGAACCCTTGGCGCGGGGACGGATGCGCTTAAGCGTCGGACCCTCGTCAACATAGGCAGCGGCGACAACCAGGTTGTCGGCACGCAGACCGTTGTTGTTCTCGGCGTTCGCAACGGCGGAACGGAGAACCTTCTCGACATCCACGGCGACGGCGCGGTCGCAGAAGTGGAGGATGTCGAAGGCCTGAGCGACAGGCTTGCGGCGGATCAGATCGACCACCAGGCGGGCCTTGCTGGGGGAAACACGCACGTACTTAGCGACGGCGCGAACCTCGGTGGCCTCAGTTTCAATAGACTTAGTTGCCATTTACGGTTAACCCCCTATTTGGCCTTGTGGCCACGGAACGTACGAGTCGGCGCGAACTCGCCGAGCTTGTGACCAACCATGGACTCGGTAACATACACGGGCACATGCTTGCGGCCGTCGTGGACGGCGATGGTGTGACCAACCATCTCGGGGAAGATGGTGGACGCGCGGGACCAGGTCTTCACGACGTCCTTCTTGCCAGCCTCGTTCATCGCGGTGATACGCGAGAGAAGGCGAGTCTCCACGAACGGGCCCTTTTTGAGACTTCTGCTCATAAGTGCTTTCTCCTAAAACTCGGTATCCGAAATTACTTCTTACGGCGACGAATGATGTGCTGGTTCGAGACCTTCTTCTTCTTGCGCGTACGAAGGCCCTTCGTCGGCTTACCCCAGGGGGTAACGGAGGGACGACCAGAGGTGTGGTTCTTGCCCTCGCCACCGCCGTGCGGGTGGTCGACAGGGTTCATGACGGTACCGCGGACGGTCGGGCGCACGTTCATGTGACGCTTACGGCCGGCCTTGCCGATGACGATGTTGGAGTGATCGGCGTTGCCGACCTCACCGACGGTGGCGCGGCAGGTAACGAGGATGCGGCGCATCTCGGAGGAAGGCATACGGACGATGGCGTACTTGCCCTCCTTACCCATCAGCTGGCAGGAGTTACCGGCGGAACGGGCGATAGCAGCGCCCTTGCCCGGCTGGAACTCGACGGCGTGGATGAGCGTACCGACGGGGATGTCGGCGAGGGGCAGAGCGTTGCCCGGCTTGATGTCGGCGTCAGAACCGGACATGATGGTCTGACCGACCTCGAGGCCCTTGGGGGCCAGGATGTAGCGCTTCTCACCGTCAGCGTAGTGCAGCAGAGCGATGCGAGCGGAACGGTTCGGATCGTACTCGATCGTGGCAACCTTGGCGGGCACGCCGTCCTTGTTGCGCTTGAAGTCGATCACGCGGTAACGACGCTTCACGCCGCCGCCCTGGTGGCGGGTGGTGATGCGGCCGTTGTTGTTACGACCGGCCTTCTTGGGCAGGGGCTCGAGAAGAGACTTCTCGGGCTTGGTGCAGGTGATCTCGGAGAAGTCGGAGATCGTCTGCCAACGCCTACCAGCGGAGGTCGGCTTAAGGTGCTTTACAGCCATTACAATCCCTTTCAATAGGAATCCGTTAGCCATCGCAGACAGGGATTCGAGGTTCTGCCTCGGGTGCGATGACACCGGACGTATACACGGTTCCGGGCGTGTCCATTTTATACGCCCAAAACCTTGAGCTCCCGCCTCCCCTATTTGGGAGGCATGAGCTCACTCAACAGCAGCGAGTCTTAGGCCTGGTTGCCAAAGACCTCGATGGTGTCGCCCTCGGCCAGCGTGACGATGGCCTTCTTCCAAGAACGGGTCTTGCCGGCGACATAGCGCACGCGCTTGGTCTTGGGCTTGACCGTCAGGGTGTTCACGCGAACGACCTTGACGCCGAAGATCTCCTCGACAGCGTCCTTGATCTGATACTTGTTAGCATCCTTGGCGACCTCGAACGTGTACTTGTTCAGCTCCATGCCGGAGAAGGAACGCTCGGACACGATCGGACGGATGATGATCTCGTGGGCGGTCATTTATGCAAGCACCTCCCCGAAGTGAGCGGCGATGTCGGCGGGCATCAGCACAGCGTTATTGTTGACGAGATCGTAGGTGTTGGCCTCGTCAGCGGTGATGATGAACGTCTTGGGAATGTTGCGGAACGACAGGTAGGCGTTGACGTCCTCATCGCGAACGATGATGGTCAGACGCTTGCCCTCAAGACCGAGGGCCTTGAGCATGGCGACGGCAGCCTTGGTGGAAGGCTTCTCGAAGCCGTAGTCGTCGACGAGCACGAGCTCGCCATCGGCCAGCTTGGCGGACAGCGCGGAGCGCATAGCCAGCTTGACCTCCTTGTTGTTCATACGCTTAGCGTAGGAACGGGGCTTGGGGGCGAAGACAACGCCACCGTGACGCCACTGGGCAGCACGGATGGAACCCTGGCGGGCACGGCCGGTGCCCTTCTGACGCCAAGGCTTCTTGCCGCCACCGGAAACCTCAGAGCGACCCTTAGCAGACTGGGTGCCCTGACGCCAAGAGGCCATCTGGCACTTGACGATGTGGTGCATAACGTGGATGTTCGGCTCGATGCCGTACACCTCAGCGGCGAGCTCGGCCTCGGCGACCTTCTTGCCCTCGCTGTTCTTTACTTCAAACTTTGCCATTTAAGTGTTCTCCTTGGTATGACGCTGGGCTAAATGGGCTGGGCCCTTAGGCCATACGGATGGCGACGAGACCATTCTTGGCACCCGGGACAGCGCCCTTGACCAAGATGAGGTTCTGCTCGGCATCGATGCGGACAACGGAAAGGTTCTTGACGGTAACGCGCTCGTTACCCATGTGACCGGCCATCTTGACGCCCTTGAGGACGCGCGCAGGATAGGCGCACTGACCGATAGAACCGGGGTGACGCTGGAAGTGAGAACCATGCGTCATAGGACCGCGGCGCTGACCCCAGCGCTTGATGCGACCCTGGAAGCCCTTACCCTTGGAGGTACCGATGACGTCGACCTTCTCGACATCAGCGAAATCAGCGACGGTGACGACCTCGCCGACCTTGTGCTCCTCGCCGTTCTCGACGCGGACCTCACGAAGGAAGCGGACAGGCTCGACGCCGGCCTTGGCGAAGTGACCAGCCATGGGCTTATTCACGTTCTTGGCCTTGATGTCGCCGAAACCGATCTGGACGGCGTCATAGCCGTCGGTTGCCTGAGTTTTAACCTGCGAGACAGCGCAGGGGCCAGCCTGGATGACCGTGACGGGAACGACGTTGTCGTCCTCGTCCCAAACCTGGGTCATGCCAATCTTGCGGCCGAGAATCATGCTGATCAAGATATGATCCCAACTCTCGCGTGGTCTTGGGACAATGCGTACACCACCGAGCGTACGCCCCTAGAGGACCACTACTTACACGACGTGCTCCCCAGCCTTGTATTGCGTCCGGACTACCTGACAACCCTATTAAGCAGGCATTTTGTCCAGCCAGAATACTCCCCTGGTTACACACAGCTGTTTAGTATACACGGCTGCGGGCGTATCCATCGAGATTCATATTTCACTCACATTGTTTACGCAGGTAAAGTGCGTGGCACGTTCCCAGTGTGCGGCGGAGGGGGCGGGCCTGAGGCATATTAAGGTTGTCGCGAGTTCCGCACGAACAGGAGAGCACTTAATGTGCTCTCCGTCGTGAGCAGGACTGTAGAGCAGCAACCTTAATATGCCTCAGGCCCGCCCCCTCCGCCGCACACTGGGAACGCCACGTTGATGTCTGCTAAACCTTGTTCGCTCAGGCTAATGACTTTGTTGGGGGTCCACTATTTGCTGGAGGGTGAACTTACATTGATGAGGTTCGCCTTCTGCTTGTGGCTTTTGCCCATCGAAATCGAAGATCATGATGGCGCAGTTGGGGAGTTTTGTTGGGAGCTCGAAGCCCTCTGGGGCTGCAGCCTTGATGAATTGGCGGCTGGCGCTGCCGTGGCTTACTGCTAGGAGGGTTTCGATGCCCTCGGAGCCCATGATATTGGTGAGGGTGTCTACCATGCGCTCTTGCAGTGCCTGGCTTCCTTCTCCTCCGAATGGGATTAAGTCCTCACCTGGATCCCAGACGTCGGTGGGCAGGGCGTCGTGGGGGCCTTCTTCGAAGGTGCCGTAGCTGCGCTCGATAATGCCTTCACAGGGCTCGACTGCGGCGTCCGGACCGAGGAGTTCGCATGCGACAAGACTTGCCGTGTCCATGGCTCGGCCTAAGGGTGATGAGACCACTTTGTCGGGGACGACGCTGTGGGCTTTGAGCCATGCGGCCGCTGCCCGTGTCTGCTGACGGCCCAGATCGGTGAGCGGTGAATCACAGCGACCCTGGACGAGCTTTTTGACGTTGAATTCCGTCTGGCCGTGGCGGAGTAGGTATAGGCGCTTCATGCTCTCCTCTTCTGTATAACTTGCTTTGCCGGCACAGCCCTACTCGTGGGTATGCCCTACGTAGTCTTCGTCGATCGTAATCTTGGCAATCGACTTGGGATATTCCGATTCGACCCGTTGTGCCAGCGCGTGCTTTAAGTCTTCGGCACTCATCTGCAGATCCGAGGGTCGCACGCAGTCAAAGATCACGTTGGTGTGCGTAGGACCCGGCACGCAGCGCAGGTCATGAATCGAAAGGCGGCTATCGATCTGTTGAGCCATGGCGTTAATGCGTAAACGCATGCTCGCCACATTGGGGTCATCGGTCACGATGGGATCGTAGTGAAGCGTGACAATCATGCCGTCTTCGTTCCTAAACGCCTGCTCGATGTTATCGAGCGTGTCATGGCTTTCCAGAGGGCTGGCCTCGGCTGCCATCTCGGCGTGAGCGCTTGCGAACTTCCTGCCCGGGCCGTAATCGTGAACCATCAGATCGTGAACGCCCAAAACGCCGGGATAGCTCATGATCTTGTCTCGAATGTGCTTGACCAGCTTAGGATCGGGCGTCTGGCCCAAAAGCGGGCTCACCGTATCCTGGATGAGTTCAAAACCGCTCCAGCCAATATAGGCGCCAACGGCAAGGCCGACCCATGCGTCAAGATTGATGTGCGTCACCTGCGAAACAATTGCGCACGCTAACACGGCGCCTGTGGCAAGAACATCGTTCTTGGAATCTTGCGCGGTCGCGTGCAGCGTCTCGGACTCAATGCGGTCGCCGAGCTTTTGGTTGAGGGCCGCCATCCAGAGCTTTACGACCATCGAAAGCGCTAGAACTGCCACCAGGGCAAGCGAGAACTCGACAGGTTCGGGGTGGATGACGCGCTCAACCGAGGACTTCACCAGCTCAACGCCAATCAACAGCACGAGCGCCGCCACGACCAGACCCGAGAGATACTCGTAGCGACCGTGTCCGTAAGGATGCTCGGGGTCGGCCGGCTTGCTCGCCAGCTTAAAGCCCAGCACGCTCACGATATTCGAGCTGGCATCGGACAGGTTGTTCATGGCATCCGCCACAATCGAAACCGATCCCGACAGCACGCCAATTACGCCCTTCGCAGCGCATAGTGCCACATTGGCGAGAATACACACCACGCCAGCTAACGTGCCCACACGCGCACGGTCGCCCTGCGCACGCTTAACAATCCACTCGACCATCTACATCCGCCCCCACGGTACTACCTATATATCTATTGCTCAAACGGATTGTAGTGTAGCCACTTTGTCCCCCAGATACAAAAAAGGCCGCAACCCACACGGGCCACGGCCTTGGAATATGGCAAAGGAATCATCCTTGTGTCGCACAGGTTTACGCGCTTGCTTCGGCCACGCTCTTCGAGGTTTCGGGTGAATCGGCTCCGTCCCCCGTCGTCTGTCCCTGCGCCGGCACCACGCCAAAGCAGTAGCTCAGCGCCGCAGACACCGCAAATGCCACACCGCCGGCAACGCAGCACCACAGCAGGTTCGAGATGCCGCCCGTGGCAAAGCCAATGACCATAAGGACATTCGTCATGCCGATGGTATAGGCCGTAACGTGGCCCACGGCCGCAACAAGGCCTCCGACGGCGCCGCCAATGGCCATGCACGTCAGGCACCTGCCATATTTAAAGCCGCAACCGTACAGCGCCGGCTCGCTTACGCCGCCAAGAATACCCGAGATTGAATAGCCCAGCATGAGTGCCTTCTCGTCCTTATCCGCAACGCGGAGCGACGCGCCAAAGGGCATGCCCCAAACGGCGAACGTCGCCATCGTCGCGGCGATCAGGATGCACGAATCCGTTCCCACACTCATAAACTGAGCATAGGCAAGCGATAGGACAACGTTGCTGACGCCTGCAATCTTAAGAAACTCCCAACCCGCGGCAAGCCCCATGAGCGTGAGCAGCGACACGATGCCACCGGAATTGCCAAGCATAAACATAAGCTGGCCCAACAGCATGCCCAGATAGCTGCCCGCCGGCGCCGTGATACACAGCGAAACCGGAACCATGACAAGCATGGTTGTAAACGGAACAAACGAAAACGCCACGGCCTTAGGGATAACGCGCTTAAAGAAACACTCCACTCGCCATAGCACGGGCACCGAGATGAGAACCGGAATAACAGTCGTCGTGTAATCGTTGACCGGCGCGGGAAGCAGACCATACACGGAAGTCATCGATGCCCCCGTCGTCGATGCGGCATCGACGAGCTTGAGCAGATCGGGCGCAATCAATACGCCGCCCAGCATCATGCCCAGCTGCTCCGAGCAACCGAGCTGGCGGGCGGCCGCCCAACCAAGATAAATGGGCAAAAAGTAGTAGCCGGCGTTATAGAGCCAACTGTAGAACAGGCGATAGATATCGGAATCGGCAGACCACAGGCCCAGCATGCCTTCGCCCATAATGACAGCGACGGTGCGGAACAACGCCGCGCAGACAATAAACGGCAGCGCCGACATCATGCTTTTGGACAGATAGTCCACCACGGCCATGGCGTTTGATGAAACCGACGTTGTAAACGAGGTGTTAGAAACTTGTAGCATGGAACGCCTTTCCCAATATGACATGCGGGCTGTCCCTTTGTCACATCGTGCGGTACTGACCGATTGCGCGGTACTTTTCGTAGCGGAGGTTTGTGAGGGTCGCGTCGTCGAGCTGCCCAAGCGTATCGAAGGCATCAAATGCCGAGGACATGACGGCACCGGCGATCTCCTCATGCGACAGGCCCCTATCGTCAACAATGCCGTCGATGATGCCGAGCGCCAACAGATCGGGGGCCGTGAGCTTAAGCGCCTCGGCGGCCTCATTCGCGCGCTCGGTATCCTTCCACAGGATCGACGCACAGGCCTCGGGGCTCACGACCGAATAGGCCGAGCTCGAAAGCATAAAAATGCGATCAGCCACGGACAGCGCCAGTGCGCCACCGGATCCGCCCTCGCCCGTAACAACGGAAACAATCGGTGTCTTAAGGCCGCTCATCTCCATGAGATTCTGGGCAATCGCCTCGCCCTGGCCGCGCTCCTCGGCACCGATGCCGCAAAACGCACCCGAAGTATCGACCAGGCACAGAACCGGTCGACCAAACTTTTCGGCCTGGCGCATAAGGCGACGCGCTTTGCGATAGCCCTCGGGATGCGCCATGCCAAAGTTGCGGCGCATACGCTCTTTGGTCGTGGTGCCGCGCTCGATGGCGATGACCGTTACGGGGCGTCCGTCTTTCCAGCCAATGCCAGCCACCACAGCGGCGTCGTCGCCAAAGTAACGGTCGCCGTGCAACTCCACAAATCCGTCGAGGCCCAGCGAGATCATCTCACCCGCCGTGGCTCGATCTGCCGAGCGGGTCTGCTTGACAATCTCGAGCGCGGTTTTTGGTGCCGTCGAGCGCCTGAACAAGTGTCCCAGCTTTTTGCCGCGGCGACCCGTATGCACGATTTCATGCGGTGCCCCCAGGCCGGGTGCGTGCCCTTCGTGCAGTGCCAGCAGCTCGCCTACCGTGAGCGCAATCTCGCCACGCGGAACAACGGCATCGCAAAAGCCATGCTCCAGCAAAAACTCGGAGCGCTGGAATCCTTTGGGCAGGCGCTTGTGCATGTTCTGCTCGATCACGCGCGGACCGGCAAACGCCGTCAGGGCATCGGGCTCGGCCAGGATAATATCGCCCTCCATGGCAAAGCTCGCGGTTACGCCTCCGGTCGTGGGGTCAGTGAGCACCGTGATATACAGGCCGCCCGCCTCGCTATGGCGCCTAACCGCCGCAGAAATCTTGGCCATCTGCATGAGCGAGGTCACGCCCTCTTGCATGCGCGCACCGCCCGAAACGGTAAAGCCGACAACTGGCAATCCAAGCTCGGTCGCTCGCTCAAATGTGCGACAGATCTTCTCGCCCACCACGGAACCCATCGAGCCCATCATAAAGTTGGCGTCCATAAAGAAGAGCGCCGTATCGCAACCGCAGATTTTGCCCTTGCCGCACACAACGGCATCGCGCTCGCCCGAACGTTCGCTCACGCTCTTGAGCTTGTCGGCATAGCCGGGAAACGAAAGGAAGTCCTCCGGCGCCAGACTGGCATCCCATTCCTCAAACGTGCCCTCGTCAATCGTCATGCGCATGCGGTCGCGCCCGCTCACGCGAAAGTGTTTGCCGCAACGAGGGCAGACCTCGAGGTTGTCGTGCAGGCGCGCCTCATCGATCACGCGGCGGCACTCCGGGCACTTGATAAACACGTGGCGCGCGGGAAACTCGGCGCACGACTCGGTCATCGGTCCCTCGAGGACGTTGACCGTCTTCGCTTTTCTATTCATCAGCATAGAGATGCCCCATCAGATCGGTGTGGTACATGCCCGACAAGAACTCATCGTTTGCAAGCACGTCGAGCTGAAGCTCGCTGTTTTCGCTCACGCCCTCAATCACGAGCTCGCCCAAAGCCGAGCGCATCTTGCGAATGGCGCCGTCGCGCGTGGGCGCACACACGATAAGCTTGCCGAGCATGGAGTCGTAGTACGGCGGAACGTTCGCACCGGTAAACATGGCCGAATCCCAGCGCACGCGCGGACCACCCGGCACACGCAACGCGGTGACCGTTCCGCATGACGGCAGAAAGTCCGGCGTTTCGGCATTGATGCGGCACTCCATGGCGTGGTTACGGACCGGTACGTCCTCCTGCTCAAAGGGCAGGGACTGGCCGGCTGCCACGCGCAGCTGCCACTTGACCAAGTCGGTATCGGTCACAAACTCCGTGACCGGATGCTCAACCTGCAGACGCGTGTTCATTTCCATAAAGTAGAAATTGCCGTCGTCCGAGTACAAAAACTCGATGGTGCCGGCTCCCTCGTAGCCGACGGCACGAGCCAGGTCGCGTGCCGCCTTGTGCATGCGAGCACGAATGTCGTCGTGTCCGTCGAGGCACGGCGCAGGGCTCTCCTCGATTAGCTTTTGGTTGCGGCGCTGCACCGAGCACTCGCGCTCGCCGAGCGAAAACACATGGCCCTGCTTATCGGCCATAATCTGCACCTCGACATGGTGCGCCGGCGCGACGAACTTCTCCATGTAGCACTCGCCGTCGCCAAAAACGGCCTCGCCCTCGGCGCGTGCTTCAATAAAGGCCTTTGCCGCGTCTTCCACGCGCTCGACCTTGCGAATACCGCGACCGCCGCCACCTGCACGCGCCTTGATGAGCACGGGGCAGCCAATGCGCTCGGCCTCCGCCGTTGCCTCCTCGGGACTTTTGAGCAAATCGCAGCCCGGCACGATGGGCACGCCCGCCGCGGCAGCCGTTCGACGTGCGGCGTCCTTGTCGCCCATGCTGTCGATCACCTTGGCCGAAGGACCAACAAACGCCAAGCCATACTTGTCGCAGTCGCGCACGAAGCTCGCCTTCTCGGAGAAAAAGCCATAGCCGGGATGAATTGCCTTAGCTCCCGACTTTACGGCACAGGTGAGCACGGCATCGTCGTTGAGGTAACTCTCGGCAAGACGCGGACCGCCGATGCAATACGCCTCGTCGGCAAGCTGCACGTGCAGCGCGTCCGCATCGGCCGTGGAATAAACGGCGACGGTCTTGATGCCCATATCGCGGCACGCGCGGATAACACGGACCGCGACTTCGCCGCGGTTGGCGATGAGCACTTTGTCGAACATGAAGCCTTCCTTAACTTTCGTGCATGAGTGCAAAAGACATGTCGGCGCGGCAACAGACCTCACCGTTGACGCTTGCAGTACCCGTCGCAAAGCGGAACGGCCCGCGCGCACGCGTGATGGAGCACACCAGATCCACCGTGTCGCCCGGTCGCACCGGACGCTTAAAGCGCACCTTGTCCAGACTCGTGTAGAACGGCGTCGCGCCGCGCGCCTCCTCATCGCCCATCAGCAGCACGCAGCAGTTTTGGGCGAGCATCTCGCACTGGATCACGCCGGGGACCACCGGGTTTCCCGGAAAATGCCCCTGCAAAAAGTATTCGTCGCCCGTAATCGTGATCTTGCCGTGGGCCTCGTCGCCCACCAGCTCGGCTTCGTCGAGCAAAAGCATCGGCTCGCGATGCGGCAACAGTTCTTTAAGCTCTTCTTTGTTCATGGATATCACCTATCCGATCCTCATGAGGCAGCTGCCGAACTCCACGAGGTCGCCGTCGGCCACGCAGATCTCGAGCACCTCGCCATCCGCCTCTGCCGTCACCTCGTTGAGAACCTTCATGGCCTCGATGATGCAAAGGGTCTCGCCAGCCTTGACCTTGGAGCCCACGTGCACAAACGGTTCGTCGCCCGGCGCCGGGGCAGCATAGAAAACGCCGACCATGGGAGCGGTCACCTCGGTGCCCTTGGGCTCCGGTGCGGCGGCAGGTGTCTGCGCGGCGGGCTCCGGTGCGGCAGGCGCGACTGTGGGAGCTGCAACTGGAGCGGCCATAGCGCTCGGCATGGGCATGGGCACGGCAACCGGCTGTGCGGCGCTCGCGCGCTCGAGTTCGACCGCGGTGCCATCGGGCTCCTCAACGCGTACGCGCGTGAGGCCGCGGTCCTCCATAACATCGGCTATCTCGGCAAGTCTTTTGGAATCCATGCTCTAGCTCCTTGCATATCTACGCAGCGCGATGGCGGCGTTGTGTCCGCCAAAGCCCAGGTTGGTCGAAAGCGCCCAGGTAAGGTCGGCGCGAACCGCGCGATTGGGCGTGTAGTCAAGATCGCAGGCGGGATCGGGCGTGTGGTAGTTAATGGTCGGCGGCACCACGCCCTGCTCGAGCGCCATGGCGCAGGCCATGACCTCGATGGCGCCCGTGGCACCGATCATGTGGCCGGTCATCGACTTAGTCGACGAGACGTGCGCGGCGCGCGCCGCGTCCTCGCCGAGCGCACGCTTAATGCCCGCCGTCTCGGACGAATCGTTGAGCTTGGTCGATGTGCCGTGAGCATTGATGTAGAGACCCTCGGAAGGCCTGACGTCGCCCTCGGTCACCGCCAGCGATATCGCGCGGGCAATGCCGGCAGCCTCGGGATCAGGGCTCGTGATGTGATAGGCATCATCGGTGTTGCCGTAGCCCACGACCTCGGCATAAATGTGCGCACCGCGCGCCTGCGCATGTTCCATGCTCTCGAGCACGAGCACGCAGGCGCCCTCGCCCATCACAAAGCCGTCGCGGTCTGCATCGAACGGACGGCAGGCCGTCGCGGGATCGGGGTTGGCGGTCAATGCGCGGCAGGACGTAAAGCCCGCAACGGCATCGGGGATAATTGCGGCCTCGGCGCCGCCCGCGAGGATCGCGTCGGCATAGCCGTGCTTGATGGCGCGGAACGCCTCGCCCACCGCATGGGCCGAGGTTGCGCACGCGGTCACCACGGGCAGGGTCGGGCCCTTTGCCTTGTGGCGGATTGCGATATTGCCCGATGCCATGTTGGGGATCATCATCGCGATCATATAGGGCGATGCGCGGCGGGGCCCACGTTCGGCAATCGTATGGACGTTGTCGACGAGCGTCGTCATGCCGCCCACGCCCGAGCCCACGTAGACGCCCAGGCGCTCGCGATCGATGGCGCCTTCGACATCAAAGCCCGCATCGTGCATGGCTTCGTCCGAAGCCGCCATCGCAAACTGAACGCAGGGGTCGAGATGCTTGGCGTCACGCTTGCCAAAGTACTCGTTGCCGTCAAAGCCCTTGACCTCGGCTGCCACCTTGACGGCAAACGCATCGGTATCGAAGTGCGTGATCGGGCCGATGCCGC
The DNA here is from genome assembly GCF_027679495.1 of Collinsella aerofaciens. GTDB lineage: Bacteria > Actinomycetota > Coriobacteriia > Coriobacteriales > Coriobacteriaceae > Collinsella > Collinsella aerofaciens_AK. Next base: position 94,227 of record NZ_JAQEKC010000004.1, read on the forward strand.
ACGTGCCGGCGCACATGGCCGCCCAGGTGGCAAGCGCGGTGTTGCCGAGCGGCGACACGGCACCGATACCGGTGATTGCAACTCTCTGTTCCATCATGGTCTCCTCATCCAAGCCGTTCTTCGGCCCTGGTTTCTACATCGCCATTCCGCCGTCGACGCGTACAACTTCGCCCGTAATGTAGGCAGCTGCATCGTTCACTAAAAATCGCACCACACCGGCCACCTCTTCGGGCTGCGCCATACGCTTAAGGGGAATCTGCTCCTCGGTTACCGTACGCACCTTCTCCGAGAGCTTTGCCGTCATATCTGTCTCGACAAACCCGGGGGCGACCGCGTTCACTCGTACACCGCGGGGCGCAAGCTCGCGCGCCACCGCCTTGGTCAGGCCGATCACGCCCGCCTTGGAGGCAGCGTAGTTGACCTGCCCGGCATTGCCCATCAGGCCCACAACCGAGCTCATGTTGACGACGCAGCCGCCGCGCTGGCGCATAAAGGACTTGGTGAGCGCGCGCGTCGTGTTAAACGTTCCTTTAAGATTGACATCGAGCACGCGATCGAAGGCGTCATCACCCATACGCATGAGCAGGCCATCGCGGGTGATGCCAGCGTTGTTGACGAGCGCCCAAATGGAGCCAAAGTCGTTGAGGACCGCTTCCACGCACGCGTTGACGGCAGCGGGATCGGCCACGTCGCATTGATATGCGCGAGCTGTGGCACCAGCGGCCTCGCAGGCTTCGCACGTCTCGCGCGCCGCATCGACGCTGCCGGCATAGACGACGGCGATATCAAAGCCGTCCTCCGCCAGACCGATAGCGCAGGCGCGGCCGATACCCCGCGAGCCGCCCGTGACCAGTGCCACGCGACGTGAGTCGTTGCGCTCGAGCGCGCCATTGTTCAAGTTGCCCATGTCATTCCTTTCGGGTTACAGCCCTGTGGACTATGCGAGCTCGTCGGCAATAGCTGCGACTTGCTCGGCCGTCTCGCACGAATACACACGAACGTCGCTCAACGTACGCTTGACCAGGCCGGACAGCGTTTTGCCGGGGCCGACCTCAATAAATGTGTCGATGCCTTGATCCTGCAGAGCATGCAGCGTGTCGACCCAGCGCACGGCATGACTCACCTGGTTGGCCAGCACCTCCGATGCCGTCTGGGGGTCCGCCGGATAGGGCGCCGCTGTCATATTTGCCAAAACAGGAATGAGCAACGGGGACGGCGCGTGACCGGCCTCAATATATGCGGCAAGGCCACAGGCCGCCTCGCCCATATAGGGGCTATGAAATGCACCCGACACCGCGACCTTCATGGCGCGGCCGCCAGCCTCTTTTACTAGGACGTCGAGGGTCTGCAGCGCATCGGGCGCTCCGGCCACAACCGTCTGCTGGGGGCTGTTGTAGTTGACTGGCCAGCAGTCCACGCCGGCCTGTTTTGCCAGGCCCTCGACTTGCGCCGCATCGAGCTTGATGACGGCGCGCATGCCGCCCGGATGGCGCTCGGCAGCCGCGGCCATCAGCGCCGCGCGCTCGCACACAAGCCCAAAGCCCGCTCGCGTATCGAACGCCCCCGCAAAGGTGAGTGCAGCGACCTCGCCCAGCGAGAATCCCGCACAGGCGGCAGGCACCACGCCGCGCTCGCGCAGGGCGACGGCGACAGCCAAGTCGTGCACGAACACGCAAGGCTGCGTGTTCTCGGTCTGCGAGAGCTCCTCCTTGGAGGCGCTCCGGCACTGCTCGCTCGTCCCCGGGCGCACCTCATCGGCAATGGCGAACACCTCGGCAGCCGCCGGCGATGTCTCGATCAAGTCGACGCCCATCGCGGGGTGCTGGGCACCCTGGCCGGCAAACAAAAACGCTACGCCACCCATGCGCACGCACCCTTCAGGACGTGCTCGGCGCCATCGACCAGGTCGTCAACGATTTCGCGTGCGCTCTGGCGCTCGTTGACCATGCCGGCAATCTGTCCACACAAAAACGAACCCTCTTCGTAGTTGCCGTCCTTGGCGGCCTTACGCAGCGCACCGGTTCCCATAGCACCGAGCTCCTCGGCACTCGCGCCGGAACCCTCGCTCTTGGCATAGGCGTTGGTGAAGGGGCTCTTGAGGGCGCGCACTGGATGTCCCGTCGAGCGACCGGTCGCACGCGTCGAAGTGTCGTTGGCCTTCAGGACCATCTCTTTGTACTGCTCCGAGACGGTGCACTCGTCTGCGACCAGAAAGCGCGTACCCACTTGCACGCCTTCGGCGCCCAGCATAAAGGCGGCCGCCACGCCGCGGCCGTCGGCAATACCGCCGGCGGCCACGACGGGAATGTCAACCGCATCGACGACCTGCGGCACCAGTGCCATCGTCGAGGTCTCGCCAATATGGCCGCCCGATTCGGTACCCTCGGCAACAACCGCCGTGGCTCCACGACGTGCCACGAGGCGCGCCAGCGCCACCGAGGCAACGACCGGGATGACCTTGATGCCCGCCTCGTTCCACGCCTTCATGTACTTGGCGGGATTGCCGGCGCCCGTCACGACGACCGGCACTCGCTCGTCAATCACGACCTGTGCAACCTCGTCGGCAAACGGGCTCATGAGCATGACGTTGACGCCAAAGGGCTTATCCGTCCTGGCGCGCAGCTCGTGAATCTGGTCGCGAAGCCAGTCGGCGTCGGCATTCATGGCCGCGATGATGCCTAAGCCACCCGCCTCGGACACTGCGGACGCCAGCGAGGCATCGGCAATCCAGGCCATACCGCCCTGGAACACGGGCTTTTCGATGCCGAGCAGATCGCAGAGAGGAGTCTTGAGCATCTCTACTTCTCCAATGCCTCCTCGACCGTATCGGCGAACTCGCCGACCGTCTTGGGGTTCTCCTCGGTATCGAGCTGGATGCCAAACTCGTCCTCGACGGCAACGAGGATCTCGACGGTGCCCAGGCTGTCGAGACCAATCTCCTCGAGCGTGGACTCGGGCTTCATCTCGACATCGTCAAGACCGGCGGTCTCGCGGATAACGTCGCAAACGCGCTCAAAGGTCTTCTGATCTGCCATGGTAGTTCTCCTTTGGTTGTGCCCTAGGGCGTTTTTATTTCCTATGTGCGACTACTTCCAACGAAGCAGATAGCCACCTATATCCAGACCGGCGCCAAATCCAACCAAGGCGATGGTGTCGCCTGTGTGAAGTGCACCGGCGTTTGCCAGCCGGTCGAGGGCAAGCGGAATGCATGCGCTCGAAATGTTGCCGGTCTCGCGCAACGTGCGAACCACGCGCTCGTCCGGCACGCCCAGGCGCTTGACCGCCTGGCTCAGGATTCGTTCGTTAGCCTGATGGAATACAAAATGATCGATGTCTTCGACCAAAATGCCCGCATCGATCGCAAGCTTATGGACCGTGTCGCAGATGGCGTTGACGCCGAACTTGAACACGCGGCGGCCATTCATGGACAGCACGCTCGCGCTATCTGCGGAAGCCTTAAACGGCGAGGTACCGACCAGACCGGGAACGCGCAACGTCTCGACGTCGGGCGCCGTCGAAAGCTCAACGGCAAGGGGGTTGTCTCCCCCAGCTTCAATCACTGCGGCGCCTGCCCCATCGCCAAAAAGCACGCAGGTGGCACGGTCGGTCCAGTCGAGCGCGCGCGTCATCTGCTCGGCAGCAACAACAAGCACACGCTCGGCACGGCTGCGGGCGATATAGCCCTCGGCGACATCGAGCGCAAATACGAAGCCGGCACAAGCCGCCGAGACATCGAAGGCAGGGCACGTCGCGCCTAGTCGCTCAGCAACGGCACACGCCTCAGCGGGAACAAGGTGGTCACCCGTCGTCGTCGAGCAGACGATCAGATCCAGCTGGCTCGCGTCGATTCCGGACACCTGGAGTGCCCGCTCGCTCGCCGCTACGGCAAGGTCGTCAAGTGACTCGGTGGTGCAAACGTGGCGGCTCTTGATACCTGTGCGAGTAAAAATCCACTCATCCGAGGTATCGAGGAACTCAGACAGCTCGTCATTGGAAACACTGCGCTCAGGAAGTGCCGAACCTGTTCCAAGAATCGTGAAACCCATCACTAACCTCCTTTGAGTTGTTGACGTGTTTACATCGACCAAGAGAGGATAACGCATTTCAGTCTTTGTTGACGTGTTAACATTAAATTGTCTAAATGCGACAAAGGCTTCACATTGTGTCTATCTCTCGACACCATTGCGTCATTCACTTATTCAATAAGGAGGTAGCAGCCGCTATGGATGCCCAATTAACGATTGTCGACGTAACCGGATCGACCAACGATGACCTGCTCGAGGCAGGAAAACAGGGTGCGCCGCACGGCACAGGACTTGCCGCCCGCGCGCAAACGGCAGGACGCGGCCGGCGCGGCCACAAGTGGGATTCAACCGCCGGCAACCTATTGCTTTCGATTGTCCTGCGTCCATGCGTTAATCCCGCAAAGTACTCTGGTCTTGCCGCCGTCAGCGGCCTAGCGGTGCTCGAAGCACTCGAAAAGCAGGGTCTTGCAAACGAGATTCGCCTTAAATGGCCCAACGACCTGGTCGCGCGAGGACGCAAGCTCGGCGGCATTCTGGTCGAGGCCGCACGCGATAACGAAGGCAAACCTTTCGCCGTCTGCGGCATTGGCGTCAACGTAAACTACACGCCCCAAGAGGTGCCCGATGGCGGCCTGGCGGCAATTGGCCTCTCGGACCTCAACGAGAGCGTTCCCGCCGTCGACAAGCTCCTCGATGAGGTCTATCACGCAGTTATAGACGCTGTAGATGCTTGGGCAGAGCACCTCAACGCCAAGGAAGAAGACGCCGGTCCGCTCGCGCCCGTCCACGACGAATATATCGCTCACCTCAATTGGATCGGGGAGCACGTTATCGCCCGCTCCCCCGCTGGGGACGAGCTGGCGCGTGGCATCTTTAAAACGGTCGATGGCTTTGGTCGCGCGTGCATCGAAACGGAAGACGGCTTTCGATCCTTCCATTTTGAGGAGGCATCGCTGCGTCCCTTGAGCGAATAGGGCGCCGCAACCACCTACTCGACAGCATTACCCCGCAGTCCAAACCATCATTCAAAACAAAAGGGCCCCGCTGCCGTTACGGCAGCGGGGCCCTTTAAGCTATGAGCGATATCGCTTAGAGCTTGATGTCGATGTCGACGCCAGCGGGGAGGTCGAGACGCATGAGCGAATCAACGGTGCCCGAGGTGGGGTCGAGGATGTCGATGAGGCGCTTGTGGGTGCGCATCTCGAACTGCTCACGGGAGTCCTTGTTCACGTGCGGCGAGCGGATAACCGTGTACAGGTTGCGCTCGGTGGGCAGGGGGACAGGACCGGAAACGCGAGCGCCGGTCTTCTGAGCGGTCTCGACGATGAGCTTCGCGGACTGATCGACGACCTCGTGATCATAGCCCTTGAGGCGAATGCGGATCTTCTGGGTAGCCAACTTAAACCTCCAAAGAGTGCGAGAGATGTTCTCGCGGATTACGTAACAGGGAGCTCGAACTTAGGCGTTCTTGCTCATGACCTCGTCCACGATGGACTTGGGCGCGGGCTCATAAGAGTCGAACTGCATCGTGTAGGATGCACGGCCCTGGGTCTGGGAGCGAAGGTCGGTAGCGTAACCGAACATCTCGCCCAGCGGCACCTTGGCACGGATGAGCTTGCTGTTCTTGCGATCCTCCATGCCCTCGATCTTGCCGCGGCGACCGGAGAGGTTGCCCATAACGTCGCCCATGTACTGCTCGGGGGTCTCGACCTCGACAGCCATGATCGGCTCGAGCAGCTGCGGATCGGACTTCTTGAGGGCGTCCTTGATAGCCATGGAACCGGCGATCTTGAAGGCGGCCTCGGAGGAGTCGACCTCGTGGTAAGAACCGTCGAACAGGGTGACCTTAACGTCGAGGACCGGGAAGCCGGCGATAACACCGGTGTTCAGGGCCTCCTGGATGCCCTTGTCGATGGACGGGATGTACTCCTTGGGCACGACGCCGCCGACGATAGCGTTGACGAACTCGTAGCCGAAGCCCTCCTCCATCTTCTCGAGCTTGATGACGGCGTGGCCATACTGACCGCGACCACCGGACTGACGGACGAACTTGCCCTCAGCCTTCTCGACGTCGTGACCAGCGGTCTCGCGGTAGGCAACCTGGGGCTTACCAACGTTAGCGTCAACCTTGAACTCGCGGAGCAGACGGTCGACGATGATCTCGAGGTGCAGCTCGCCCATGCCGGCGATGATGGTCTGGCCGGTCTCGTGGTTGGTGGACACCTGGAAGGTCGGGTCCTCCTCGGCGAGCTTGGTCAGAGCCAGGGACATCTTGTCCTGCTCGGCCTTGGTCTTGGGCTCGATGGCAACGTCGATAACGGGCTTAGCGAACTCGATCTTCTCGAGGACGATCTCCTTGCCCTCGGCGCACAGGGTGTCACCGGTGGTGGAGTTCTTGAAGCCGACGCAAGCGACGATGTCGCCGGCGGCAGCGTCGTCACGGTCGATACGCTCGGCGGCGTTCATCTCGAGGATGCGGCCGAGGCGCTCGCGCTGACCGTTGGAAGCGTTGACCACGTAGGAGCCGGACTCGGCACGGCCGGAGTAAACGCGGACATAGGTGAGCTTACCGACGAACGGGTCGGTCATGATCTTGAAGACCAGGCCGGAGAAGGGCTCGTCGAAGGAAGGATGACGCTGGATCTCCTCGCCGGTGTCCGGATCGGTACCGGTGACGGCCTCGACGTCGAGCGGGCTGGGCAGGTAGTCGACGACAGCGTCGAGCAGCTCCTGGACGCCCTTGTTCTTGTAGGCGGAGCCCACGAAGACGAGGTTGAGCTCGTTGGCCAGAACGCCCTTGCGCAGAGCAGCCTTGAGCTCCTCGACGGTGAAGTCCTCCTCCATGAGGATCTTCTCCATGAGCTCGTCGTCAAAGCTGGCAGCAGCGTCAAGGAGCTCCTCGCGCTTGGTGGCAGCGATGTCGGCAAACTCAGCCGGGATCTCGTCCATCGGCTCGGGGTAGGTCATACCCTTCTCGTCGGCCTTGAAGTCCCATGCAGTCATGGTGACCAGGTCGATGACGCCCCAGAAGTTGTCCTCGGCGCCCATCGGGACCTGAGCGGCCACGGCGTTAGCATCGAGACGATCCTTCATGGTCTCGATAGCGTTGAAGAAGTCAGCGCCCACGCGGTCATACTTGTTGATGAAGGCGATGCGGGGGACGTTGAAGGTAGAAGCCTGACGCCAAACGGTCTCAGACTGGGGCTGAACGCCGGCAACGGCGTCGAAGACGGCGACAGCACCATCGAGGACGCGCAGGCAGCGCTCGACCTCGGCGGTGAAGTCAACGTGGCCCGGGGTGTCGATGATCTGGATGCGGTAGTCCTTACCGTCCTTGTTCCAGAAGCACGTGGTAGCAGCGGAGGTAATGGTTACGCCGCGCTCCTGCTCCTGAACCATCCAGTCCATGGTGGCAGCGCCCTCATGGACCTCACCGATCTTGTGGGTCTTACCGGTGTAGTAAAGAATACGCTCGGTCGTGGTGGTCTTACCGGCATCGATGTGGGCCATGATGCCGATGTTACGGGTATCGGAAAGCTTGTACTTAGGCTTAGCCATGTTAGTTCCTTACCTTAACTTACCAACGATAGTGAGAGAAAGCGCGGTTGGCCTCGGCCATCTTGAAGACGTCCTCACGCTTCTTGACGGAAGCACCCAGGCCGTTGGAAGCGTCGAGGATCTCGTTGGCGAGACGCTCGGCCATGGTCTTCTCCTTGCGAGCGCGGGAGAAGTTGACGATCCAGCGGATACCCAGAGCGGTGGAACGACGGGAGTTGACCTCCATCGGGACCTGATAGGTAGCGCCACCGACACGCTTGGGCTTAACCTCGAGCGTGGGCTTGACGTTGTCCATAGCCTTCTTGAAGGTAGCGAGAGCGTCGCCACCCTCGGACTTCTCGGCAACGATCTCGAAAGCGGTGTAAACGATGCGCTCAGCGGTGGCCTTCTTGCCGTCAAGAAGGACCTTGTTGATGAGCTGAGTCACCAGGCGGTTGTTGTAAACGGCGTCAGGCTGAACCTCACGACGATTAGCTGCTGCACGACGCGGCATGTGAAATCTCCTTAAGTGTCTACCGTGCGGCGCTTAGGCGGCACACGGCGAAAGTATCAAAACGTTATCTGGCTTATTTGGCCTTGGGGCGCTTAGCACCGTACTTAGAACGGGCCTGCATACGGTTCTGGACCGGAGCAGCGTCGTAGGCGCCACGGATGACGTGATAACGGACACCAGGGAGGTCACGGACACGACCGCCGCGGACGAGCACGATGGAGTGCTCCTGCAGGTTGTGGCCCTCACCCGGGATGTAAGCAGTAACTTCGATGCCGTTGACGAGGCGAACACGGGCAACCTTACGAAGAGCCGAGTTCGGCTTCTTGGGGCTCGTGGTGAAGACGCGGGTGCACACGCCGCGCTTCTGGGAGTTGTGCTGCAGAGCAGCGTTCTTGGACTTCTTGGGCACGGAACGACGGCCCTGGCGAACCAGCTGGTTAATAGTAGGCAAAGCGTACTCCTTCTCGAATGATTCCAGCTTTCTGTAAAGTGCAACGGCTTGAATCGAGGGGTCAGCATCCCCCTACGAAACACGCAGTTCGATAGGATACGTGGCGTTAGCTGTGTCGTCAACAGACCACGCCGCCGGGCGTATCCTAAAATACCCACATTTCCGCAAAGCCTACACAAAAGGAATCCCCTTCTGTGCGCGTGGGCGGATTCCCGGGCCGGGCGGCACAGGGGTTAAGTTTGCTGCTCTACAGTCCTGGCTCGCACGGAGGCCACATTAAGTGGCCTCCGGCTCGTGCGGAACTCGCGACAAACTTAACCCCTGTGCCGCCCGGCCCGGGAATCCGACGTGCTCGTCGGGGCAACGTTCCCTGCCAAAAAGGGACAGGTTTATTTCGGTCGGTTTTATCTGGGAAAACGCCACTCTTCACGGTGATCCGCATCCATTTGCCACGTTCTTCCGAGAATCAGACGAATAACGTCCAATCCACTCGTCCATATAACGCTAAAAGGCCGCTTCCCCCCTTGGGAAGCGGCCCAGACTTTACGAATAAACGATGGTAAAGGGTACTTCTGTTTCGGTCTCTCCTGTTGACGTGTACCTCGTGCCCTCAAGCGTTACTGAGACCACTTGGTCGACATCGATCAACTTCGTTGGCAGCCAGATGTTCTCTCCGCTATTGCGCGCATAAGAAAAATATAAGTTGAACACCCCTGCGTCGTCATCTTCGATAATCTGCTCCGATCCATCCTTGTAGCTGACGGTCAGCTTATTATCAACTGCACCAATGCCCAGATCATCGATGTGTGTCTGGATAGAAAACGGGCTGATCTCGAGAGGCGAGTCATCGGAGCGGAGTTCCTTTGTATCGACGTAAGCTCCAACGCTAAACTCGGGCGTCGATGCCTCGAACGGCTTCGCATCCTCGCCTTCGCCCTCGGTCCACGAGATATTCCAGGTGACCGCATGTTGAAAACCTCGCTCGCGATCCATAGAGGCAAAGTACATCGTGCCATTAATGACCGTGGCGCTTGATGTGTCCTTATCAATGGTGCAGCGTGTGTCAGCCCATTCCTCGCCGAAGTTCATGCTGGGCGTGCCGATGCCTTGTTCTTCTTCACCATAGAGAACAAGTTCGCCTGTCTCTGCTGCCGGCTTGTAGTAGTTAACGCCATTTGGATTGGACAACGTAAACGTCACGGCTCCGCAGCCGTTTTGGTCAATAGCCATCTCATGGATATCGAGCGTATAGCCATTACCCTCGACGGACAGATCAACCTTCTGGACTGTGCCCTCCAGGCTTTGGGGCGCGATGCCGTCACCGAACTCTCTGGTGTAGGTATATTGAGTCCCCGATGAGCCGCCGTTGGTCCAGGTAATGGAATCCCCGTTGCCGTGGTTTCCCCAGGCTGAGGCAAAATAGCTGGAATTGATAACTGCGTAGGCGACCCCTCCGGTCGCCAACACTCCGACAAGACACCCGATTACGGCAACATAGAGAGGCTTCGCATGGCCCTTTCGATGAAGCGGCTCACCCGCAGCAGTATTAAGAACGCGATCTGCAAGATTGCTATCGGCTTGGATGGACTCGAAGGCCTGCTTGATTTGATTGGATTTCACGGTCGCCCTCCTCTAGGATGAACTTGAGCTTCGACCTGCCGCGAGCCAAACGCGTTCGAACGGTCGCGGCTGGTACATGCAACAACTCGGCAATCTCTGAGGTCGAAAAGCCCAGATAGTAATAGAGCACGATGGGAACGCGGAATCGCTCCGGAAGTCGCATAACGTCTGACAGGACCGCCTTGGTCTCATCCTGCGCCGCCGAAAGCGAATCGGCCAGGTTCTCAATATCCTCCACACGCCTCCATGGCTTTCGAAAGAGCGATTTACATTCATTGATCGTGACCCGGATAAGCCAGCGGCGAAGATGTTCCCAACTTTCAAAGTGTCCATCGCTTTTAAGCAACTTAAGAAGACATCCTGGGCAATATCGTCGGCATCGGCACGATCGCGCAGGTACGTCAATGCGATTCGAAACACGACATCACGGTGATCCTCGACCGCCTGTCTAAATGCTTGTTCTTCCATAATCACCTCCCGGTGACGTTAATAATTCTTAGTGAGGCCCTCACCTTAGATACGCTCTTGTCGGGCGAAATGTTTCAAATTCAAGCAGGAAAAACCTACCAAAATATACCTGTCCCTTTTTGGCAGGTTTTCTTTAACAAAAAGACCCGCTTCCCTGTTGGGAAACGGGTCTTTGGAAGGACGGTTAACGTACTAGGAAATTACTCCTCGTCGTTGTCCTTTGCCTCTTCGGCGTCGTCGGTGTCCACGAGCTGGTTGAGCAGCTCGTCGAGGGACGCCATGTCCTCGTTGATCGCGCCGTTGGCGGGAGCCTTCTTGTCGTCGATCGGGGCGCCCAGGAGCTCCTCGTCGGCGTCGGCGTGATGCGTCGGCGTGGCGGAGGTGCCCAGCAGGATGTCGTCCGGACCGTCGGGGCTAAAGACCATCTGCAGCAGCTGCGAGAGGTCTTCCTCGTCGGCAACGTCGTCGTTGTTCTCGAGGATGTAGAGCAGGTCGTGGGCCTCGAGGCCGTCACGGAGCTCCTCGATCGCCTTGGCACCGATGCCATCGATGCGCAGCAGATCCTCCTCGGACTTGCCGACCAGGTCGCCGACCGTCTCGATGCCGACCTCGCTGAACTTGTTGGTCCAGCGCTGCGACACGCCCAGGTCGTCGAACAGGTACAGGCGAGCCTTCTCGGCGGAGATGGTGTGGCCGTTGCGGGTGAACGAACCGTCAGCACCACCGAACTCGTCGTAGCCGGCCCAGTCGAGCTGCTGCGGGAGCTGCTCGTCCAGGTCCTTGAGCTCCACAGGAGCCCACTCGGGCAGCGACTTGGCGTTGGGCGAAGCCGGGCCGTCGATGTCCACGTAGCCGTCGGCCGTGCGATACGTCAGCTTGGCGTTGGCGTACGGCTTGAGGCCGGTACCAGCCGGGATCTTCTTACCGACGATGACGTTGGACTTAAGGTCGAGCAGGTGGTCGACCTTGCCCTCAATAGCAGCCTCGGTAAGGACGCCGGCGGTACGGATGAACGAAGCGCTCGACAGCCAGGAGTCGATGTTGGACGCGACCTTGAGCGTACCCAGGATGACGGGCTCGGCCACAGGAGCCTGACCACCCAGACGGGCAACGCGCTCGACCTCGTCGGCGAACTCGTAGCGGTCAACGTACTGACCAAGCAGGTACTTGGAGTCGCCGGGGTTAGTGATCTGAACGCGACGCAGCATCTGACGTGCGAGCACCTCGATGTGCTTGTCGTTCAGGTCGACGCCCTGGCTGGTGTAGACGTCCTTTACGCTCTCGACGAAGGTGTGCATCGTCGACTCGATGTCGGTCAGCTTGCGCAGGTTGCGGAAGTTGACGAAGCCCTTGGTGATCTGGTCGCCGGCGCGAACCTCGCAGCCGTCCTCGATCTCAGGCATGAAGCGCACCGAAGCGGGGACGCGACGCTCGTCGAGGACACGGGTGTGATCCTCGGAGTCGGTGAGCGTCAGCACGTACTCGGACTTCTCGGGCTTAATCGAGAGGTGACCGGAGTACGGAGCCAGCTCGGCCTCGCGGCCCAGGATCTTCTCGTTGACGTTGCCGACGATATCGAACATACGGCTGACCGTAGGCAGACCCTGCGTAATATCGTCGACGCCAGCGACGCCGCCGGAGTGAATGGTACGCATCGTAAGCTGCGTACCGGGCTCGCCGATGGACTGGGCGGCAATAATGCCGACGGCAGTACCGATAGCGACCGGACGACGGGTGGAAAGATCCCAGCCGTAGCACTTCTGGCACACGCCGTACTTGGAGCGGCAGGTGAGCAGCGCGCGAAGCTTGACCTTCTTAAGGCCCGCATCGACCATCTTCTGGATGTCGGCGACCTTCTCGATGTAGCCGTCCTGCTCAAAGAGCACGGTGCCATCGGGGGCCACGACGTCCTCAATGAAGCAACGGCCGACGAGGTCGGTGTTGAGGTCGGTGGTGCCGGGGATGATGAGGTTGTAGGTGACGCCCTCGTGCGTACCGCAGTCCTCCTCGCGGACAATGACGTCCTGGGCCACATCGACCAGACGACGGGTCAGATAACCAGAGTCCGAGGTGTGGGATGCGGTATCGACCAGGCCCTTACGGGCGCCGTAGGTCGAAATGAAGTACTCGAGCGGCAGCAGACCCTCGCGGAAGTTCGCCTTAATGGGAAGGTCGATCGTCTCGCCGGACATGTCTGCCATCAGGCCACGCATGCCGCCGAGCTGACGCAGCTGGGTCTTAGAACCACGGGCGCCGGAGTCGGCCATCATGTACAGCGGGTTCTCCTCGTCGAACATGTCGAGCATGAGCGCTGCGACCTTATCGGTACAAGCGGTCCACTCGTTAACGACTTCGATGTGGCGCTCCGTCTCGTTGATGAAGCCCTCCTCGAAGTACTCGTTGATCTGGTCGACGTTGGCCTGGGCGCGATCGAGCAGCTCCTGCTTCTCGGCAGGGATGAGAGCGTCCCACACCGAGATGGTGAGGCCGGCGCGGGTAGCGTAGTGGAAGCCGGAGTACTTGATGGCGTCGAGGATCGGGCCGACCTTGGCCTCGGGGTAACGATCGCAGCAGTCCGCAACCAGTTTGGCCACGTCGCCCTTGACCATCTTGTAGTTCATGAACTCATAGTCTTCGGGCAGGCACTGGCGGTTGAAGATGATGCGGCCGATAGAGGTCTCGAAGCGCGCGGTCTTGTTGCCGGTAACGTCGTAGTCGACAAACTCGTTCTTGCCGTTCTTGACGCGGAAGATACGGGTGCCGTCCTCGTTGATGACGTTGGCATCGGCAGCGGACACGCGGACCTGGATCTTGGCCTGCATGTCGACCTCGGAGCGGCAGTCATAGGCGTGCAGCGCGTCGTCGAAGCTCGAGAACACGTGGTTCTCGCCCGGCAGACCCTCGCGAACCTGGGTGAGGTAGTACACACCGATGATCATGTCCTGCGAGGGGATGTTGACCGGCTTGCCGGATGCCGGCGAGCGCAGGTTGTTCGCAGAGAGCATGAGCACGCGGGCCTCGGCCTGAGCCTGGCTGGACAGCGGCACGTGGACAGACATCTGGTCGCCGTCGAAGTCGGCGTTGAAGGGCGAGCAGACCAGCGGGTGCAGGTGGATAGCCTTGCCCTCGACCAGCACCGGCTCAAAGGCCTGGATAGACAGACGGTGCAGGGTCGGTGCACGGTTGAGCAGCACGACGCGGCCGTCGATGACCTCTTCGAGGATGTCCCACACAAAGGTGGCACCACGGTCGATAGCGCGCTTGGCGCCCTTGATGTTCTCGACCTTGCCAAGCTCGACCAGGCGCTTCATGACGAAGGGCTTGAAGAGCTCCAGCGCCATGGTCTTGGGCAGACCGCACTGGTGCAGCAGCAGCTTAGGGTCGGTAACGATGACCGAACGGCCGGAGTAGTCGACACGCTTACCCAGCAGGTTCTGACGGAAACGACCCTGCTTGCCCTTGAGCGCCTCGGCGAGCGACTTGAGCGGGCGACCGCCACGGCCAGAGACCGGGCGACCACGACGGCCGTTGTCGAACAGGGCGTCCACGGACTCCTGGAGCATGCGCTTCTCGTTGTTCACGATGATCGCGGGGGCGTCCAGGTCGAGCAGGCGCTTGAGTCGGTTGTTACGGTTGATCACGCGACGGTACAGGTCGTTGAGGTCGGACGCGGCGAAGCGGCCACCGTCGAGCTGGACCATCGGGCGCAGATCGGGCGGAATGACCGGAATGACGTCCAGAATCATATTCGCGGGGCTGTTACCGCCCTTCAGGAAGGCGTCAACGACCTCGAGGCGCTTAACGGCCTTCTCGCGCTTCTGCTTCTGGGAGTCCTCGTCGGCGATGATGGCCTTGAGCTTCTCGGCCTCGGAGGGGAGGTCGATGGCAGCGAGCAGGTCGCGGACGGCCTCGGCACCCATGCCACCCTTGAAGTACATGGAGTAGTAGCGGGTCATCTCGCGGAACAGCGGCTCATCGGAAATGAGGTCGCGCTCGCTGAGCTTCATGAAGGCGTTGAAGGCGTCCGTGCGGAGCTGCTTCTCGTCCTTGCACTCTTCCTCGATGTCGACGATGCCAGAGGCGATCTCCTCGGGGGTCAGCGGCTCCTCGTCGGAGAACTCGTCGAAGTTCTCGGGGTCGCCCTGCTCCTTGAGGGACTCGATCTGGCGGGCGCACTCAGCATCGATCTCTTCCAGATCGGCGGCGAGCTCCTCGCGCAGGTCATCGGCATCGGCCTCGCGAGCCTCGTAGTCAACCTCGGTGATGATGTAGCTGGCAAAGTACAGAACCTTCTCGAGGTCCTTGGACTTGATGTCGAGCATACGGCTCATCGGGAAGCTCGTGGGGCTCTTGAAGTACCAGATGTGGGACACGGGAGCGGCGAGCTCGATGTGGCCCATGCGGTCGCGACGCACCTTGGCCGAGGTGACCTCGACGCCGCAGCGCTCGCAGACGATGCCCTTAAAGCGGATGCCCTTGTACTTGCCGCAGGAGCACTCCCAGTCCTTGGCGGGACCGAAGATCTTCTCGCAGAACAGGCCGTCCTTCTCGGGCTTGAGGGTACGGTAATTAATGGTCTCCGGCTTCTTGACCTCACCGTGCGACCAGGAACGGATCTGGTCGGCGGAGGCAAGGGAGATCTTTACCGAGTCAAAATCAGTAGCTTCGAAATCTGCCACAGTCAACTACTCCTTATCAGTGGTCGTGGCGGCGACAGCCTCGGGTGCCTCGGCGGTCTCGGCATCCTGGGCCTCGACGTCGGCGTCAACGCCGGCGAGCGCAGCCAGGTCGTCGAGAGCAGAGGTCTCCTCGGCGGTCACAGGGGCGGAGGCGTCCTCGTCGGCATCGTGCATGGGCTCGATGTCCAGTGCGAGGGAACGGATCTCCTTGACGAGAACCTTGAAGGACTCGGGGATACCCGGAACCGGGACGTTCTCGCCCTTGACGATGGACTCGTAAGTCTTGACGCGGCCCACGGTATCGTCGGACTTGACGGTCAGGATCTCCTGCAGGACGTTGGAAGCACCGTATGCGTACAGTGCCCAAACTTCCATCTCGCCGAAGCGCTGGCCGCCGAACTGAGCCTTGCCGCCCAGCGGTTGCTGGGTAACCAGGCTGTAAGGGCCGGTCGAACGGGCGTGGATCTTGTCGTCAACCATGTGGCCGAGCTTGAGGATGTAGGACGTACCCACGGTAATGGGCTCGCGGAACTCCTCGCCGGTGCGGCCGTCGAACAGGCGGGTCTTGCCGCGCTCGTCAAGCTGGGTGACAAACTCGGGGCGCATGTGATCGCCAAAGGCAGCGGTGGCCTTGTTGAGCATGTTCTTGTTGGCGCGACGGATGACCTCGGCGATCTCGTCCTCCTTGGCGCCGTCGAAGACGGGCGTCGAGACGAAGAACGGACCGGGGACATACTTGTCGGAGTCGGCATCCTCGGTATCCCAACCGCAGGCAGCAGCCCAGCCAAGGTGGCACTCGAGCAGCTGGCCGACGTTCATACGCGAAGGAACGCCCAGCGGGTTGAGGATAACGTCGATCGGGGTACCGTCAGCCATGTAGGGCATGTCCTCGACCGGCAGAACGTTACAGATAACACCCTTGTTGCCGTGGCGGCCGGCGATCTTATCGCCCTGCTGGATCTTACGACGCTGGGCGACGTAGACGCGCACCTGCTCGTTAACGCCGGGGGCCAGGTCGTCGCCGTTCTCGCGGCTAAAGCGGACGACGTCGATGACGCGGCCATAAGCGCCGTGAGGCATCTTAAGGGAGGTGTCGCGAACATCGTGAGCCTTGGCACCGAAGATGGCGCGCAGCAGGCGCTCCTCGGCGGTCAGAGCGCTCTCGCCCTTAGGCGTGACCTTGCCGACCAGGATGTCGCCAGGGCCGACCTCGGCGCCGATGCGGATGATGCCGTCCTCGTCGAGGTTGGCAAGCATGTCCTCGGAGAGGTTCGGGATCTCGCGAGTGATCTCCTCGGGACCGAGCTTGGTGTCGCGGGCGTCGATCTCGTGACGGGTGATATTGATGGTCGTCAGCAGGTCCTCGGCCACCAGGCGCTCAGACACGACGATACCGTCCTCGTAGTTGAAGCCTTCCCACGGCATGTATGCCACGGTGAGGTTCTGGCCCAGTGCGAGCTCGCCATGATCGGTCGAAGGACCGTCGGCCAGAGGCTCGCCCTGCTCAACGGTGTCACCGACGCGCACGAGCGGACGGTGGTTGATGCAGGTGGACTGGTTGGAGCGCTGGTACTTGGCCAGGTGATACTCGTCCATGCCGCCGGCATGCTTGACGATAATCTTGGAGGCGTCGGCATAGATGACCTCGCCGGCGTTCTTGGCCAGGGTGACCTCGCCGGAGTCCAGGGCGGCGCGACGCTCCATGCCGGTACCGACATAGGGAGCGGCAGGGTGAACCAGCGGCACGGCCTGACGCTGCATGTTGGCACCCATCAGCGTACGCTTGGCGTCGTCGTGCTCGAGGAACGGGATCAGCGTGGCTGCGACGGAGAGCATCTGACGCGGCGAGACGTCCATGTAGTCGACGTCCTCGACGGGCACGTCGGCGGGAGCGCCGAAGGAGCCGTCGAAGTCGCGGGTACGGGCGATCACGGTGTGCGGGCGGACAAGCTTGCCCTCGGCATCGGTCGTGATGAACTCGTTGGTCTTGGGATCGAGCGGCGTGTTAGCCGGCGCGATGACGTGCTTCTCTTCCTCGTCAGCGGTCATCCAGTCGATCTGGTCGGTGGCAACGCCGTTCTCGACGCGACGGAACGGAGCCTCGATGAAGCCGTACTCGTTGACGCGGGCGTAGAGGGCGAGCGAGCCGATCAGGCCGATGTTGGGGCCTTCGGGGGTCTCGATCGGGCACATGCGGCTGTAGTGCGAGTTGTGAACGTCGCGGACGGCCGTCGGCACGTTGGTGCGGCGGCTGGAGCCGGACTTGTGGCCGGCAAGACCGCCAGGGCCGAGTGCGGACAGGCGGCGCTTGTGGGTCAGACCGGTCAGGGGGTTCGCCTGGTCCATGAACTGCGAGAGCTGCGAGGAACCGAAGAACTCCTTGATGGAGGCCACGATCGGGCGGATGTTGATGAGCGACTGCGGGGTGATCTCGTCGATGTCCTGGGAGCTCATGCGCTCACGGACGACGCGCTCCATACGGCTCATGCCGATACGGAACTGGTTGGCGACGAGCTCGCCGACGGTGCGGATGCGGCGGTTGCCAAAGTGGTCGATGTCATCGACCTTGAAGCCCTGCTCGCCGGCAGCGAGGGACAGCAGGTAGCGCAGCGTCGCGACGATATCCTCGTCGGTGAGCACCGTGACCTCTTCCTCGGTGGTGAGGTTGAGCTTCTTGTTGACCTTGTAACGACCGACGCGGGCCAGATCGTAGCGCTGCGGGTTGAAGAGCAGGCCCTCGAGCAGGCTGCGGGAAGCGTCCACGGTGGGAGGCTCGCCCGGGCGCAGACGACGGTAGATCTCGATGAGGGCGTCCTCGCGAGTGAGGGCGGTGTCGCGCTCCAGGGTGCGCTTGATCACATCGGAGTTGCCGAGCAGCTCGATGATGTCATCGTTGGTGACGGCGATGCCAAGGGCGCGCAGGAACATCGTGGCGCTCTGCTTGCGCTTACGGTCGATGGAGACCATGAGCTGGTCGCGCTTGTCGACCTCAAACTCGAGCCAGGCACCGCGGGACGGGATGATCTGGGCCTTGTAGATCTGCTTGCCCGAATCCATCTCGGAGCTGTAGTACACACCCGGGGAACGGACGAGCTGCGAGACGACGATACGCTCGGTACCGTTGATGATGAAGGTGCCCTGATCGGTCATCATGGGGAAGTCGCCCATAAAGACGAGCTGCTCCTTGATCTCGCCGGTCTCCTTGTTGGTGAGACGGACGTCGGTCAGAAGCGGGGCCTGATAGGTCATGTCCTTCTCGCGGCACTCCTCGACGGTGTGCGCGGGGTCGCCGAACTGATGCTCGCCGAAGGTAACCTCGAGAACATGGTTCTGGCTCTGGATGGGGCTGGATTCCTTGAACGCCTCACGAAGGCCCTCGTCCTTAAAACGCTCAAAGGATTCCCTTTGAACAGAGATAAGGTTGGGGAGCTCCATGGCCTCCGGGATTTTCCCGAAGCTGACGCGCTTGCGCTCAGTGGCAGTGTATGCGTAGGTCACCAGGTTTTTCCTCCTTCACGGAAATGCTCGGTGGGTTGGCGAGGCATAGCTTCGCCAGTTATCGCAACCTAATAGTTTATCAGGTACCGACCGTTGGGCAAGAAAAGCCTTGACGCGATTGAGTTTTTGGAGTAGCAAAGTTTTTCGACAGAAAACACGCAGGTAGATGTATGTGTATCGAACATCTGTTCATATATTTTCTGTGAACAGAGAGCCGGCAATCGCAGCTCTTATAAAAAACGGGCGCGAACCGAGGTCCGCGCCCGTAAATGTCGATGCCCGAAGGCTTACTTGCGCATCAATCCGCCGCGCTCGTCGATGGCATCCCAGAAGGCATCGGCAAAGCGGGGGTCGCTTGCGGCCATGAGGGCGTTGGTGGCCATCCAGCCAGAGGGAGTGCCGGTGTCGTAGCCCGACAGCGGGTCAATGACGACGGCATACATGGCCTCGCGGTCGAGCGAACGGGCCATGGCGTCGGTGAGCTGGATCTCGCCGCCCTTGCCGGCCTGCTGATCTGCCAGCAGGTCCATGACCAGCGGGCTCAGCAGGTAGCGACCGACGATGTACAGATTGGACGGAGCCGCCTCGGGAGCGGGCTTCTCGACCAGACCGCCGATGCGCCAGACAGCGCCCGGCTCTGCATCGGCAACGTCCTCGGCACCCTCGAGCGAACCGACGCGCTCACCGGCGATAACGCCGTAGCGGCTGACTTCCTCGGGCGAGCAAGCAGCGACGGCGATAACCGAAGCGCCACCGTGCTCCTTGGAAACGGCGAGCATCTTGTCGCAGATGTCGCGGTTAGGCACAACGTAGTCGCCCAGAAGAACCAGGAAGTTCTCCCCTGCCACGGCGTCGGCGGCAGAGCGAATAGCATGGCCGAGGCCCTTGGGCTCGTACTGATAACGGAAGTCGACCGGCATACCGCCAGCGTGGGCGACGGCGTCGGCATAGGCGTTCTTGCCGCGCTCGCGCAGCAGGTTCTCGAGCGAGCGATCGGGCTGGAAGTAGTTCAGTAGCTCGGGCTTACCGGGAGAAGTAACGATGATGGCATCGTCGACCTCCTCGGGATCGAGCGCCTCCTCGACGACGTACTGGATGACGGGCTTGTCGAGCACCGGCAGCATCTCTTTGGGCGTGCACTTGGTGCCAGGCAGAAAACGCGTGCCAAGACCGGCGGCGGGGATGATTGCTTTCATGTTATTCAAAGATCCTTTCGCAGGCGCAAGATGCGCCCTGTGCGTGCGGCACGGCGGCCGCAGACCAAATTGCGATACCCAAGCATCTTACCGCTGGAACTATATGTCGCTACAAGGCAGAGACAATTCTTCAGCAGGTCAACGCAAATTATTGCTCGAATGGTGCAATTTTATTGCCCAACGGCAGGGTGCCCGATACGACGCAAATTACAGAACATGGCAGTTTGAGCAACCGATGTCGAGGGACCGAAAAACAAAAAAGACGGGGCTCGCAATGCGAACCCCGTCTGCAAAGAAATCTGGCGAGAAAGCCTGATTACTTGAGGGTGACAGCAGCGCCAGCAGCCTCGAGCTTCTCCTTGGCAGCCTCGGCGTCCTCCTTCTTGGCACCCTCGAGAACAGCCTTGGGAGCGCCCTCGACGACCTCCTTGGCCTCCTTCAGGCCAAGGTTGGTGAGCTCACGGACGGCCTTGATGACCTGGATCTTGTTGTCGCCGAAGCCCTCGAGCACGACGTCAAACTCGGTCTTCTCCTCGGCCTCAGCAGCGCCAGCAGCGGGAGCGGCGACAACAGCGGCAGGAGCAGCGGCGGAAACGCCGAAGGTGTCCTCGATAGCCTTAACGAGCTCGGAAGCCTCGAGAAGGGTCATTTCCTTAAGAGCATCGATGATCTCATCGGTGGTAAGCTTAGCCATTTCTAAGTCCTTTCGGTTTCCGTGCGAATGCACGGAGATCAGTTAAAACACGGCGCGAATGCGCCAGGGGTGCGGCGTTGCCGCCGCGGGTGAAAACAGCGACTAGGCTGCCTTCTGCTCGGAGACCTGCTGGATCGAACGAGCGAGACCAGAGGAAACGCCGTTGACGCAGACAGCGATGTCGCGAGCGAAACCGGAGATGAGACCGGCGATCTGGCCGAGAAGCTGATCCTTGGTGGGCAGCTCGGCGATAGCCTTAACATCATCAGCGGAAACGGCCTTGCCGTCGGAGATACCGCCCTTGATCTCAAGGACGCCCTTGGACTTAGCGGAGAAGTCCTTAAGGGCCTTAGCGGCCTCGACCGGCTCGGACTCGTAGAACACATAAGCGACGGGGCCGGCGAGAATCTCGTCGAGCTCGGGCTGCTCCTGGTTCTTGAGAGCGATCTTGACCAGGTTGTTCTTGTAGACCTTCATCTCGGCGCCGCACTCGCGAAGCTGATGACGCAGCTCCTGAGCCTGCTTAACCGTCAGACCGTTGTAGTTGACGACGAACAGACCGGCGTTCTCGGCGATACGGGACTCGATCTCTGCAACCTTGTCGATTTTGTACTGCTGGGGCATGAATTACACCTCCTCGAATTCTTTCCGGGCACGGTCCGCCACAAGGACGTGACGGGGG
This sequence comes from Collinsella aerofaciens, assembly GCF_027679495.1. GTDB lineage: Bacteria > Actinomycetota > Coriobacteriia > Coriobacteriales > Coriobacteriaceae > Collinsella > Collinsella aerofaciens_AK. The sequence continues at coordinate 115,591 of NZ_JAQEKC010000004.1, forward strand.
CATGTCCAAAAAGAAAGCCCCCGCGCTGCATGAGCGACGGGGGCGAGAAGACATATCTACTCGACCACCTCGGCTGGCGGGATATCCCATTAAGCTCGCGGGTAAGACCCGTTTGCGCCGGCTGTCTCTGGCAGCGGATTCGTGCGTGAACCGAAAGTATTATGGCGGGGACCCCGGCGTCGGTCAACGGGAAACCGGGCTGCACACAATTCCACCATCCGGCCGCGCCGCCGAAGGCCAGGCGCAAGGTTTTCGCTCGGTCAGGTCCTGGGCTCGCACGAAGAGCACATTAAGTGCTCTTCGGCTCGTGCGGAATCTACGAAAACCTTGCGCCTGGCCTTCGGCGGCGCGGCCTGCGGTGACTTTGGGGCAGCCCGGTTTCCCGTTGGCCGACGCCCCCACTCATAAGCCTTAAGTCGGTGGGCTGATATGTTGCGTCCCTGATGGCTACAAGGTTGAAATGAAGGTGGACAGGCGGCGGAGACCTTCGTCCAGGTCTTTGTCGGAAACGCAGTAGCTGAGGCGGATGTGGCCTTCGGTTCCGAAGCAGTCTCCCGGGACTAGGGCTACGTTTGCTTCTTTGATGGCTTTGATGCAGAAGTCTTCGCTGGTTAGGCCGAACTTTTTGATGCTCGGGAAAGTATAGAAGGCTCCTGCGGGCTCTACTACGTCGAGGCCCATGGCGTTTAAGGCTTCGAGTACGCGCTCGCGGCGGGCTCGGTAGACTTTGAGCATGGGGGTTGGGTCGACGGTGAGGGCTCGGGCTGCAGCGTCCATTTCGAAGGAGACGGCGCTCGATACTAAGTATTGGTGGGCCTTTGCGATCTCGGCGATGACGGGGGTTGCCGCTGCGAGCCAGCCCAGGCGCCAACCGGTCATAGCCCAGGGCTTGGAAAAGCTCTCGATGACCACCGTCTGCTCGCGTAGCTCCGGGTGGCGCTGGGCAAAACGCTCATAGCCATCCACATAGACTAGGCGGCTGTATACGTCGTCGCAGACCACGTAGATGCCCGACTGTTCTGCTACGCGCGCCACGGCGTCGAGCGATGCCGCGTTAAGAATGCAGCCCGTGGGATTGTTGGGCGAGCAGATAACGATGGCCTTGGTCGCCGGGGTCACACAGGCGCGAAGTGCGTTTTCGTCAATCTGGAATTGCGCAGGCTCCGTATCCAAAAAGACCGCTTTGGCGTGGTTGGCCACGACGATGCTCTCGTACAGGCCAAAGGCCGGCGTGGGGATAATGACCTCATCGCCGGGGTTGAGCATAGCAATGAATGTTGCCGACAGTGCCTCGGTCGCGCCGTCGGTCAGGATGACCTCGTCGGCCGAAAACGTAAGGCCCGCATCCCCCATGTAGGCAGACAACGTCTCACGCAGGGCGGGGCGACCGTTGTTGGGCGGATAGTGCGTGTCACCGCGGTCCAGCGCGGCGGTCACCTCGGCGCTAATCACATCGGGCGTGGGAAAATCGGGCTCGCCAAGCGCAAGCGCGATGCACCCCGGATGCTGGGCGGCGAGTGCGTTGATCCGGCGGATACCGGAGGGCTTAAGCGTGGCAAGCGAGGTATTCATGGGCAGACGCATGGCGTTCCTTTCGTAAGGGTTGCACTAGGATAGCGCGGCGGAGCGCCACCAGACGGTGTAACCTAAACGGAAACCAACCGGAAAGGAGGCGGCATGGAGACGACCGCGCGCGGCGATGTACCAAAAACACTGCATAACATCGCGTTTGTCAGTATTCCCGAAAGCACCGATCTTGAGTTTTTGCTTTGGGACCTGCAGGATGCCATCGCCGCCTATGCCCGGCTTTCCGACACCGTACTCCCCCACCCGGTTGACTTGAAGGCGGATGATGCCGGTGCAGTCGATGGCATAGTGCTCGCTGTTGATGATGCATTTGACGATGAGGCTATGATCGCTGTCGAGCAGATACTCGATCGCCTTGGGAATACAGAAACACGCGTCTATGTCGTCGTCCAGGCCCTGTCCAACAACGCCAAGCAGACGGACGAAGTCCTCGACCGCCTGTATCGGGCATGTCTTCTACGTGACCTGCCATGGTGCGACGGCGTTGTCGTCTGCACCGGCACCGGCATCGCAGCGCTTCGCCACTCCCCGCGCATGGGTCTCTTGCGTCGGCCATTTTCGGAAGCGATGGATAAGCTTGTGGGCGCCGTACGCATGGGCTGCTCCATTGAGCATGCGCAGCTGCTTGGCGGTGGCAATGCCGGAGGCGTCGATGCCGACGGCATGGTGCGCGTCAAGCCCGCGCTGCCCGCACCGATCTGGCATGCCATCATGAAACGCCTCGGCACCCGCGCCCAATCAGATATCTAAATTACAGAGCGCCCCAGTCAACGGCCTCGCGCCAGCGCCCAACAAGGCGCTCTAGGCGCCATGCCGCATTGGCGGGACTTGTCGACGGCAGAACGATGGCCGGCAGCCCGGTGCGTTCTTGTAGATAGCGCTTGTAGAGCCGGCCAGCTGTACCACCGTTGCATATCACCTGCTTAATGGGAGCCGCGTCGGTAATGCGCTCGATATGTGCCGGCACAACGTTTTTGATGCTGGCGTCACTCGAACCCTTAATATCGCAGCTCTCGATCACGTCCCACAGGGCCACACCGCCGTTGAGCAGCATGGCCCGCTTGGCGGCAATCGAGGCATCGAGCGTCGCGGGCTCACCGCTTGCCAAAGGATCGCCCTCGTTGGGCGGCACGGGCACACCGAGGCACGCGGCCATCACGCGCCAAAAGCGATTCTGAGGGTTGCCGTAATAAAAGGCATTGGCGCGCGAAAGCACCGAGGGAAACGACCCGAGCACCAAAACGCGCGAGTGCTGGTCGAACACGGGCTCAAACCCATGCTCAATATGTTGATAGCCCTCGTCAGACGCTGCCATGGCCTAGGCCCTCAGCAGATAACGCACCTCGTAGGGTGCAAGCTCAAGGGCACCCGACAGCTCGACCGTGGGCGCATCGTCGGCAAGCAGGTCGACGAAGGAGCCGCTGAGTTCGCCAGCTCCAAAGGTGTAGGGCTCGTTCACGGCATTGACCGCCACGAGCACCGTCGCATCGTCGCAGGCGCGCTCGAACAGCAGCTGCTTGTTCTGGATCACCACGTTGCGATAGGCACCGTAGTTGAGGGCACGGGCTGCCGCGTCGTTTGCCGAGCGCAGGTGCGCCAGCTGCGTGACAAATGCCGTCAGCTCGTTGGGCGCGGGCTCATCGAGCGCAGGACGTAGCGCCCAATCGCCATCGGGGCCGCCCTTTTCGCCGGCAATCCCCCACTCGCTGCCGTAGTAGACGCACGGAATGCCCGGCATACCAAAGAGCATGCCGTAGGCGGGGCGCAGGCAGGACTTGTCCGTCAGGATGCTCGCCAGGCGCGGCACGTCGTGGTTGTCGACAAACGACAGCAGATGCTTGCCGCGATAAATGCACCAGGGGTCGCCGCCAAACTGGCGATGAAGCGAGTGGGCAATCTCGAACATGTTGACCGAGTTAAAGCTGGAGTACAGGCCCTTGTAGCACTCGTAGTTGGTGCAGGAGTCGAGCATCTCGTCGTTGACGATCTGGTTGTAGTCGCCGTGGAGTGTCTCGCCGATCAGCACGAAGTCGGGCTTGAGCTCGCGGGTAAAGGCGTGTAGGCGGCGCATAAAATCGCGATCGAGCATATAGGCGACGTCCAGGCGCAGACCGTCGACGCCAAAGACTTCGGACCAGCGACGCACGGACTCAAGCAGGTAATCGACCACGGCAGGGTTTTGCAGGTTGAGCTTCACAAGCTCAAAATGGCCCTCCCAGCCCTCGTACCAAAAGCCGTCGCCGTAGCACGAGTCACCGTCAAAGCTAATGTGGAACCAGTCCTTGTAGGGCGAGTCCCACTTGCGCTCCTGCACGTCGCGGAAGGCCCAAAAACCGCGGCCGACGTGGTTGAAGACAGCATCGAGCACCACGCGGATGCCATGGGTATGCAGCGTGTCGCATACGGCGGCAAAGTCGGCATCCCCACCCAGGCGGCGGTCGATATGGCGCAGACTGCGCGTATCGTAGCCGTGACTATCAGACTCGAGCGGCGGGTTGATGAGCACGGCGCCAATACCGAGTTTTTGCAGGTAGTCGGCCCACTGGGCGATCTTCATGATGGGGGCATCGGAGTTGGGCGCGTCGTTGGCAGCCTGGGCGAGCTCATCCTCAGCAACGGGCGCGGCGTTTTCGCGCGGAGCTCCGCAAAAGCCCAGCGGATAGACCTGGTAGAACGTCGTCTCGTATGCCCACATAGCAACCTCCCGGTAAGCTCAACACAACGACATCCATTGTATGCCCAGCAGAGTAGTTAATTTGGGACGGGGCTCTTTTAGCCACCCCGACCCTCCTGGGTTGTGATTAGGCGACGGGCTTGGCGCGACGGATGGCTGGGAACAGCACGGTGATGGCGAGGATGACGCCCACGACGGTAATCGCCCCGCCCACGAAGCCAATCCAAGCGATACCGGGACCCGAAACCACGGCACCGCCGATTGCGGTGCCCGTGCCGATGCCCAGATTGAACAGGCCCGAGAAGATCGACATGGCGACGGCCGACGAATCCGCCGGCGTGTACTTGATGAGCTCGGCCTGGAACGCCACGTTAAAGGCCGTGGCGCAGCAGCCCCACAGCGCGCAGACGGCAAGCACTGCCACGAGCGACGATGCGACCGGACCCATAAGCAGCAGAGCCACCGGCACGCCGGAGAGCGTGATAGCCAAGAACGGGAAGCGATGCCCGTCGAACAGGCGGCCAAACAGCCAGCTGCCCACCAGACCGGAGAAGCCAAACGCCGTCAGCGTCATGGTGATGGCGCCCGCGTCGACGTGTGCGACCTGCGCCAGGAAAGGCTCAATGTAGCTGTAGCTTGCGTAATAGCCGGTCGCCATAAAAACCGTGACCGCGTAGAGCGCGACCAGGAACGGATTCTTGAGCAGCTCGGGCAGCTGTTTGACGGTAAAGCGCTCGCCCGCCGGCATGGCCGGGAACACCGCGGCCTGGTAGACGACCGCGATGGCTGAGAGGGCCCCGACCACGGCAAACGTCATGCGCCAGCCCACGGCCAGCCCGATGGCGCGGCCGATCGGCAGGCCAAAGATCTGCGCGATGGACGAGCCCGTGGCGATCATGCTGATGGCGAGCGCTCCGTGGCGACTGTCGACCAGGCGCGAGGCCATAATCGAGGCGACCGACCAGAACACGGCATGCGCGCAGGCGACCACCAGACGTGCGCAAACCAAAATAGGATAGGTGGGAGCCACGGCGGACAGGAACTGGCCCAGCGAGAACACGGCGAGCACGCCGAGCAGCATCCGCTTGAACTCAAAGCGCGAGGCAAACACCATAAGCGGCAGCGACAGCAGCATGACGCCCCAGGCGTAGACCGAGATCATGATGCCTGCTTGGGCCTCCGTGAGCGAGAACGATGCGGCAATATCAGTCAGAAGACCGATGGGCATGAACTCCGACGTGTTGAATACGAACGCGCAACAGGCGAGCCCAATAAGCGGGAGCCACTGCTTGAGTGAGATGCCATCTTGTCTTGCCTGAGTCATGTAGGAAACCTCTCCGATTGTCTTGGGCGGTGGGCGATTATATAGCAACGGCCCCGCATCCGTCAGTACAGATGCGGGGCCGCAATCAACTCAATACACAGAGGTTGCGCCGTCAATAAATAACTAAGCCAAACCCAGCAATATGCCCGCCGAATGCACGACAAACGCCACGATCCAGGCGACCGTCACCTGAAACGCGAACACAGCAACGGCATAGCGCGTGCCCAGCTCGCTCTTGACGGCGCCGATGGACGCCACGCAGGGCGGGTACAGCAGCGTAAAGACCAGGAACACGTAAGCGGTAAACGGCGAAAACATGGTTGACAGCACCGCGGGCGACGTTGCGCCCAAAAGCACCGTGAGCGTCGAGATGACGCTCTCCTTGGCGATGAGTCCCGTGACGAGCGCCGTCGAGGCGCGCCAGTCGCCAAAACCGAGCGGGGTCAACACCGGCGCGATGATGCTACCCAGACCGGCAAGCAGACTCTGCGACTGATCGGCGACCACATTAAAGCGGATATCGAACGTCTGAAGGAACCAGATGACCACGGTAGCGGCAAAGATAATGGTAAAGGCCTTGGTAATAAAGTCCTTGGCCTTATCCCATGCCAGCATCACCGTCGTCTTGACGCTCGGCAGGCGGTAGTTGGGAAGCTCCATGATAAACGGCACCGGGTCGCCCTTAAATGCCGTACGGTTGAGCACCAAAGCCGCAATGCAACCAACCGCAATACCAATCAGATAGAGCGAGACCATGGCGGGAACCGTCGCCTGTGGGAAAAACGCCCCGCACAGCAGACCATAGACCGGCAACTTGGCCGAGCAGCTCATGAACGGCGTGAGCATGACCGTCATCTTGCGGTCATGCTCGGATGGGAGCGTACGGGTCGACATGATAGCCGGCACGGTACAGCCAAAACCGACGAGCATAGGCACGAAGCTGCGGCCCGACAGGCCAAAGCGACGCAGCACCTTATCCATGACAAAGGCCACGCGTGCCATGTATCCGGAGTCTTCCAGAATGGAGAGGAACAAGAAGAGCACGACGATAATCGGAAGGAAGGTCAGCACGCTGCCCACGCCCGTAAGCACGCCGTCGACAGCCAGCGAGCGCACCACGTCGTTGGTTCCGAACGCCTTGAGGCCCGCATCGGCCGAGGCGATGATGACAGCGATGCCGTCCTCCATGAGCCCCTGCAACGCCGCGCCGATCACGCCAAACGTCAGCCAAAAGACGAGGCCCATGATCACCAGGAACGCCGGAATGGCCGTGTAGCGGCCCGTCAGGATGCGGTCGATCTTGACGGAGCGCACGTGCTCGCGGCTCTCGTGCGGTTTGACGACGCAGCGCCCACACACGTCGCCGATAAAGCTAAAGCGCATATCGGCCAGCGCGGACAGGCGGTCGGTGCCGGCCTCGCCCTCCATCTGAGTAATGATGTGCTCGATAGCGTCGAGCTCGTTGCGATCCAGGTGAAGCGCCTCGGTCACCAGCTCGTCGCCCTCAACCAGCTTGGTCGCCGCAAAACGCACGGGAATGTGCGCCGTCGCGGCATGGTCCTCGATAAGGTTGGCGATGCCGTGGATGCAGCGATGCAGCGCACCGCCGTCTGGACCATCGGGTGCGCAAAAGTCCAGGCGACCGGGACGCTCGCGGAACCGCGCCACGTGCAAGGCATGATCCACCAGCTCGCCGATACCCTCGTTGCGGGCAGCGCTAATGGGGACAACGGGCACGCCCAGCAGGCTCTCGAGCAGGTTGACGTCCACGGCGCCGCCGTTGGCCGTCACCTCGTCCATCATGTTGAGCGCGATGACCATGGGGCGGTCGAGCTCCATAAGCTGCAGCGTCAGGTACAGGTTGCGCTCGATGTTGGTGGCGTCAATGATGTCGATGATGGCGTCCGGGCGCTCGTCGAGGATGAACTGACGGCTCACGACTTCTTCGCCTGTGTACGGCGACAGGGAGTAAATGCCGGGCAGGTCGGTAACGCTCGCCTCGGGGTGGTTGCGAATGGTGCCGTCCTTGCGGTCGACCGTCACGCCGGGAAAGTTACCGACGTGCTGGTTGGAGCCCGTAAGCTGGTTGAACAGCGTGGTCTTGCCGCAGTTTTGGTTACCGGCAAGGGCAAAATGCAGCGGCGCGCCCTCGGGCACGGCCGTTTTTGCCGCACGGGGTGAATACGTCCCCTCGCCCAGGGCCGGGTGGTCCGTCGTGCCGATTGCGGCGTTAACGCGCGGGCCGGTATCGGTGTCGTGCACATCCACGAGCTCAATGCGTGCGGCATCGTCCTTGCGCAGCGTCAACTCGTAGCCACGTAGGCGGATCTCGAGCGGGTCACCCATGGGGGCGTACTTCATCATGGTGACTTCGGTGCCCGGCGTTAGACCCATGTCCAAAATATGCTGTCGGAGTGCCTGATCGTCCGATGCCACCGATGCGACAACGGCGTCCTTTCCAATCTCGAGTGTATCGAGCTTCACGTCCGTGCTCCTCCCCCGACGCCCACAGGGCGTTGCATTTAGTTTACCTTGGCTAACCGTTTGCCACGGCTAACCAATTGTAACCATGCATGATAGCGCGAACGCACAACGACGTTCAATCGACAGATTGCTGCAAGGACCGTCCCCAAGTGCCGGCACAAAAGGAACGTCCCCAAGTGCCGCATCTGGGCCATGGCAACGCCGATGTTTTGGCGCGAACAGACACTATGACCCAATCCGAGGGCACTAAAAAGA
>NZ_JAQEKC010000040.1:0-12232 GCF_027679495.1 Collinsella aerofaciens
CGGCGGGGCCATTGTGGCTCTTGACAGCGGATTGGGTCATATGAGCGAGAGGGGCCCTGGTATGGCAAGGTGACGTGAAACAAGGCGGCGCTGACCTTCTGGTCGCGCCGCCGAAGTTGAACGTCAGATTGCCGTGCCAGGGCCCCTCGCAGCGTCAAGAAGACCGCCGTTCGGTAGAACGGCGGAGCTAATTGTTCAGCATGCGGTCGAAGCTTCCCGAGTCGCCATCCCGATAGTCTGCGGTCATCAGGATCTCCTGCGGAATGCGCCCGCCTTCACGTAGCACGTTGCGGAACTGCACGCGCGTAACCATGGGCAGATCCTTGATCGTCGCTGCCAGGTTCTGCGGCACGCCCTGGTTGGCAGCCGCGGGCTCGCACTCGCCGCCGGCCTTCACGCGACGCTTATGCTCGGCGAGCATGGCGCGGTACATGCCGGCATGCAGGCGAATCTCAACCACATTGGCATTGCGAGCCTGTTCGACGATGCGCGCGCCCTCGCGATCGATATCGCCTACGTAGTAGACGTAGTTAAAGCGATAGCCAATCTCAGCCAGATAATCGTCCAGGGCATGCGAGACGCTCGCCTTGCATCCGCCGCCAAAAATCACGCCGCCCACCTTGATGCCAAAGAGCTTGGCGTGCTTGCGGCCACGCAGCAGCTTGACGATCTCGTCGTAGGTGTCCAGGTTCTCGACCATAATGAACGGCTTGTCGGCGCCCAGCGTAAAGAAGCCCGTAAAGTGCACGGGGCGATTGGGGGCGACCTTGATCGCCTGCATGCTGATGCCCTTTTCGGTCATACGCCTGATCAAGCGCTCACCGTGCTTGCCGTCAAAAGCCTTCTCGTCGTTAAAGATCTGGTAGGCACGCTGGCGGCGCGAGGCAACCGGCGTATCGGCACCTCGGTTCTGCTCGATCCAAGCCTGGATGATTGCGATTTCCTCGGCAATCTTGCGGTTGGACATCTCGTTGTGCTGAGTGCGCCGCGGAGCCTTTTTGCCGTCCTTGCCCTCGACCTTTACGATCTGTGTCTGCTGCTCCTTGATCTTAGAGAGCGCCGTGGGCGTAGGGACAACTTTGAGCAGCTGCCTGCCTAAAACGCGGGCAAGGGCAAACGCCGAGGCCTCGCCGTGAACGGCCGACTTGGGCTGCTGGGCAGCAGTATCTGCTGCGGCAGACTCCGGCTTCCTCTGAGACTTGCGCTTAGAATCGCCTTGGGAATTGCGCTCGCGCTTCGGCATAGACGCCTGCTTCTGCGGACGAACGGACTTGCTCTCCTTCGCCGGCTGGCGCTTAGGCTGCCCCGAAGAAACCTCGGCCTTCGCATCCTCGTTCTGCGGCGTGGTCTTCTCGGCCGCAGTCTCGGCATGGGAACTGCGGCCCCCACGATGGCGACGGCGGCGAGGCTTGCTCGACGCGCCCTGCTCCGTCTGCTCATCAGTAGGCTGCTGGCCCTTGGCCTCGGCATCAACCTCAAGCTGCGGCTCAACAGGCTTTTGCTCGCGAGCCACCGGCTCAACGGCCTTCTCGTCCTTCTCGCCCTGAGTGGTCGAAGCCGGTTCGCTCTTCTCCTGACGCCTTACGGGATACGCGCGCCCCGCAAAACCACGTCCGGGACGGCATGAACCCGGAGCCTTCTTGACCGGTTCATCGGACGCGTCAGCAGCCTCGACGGAATCCTGGACCTCGCATGCAATACCTCGCTGCTCGGCCTTAAAGTGGGCACCGCGGCGACGCTTGGGCTCCTGGATCTCAGCATGCTCTTGAGTGCGAGTCGGCTCCTGCATCCCGACGGACTTTTCCTCGACGGCCTCAGCATCCGTCTCACCCTTTTGAGCAACGGCGCGACGGAAGCGCTCCTGCTGGGCGCGGCGCTGCGCATCGCGCTTGCCACCCCCGCCAAAACCGCCGCGTCCTGCCTTGGCCGTAAAGGCACGCACGACGTTCTCATCGAGCAACTCATCGGTATCGACATGCTCACGCGGAGCAGTTTCTTCCACAGCAGGCACGTCAGCGGAATCCTCGACGACAAAATCCTCGACGGACTCGGCAGGCTGCTCCTGGGCATCGCGGATCTCGGCATTGATGGTATAGAACGCCGGGCGCCCGTTAATGCCGCTACCCTCGATCTTGGTCACGATATTTGCCGCGATAAGTTCATCGCGCATCGCCTTGGTGTCACATTCCTTATCGACGGAGCGGAAAATTTGCGCCAGCGCACTCGACTTAATCTTGAGCGCCTTGCGGCAGAGCAGGTCGTAGGCAACCAGCTTGGCACGCTCGGCAGAAAGCGACGTCTGGCTGCTCAGACGTTCAGCCAGGGCATCGACATTATTTTGGTTATCGGAATATACCGTCTTGGCCACGGGGCCCCTTTCATATGTACACATATACGTCTATATGGTACAACGCGCGCCCTTATCCACGCAAAACATCTGCGAGAACACTCGGGCGTCGCCCGCTTTTGCATGAAAAAAGACCGAGTCCGCGTCGTTGCGGACCCGGTCTTTCCGAGTCATATGGATGGAACGGCTAGCCCATCAAGCTGACTAGGCCTTGGCAGCCTCGGCGTCGACAGGAGCCTCGGCGGCAGCGGCGCGGCCGTACTCGGCCTTGCCCATCTCGGACCACTCGGGCTCCTCGTCGGGCATGGAGCCAGCCTCCTTGCCGAAGAACTCCTTGAGGCAGTTGACGGCGACGATGAGACCCAGGACCATCAGCAGGACGGCGAAGACGAGCTGCAGGCCCTTGGTGGCGGCGACGGAGACGGCGTCCGTGGTGGCAGTAGCCGGGATGGTACCGAAGAAACCGTAGGCCTGGACGGCGGTCATGCAGCCCATGGCGCTCTGGACCAGCGAGGTGAAGGTGCAGCAGAGCAGGAAGGCGACGGGCACGTAGAGCATCCAGCCCTTGCGGCCGGTGCACTTGCAGAACACGGCGAGGGTGATCATGGTCATGCCGCCGAGCAGCTGGTTGGAAGCACCAAAGAGCGGCCAGATGTTGGCATAGCCACCAAAAGCGAGGGCGAGACCGGGAAGCAGGGTAACGACCGTGGCGAACCAGGGGTTGCCGAGGACCTTCATGTAGCCGGCCTTGGACTCGATGGCCAGGGCATCGTTGGTCTGGGCAAAGAACTCGGAGAACGAGGTGCGGGCGATGCGGGCGACGGCGTCGAGCGAGGTCAGAGCCAGAGCGGAAACGTTCATGGTCATAAAGACGGTAGCGAGCGTGCCGTCAACACCGAAGGCCTGCATACCGCGGGAGATGCCAGCGGCGAAGATCTGGAACGGGGTGGAAGCGACACCGGCGTTGAGGACGCCGGTACCGGCGGTGTTCATGTCGGAGAACATGATGCCGGCGACGATGATGGCAAGGATGCCGACGAAGGACTCGACGATCATGGCGCCGTAGCCGACCTTGACGGCGTCCCGCTCCTTCTCGACCTGCTTGGAAGAGGTGCCGGAAGAAACGAGGCTGTGGAAACCGGAGAGAGCACCGCATGCGACGGAGACGAACAGGACCGGGAACATCATGCCGGAGGCAGTGGAGAAGCCGGTAAAGACCGGAGCGGTGATAGTGGCCTGACCGTTGACGCCCAGGACGACGATGCCGAGGACAGCGCAGACGATCATGACGATCATCATGATGGAAGTGAGGTAATCGCGCGGAGTCTTGAGCATCTGGATGGGCATGGCGCCAGCGAAGACCAGGTAGACCATGACGACGGCGAACCACTGGAACTTATCCAGGTAGACCGGGAACTGCATACCGACGGCGAACATGAGAACCATGAGGACCACGCCGGTGACGAACTCGGCAGCGCCGGTGAGGTTGAACTTCTTCTGGGCCCAACCAAAGGCGATAGCGACGAAGGTGAACAGGATGGAGATGGTACCAGCGCAGCCGGCGGCATAGGACTTGGTGAAGTCGATGGCACCGGTAGCAGCACCAGAAGCGTCAACGGCCGGGGTGAACATGAACGTCTTGCAGACCATGTCGGTGAAAGCGGCGATGACGATGATGCAGAACAGCCAGCAGAACAGCAGGAACAGGCGACGGCCGGTCTTGCCGATGTACTTCTCGATGAGCTGAGCGAGCGACTTGCCGTTGTTCTTCATCGAAGCGTACAGAGCACCAAAGTCGTGGACGGCACCAAAGAAGATGCCGCCGACGAGGACCCAGAGCACGACGGGCAGCCAGCCAAAGGCCATGGCGACGATCGTACCCGTAACAGGGCCAGCACCGCAGATCGAGCTGAACTGGTGCGAGAACGCGGTGAAGGCGGAGACGGGCGAGAAGCTCTTGCCGTCCTTCATGCGCTTGGCCGGCGTGAGGGCCTCTTTGTCAACGCCCCACTTGTTGGCCAGCCATCGGCCATAGCCCAGATAGCCGCAGGCGAGCACCGCCGCGGCCACAACCATGAGCAAAACTCCGTTCATTACATTTCCTCCTCTAAAAAGAACTTCCTAGACATAAAAAATGAGGGCCGTCGGTTGCGCTCGACGGCCCTCATCTTCATCAGCCGCCCGTTATCGTACGGGCTAGCTGTATGTGCTAACCCGCATCAGATAATTACTACGCTGATAATGTTTAGCTGATGCGTGAACATGTCTAAGAAATCCTCTTCAATCATGATGCGAACGATCCGTGCGTGTTCACATCCCCCAGTGGTTGAAAAGGAGTATGAAACTTTAGTTACCTAAAGTCAACGCAAATTTGTAATGAATTTTCAACTTTTTTGGATTTCTCGGTATAAAACGCCACTGACCTCGGACTTTACCCCACGACAGTTTTTGCATGAGAGATGCCCCTGAGAGCCGCGGGAGCCGGGCGGCGCATATGAACTTTCCTGCTCTACAGTCCTGCGCAAGACGGAAAGCACATTAAGTGCTTTCCTTTGCGTGCGGAACTCGCGATAAAGTTCATATGCGCCGCCCGGCTCCCGCGGCTCTCAGGGGCTCCCATCCCAAATGCGGAGCAAAGCTCCGCACGCCAACTTTTTCTTTCAGCTAAAGAACGCTGGAAATTCGACGCTGGCTTGTTAACCTTGCTGGACGTTGTCGACGCCGAACCAACTCAGAAGCTATATCGATACAGAAAGGTCCCCGGACGGAGGGGCCGGATATAAGGTTTATCGCGAGTTCCGCACGCAAAGAAGGCCACTTAATGTGGCCTTCGTCTTGCGCAGGACTGTAGAGCAGGAAACCTTATATCCGGCCCCTCCGTCCGGGGACCGCGCCGTACCAGCTACAGCGTCATGTTCGGATCGGCGTCGACGTCGAACGGCGAGATTTCACCTCGGTCGAATTTACGGCGGGCGACCTCCGCGATCATGGCTGCGTTATCGGTACAGGCAGACAAGGGCGGCACCGTTACGCGAATCCCCTGACGTCCAAGCTTCTTGATCATCATCTCGCGCAGATGCGGGTTGGCCGAGACGCCGCCGCCGATGCAGTATTCCTTACATCCGGTAGCGTGCAATGCGTTTTTGGCCTTCTTGTACTGCACGTCAAAGACAGCCGCCTCAAACGAAGCCGCCAGATCGGGCAGGTGAATCGTGCGCCCGGCTTTGGTCTCTTGCTCGATGTAGAGCGTCACCGCCGTCTTGAGGCCCGAAAGCGAGAAGCGATAGTCTCCCCTGCTGTTAAGCGCACGGGGGAAATCGATCGCCTTGGGGTTGCCCGTCTCGGCCAGCTTGGAAATGATGGGGCCACCGGGATAGCCCAGACCCAACGCCTTGGCTACCTTGTCGAAGGCCTCGCCCACAGCGTCGTCGAGCGTCTCACCGAGCACCTCGTAGTCGCCCCACGCCTTCACGTGCACGAGCATGGTGTGCCCACCCGAGACAAGCGTGAAGATAAACGGCGGTTTGAGGTCGGGTTGCGCCAGCAGGTTGGCAAACAGATGCCCCTCCAGATGGTTGACGCATACGAGCGGCTTACCGGCAGCGTAGGCAAAGCCTTTGGCAAAGGCAACGCCCACCACGAGGGCGCCCACCAGGCCCGGACCCTGTGTCACGCCCACGGCGGCAAGCTCGCTGGGAGCAATGGCTCCACCCTCAAGACCAAGCGATGCTGCGGCATCCTCGAGCGCCGCATCCACGACACTCACAATCACCTCAACGTGTTTGCGCGAGGCGATCTCGGGCACCACGCCGCCAAAGCGGGCATGAAAATCAATCTGTGTCGACACCTGGTTGGCCAGCATATTGCCATCCGCATCGATAATCGCCACGGCCGTCTCGTCGCAGGAACTCTCGATAGCGAGCACCAGGCGGCGGCGCTCAATTTCGGCGCGCTCCCCCTCGGAGCGCCCAGGCGCAGGCAGCGGCCATACGCGTTGCTCGGCTGCCGTCGGCTCGGGCGAGGCGTTATCGACCGGAAGTACGAGGGGAAGTGGGGCCGTCATGACGATGGCGTCTTTGCCGACACCGTAGTAGCCACGACGACGACCCACCTCGGTAAAGCCCAGAGCGGCATAGAGCGCAATCGCGCCCTCGTTGCCGTCCTCGACCTCGAGCGAAGCCGTGGTGCAGCCGAGCATCTGGGCATCATAGCTCACATGCGACAGCAGCTTGCGGGCAATGCCCTCACGGCGATGTGCCGAGTCGACGGCGACATCCAGAATCTGCACATCACCGTCCACGACCATACCGCCGGCAAGGCCCAGCAGCTTGCCGTCGTCGTGTGCCACCCACCAACTGCGCGGCGCAGCGACGTCCTCGCCCAGTTCGGACAGGAACATGCCCGGCGTCCACGCCTCGTGTCCGGCACCTTCAAAGCAGGCAGCCTCTAGCGCGCTCGCGCCCTCGGCATCCGCCGCGCCCATGGGACGGAACTGCAGATGACGACCGGCGAGCTCATCGGCAACGCCCGTAATTTCGCTCTGCGCACTCTCGGCAAGACCAAGACGCTTGCGCTCGTTTTCCTCGGCATCCGAAAGGCGCGTGTAAATCGGCAGGACGCGAGCCGGATCGCCGTCACCCGCAGCGTGCACGAGCAGCAAGCCCTCGCCCGAAGGCCACCACAGGTCGCGCTCCACGCAGCGGGCGGTCTCGTCCTCACCCAGCAGCTTGCCATAGCGCACGAGACCGTCACCGGTCAGCTGAACCTGGTCCCAGTCCGCTGCTCGGCGCCACTCATCGAGCGCCACGGCGGCCTTGACCACGTGTTCGCGCTCAAATTGACGCTCGGGACCCTCATCGCCCAGCATATATAGTGCCGGATATACCTCACCGCGCATGGCATCGGCCAAGATACCAAGCTTGCCGCGCACGCCAGCCTTCCACGCCGTCCAAGCGCAAGCGTCGAGCGTCGACACGCCCAGCAGTGGAACATTGGCACCGCGCGCGAGGCCCTTGGCAGTGGAGATGCCGATGCGCACACCCGTAAACGACCCCGGGCCGCGGCCGACCACGTAGTAACCAACATCGCTGCGATCCAGACCGGCTTGAGCCAGCACGCCATCAACGGTATTCACGAGCTCAACGTTGGCGTGACGGCGACACATGTGGTCGCCACTCACGAGCTTCGTCTCGCCCGTCTGCCCATCAATCCAGCTTGCCGCGCAGGCAAGCATGTCGGTCGAGGTATCGAGCGCCACCACCAGCGCGTTGTCGTTATGCAAGCTCATCTTGTACAGCCTTATCAATCAAATGGGAAAGCTCCATTGCGCGGTCACCGTGTGCCTCGAGCGTTATCGTTCGCACATCGCTGTCGCCCTCATCACGCTTGAGCGTCACCGAAAGATACTCATCCGTCAGCTCGTCCTGGAATTGTTCGCCCCATTCCAGCAAGCAAGCACCCTCATAGCCCAGCACATCGAAAATGCCCGTATCCTCGAGCTCGTAGGCATGCTCCAGGCGGTATAGATCAAAGTGAAACAGCGGAATACGGCCTTGATCGTGAACGGCCATGAGCGCAAACGTAGGGCTCGTAACCATATGCTCATCGCCCAGCCCGCGCGAGACGCCCTTGGTAAAGTGAGTTTTGCCCACTCCCAGGCCACCGGTCAGGATGAGCACATCGCCGTCCTCAAGGCACGGTGCAATTAGCTCGCCAAAGTACTCCGTATCGGCAGCGCAAGTCGTTTTGTAAGTACCTACCCCCAGGCGCTCCAGGGACATATATGCTCCTTATTATTCCGAGGCGTCCTCTGGTGCGGGATGTCGCTCCAGATAGTCGCCCAGCATCTTAAAGTCTTCCTCCAGCAGCTCCTGCCACGCCGGATTGCGCAGCGCTGCTGCCGGATGGAACGTGGGCATTACTACAAAATGCCCCATCTGGTGGAACCTGCCGCGCAGCTTAGTAATGCCAATCTCGGTCTTAAGCACAAAGTGCGTCGCGGGGTTGCCGAGCGTCACGATAATATCGGGCCAGATGCTTCGAATCTGCTCACGCAAAAACGGCGAGCAAGCCAGCACTTCCTCGGGACGCGGATTGCGGTTTCCCGGCGGGCGGCACTTAAGCACGTTGGCAATGTAGACGTCTTCGCGTTTGAGGCCCGCCAGCGACAAAATGCCGTTGAGGTCCTCGCCTGCCGCCCCCACAAAGGGCTCGCCCTGCAAATCCTCATTGCGGCCCGGCGCCTCACCAATAAACATCACGCGAGCGCGGGGGTTTCCCACGCCAAACACGATATTGTGACGCGACTGGTAGAGCTGGCAGAGGTGACAATCGCCCAGAACGGCCTCAATTTCCTCGAGTGCGACCTCACGTGGTGCCTGATGGGTATGGCCGGGGATGTGCATGACGCCCATAGCGGCTCCTACACGTAGACCTTGTCGAGACGCATGCCAAAGCCGCAGGCGACCTCGTAGTTAATCGTTCCGCGCAGTCGGGCCATCTCGTCCATAGTGATCTCGGCATCGCCATCGCGGCCGACAATGATCATCTCGTCACCATACTCGGCCTCGGGAATCTCGTGTGCCGGGTTGGACTGAATGGCGACCATAAACTGGTCCATGCAGATATTGCCAACCTGATGCACACGCTCGCCGCGATACAGCACATCCATACGATTGGAAAGCGTACGCGATAGGCCATCGGCATAACCGATCGGCAGCGTGCAGATCTGAACGCGCGTACGCGGTACGCGGTAGGTAAAACCGTAGCCCACGCCCTCACCCATCGCAGGGTGTGCCACGCGCGTCACACGCGCATGGACGCTCATAACGGGATCAAGCTGCATCACGCGGCCACTCAGCTCGCACGGCTGCATGCCATACAAGCCAACGCCGGCGCGGATCATATCAAAATGCATCGAGGGGTCGAGCATCGAGGACGGCGTGTTGGCGCAGTGCACGATACCGCACTCAAAACCCGCATCCTTAATGGCCTGAACGGCCTCGGTAAAGCGCTGACACTGCAGCTTGTAGTCCCAGCCCGAAGGTTCATCGGCCGTGGCGAAGTGCGTAAATACGCCGTCGCACTGAATACCGCGATGGAAATTTATACCGCGGACAAAGTCGAGCACCTGCGTGTAGTGAACGCCGATACGATTCATGCCCGTCTCGATGGCGAGATGATACTTGCCCACTTTGCCCGCCGCGACGGCACATTCGCCATACGCAAGAGCAAAGTCAGACGTATAGACCGAAGGCATGATATCAAACTCGAGCAACGTCGGAATGGCCTCGATAGGCGGCTCGCTTAGGATGAGGATGGGTTTCGTAATCCCGCCCTGTCGGAGCTCAACGCCCTCGTTAACCGTCGCCACGGCAAACATGTCGGCACCGGCCGAATACATGATCTTGGCGCACTCAACAGCTCCATGGCCATAAGCATCGGCCTTGACCACGCAGCACAGGCGCTGACGTGGATTCAGCAAGTTCTTATAGGCCCTCGTGTTGCGACGGAGCGCCCCGCGGTCGATCTCGACCCAGGACCAGCGCGTCAAATCGGCTTTATTCATGATTAGTCATCCGACCCTTCGTCCATGATTCCCAGATCTTCGAGCGCATCCTTTGCCGCCAGTTCCATGGCCGGACCGATCAAGTCGATAAGATCGGTCGCGATAACGCTCTTCTCACCATACTCCGTCGCCGCGGCAAAACCGGCGTAGCTGTGAAGTGCGACGGCGTACGAATACAGCAACTCCCAACGATCCATCTCGTCGCGCATGGTGGCAAGCGTGCCGGCCAAAATACCCGCGAGAACATCACCCGAACCGGCAGTTGCCAGAGAAGCCGGACCCGAAAGTGGCAGCAGCACACGCTCAACGCCACAGATAGCCGTCGTCGGCCCCTTGGCAATGACCACCAGATTGTCGGAGCCTGCAGCCCAGACAACCTTCTGCGCGGCTGCAATCGCGGTACCAAGGTCGTTCACCTCGTCACCGGCAACCAGACGCGAAAGCTCACGATAGTGCGGCGTCATAACCAACGGCTGCTCGCGACGATACATCTCGGGGTTACTATCAATACCGTCAATGGCAATCTTAGCAAGGCAGTTGAGTGCATCGGCATCCAAAATAAGCGGTACATCAAGCTCGAGCAAGCCCGAAACCACCTGCATAGCGCCGGCAGACGTCGTCATACCGGGACCGCACAGTACGCAGCTGTACTTCTTTGCAATCTCGCACACCGTCATGCGCGCAGCGGCGCCAAAGGAGCCGCGGGAATCAGACGGAATAGCAAAGACGGGAATCGAAGGAAGTGCCATGCGAATAAGATTAGCGCAGGCGTCAGGAGCCGCGACTGCCACGTAACCAGCACCCGCGCGAGCTGCAGACTTGGCCGCCATAATGGCAGCACCAGGATATTGCGCAGATCCGGCGACAATAAGCACAGAGCCACGGGAATACTTATCGATATTCGTAGGA
Source organism: Collinsella aerofaciens (assembly GCF_027679495.1). Taxonomy (GTDB): domain Bacteria; phylum Actinomycetota; class Coriobacteriia; order Coriobacteriales; family Coriobacteriaceae; genus Collinsella; species Collinsella aerofaciens_AK. The sequence continues at coordinate 10,824 of NZ_JAQEKC010000040.1, forward strand.
AGTGGAGCAAAGAAATCAACTAAGTCACCGGGCTCGACAATCTCGGCGGCGTGGTCGACATCATCGATGACCTCGTCAAGACGGTCGTAAAGATTGCCGCAGATCAAATCGCCAGCATACTCAGGGCCATCGGCGCTATACAAACCAATCTTGGGCGCAATCATCGTCACCGTATGTTCGGCACGAATGCAGTCGTCATCAACAACGCCCGTCTCGGCATTCAGGCCCGAGGGGACATCAATGGATACGACACAATCGGCGCATTCATTGACCGTAGGAATCCAGATGGAGAACGGCGCACGCAGATTCCCGTGAAAACCGGTACCAAAAATGGCATCGACAACAACATCGGCCTTATCGATCAAAACCTCGAGTTCGTCACGCGAAGGGCCGACGCAAACGTGCACATCGCGGCCGGCAGTACGACGAGCAACATGACGTGCCAGAGCAGCAGGAATCTCATCCGGTTCAACCGGAGAAACGATATCCACGTCCACACCCTTATGGCTCAGGATATCGGCGGCAACCCAACCGTCGCCGCCATTATTACCAAAACCGACCAGAAAGAGAACCCGATCGGGATTGAGCTTCAAGACCTCGTTGGCGGCAAACTCACCCGCTAGCTCCATAAGCTCGGCCTTCGAAGTCCCTTCGCGTTCGATGATATCCTCGAGACGAACGACTTCTTCGGTACTCAAAACCGGTTTCATCTATGCTCCTAGCGTATCTTGCGAAGCATCGCCCAGGTGCTCCGTCAATGCTGAATTCTGCAGCTGCTCAAGCTCATCTAAAACAGAGCGAGCCTCTTTAAATGTCTGCGCAAAGCGTTTCTTAGTGCTCACCTTTTCATCTTTTGGCTTAGGCCGAGCATCTTCGGTAATCGCGATGGCATTCGCAACGGCTAAGTCTCCTGTAAGGGTAATGGAAAGAGCGACCTCAACAACACCCAGCTCATGAGCGATCTCGAGTGCACGGCCCGAAAGCAGCGCCTTCGGTTTGCCGAGTTTATCACGCGTTACCGAAACATCCTTGCGACACACGCCTTGACTAAAACCCGTGCCGAGAGCTTTAAGCACCGCCTCGCGCGAAGCAAAGCGGCTCGCATAGTGAGCAGCGGGACGCGATGATGCATCGCAATACGCACGCTCTTCTTCGGTAAACACACGCCGAGCAAACGACGGCGTCTTTTCAAGAATTGATTTCATACGGGAAATCTCGACGATATCAACGCCGATACCAGCTTCAGCCATGTTCACCTCCATATCGCACAGACTAAGTTATTGTAGCCCGTTCACAGAAGATGCGACAAACGAGGGTTATAAAACACAGCTACTATGTGAGACAAAAGCCCGTAAACGCAAAAAAGGGGGAGGCCGCGAGGCCTTCCCCTTCTTCAGTTTCGCTGACGG
>NZ_JAQEKC010000041.1:0-1283 GCF_027679495.1 Collinsella aerofaciens
GAGACCAATGACGCAGACCTCGCGTATTGCCGCGCCCTGAGCAGCTCCGGCATCACGGATATCCCGGCCTCCGCAAACGACCTGCCGTTCCTTTCCTTCCTGCCTTACGCCATTGCCACGGCGCCGTCTTTCCTTCCCTTCATCCCCTTCCTTCTCTCGTCGATACTCGTGCTCGGCGCCACAAGGCCTGCGACCCTGGCGGCAAAGGCGCCCGTGCCCAAATTCCGGCGCCTTATCCAGATCGTGTTTTCGATAATCGCCGCGGGGACCGCGATGCTCCTCGCCGGCCTCGCACCCGGGGGCATTTACGCCTTGGCCCTAAACGGCTTCGGGCAGATCGGGTACCCGATCTCCTTCTTCCATGACGGCGCGCTTACCACCACGACTGCGGGAAACGTCTTCACAGCCCTGCTTCTCGCGCTTCTTGCGGGCGGAACCTTGATATCCGTTTGTTCCGTCGTCCTATCGACCGCAACGAGGCGCGTCCTCGCGGGCCCCCTTACCTCCGCGTTGCTTGTCGCGGCCCCGGCATTCCCGTTATTGTCCGATTCGGCACTGGGGCATAACGCCGCGCTCGAGCTCCTGCCGCTGGCCGTGTTCTCGCCTATCGAGGCAACGGGTTACGTAGGATGCTTCCCGACAGAATTCATTGGCTCCGGTTCGGGCGGCGCATCGATGCTTGCCGTGGCCCTGGTATACGTCGCGGTCCTTTTCGCGGTCGGCGCCGTTGTGACGCGTTCGCCCAAACAGGCTGGACCCGCTAAAAAGCACCATGGGCTTGAGCTCCTGGACGCGAGCGTGGGATACGGGAGCACGACGATACTTTCGATCGGATCGCTTTCCTTGGGCCCGGGAACGGCGGCGGGGCTCGTCGCTCCCAACGGCTCGGGGAAAACCACCCTTCTTGAAGCGCTGTCGGGCCAATTTCCCACCCGCATCCGCTCGGGAAGCCTGTTGGCAGACGGAATCTACCAACGTCGATCAGCCGAATTCGCAGAACTCGTCTACCTGAGCTCTTCGGGCGGCGCGGATCTCTACCCCACGCTATCGGCCCGCGAGCACCTCTCTTTCGTTAGGGAGGCGTGGAAATCGGCCGCCGACATCGACTCGCTCTGCAACTCCCTCGGAATCTCCCCATATCTCGACAAGCCGACCCGCAAACTCTCGACAGGAATGAAGCAGCAGGTAAAGCTTGCCGTGGCGATAGCGACCGATTGCCCGTACCTCATCCTCGATGAACCGCTGAACGGCCTCGATCCGGGAAAGCGGAAAACCTCCTGCGA
>NZ_JAQEKC010000041.1:1293-10323 GCF_027679495.1 Collinsella aerofaciens
GACTCGTTCTACTTCATCGAGGCCGGCACGCTCGTGGAAAAGACCGAGTCGTCCTCGCAGACGCTCAAGCAGGAATACCTCGATACATACGAAGGAGGTGAATGACATGAAACTATTTGAACAGCTGAAGTCCAATGCGTCGCGCATGGCTGTCTACGCCATCCTCGTGGCAACGGCTTTATGCGGAATCGCGGCACCCGTCTATGCGCTCAACGGGGAGAAAGGCGATGTCGAACCCGCGTACATGGCTTCGACGGTTAAGGACCGGTACAAAGCCTTCTCTGGAGACACGTTTTACGTAGCAGAGTACGACACGACCTACCGTCAGCTTCGCTACAACAAGGGCTACGACTATCTAGGCGCAGAGGCAATCAGCTATACGTCGGGTTGGTACGGCCCCAACTATGGACACATAACCCAGTTCAAGTGTAACTACCGTGTGTACAACTAAAGCAACCGGCCGGGACGAGGGGTGACGCAAAAGCGTCGCCCCTCGTTTTTAACCATGTCAACTGAACCTAGTTCAGTTTGGTTGATTTCCGATCTCAGCCGAACACATTGAGCGGAAAGGCCGTTCCCGCAGTCAGTCGAACGTCCCCGGGGCCCTTCTCAGGCCCCGGGGACGGCATTTTCCCAGTTGAAGGAACGGTGGAGATGTGTTTCGATGGGTCAGATTCGTGTCGTTCCGAAAAGACCGTGAACCTTTTGTGGGACACGCGGCGCCGTGGTACCATAGCCGAGTTTGTTGTCTTGGTCGGAAACCAAGACGCCTTATGCGCTGATCGGTAACCAGCGCCTGACCAATAAGGAGTCCTACCATGAAGCAGGGTATCCATCCCCAGTATGTCGAGTGCACGGTGACGTGCTCCTGCGGCAACACCTTCAAGACGCACGCTACCGTGTCCGAGATGAAGGTCGAGCTTTGCAACGAGTGCCACCCGTTCTACACCGGCCAGCAGAAGTTCGTCGACACCGGTGGACGCGTCCAGCGCTTCGCCGACAAGTTCGGTGGCGCCGCTGCCGCCCAGCTCAAGAAGGCTGAGGAGGCCAAGGCTGCCAAGGCCGCCAAGGCTGCTGAGGCCGAGGCCGCTCGCAAGGCCGCCGCTGAGGCTAAGGCTGCCGAGAAGGCTAAGCGTGCCGCTAAGTTCGCCGAGGAGGCTGCCAAGCAGGCCGCCGAGGCTCCCGTCGAGGAGGCCGCTGCCGAGGCTGAGACCACCGAGGCTGCTGAGTAAATAGCTCGCCGCGGAATCGCTCGCATTCATGGCATAAGGGCCGTGCATCCGTTTGGGTGCGCGGCCCTTTTCCTTTATTGGTGCAAACGAACCTGTCTCCATGGCACCAGATTGGTACGAAGGGGACGGATTGGTTTGCGCCAAATGGCAGAGAGACAGCGTTTTCCCAGATAAAAGCTGACAAATTAAACCAGTCCCTTTTTGGCAGGTTGGTCGTAGTTATTACGTGGCGGTCGAGGTCGACCGTATAGGCCGCGCCTTGTTTGGCTAAAGTACAATCATCTGTGTTTAACTCGCCCGCAGCTGCACGGCGTGGGCGATGGCCAAAAAGGAAAACCACATGGGATTCATGTCAAAGCTGCTGTCCTTTGGATCCGATAAGGACCTTAAGCGCTACTACAAGATCGTCGACCAGATCAACGGTCTTGAGCCCCAGTTTGAGAAGATGACCGAGGAGGAACTCCGCGCCCAGACCGATAAGTTCCGCGAGCGTTACGCCAACGGCGAGTCGCTCGACGACATGCTTCCCGAGGCTTTTGCCACTGTGCGCGAGGCTTCCAAGCGCATCACGGGCATGCGTCACTTTGACGTACAGCTCATCGGCGCCATGGCGCTTCATGAGGGTCATATTGCCGAGATGAAGACCGGCGAGGGCAAGACGCTCGTCTCCACCTTGGCCGGCTACCTCAACGCTATCGCCGGCAAGGGCGTGCATGTCGTTACCGTCAACGATTACCTGGCAAAGCGCGACTCCGAGTGGATGGGCCGCATCTACAAGTACCTGGGAATGACCGTTGGTCTGCTCCAGAACAACATGCCGCTCGAACTCAAGCGCCCGGCCTACCAGGCAGACGTCACCTACGGCACCAACTCCGAGTTCGGTTTCGACTACCTGCGCGACAACATGGTCACCCGCCCCGAGCAGCGCGTTCAGCGCGGCCACCATTACGCCATCGTCGACGAGGTCGACTCCATCCTGATCGATGAGGCCAGAACGCCGCTCATCATCTCGGGTGCCGGCACCAAGTCCGCCAGCACCTACAAGGACTTCGCGCGTGCCGTGCGCGGCCTTGAGCGCGGCGAGGACGTGTCGCACGACATGCTCACCGCCACCGAGGACGTCGAGCCCACGGGCGACTACGTCATGGACGAGGCCAAGCACACCATCGCCGCCACCGAGCGCGGCCTTAAGAAGATTGAGCGCCGCCTGGGTATCGATGACATCTATGCCGATCTCTCCGGCCAGCTGGTCAACCACCTGCAGCAGGCGCTGAAGGCCCAGTACATGTTCCACCGCGACAAGCAGTACGTGGTCACTAATGGCGAGGTCAAGATCGTCGACGAGTTCACTGGTCGCATCATGGAAGGCCGCCGCTATTCCGAGGGCTTGCACCAGGCCATCGAGGCCAAAGAGGGCGTGCTCGTGCGCGAGGAGAACCAGACGCTGGCCACCATCACCCTTCAGAACTACTTCCGTCTCTATGACAAGCTCTCCGGCATGACCGGTACGGCACTCACCGAGGACGCCGAGTTCCGTGAGATTTATAAACTGCCCGTCGAGGTCATCCCCCCCAACAAGCCCGTGCAGCGTGTTGACCACGAGGACCTGGTGTACCGCACCGTCCAGGCCAAGTACAACGCCGTTGCCGACGACGTCGAGCGACGTCACGCCAAGGGCCAACCGGTCCTGGTGGGCACCGTCTCCATCGAAAGCTCCGAGAAGCTGTCGGCCGCCCTTACCAAGCGCGGCATCGCGCACGAGGTCCTCAATGCTAAGCATCACGAGCGCGAGGCTCATATCGTTGCCCAGGCCGGACGCTACGGCGCCGTGACCATCGCTACTAACATGGCCGGTCGTGGTACCGACATCCTGCTGGGCGGCAACCCCGACGAGCTGGTGCGCGAGCGCCTTGAGTACGAGGGCCTGACCATGGAGGACGTGACGCCCGAGCAACTCGAGCAGTTTAACGCCGAGGCCAAGGAGACCTGCAAGGCCGAGCGCGAGCGCGTGCTTGCCGCCGGTGGCCTGACCGTCATCGGCACCGAGCGCCATGAGTCCCGTCGTATCGACAACCAGCTGCGCGGCCGCTCCGGTCGTCAGGGCGATCCGGGCGAGACCCAGTTCTACCTGTCGCTCGAGGACGACCTCATGCGCCTGTTCGGCGGCGACAAGATGGATCGTGTCTCCAAGATGATGGTCACGGCCGACATGGGCGATGACATGCCCATCCAGCACAAGATCATCTCCAAGGCCGTCGAGAGCGCCCAGCACAAGGTCGAGAGCATCAACTTCTCCATGCGTAAGAGCGTCCTTGAGTACGACGACGTCATGAACAAGCAGCGTCAGGTCATCTACGCCGAGCGCAATAAGATTCTGGACGGCAAGGACCTGACCGACCACATCACCGAGGTCATGCACGATACCGTGTACCGCTGCGTGCAGGAGTTCTGCACTAAGGACAGTCACGATGGCGAGCGCGACCTGGAGGGCCTGCGCAAGTGGGTTGTGGAGCTCACCGGCCACATCGACACGCCGAAGTTCCCCGACGAGGATTATGAGGCCCTGGCTGCCGATGTCCTGGTTCACGTAGAGAAGTGCTACAACATGAAGGCTGAGCGCTTGGGCGAGGACCTGATGCGCGAGCTCAACACCCAGGTCATGCTGCGCGTCATCGATACCCGCTGGATGAACTACCTGCAGGAGATGGACTACCTTAAGACCGGCATCGGCCTGCGCGGCTTTGGCCAGCGCGACCCGCTGGTTGAGTACAAGACCGAGGCCTACGGCGCGTTCCAGATACTCGTCGATACCATGTATGAGGATTACCTGCGCACGGTTCTGCGCATCGAGATCAAGGCTGCCCCGCGTGCCGTGGAGCACAAGGAGGAGCCCGCGCTCGAGGGCGCGCGCTTCTCCGGTCCTGCCGAGGTCGATGGTGATAACGGCGACTCGGTGCTGCGCAAGCAGGCGCAGGTGCAGGCCCGCACGGCTGTCCAAGGCGGACCGGCTGCCGTCAACAACGGTGGCAAGGTGACCACCTATCGCAAGTCCGAGAGCGATGATCCGTACGTCAACGTGGGCCGCAACGACCCGTGTCCCTGCGGTAGCGGCAAGAAGTTTAAGTACTGCCACGGCAGGAATCGTTAATGGCTGAGGCTTTAGAGGTAACGCTCGCCGAGCTGGACGCGTTCGCGGACCGGCTCGGCGAGGTCGAGTCGTATCTCCACCTGGACGAAAAGCGCACGCGCGTGACCGAGCTCGAGGCCAAAAGTGTTGCCCCTGGCTTTTGGGATGACGCCGACGCCGCCCGTGCCACCATGGAGGAGATAGCGCGTACCAAGGAAGATATCGCTGCCGTGGACACCGCGCGCGGCGAGCTTTCCGATGCCCGCGCCGCGCTGGAGCTTGCCGAGGAGATGGGGGATGACCCCGACGCCGTCGCCCTTCGCGAGGAGGCTACAGCCACGGCTGAGCGCCTGGCCCGTGCCATCGATGAGCTTGAGCTTTCGAGCTGGTTTACCGGTGAGTTCGATCACGGCGATGCCATTGTGACCATCAAGCCCGGACAGGGTGGTCTGGAGGCCCAGGACTGGACCTTCATGCTCTTTAAGATGTACATGAAGTACTGCCAGCGTCGCGGCTGGAAGGTCACCATCAACGACTGTCCCGCAGCCGAGGTTATCGGCATCGACCGCGCGACCTTTACCGTCGAGGGCAAGGACGCATTTGGCATGCTGCGCGCCGAGGCCGGCGTCCACCGCTTGGTGCGCATCAGCCCCACCGACGACAAGAAGCGCCGCCAGACCACGTTTGCCGGCGTCGAGGTCATCCCCGTGCTACCCGATGATATCGACATCGAAATCAGTCCCGACGACATCCGCGTGGACGTGTACCACGCGAGCGGCCCGGGCGGTCAGGGCGTCAACACCACTGACTCCGCCGTGCGCGTGACGCATTTTCCCAGCGGCATTGTGGTCACCTGCCAAAACGAGCGCAGCCAGATCCAGAACAAGGCCGCGTGCATGCAGATCCTCAAGGCTCGCCTGTACGAGATTGAGCTCGAGAAGCGTGCCGAGGCGCTCGATGAGATTCGCGGACCCAAGACCACGATTGGTTTTGGCAACCAGATTCGCAGCTACGTGCTCTACCCGTACCAGATGGTCAAGGACCTACGCACGGGCGTGGAGACCAGCAATGTCGAGGCCGTTCTTGACGATGGTGACCTGGACCCGTTTGTTATTGGCTACCATCGCTGGGCCACCGGCAACGCCGATGCAGAAGGCTCGGAGGTCTAAAACATCGGGTGGCTTCAAGTTGATGCCAAGCCCAACGGTTGGACGGGTTTGTATCCAGAATAAACCCTGCGCAGGGGTGGTTTTTGTTCGGCGAATCGGTAGAATCGAATACAAGAAGAAGTTCGAAGCGCATCCGATGGGGTGCGCTTTTTTGAGGGAGGCAGCATGGCATATCGTCTGGACATCAAGCGCATTCTTTCGATGAACTTCTTTCACGATCTGCCCCAGATCATGTTGGGGTGCGCTCTGGCCGCTATTGCGACCGACCTGTTTTTGATTCCCAACGGCCTTGCTGCCGGTGGCGTTACGGGCCTTGCCACCATTATCCAGGCGGTCGGCGCGACGCGAGGCGTGTCGCTTCCCGTCGGTATCCAGACCATCGTGATGAATGCCTTGCTGTTGTTGGTCGTTATGCGCGAGGGCGGCATGTTCTACGTGGTGCAGACCGCGACGGGCTTTGTGCTGCTGGGCTTCTTTACTGATCTGTTCGCCCCGTTTGTAGCACCTCTGGCGGATGCGGACCTGATGCTCCCTGCCATGTGGGGCGGCATTATTACGGGCATCGGTTACGGCATGGTGTTGCGCGCCGGCGCCAACACCGGCGGCTCGGACACGATTGGCCAAATCATCTCGCGTAATACCTCGCTGCCCGTGGGCTCGACCGTCATGGCGATCGATGTTGCCGTATGCGCGCTGTCGGCTCCGGTCTTTTCAATCGAAAACGCGCTATATGCAGGCCTTTCGATGGTCATTAGCGGCTACGTGATCGATGCCGTGGTCGATGGTGGCAACAAACGCCGTATGGTACTCATCATCTCGGACAAGTTCCCTGATATCGCTGCCGATATCATGTATGGCCTGGGTCGTGGTTGTACCAAGTTTAAGGCGACTGGCATGTATTCGGGTGCCGAGAAGCCAGTGATTATGGTCATCGTGAGCCGTCGAGAGCTCAATACCCTCAAGACGATCGTGCGCGAGCGCGATCCTCATGCCATCGTGACGGTTGCCGACGTTACGGAAGCCTTCGGCGAGGGATTCAAGGACATTAGCGTGTAGGGTCGATCGCGTTCCATCCAAAAGACGTTCACATTGATAAACCGTTTCATCAGCGGTTCTGCCTGCTAAATTGTTCAAATAATGATAAAAACTCTGGTAAAGCCATCAGTTTCCAGCATAATGAATGACGTACGTGCATTGCGGCTGTGTTGGGATTACCTTCGGTGCCGTGCGCATTTTGTCTAATGAGGATGAAAGGAAGGCACAATGAGCGACGAAGAGCTCAAAAAGGTTGCCAACGAGGTAAGGAAGGGCATCGTCACCGGCGTGCACGCTGCCAAGTCCGGCCATCCGGGCGGTTCGCTCGGCGCTGCCGACATCATGACCTATCTGTACTTTGAGGAAATGAACGTCGACCCGGCCGATCCCCGCAAGGCCGATCGCGACCGTTTTGTGCTCTCCAAGGGCCATTGCGCTCCGGGCCTGTACGCCGTGCTCGCCGAGCGTGGGTTCTTCCCCAAGGAGGATCTCGAGACGCTGCGCCATATCGGCAGCCACCTGCAAGGTCATCCCAACATGAACGACACCCCGGGCGTCGATATGTCCACCGGCTCGCTCGGCCAGGGCATCTCCGCCGCCGTGGGCATGGCGGTTGCCGCCAAGCACTGGGGCGATACTTACCGCACGTACGCCCTGCTGGGTGATGGCGAGAGCGAGGAGGGCCAGGTCTGGGAGGCAGCCATGTTTGCCGGCAACCAGCAGCTCGATAACCTCTGCGTGATCGTCGACCACAACGGCCTGCAGATCGACGGCCCCGTCGAGGAGGTCAACGACCCCATGCCGCTCGCCGACAAGTTCCGCGCCTTTAAGTTCCACGTGGTGGAGCTTGCCGACGGCAACGATTTCGATCAGATCCGCGCCGCCTTTGCCGAGGCCCGCGCCACCAAGGGTCAGCCGACCGCCATCATCGCCGAGACCATGAAGGGCAAGGGCGTTTCCTTTATGGAGAACCAGGTTGGTTGGCACGGCAAGGCCCCCAACGATGAACAGTTTGAGCAGGCCATGGCAGAGCTCACGGCCGCCGGAGAGGAGCTCTAGGATGGCAGACGTCAAAAAAATCGCCACGCGCGTAAGCTACGGCGAGGCCCTCGTCGAGCTCGCCAACGAGCACGATGACTTTGTGGTCCTCGACGCCGACCTGGCCGCCGCCACGCAGACCGGCAAGTTCAAGGCCGCCTGCCCCGATCGTTTCTTCGATGTGGGCATTGCCGAGAGCAACCTGATGGGCGTCGCCGCCGGTATCGCGACCACCGGCCGCGTTGCCTTCGCGAGCACCTTTGCCATGTTCGCTGCCGGTCGCGCCTTTGAGCAGGTCCGCAACTCCATCGGCTACCCGCACCTCAACGTTAAGATCGGTGCCACGCATGCCGGTATCTCGGTGGGCGAGGATGGCGCCACGCACCAGTGCTGCGAGGATATCGCCCTCATGCGCGTCATCCCCGGCATGACCGTGATTGTTCCCGCCGACGACGTGGAGGCCCGCGCCGTGACGCGCGCCGCCTACGAGTGCGACGGTCCGGTGTACATGCGCTTCGCCCGTTTGGCCTCGCCGGTTATCAACGACCCCGAGACCTACAAGTTCGAGTTGGGTAAGGGCATTGTCATGCGCGAGGGCGCCGATGTGACCATCATTGCCTGCGGCCTGATGGTCGGCGAGGCTCTCGAGGCCGCCGAGCAGCTCGCTGCCGAGGGCATCGACGCCGAGGTCATCAACATGCACACCATCAAGCCCATCGATGCCGACCTGATCGTCAAGAGCGCCACCAAGACCGGTCACGTCGTGACCGTCGAGGAGCACTCTGTGATCGGTGGCCTGGGCAGCGCCGTTGCCGACGTCCTGTGCGAGCAGTGCCCGACGTCGCTCAAGAAGATCGGCGTCAACGACACCTTCGGTGAGTCTGGCCCGGGTGCCGAGCTCTTGCACAAGTATGGCCTGGACGCCGCCAACATCGTGGCGACCACCAAGGAGTTCTTGGCATAAGGCAAGGCGGATCTCAAGGACTGCTTCGCCAGAACTATGGAAACCCGGCAGGGGCGCTCTCTTGGAGAGCGCCCCTGTTTCAGTTGCGGTGAAATAAGGACTGATTAGACCTTTTAACTGGTAAAACAGTCCCTATTTCACCGCAACTTATGAAGACGCCCCTCAAGCACGGTCCCATCAGGGAAAAGGGCATATATCGACAAAGCGCAATTCAGACCCTTCCAACTTTGTATATGCAGCACCCCAAGTAAAACGCGGCGACCCCTTAGTTATCGCAGGCCGGACACAGGGTTACTCTCCAAATCTTTCCGCAGGACGGAGGAGCCCCCGCCGCACGTAGTGCGCAGCGGGGGCTCCGACATGTCCGAGGACGATTTGGAGAGTAACCCTGTGCACGGCCGACGGGATGGTTGATTTCCGATCTCAGCCGAACACATTGAGCGAATAGGCCATTCCCGCAGTTAG
>NZ_JAQEKC010000042.1:0-9828 GCF_027679495.1 Collinsella aerofaciens
CTAACTGCGGGAATGGCCTATTCGCTCAATGTGTTCGGCTGAGATCGGAAATCAACCGATATAAGGTTTACGCGGCGGGGCTGCAAGGCCCGGCGGTGTAGCTTAGCGTCGACGCTTCCAGATAATGCCGAGGATGATGACGATGATGCCGCCGATAAGGCACGCGCCAACTACTGCCAGCGTGCGGTCTCCCGTTGCGGCGAGCTTACCGCTCGTCTTCTCGGTGCTGACCTTCGTGGTCGTCGTGTCCGTCTTAGGCGAGGGCTTAGGCGTCAGGGCCGGTGTGGGCGTGGGGTCCACGGCTACGGAGCCGAAGCTGATGGTGCCGGCGAGCCCGGCCATCTTGCTCTCCCAGCCGTTCTGCCCAATCAGCGCCCTCAGCGCCGCCTCGCACGTGCCCCACTCGGTGTACTTGGTGGCGTGTGCAAAGGTGGGAAAGTCGGTCGTGTTGGTAATGATGTAGTTGTTGGTGGCGACGGTATAGGTCTTGGCGGGGTCGAGCGTGCTGCCGTCTTTGGTGAGTGTGGCACTCACAATGCGCTTGCCTTCGGGCTGCGTCCAATCAATCGTCACGTTGATGCCGCCAAAGGAGAGAACGCTGCCAGAGTCATCGCGCCACTTGTACTTGTCTTGCGCCTCCTGCTCGGTGTGACCGGCCGCCACATAAGCCTGCTGAAGCTCGTAGCTGTCGTTGCAATCGTCGCTGATTTGTAGCGAGTGCTCGAGCGCTGCGAGGAAGTCCGCGCCGGTCATGGTCCAGGTCTCCACGGTGTTGCCGTAGGGCGAGATGGCGATGACGTTGCCGGCGGTCACGTTGCCCGCCGCGATGCCGCCGCGGATGCCGCCAGCGTTTTCGATAGCGAGGTCCGCGCCCGTCAGGTCAAGATAGGAGCTGCAAATCACGCGGCCGATGGTCTGGGCCTTGGTGGTGTCGCCCTCCTTGCTGGGACGGAAATCGGTGGTGCGCACCATTTCCCAACCATGCGTGCCTGCGGCGTCCTCGCCGTAGAAATAGTTGGTGGTGGATGTGCCGAGCACCTTGTTCGATTCGTTTTCAAAGGCCTCGTCGAGCGGCTTGATCTTGTTGCGGACGGCTTCAAGGCAGCTTTGGTAGTCGGAGCCCTTGTCGGGGTCTGCCAAAAGGTCGTTGACGTTCTTGGCGGTGTAGAGCTTCTCGTCGCTGCCGTCTGCAGGGACCGTGACCGTGTCATCGTCGGTCGTCTCGGTGCCATTGGTGTCGTACTTGTACGGAATGGAAAGCAGCCCCACCTCGGCAAAGGCGCTGCCTGCCTCGACAACGTGGATTGTCTTGCCGTCGGCTCCCGTCACCTTCTCGTTAAGGTTGATGTGCTCGTGGCCTGCGATAAGGGCATCGATGCCACGGAGCCGTGTGGCAAAGGTCTTGGCGTTGAGCGTATGCGCGATACAGACGACAACGTTGCAGCCCGCCTTGCGCAGCTGCTTTGCCTCGGTATTGATGGCGTTCGTGGCACTCGAGAACGACGTGCCCGCGACCAGGTCCGCGCGCAGCGAGGATCCCAGCGACTCATCCATGGCACCCACGACGCCGACCTTGATTTTGTAGTCGAATGTGGAGTGATCCTCGCTATCCTCCATGGTGCGATCGAGCGTCTTCGTGATGCTCGAGCTCCATACGCCGCTCGTAGACTTCGCGTTCGCGCAGAGCATGGCGAAGGGCGTGCCGGTGGTGCTGTAGCCGGTCATGGTGCGGAGCTTGTCCGCGCCGTAGCTCCAGTCGTGGTTGCCCGGCGTGGTCGCGTCGTAGCCGTCTACATAGAAGGTGTCCATGAGCTCGGCGATGCTCTTGCCCTCGCTCATGGTGGCGAAGGACTGCCCGTGGAAGGTGTCGCCCGCATCGAGCAAAAGATCGGGGGCGTTGCCCTGGGCGCTATAAAGGACCGCCAGTCCGTCGAAGCCGACGGTGCCGGTGCCCTTGCTTGCGTTGTAGCTGTACTTGTAGCTGCCGTGGATATCGTTGGTGTGCATGACGGTCACAGAGCCGTCAATAGCGGCGGGCAGGTTCCCGGCGAAAGCGAGGCTTGGGGTGCCCGCGAGCGCGCCGGCAAACAACGCGGCGGCTAACGCAAGGCGGGGGAGTCTTTTCATGGCAGTTTCCTTAGTCCTTAGCCAGAATGTCTGGTTGAATATCGGATTATCGACATAATATGCGAAAACCGCCGCAAGGACGTTTGCCCCTTTGCGGCGGTTTTGACGTTTGTGCAGATAAAACCTACCAAAATAAACTTGTCCCTTTTTGGCAGGTTTTAGCTCAGCAGCATGCGGTCGTTGGCGAGCTCGCCGCCCGAGACCTCCTCGAACTTCTGCAGCAGGTCGGCTACGGTGAGCGACTTCTTCTCATCGCCCGCCACGTCGTAGATCACGTGGCCTTCGTGCATCATGATCAGACGGTTGCCCAGACGGATGGCGTCATTCATGTTATGCGTGACCATGAGCGTGGTCAGGTGGTTCTCGTCGACGATCTCCTCGGTCAGGTTAAGCACCTTAGAGGCCGTCTTGGGGTCGAGGGCCGCGGTGTGCTCGTCGAGCAGCAGCAGGCGCGGCCTGGTGAGCGTGGCCATCAGCAGGGTGAGTGCCTGGCGCTGGCCACCCGAGAGCAGGCCGACCTTGGCGTTGAGACGCGTGTCCAGACCAAGGTCCAGGCGCTTGAGCAACTCAACGTACTCATCTTTCTCGGCCTTGGTGACGCCCCACGAAAGGCCGCGACGCTGGCCGCGACGCTTGGCGAGGGCCAAGTTCTCGGCAATCTGCATGTCGGCAGCGGTACCGCGCATGGGGTCCTGAAACACGCGGCCCAGGTACTTGGCGCGCTGCGACTCGCTCAGGCGCGAGATGTCGGTGCCGTCGAGCTCAATAACGCCCGAATCGAGCGGGTACACGCCGGCGATCATGTTGAGCAGCGTGGACTTGCCGGCGCCGTTGCCGCCGATCACGGTTACAAAGTCGCCGTCATTCAAGGTGAGGTCGACGCCGGTGAGCGCGCGCTTCTCGGTGACGGTGCCCTTGTTAAAGGTCTTCTTGACATGCGAGAGCTTAAGCATCTGCCTCATCTCCCTTCGTGTAGGAGCTGCGGAGCTTATAGCGCTCCCAAACCACGGGCACGCACAGGGCCACAGCGACAATTACGGCGGAGAGCAGCTTCATGTCGTTGGCGTCCATGCCCAACTGCAGCACGATGGCGCGGATAAGGAAGTACACCACGGAGCCAAAGACGGCGGAGGCAAGACGGACGCTAAACTGCGTGAGGCCGCCGGGCAGCAGACGGCCGAGCACCTCGCCGATAACAATGGCGGCAAGACCGATAACGATGGCACCGGTGCCCATACCAATGTCGGCATACTTTTGGCTCTGGCAGATGAGAGCGCCCGAAAGGCCGATGAGGGCGTTGGAGAGCACGAGGGCGATCATCTTGGTGGAGTTGGTGTTGACGCCCAGAGCGCGGATCATGTACTCGTTGTTGCCGGTGGCTCGCAGCGCCGAGCCGATCTCGGTGCCAAAGAACCAATACAGGATGGCAACGATAGCCACGGCGAGCAGGATGCCCAAGATGATGGTAACGGTGGACTGCGGCAGACCGGTCATATTGCTGACGGCGGAGAACACGGTGCCCTTGGCAAGAATGGGCGTATTGGACTTGCCCATGATGCGCAGGTTGATGGACCACAGGCTGATCTGGGTGAGGATTCCGGCGAGGATCGCGGGAATCTCAAAGACGGTGGTCAGAATGCCCGTGACGGCGCCCGCGATGGCGCCGGCGCACATACCGGCCAGCACGGCGAACAGCGGGTCGACGTTGTTATTGACGATGAGCACAGCGCAGACGCAGCCGCCGAGGGCAAAGCTGCCGTCGCAGGTCATATCGGGAATGTCGAGCAGGCGGAACGTGATAAACACGCCAAGCACCATAATGCCCCAGAGGACGCCCTGCGAAACGGCGCCCTGCAATGCAATGAGCATGCTTCATACCTCCTAGGATAGGGTGGACACGTGATTCACCATAATAGCGGTAACAATGCATAGACGAGTTACGGACAGACGTTTTGTTTTACCTGAAACAAGCAGGGCGGACGCCGGTCTACAGCGCCCGCCCCTGTGGCTCAGATATTGAATAACGCGGCTAAAGCGCGAGCACGGGCTCTAGACGCATGCCGCGTATAGCATTACGCGTCCAGAGCGGAAAGGTCGATGCCCAGGGCCTCGGCCATCTCGTCATTCTTGACGACGACCAGGTCCTTGCTCGAGAGGTGTTTGATCGGCATGTCTTCGGGCTTGGCCTCGCCTTTCAGGATCTTAACGGCCATCTCGCCCGCGGCGTAGCCCAGGTCCTCATAGTTGATGGAGAGGGTGAACAGGCCGCCGGCCATGCACATGCCCTCCTCGCCAGTCACGAAGGGGAGCTTGTTCTCCTTGCAGATCTGGCCCACCTGCGAGGCGCCCGCGGCGATGGTGTTGTCGGTGGGGGAGTACAGCGCGTCGACCTTGCCCACGGCAGACTCGACGACGGACTGAATCTCGTTGGAGCTCGAGACGGTGAAGTCAGTGTACTCGAGGCCCAGCTTGTCGAGCTCCTTCTTGGCGGCCTTGATCTGGACGTCGGAGTTGGACTCGGCGGTGCAGTAGAGCAGGCCGACCTTTTTAACGTCGGGCAGGACCTTCTGCATCATCTCGAGCTGCTCGGCGACCGGGGTGAGGTCGGAAGCGCCCGTGACGTTGGTGCCGGGCTTGTCGTTGTCCTGGACCAGGCCGGAGGCGGCGTAGTCGGTGATGGCGCAGCCCACGATGGGGATATCGGCCGTGGCGCCGGCGGCAGCCTGCGCGGCGGGCGTGGCGATGGCATAAATCAGGTTGACGTTGTCGCCCACAAACTTGTCGGCAATGGACTTACACGTGGACTGGTCGTTCTGGGCGTTCTTCTGGTCGATCTTGACCTTAAGGCCGCTCTCCTTGATGGCCTTGACAAAGCCGTCGTTGGCGGCATCGAGTGCGGAGTGCTCGGTGAGCTGCAGAACGCCGATGGTGTAGTCGGAACCGGCGGCAGCAGAGCCGGAGCCAGAGTTGCCGCCGCATCCGGCGAGCGGGGCGAGCGCGAGCAGGCCGGCGGAGACCAGAAGGCTCCTGCGGCTGATGGTGATGTCCTTCATATCATTACCCCCAGTATAAAAATGGCTGGAAACACTGCACTGGGACAAAGTGCAAGTGGAACTATAGTAGCGCTGATGTCCATTTTTACAACAGCCTGGCGGGTTTTTTAATACAGAATCGGATGGGCGGTACGGGTAGTCGAATGGGCGGCGGAGGGTCTTATGCGGCGGAGGAGGCGTCGTCCTCGTCTAGGGCGGCGAAGAGCTTCTTGCCGTCGAGGAGACGTGTGGTGACGTTTCTCATTCGGCCAATCTCTACGGTACGCAACGTGTCATCGGCGCCTCGGGCGTCGTAGACCGTTCCCAGCAGATACGAGATGCCATCGCGCTGCCTGATGGCAAAGGGACGGAGTGTCATCCGTGCTGCTTCGGTTTCGCCACGCGTCGTGACGCTCGAAATATCAAAACTCACCGTGGTTCCGTGGTCGATGGCCTGCTCGACGAGCTCGCACGTGTCGATGCGCTTGATGGGCGTGCGTGTTGCCTTGGTAGCCTTGCTGCCTGCGCTTGGAGCAGGTTCGGGTGTATCGAGATAGCCGCGAACGTCGGCACTCGCCATGGCAACTAAGTGCTGCGCCATGCTCTTGCGGATGGCGATAGGCGTGGAGCGGTTGCGCATGACCATACCGTGGAGCCGGATGATCTCCTCGTCGGTGAGTGGACGGGTCAAGAGCCGATACCCCACGCCGCGCTTGTATTCAATCTCATATCCGGCATGGCGAAGCGCGGAGATGGCGGTGTAGATGCTGCGCCGCGCCGCCGAGATGGGCATGCGGGCGGGGTCGTCGGGATGGGCGAGGCGCCGGATCAGCTCATCGGAAAGCATGGCCTTGTCTTCGCCGGTGTTTTCGCTCAAGAGCTGCAGGATACGAACGGCGCGATAGGCTGCCATCGAGGCGGCGCCCCTCGTCGTGGTGTCGTAGGTTTCAACAGCGGCTTCGGTCATCGTGCCCACGTCCTTTCCGTTTTGGGTGGCGACGGTATGGAGCCTAGGACGTGGGGCTTTCCCAGGGGCGCAGGGCGCTCTGGGCGGTCGGTAGTCGTCGGCAAACGGTGGGTCGAGTTTTCAACAGCCCTGCTCAACTGACCAAAAACTTGCCAAAAGCTTGACGGATGCTGTTGAAAAAAAGCGTCTCTCGACCGATGTCGAGAGACGCTTATGCGATGAGCGTTGGCGTGTGGCGACGCGAGCTAGCGTCCGACGATTAGAAGTCGGCGTTGCCCACGGTGCGCGGGTGCGGCAGGACGTCGCGGATGTTGCCCACGCCGGTCAGATACATGACCAAGCGCTCGAAGCCCAGACCGTAGCCGGCGTGCTTGCAGGAACCGTAGCGGCGCAGGTCAAGGTAGTACTTGTACTGCTCGGGATTCATGCCCAGGTCCTTGATGCGGGCCTCGAGCAGATCCAGGCGCTCCTCGCGCTGGGAGCCGCCGATAATCTCGCCGATACCGGGAACCAGGCAGTCGGCGGCGGCGACGGTCTTGCCGTCCTCGTTCATGCGCATGTAGAACGCCTTGATCTCGGCCGGGTAGTCGGTCACGAAGGTCGGGCGCTTAAAGTGCTCCTCGGTCAGGAAGCGCTCGTGCTCGGTCTGCAAGTCGATGCCCCAGCTGACGGGGTAATCAAACTGGTGGCCAGCAGCGACTGCCTGCTCCAGGATCTCGACGGCCTCGGTGTAGGTAACGCGGGCAAAGTCGGAGTTGGCGACATGGTCCAGGCGCTCGAGCAGACCCTTGTCCACAAACTTGTTGAGCATATTGAGCTCGTCGGGGCAGGTTGCCATGACGTCCTTGAGGACATACTTGAGCATGGCCTCGGCGTTATCCATGTAGTCGTTAAGGTCGGCAAAGGCCATCTCAGGTTCGATCATCCAAAACTCGGCGGCGTGGCGCGTGGTGTTGGAGTTCTCGGCACGGAAAGTGGGGCCAAAGGTGTACACGTCGCCAAAGGCCATGGCAAAGTTCTCGGCATTGAGCTGGCCGGACACGGTGAGGCTCGCATGCTTGCCAAAGAAGTCCTGGCTCCAGTCGACCTCGCCGGACTCGGTGAGGGGCGGATTTTTGGGGTCGAGTGTGGTCACGCGGAACATCTCGCCGGCGCCCTCGCAGTCACTCGTGGTGATGATGGGGGTGTTGACGTAGACAAAACCCTGCTCCTGGAAGAAGCGGTGGATGGCGGCAGCCGCGACAGAGCGGATGCGGAACACGGCGCGGAACAGGTTGGTGCGCGGGCGCAGGTGCTGCTGGGTGCGCAGGAACTCGACGGTTGCGCGCTTCTTCTGCAGCGGGTAATCCGGGGCGCTCGTGCCCTCGACCTCGATGGAAGTGGCAGAAAGCTCGAAAGGCTGGGGTGCATCGGGGGTCAGTTTGGCGGTGCCGGTGCAAATGAGTGCGGCCGAGACGTTTTGATGGGCGATCTCGTCGTAGTTGTCGAGTGCCTCGCGGTTCATGACGACCTGCAGGTCGCGGAAGCAGCTGCCGTCGTTGAGCGTAACAAAGCCAAAGTTCTTCATGTCGCGGACGGACTTGACCCAGCCGGCGACGGTGACGGTCTGGCCGCCGAGCGACTCGGCATCGGCATAGAGCTGCGCGATTTTGGTGCGGTTCACGTATCCTCCCATAACGGTTGAATGATAGTTATCCATACAGTTCGATATTCTAGCAGCTCGGCTCATTTGGGCTATACAGATAAAGCATTGGCGGGATGGTTTTTCAAACGAAAAGCGCCCGCGGCCAAATGGTCGCGGGCGCTTGACGAGGTGCCTTTTGGCTGTGTGGCGCGGGGCCTGGCTACTTGGTCTTGGCAACCAGCAGCGGGTCGCCAAGCTTGACGAGCGGGTTGCCGCCGATAAGCGTTCCAGACTCGCCGACATGGTCGATGCTCTTAAGACGATCGAGCTCGGAGACGATGACGGTCACGATGTCCTCGTGACCAGCGGCCTTAATGGCCTCGCGGTCGAAGCTGATGAGCGGCTGGCCTGCCTTGACCACATCGCCCATCTCGACAAAGCGGGCAAAACCCTTGCCGTTCATTTCCACGGTGCCCAGGCCAACATGGATGAACACGCGCAGGCCGTCCTCGGTAATCATGCCGATGGAGTGGTTGGTGACGGTGGTGGCGCCGATGCGGCCGTTGGCGGGCGCATAGATGGTGCCGGTAATGGGCTCGATGCCATAGCCCTGGCCAAGCATGCCCGAGGCGATCGTCTCGTCGGGAACCTCGTTCAGGTTGACGAGCACGCCGTTGACGGGGGCATAGATGACGCCTTCGCGGGTGGCGAAGCTTGCTGCGGGCGGAACGGACGCCTCGCCGGTCGAGGTGAAGGTGGACTTAAGCGAATCGAGCAGACCCATAGTTGCCTCCAACTTAAATAGGCGCATATCGCGCGTTTGGTTTGCCGGAAACGTTTCATATGTGTTTCGCGGCTTGGTCAACGCCCCCTATTCTACGCTGCTCAACGATACCTCTGAACTGGGATTATGTGATATATCAGTTGAAGGGAAACTTATTGCCGGAGTGTTTCTGCGCCACGGGTTCAAGTGGGGTCGCTTGAAGGCGAAAAACAAGGGCGCATAATTTGCGCGAAGGGAGCACATATGATTGTCGAGAACCATGCGCTGTGGGGCGAGGAGCCGACCGAGGATTATCCGGCGACGTTTACGTATTTGGGTGCCGAGCCGCTGCCCGATAAACCGAATGGCCGCCGCCCCGCGGTGATCATCTGCGGCGGAGGCGGGTTTACACATATCGCTCCGCACGAGCAGGACCCGGTGGCGTTTGCATTTTTGGATCACGGTTACCAGGCCTTTGTGCTCAACTATGTCACGAGCTCTACGGGTGACGTGAGCTTTCCGCACCCCCAGGCAGATCTTGCCAAGATGGTCGCCACGGTGCGCGCCAACGCCGACGAGTGGCATGTCGATCCTAAGCGCGTGTGCGTCGTGGGATTCTCGGCGGGCGGCATGATCTGTGCCTCGCTGGCAACGCAGTGGAAGACCGGCCCCTTCGCGGCACTTGCCGGGGCACGTCCGGACGACATTCGTCCCGATGCCGTGGTGCTGGGCTATCCGCTGCTCGACTTTGCCTATGTGCGCGACATGCAGACGCGCGATCCGCGCATTGACTTGCGCGTGCCCAAGACGGGCGGCAAGACGGGGCGCGATTTGCTCAACGACTACCTGTCGATGGTGACGGGTGGCGAGGCAACTGACGAGCATTTGGCCGATATCTGCCCCACCACGCATGTTTCGCGTCAGATGCCGCCGACCTTTGTGTGGGGCGTGTCCGACGACAAGACGGCGCCGATCGCGCAGGTCTACCCGTTTGCGCAGCGCATGGCCGAGGAGGGCGTTGCATGCGAGATGCACGTCTTCGACCAGGGTGGTCACGGCCTTTCGCTCGGCAACGCCAACACCGCGGTCGACAACGAGGACAAGCAGGTGGCGGTCCGTCCCTGGATCCGCCTAGCCTTCCGCTTCCTGGAGCGCCACGGGTTTTAGTTACGGCGTTTTACCAAACGCCGTAACCACTTGACGCTGCAAGCCCGCCAGGGCGGCAATCTGCCTTTCAACTTCGGCGGCATGACCAGAAGGTCAATGCCCTCCTCTTTCACGTCACCTTGCTCGCTTAGGGGCGTTTTCGCTCATA
>NZ_JAQEKC010000043.1:0-9795 GCF_027679495.1 Collinsella aerofaciens
GGGTCCTGGCGCTACGCCCAGGCCGGCCACCAGCCGAAGCTGATGCCCAAGGGCTCCGGAGTCCCGCTCGAGATAAGGATGCACGGGAGGAAGGGGTCCGAGCGCCTGCTCCGGCGCCGCGAGGAGATGATCGCGAGGGGCATGCCCCAGGCGAAGGCGAACGCCGCCACCGCCGCCGAGCTCGTGAGGTGGCTGTGGGCCCTCGGCACGATGTGCCGGGAGGCCGGCGAATAGACATAGCCCCCGTCCCGGCGAGCCGGGCAGCCTTCGGGGACACCCCCGTTCTCGCTGTGCGCGCGGCGGCCGCCGCATCCGCGTCGACAGACTTGGGGAGCCCCGCCGAAGGAGAGGATTGCGGGCCGCCGGAGCGGTATCCGCGGATATGAGACTGAGCCGAAGGCGTCGACGACATGCCGGGGGCGGACCGGGACGGGTTCAACGGCAGGCCCCGCCGATGCAAGCGGTCGGCGGGGCCATTGTGGCTCTTGACAGCGGATTGGGTCATATGAGCGAGGCGCTCGTCGGCGTCTTTGTACATGGAGCGGAACTTCCACATGCGGAAGGTGGACAGCCTGCCGTCGCGGTGGGTCTGGCCCACGCGGATCTGGCCGTAGAACGGGTTGCCCTCGCTCTCCAGGCGGATGGCCGCGGCGAGCACAAGGCTCGGAATAGCGATGACGGCCAGCACGAGGCCGCTGAACACGATGTCAAACGCGCGCTTCACGGCACGGTAGCCCAGGCGCGTGCGGTCCCAGTCCTTCACGGCCTGCATGGCCTTGTAGCGCACGCTCACCTCGCCGCGATTCATGGCCTGGGCTATAAGTGCGGCTCCCACCGGCACGTTTTGCCCTGTCACTTCTTTAGTAGTCAAGTTCAAATCCACGTCCCTGCCCCCAGGGATCCCCCAATCGATGAATTCAAATTTCGAATGAATTGCCAGTGCGACGTCTCCTCACGTCTTACTGAGCACGTCTAACGGAAGCAGCTCCCTAAAAGCGGAATCGCCTTCGCCCACGTCTACAAGGCACCAGCGCTTATGACGGTCGATCTTCTTTACACGGGCCTCTTGCCCCACCAAGGGCCCCTGCTCTATGTGCAGCACGCCGTCTTCTATGCGGGCGACGCTGTTGCGCACCACGCCGTCGTCGTCCAGCACGCTGCGGTACCAATCCTGCGCATCGTCCGGCATGGGCATGTACGCCCGCTCCCTACTACCGGCGATGCGACAGCCAAAGCTCAACTGGGCCAAAGCCCTATCGAGCGCAGCGGCATCGTGCGTGGCGACGAAGAAATATTCCTTGTACATAGGTTTGGTTTGGAGCGACCATGCGCCGTCCCGCTTAAACCAGAACTCCTTTTGCATCACAAAAGCGTCCTGCATAAGGTCGTGCGGGATAATGCGGCGAACCTTTTCGCAGGTCTCGCGCTCTTTTCCAATGGGGGTGTGGACCAGATACCAGCGGACGCGGCCGTGCTGGCTGTTGGTGGTGGCGCCGTTAAAAGCGCCGGGCAGCTGCTCTTGGCGCCGCATTGTCTGTTCCATCTCTCGCCCCCTTAACTTGCGTCCGCGACGCACGCGGATGCAGGGGCGTTAAGAACAGGCTTCTCGCTCGCAGCTAGGCGCAGTCGCAAAAGTACAGGTTTTTGTAGTGGGGTATGGAGATGTGTCCGCTCTCGCTGCAATTTGCGCAATCTGGGAAAACGGTCTGGATTTATTCGTATAATGAGCTTCGTCGAAAGATACGAAAAACTGTACATTTTTGCGCAACAAAAAAGCCGCTCTACCAGCGGCTTTTCTCATATATGGGCAATATTGGATTGTTACGGGGTCATTTTACTTTGCAAAACAGTTACGGGGGTTGTCGGCATCTTGTGAGCGTTGCGCAACTGCAACTAACCCTTCCCAGCCCCTTGCTCGGCATAAAAAACGCGGCCGCCCCGAGCATGGGACAGCCGCGTATACATGCGGTTTATAAACCTTTGGCTTCGCCTTAGGCGCGAGTCTTGATCTCCTCGGTCACCTTGGCAACAAACTCGTCAACGCTCATCTGAACGGTCTCGTTGGAACGATCACGGACGGAGATGTTGCCGGCCTCGACCTCCTTCTCGCCCAGGATGAGCATGTAGGGAACGCGGTCGATGCTGCGAGCCTCGCGAATCTTGTAGCCGATCTTCTCATCGCGGTCGTCGCAGACCACGCGAATGCCGGCCTCCTCCAGCTTGGCGCACACCTCGTGGGCGTAGTCGCGGCTCTTCTCAGAGACGGGAAGCGCCTTGACCTGAACGGGAGCCAGCCAAGTGGGGAACTTACCCGCAAAGTGCTCGATCAGAATGCCGATGAAGCGCTCGATGGAGCCAAAGCACACGCGATGCAGCATGATGGGGCGCTTCTTGGTGCCGTCGGCGTCCACGTACTCCAGGTCAAAGTTGAGCGGCATCTGAAAGTCGAGCTGGACGGTGCCGCACTGCCAGGTACGGCCGAGCGAGTCCTCCAGGTGGAAGTCGATCTTGGGGCCATAGAAGGCGCCGTCGCCCTCGTTGACCTCGTAGTCCATATGCAGCTGCTCCAGAGCGGTGCGCAGGCCCTCCTCGGCGCGAGCCCAGTCCTCGTCCGAACCCATGGAGTCCTCGGGGCGGGTGGAAAGCTCAACGTGATACTTAAAGCCAAACTTCTGGTACACGGAGTCGATGAGGTTGACCACGCCCACGATCTCGTCGGTCAGCTGGTCGGGACGCACAAACAGGTGGGCGTCGTCCTGGTTAAAGCAGCGCACGCGGAACAGGCCGTGCAGGGCGCCGCGCAGCTCGTGGCGGTGCACCAGGCCAATCTCGCCGGCGCGAATGGGCAGCTCGCGATAGGAGTGCGGCTTGGAGGCGTACACCAGCACGCCGCCCGGGCAGTTCATGGGCTTAATGCAGTACTCTTCGTCGTCGATGACGGTGGAGTACATGTTGTCCTTGTAGTGGTCCCAGTGGCCCGAGGTCTTCCACAGCTGCTTGTTCATGATGAGCGGCGTGGAGATCTCCACGTAACCGGCCTTGTGGTGGATCTCGCGCCAGTAGTCCAGCAGCGTGTTCTTAAGGATCATGCCGTTGGGAAGGAAGAACGGGAAGCCGGGGGCCTCGTCGCGCATCATAAAGAGGTCCATCTCGCGGCCGATCTTGCGGTGGTCGCGCTTCTTGGCCTCCTCCAGCATGTGCATGTGCTCGTCGAGCTCTTCCTTGGTGGCAAAGGCGACGCCGTTGATGCGGGTGAGCATCTTGTTGTCCTTGTCGCCCTTCCAGTAGGCGCCCGAGACGCCGGTGAGCTTAAAGGCCTTGAGGGCCTTGGTGTAGCAGATGTGGGGGCCGACGCACATATCGATGTAGTCGCCCTGCTGATAGAAGGTGATGCGGGCGTCGTCGTCCAGGTCGCCGATGTGCTCGACCTTGTACTTCTCGCCGCGCTCCTCCATAAGGGCGATGGCCTCGGCACGGGGCTTCTCGTACACGGAAAACTTGAGGTTCTCCTTGACGATCTTCTTCATCTCGGCCTCGATCGCGGGGAAGTCGTCCTCGCTGATCTTGACGCCCTCGGGCAGGTCGACGTCGTAGTAGAAGCCGTTGTCGGTCGCGGGGCCATAGGCAAAATCGGCCTCGGGATAGAGACGCTTGATGGCCTGCGCCATGATGTGCGCGGCGGAGTGGCGGATGACGTGCGTGACCTCGTCCTGCGGGAGCTCGGCCACCGAACCGTCATTGTAGAGTGCCTTCATGGGTATGTTTTCTCCTCTCGGATGCCTGATGCAAGTGCGTGCAATGCGCTCGGCGTTTTTGACTTGCATCATTATAGGCAGGTTGCCTTGGTATACAAGCGCCCGCCGCACCTTAATGGCACGGCGGGCGATTTTCTACGCATGCTTCATCGTGTGGGCGGGGCTGCGGGGCGCGCGTGGCTTTCGGCGTGCCTGTTGCTTGCGGCCGGCCCGGCGATGGATGCGTTACTGGATGCGAGTTCGGCAGTAGGGGCAGACCTTCCAGTGCGCATCGAGCGGGCGATGGCAGCTGGGGCATACGTTGCGAACCTGGGTATCGCACACCGGGCAGACGACGAAGTCCTTCTCGATGGGCGCGCCGCACTGCGGGCAGGTGCCGTACTGGGCAAGCTGGCGCTCGCGCAGAGCCATGTCCAGTTCCTGTTCCTCGCGGTCGGACGCGTAGGAGTGCGGGCGCAGGACCAGGTAGGCAATGAGGCCCACAAACGGGATGAGGGCGATGATGCCCCATGCCACGTAGGCGCTGGCGCCGCGGCGGCGAGCGTCGATGAACACATAGACGACCGACAGCACATACAGGGCGATGATAAAGCCAACAAAGGCATAGACGACGCCCATAAGCTGCGGCGACATGAGCTCGGAGATGTACTTGGACATTACGGGTACCTTTCGGAATATTAACAGTCCGGTCAAGTTTACCACGGGGTTTGTTTATATGGGACCACGGCTAGGGGCGGGGCTGGTGCGGACACAAACATCTCAATCAGTAACAGGTGGGAGCGGAATCCGGGTCTAGATGTTACAGATCGAGACAAACGGAGGACCAGCCAGACTAACATCTCAATCTGTAACATCTGGAACCCAAATCCTCGTCTAACTGTTACAGATCGAGACGAACGGTTGCCGTAGTTGTCGGTAGACGAGGTTGTCGACGCTGCCGGGGTCTCCACTCGCCTGCCGTTGGCGGGTGTTGCGGGGCTGTTCGCCGCATTGCTGTCGCACTGGGGGTGTGCGGACCGTAGGATAGTCTTATTGACGGCCTGTCAACTCGTCTGGGAGGCACTGTGACAGAAACGTTTGATATCGCAATTGTGGGCGCGGGCATCACCGGATGCGCCATCGCGCGGCAGCTCGCGCGCTACGACTTGTCCATTTGCGTGGTCGAGGCGGCCAACGATATCGCGCTGGGCGCGTCGAAGGCCAACGGCGGCCTGGTGCACGCAGGCTACGATCCGGCTCCGGGCACGGTAAAGGCGCAGGTCAACGCCCGCGGTTGCGAGCTATATGGCACGTGGGCCCAGGAGCTGGGATTTTTGTTCCGCCGCACCGGGTCGATGGTGTTGGGCTTTAACGACGAGGACCGCGCGCATCTGGAGCAGCTGCGGAGCAATGGCCTTACCAACGGTGTGCCCGAGCTGTCGATCGTTGGACCCGACCGCATCCACGAATTAGAGCCGCGCGCCAGTGCCGATGCAACGTGCGCGTTGTGGTGCCCCTCGACTGGGTTTGTCGACCCGTTTGAGGTTGCCATCGCCGCGCTGGAGAACGCCGTGGACAACGGGGTGACGTTCATGCGGTCCGCTCCGGTGGAAGCGATTGAAGTCGCGCGCTCGGGTGACGACGCGCGCTTTACGCTGGCGACCCCCGCTGGCAACGTGCGCTGCCGCTACCTGATCAACGCCGCGGGCAACGGCGCCGCCGACATCTCGCATATGGCGGGCGCCGAGGAATTCCAGATGGTCTGGCGTCAGGGCAACATCGTGGTGCTGGACAAGGAGCCGCGCACGCTCATGCCGCTCTACCCCGTGCCGACGCCGGTGTCGAAAGGCGTTATCGTGACGGGCACCGTGCACAGCAACACCGTGATCACCGCCACGGCTGCCGTGCGCGAGCCGGGCGACACGCAGACCTATGCGAGCGATGTGAACGCGCTGCTGACCGGCGCGCGCAAACTGGTGCCCGATCTGGACACGCGCCGCGTGGTGCGCGCATTTGCCGGCGGGCGTCCGGTCATTCAGGGAACAAACGACTTCTTTATTGGACAGTCGGCCGTGGTGCCGGGGCTTTTCCAGGCGGCGGGCATTCAGTCGCCGGGTGTGGCGAGCGCGCCGGCCATTGCCGAGCGCATGGAGCAGGTACTGCGCGACGCCGGCGTGGCCCTGCGCGAACGTGCCGATTGGGACCCGATCCGCCATGCGCCGGACGACTTTGACCGCGCGCCGCTTGCGCGCAAGGAGGAGCTCATCGAGTCCGATCCCACGTGGGGACAGATTGTCTGCCGCTGCGAGACGGTGCCCGAGGCCGAGATCGTGGCCGCGATTCAACGCCGCCCGGGCGCGGTTTCGGTCGAGGGCGTCAAGCGCCGCTGTCGTGCCGGCATGGGACGGTGTCAAAGTGGCTTTTGCCAGAGCCGCGTGGTTGCGATCCTTGCCCGCGAGCTGGGCTGCGACCCCAGCGAGGTATTACTGGAGGACGCCGGCTCCTGGCTGGTTGAGGGACCGTTGAAGGGGGTGCGCTAGGATGGCGGAATTCAAATCGAGCGCGATTGATTGCGGCGTCGTAAAAGCCGTACAAACGCAAGCCTTCGACGTGGTCGTTATCGGCGGCGGACCTGCCGGCATGGCGGCCGCGCTTGCCGCGCAAAAGGCAGGCGCGCACGTGGCCATCGTGGAGCGCGAGCAGCACCTGGGCGGCATCCTCCGCCAATGCATCCACCCCGGCTTTGGCCTGTCGCACTTTAAGCAGGAGCTCACCGGTCCCGAGTACGCACAGCGCTTTATCGACCAGGTGCGCTCGACCGACATTGCGCTGTTCCTGAACAGCATGGTGATTGGGATTGATTCGGGCGAGTCTACGGAAGACACCGCGGTCCATACCATCACGCTCATGAATCCTGAAGGCATGCTGCAGCTCACCGGGCGCGCGGTCGTCCTTGCCATGGGGTGCCGCGAGCGCACGCGCAGCGAGATCAAGATTCCCGGCAGTCGTCCCGCCGGCGTGTTTACGGCCGGCCTGGCGCAGCGATACATCAATATCGAGAACCTCAAACCCGGCTCGCGCGCCGTCATTTTGGGTTCGGGCGACATCGGGCTGATTATGGCACGTCGCTGCACGCTCGAGGGTATTTCGGTCGAGGGCGTGTACGAGCTCATGCCGTACGCCAACGGCCTGCGCCGCAACGTCAAAAACTGCCTGGACGACTTTGGAATTCCGCTGCACCTGTCCACCACCGTCACACGCGTGATCGGGCACGACCGCGTGGAGGCCGTCGAGGTGAGCCAAGTCGACGAGCGCCTGGCGCCCATTCCGGGGACCGAGCGCATTGTTCCGTGCGACACGTTGCTGCTTTCGGTGGGCTTGATTCCCGAGAACGAGCTTTCGGTTGCCGCGGGCGTTGAGCTTGATCCGCGCACGCGCGGCGCCGTGGTGGACCAGAGCCTGCAGACGGGCGTGCCGGGCATCTTTGCCTGCGGCAACGTGCTGCACGTGCACGACCTGGCCGACAACGTAACAACCGAGTCCGAGAGGGCTGGCGCAGCTGCGGCGGCGTACGCGCTGGGCGGCGGAGCCGAGACGGACGCGGTCGCGGACACGGGCTGCGAGCTCACGGTCTCCCCCGCCGGCATCGCGGGATACGCGCTGCCGGGACGCATTACGGCCGTGGCGCTCACCAAGCTAAACTTCCGCGTGCGCCGACCCGTCGACGCCGCCCGCGTGCGTATTCTGGCAGGCGGCGAGGAACTGTTCGCAG
Source organism: Collinsella aerofaciens (assembly GCF_027679495.1). Lineage (GTDB taxonomy): Bacteria > Actinomycetota > Coriobacteriia > Coriobacteriales > Coriobacteriaceae > Collinsella > Collinsella aerofaciens_AK. Next base: position 7,507 of record NZ_JAQEKC010000043.1, read on the forward strand.
GCAAGGTCCGTGCATTTAAGCCGAGCGTCATGGAAAGCTTCCCGCTGCCGGCGAAGGTGATTCAGCGCGCACTCGACCTAGGTGCTAGAGAGATTATTCTGTCTGTCGATCCCATTGAGGAGGCATAGCTCATGAGCACGAATGCGACCGAGATGCTGCAGTTCAACTGCACCACCTGCCCATCCGAATGCCTCCTGACCGTAGAGGTAGAGCGTGACGCAGACGGCGCCGTGGTAGAAGTGCGCTCCGTAACCGGCAACAACTGCCCACGCGGCGATAAGTTCGCGCATCAGGAGCTCACCTGCCCCATGCGCGTGCTCACCACCACCGTGGCCGCATCCGGCGGCGACGAGGCGCTTCTGCCTGTGCGCACGGCTGAGGCCATCCCGCTGGCACTCCACGCCCAAGCCATGAACCTCATCCGAGGCCTAGTCGTCAACGCCCCCATCCGCATGGGCGACGTCGTGCTAGAGAACCTCCTAGACACCAACATCAACCTAATCGCCAGCATGAACATCGACCGAGCCCAAGTAGCTAATTAGGGACGGGGCACTTTTAGCTACTCCACCATCCGCCCGGTCCTCCTCCGCAGTTGCGGTGAAATAGTTCCTGATTTCCGCCAAAACCCCGGCATCCAGGAACTATTCCACCGCAACTATCCTTGGAATCGGTATTTAGCTTGTGCCTACTTTAGTGCCATTTCAAAACTATGCCGGATTACGGGGCTGATTCGGAGACCCCCATCCATACCGGCCATTTTCAATTTTTGACAAGCCATCTACATGCGGTTTTAATTTCGCGATTTTTGCCATGGTCAAGTAATACAGGTCCAGCCCCGTAATCCGCCATACTTTTGAAACCAGCTCATTTGGGACGGGCCTCTTTTAGCTACTTTTGCCCGAACGTTCGCTAGACAGCCCATGCTAAGGAGTGTCCCAAGGTGCCGGCATAAAAGGAACGTCCCTATGTGCCGGGCTTGGGATACCATGGTGGCACCCTAGCGAAAGGACGATGTATGGCACATGTCGATGACCAGCGTGTGGCGCGCGTGCTCGATGCGCTCGAGGCTCAGCACCCCGGCGCACAGCTGCTCGTAAACGACCCGTGGTCGATCTATTACCTGACCGGCTTTTATGCCGATATGTTCGAGCGTTTTTGCGGCGTGCTGCTCGCACGCGGTGGCAAGCCCGTGATCTTGGTCAACGCGCTGCATCAGCTGCCGGAATACGACAATGCGCGCGTTGCCTACCACACCGATACCGACGTCGTGGCCGGCGCCATCGCTCGCGAGGTCGATCCGACCAAACCACTCGGCATCGACACCGTCATGCGTTCCGGCTTTTTGATGCCACTCATGGAGCGCCATGCTGCGAGCGAGTTTTTCCTGGGCGACTTTGCTGTCACCGCCGCACGCACCTACAAAGACGCTACCGAGCAGGAGCTTATGCGAGCGTCCTCTGCCGCCAACGACGCCGTGATGGCCGATACCATCAAGCTCGTTCACGAGGGCGTGACGGAACGCGAAATTGCCGACCAGATGCTCGGCCTGTATCGCAAGCACGGCTGCGAGGGCTTTAGCTTTCCGCCCATCGTGAGCTTTGGTGCTAACGCCGGCGACCCGCACCACGAGCCCGACGACACCGTGCTCAAGCGCGGCGATGTGGTGCTGTTCGACATTGGCGGGCGTCGTCGCAACTACTGCTCGGACATGACGCGCACGTTCTTTTGGGGCGAGCCGGACGAGGGGACGGCGCGTATCTACGACATCGTGCGCCGTGCCAACGAGGCCGCCGAGGCGCTCATCGCACCGGGTGTGCGCATGTGCGACCTGGACCGCGCCGCGCGCGATGTGATTGAAGACGCGGGCTATGGGCGGTACTTTACGCATCGCCTGGGTCACTCGATCGGCCTGCAGGACCACGAGCCGGGCGACGTTTCACTCGTCAACGAGCAGGTCGTAGAGCCGGGCATGACGTTCTCCATCGAGCCGGGCATATACCTACCCGGCCGCACCGGCGTCCGCATCGAGGACCTAGCCCTGGTGACCGAGAACGGCGTCGAGATTCTCAACGCCTACCCCCACGATCCGCTCCGCCTAGACTAGGCAATGCGGCAAAGGGACAACCCCTTTGCCGCATCCTGCCAAGGCTTCGCCACAAAAACGGCCTATCTACTACGTTTAACCCGCACGGGTCGACCATAACCGACTTTTCGCAAAATCCGCAAGCCATCTACCTGCACTGATAATTGTTCTCGGGGGAAGCGGGCACTGCGGGGCGCGGCAACGGC
>NZ_JAQEKC010000044.1:0-8973 GCF_027679495.1 Collinsella aerofaciens
TGGAGAGAACGCTCCCGCAAACTGCCTCTTGACAACTTATAGGAGCGTCGGTTTTATTGGCGGAAAATCGGGGGGTGCTCAAGGGTTCCGGAATTTGCCGCATACTTCCGCAAACGACGTCTCGGTGGCACAAAAAATCGCCCTCGGAACCCTGAGATAATGAACAGATGTAGCCGTTCGCCGCAAATTACCGTCCGTTTATAGAACCCACCCCCAGTGTGCAGCCCTCTTACGGTTGAATAAATACACATCTATGGAATTACGTAAGAGAGGACTGTTCCTATGAGCTACAAGACCGTTTGCGTTGCCGGCGGCGGCGTGCTGGGAAGCCAGATTGCCTTTCAGGCTGCCTACTGCGGCTTCGATGTAACGATTTGGCTGCGCAGCGAGGGCAGCATCGGCCGCACCCAGCCCAAGATCGATCATGTGCGCGAGGAGTACATCGCGGCAATCGAGGGTATGGCGGACGGCACGGGCGAGTGGTGCTCCGGTATCGCCGATAGCGGCAAGCCCTTCGACAAAGAGGCGGCACTCGCCGCCGTTGAGCGCGCCTACTCCACACTCAAGCTGGAGCTCGATCTTGCCAAGGCAGTGGCCGACGCCGATTTGGTCATCGAGTCTATGGCTGAGGATACCCAGGCAAAGATTGACTTCTACAAGAAGCTCGCCCCGGTCCTTCCGCAAAAGACCGTCGTCGTGACCAACTCCTCCACGTTACTGCCGAGTACCTTTGCCAAGTACACTGGCCGCCCCGAGAAGTACCTGTCGCTGCACTTTGCCAACTCTATCTGGAAGAACAACATGACCGAGGTCATGGCACAGGACCAGACCGACAAGCGCTACTTCGATGAACTCGTCGACTTTGCCAACGACATCCGTATGCTGGCGTTGCCCGTCAACAAGGAAAAGAACGGTTATCTGCTCAACTCCATGTTGGTACCGTGGCTGCTTTCGGGCCTTGATCTGTACGTCTCGGGCGTGAGCGATCCCAAGAGCATCGACCTCGCGTGGACGCGTGGCACCGGCGCTCCCAAGGGCCCGTTCCGCGTATTCGACACGGTGGGTATCCAGACGGCCTACAACATCGTCATGCAGTATCAGAAGGTGCCGGGCCTGGTGAGCCCGCTGCTCAAGAAGATGATGATGCCCTACAACTTTAAGGCCATGGTCTCCGTTCTCAAGAAAATGCTCGACGAAGGCAAGCTGGGCGAAAGCTCGGGCGAGGGCTTCTTCAAGTACTAAGAACGATCCCTCGGGGTCGGAGGAAAACGGATCATTTTCGGCCGCCAGCAGTGAGAAGATGGACCCAGAAATAGAAAGGAGTGGCAATGGGCTGGCTCGGGCTTTGAAGACAAGTTATTGCAGGCCCAGGGCGATTTTTCGCTCAATGCAGGCCAGCACAGCGTGACGTATCTGCCGAGTTCTGACACGGCAGCGACTGGTCGCTACCAGGTGCTGCTATACGACAACAACTTTGGTGCGACCGAGCGCTATCCCAAGTTCGACTGGGGCCAGCTGGGCGCCGCGGTGGCGACCGACTACAGCAAGGGAACGCATTCGTTTGGGCGCATCTTTACGGTGGACGAGACCGTGCGCACCTACGAGCTTGTGGACCAGATCGCCGTGCCGTTCTCGGGCTATGCGAGCAGTGCGCAGCGCGTCGGCGATTCGAATAGCATGCTCGTGGCATCGGGCAAGGCCAAGACTTTTGCCGAGTACGATCGCTATGGACTGCCCATCGCCACCTACGAGATGGAAGCCGAGAAGTACATCTACCGCGTGTACAAGTACGAGCTGTAGCGCTGCGCTTGGCTGCGTCTGTGCCCCGTGGCTGCGCGCGCTCGCGCCGGGCCCGCCTCGCGTCCCGCATCACTTCACATCGAACTCAACGCGATCGAGCTCGGGCACATTGAGGTCGATGAGTTTGCGGGCGACGTGGCGGTCGTGCGCCCCAAGCGCCTCGCCTGTCGTCACATGGGCGACAATCTCGCGCTCGACGATGCCTTCTTCGTCCCCTTCGGTGGCCGAGGTCTCGACGGCGACGGTGTAATCTTTAAAGCCCGGCAGCACCGCGGCAAGCTCGCGCGTGGTTTCGGTGACGCCGTAGCCGTCCTGCACACCGGCCTGCGCCGAGCCAATGGAGCCTGCGGTCATAACGATGCAGGGGATGGCAAAGATGGCCGTTCCCACGATGATGCGGCGGCGCACTTTGCGTGACAGCTCGTCGACCTCGGTGTCTTCCTCAGCGGTCACAATGCCGTCGCCGTTGAGGTCGCGCTTGAGCGGCACACGCAAAAGAAGCAGTACGGCTTCGGCAGCCAGCGCGATAAAGACCACGTTGATGCCAAACTCGTAGAGGGCTGAGAGGAACAGCGACCCGCTTGCGATGGCGATGCCATAGCCCGCCGCGCACAGAGGCGGCATGAGCGCGGTCGCCACGGCCACGCCGGCGATGAGCGTGGCGGGTTCCTGGTCGCGCGAGTTGCCCAGCCCGCCTGCAAAGCCGCCTGCGAGTGCGACGGTAAGGTCCCAGACGGTGGGTGTAGAGTTGTCGATGATGGCGGCCGTGGTGGTGCCAAGGGGCGAGAGCTTAAAGTACAGCGTGGACGTGACCAGGCAAAAGGCCATCTGCAGCGCAAGGCTGGCGACGGCCTCGACGGTAATCTCGCGGTCGAGCGTGGCGATGCCGTATGCCATGGCAAGGACCGAGCCCATGAGCGGGCAGATGAGCATGGCGCCCACGATGGCGATGTCCGAATCGATATCGAGGCCGATGCTCGCGATCAGCATGGCGATGATGAGGATGCATAGGTGGGAGCCAGTCAGACGCGCCCCGTTTACAAAACGCTTGCGGATCACGTGATAGGGCGCGCGTCCCTCGCGAATGTTGAACGCGCGCTTTAAAAAGCGACCAGCCTGCTCGGCAGCCTCACTATGAGCAGGGCGGATGCCGTGGCGCCGGTGATGGCGTTCGCGTAGTCGCTTGATCTGTTGTTTGTCGAGTTCCATGTCCACCTCGTTCCAGCGCGGTCCGCGCAACGCGCCCGTTGTCCTAACTCTACACCGTGGCGGGCGGGGTGTCTGTTGGATGCGGAATCCGATGGGGCAGATGACGCGGGGGCAAATGCAAATCATAGGCTCAATTCGATCCCGCAAGAATATGATGCACCAGCTCCTACATATGTGACGAAATTGTGAAGCACGAGAGCGTGAATTTCAAAAAATACGCTGGTCGCCAATGTTGCGCAACAGAATTCAAAAATCGACAGCTACCGTTTGATACGTATGGATACATCCGTGTCAAAGGGAGAAAGCCATGGCAAACTACAGTCCACAACACTTTGAGCCTCGGGCCAAGGCCGTCAACGTCAAGGGCGTTGCTAACCGCGCCGTCGCAACCGTTTTGACGGCGGGCCTCATCGCTCAGCCGCTCATGTCGCCGCTGGCGGCAATCGCCGCACCGTCAACCGGTAACGGCGATTCTGTTCAGGGGGGGGGTAGTTCTGTAGAGAATACCGTTGCCGCCGGTAACCAAGCGGTCGTAAAGACGGCTGCCCAGCTGGCCGAGGAGTCGGCAAAGCAGCTCAAGGACGCTCAGGCCGCCTACGATGCCGCCCAGAAGAAGGCCGACGCGGCGGGCCAGTCTCAAAAGCAGGCACAGCAGCAAAAGAATCAGGCCTCGCAGGCCGTGACCGATAACGCCGCCGAGCAGAACGAGGCCGAGGTAGCCGCGCTTCAGGAGAAGATCGACGAGCTTAAGGCAGCCGTCGAAAAGACCGAGCAGCAGCAGAAGAAGCTGGGCGACCTGAACGATCAGCTCGAACAGGCCAACAAGAGTGTCGAGGATAAGACCCAGGCGCTCAAGGACGCCAAGGCAAAGCAGGATGAGGCCAAGAAGGCCCTCGATGATGCCCAGGCCAAGCTCGAGGCCATGGGTATGGACGAGTACGAGGCCGCCAAGAAGGCCGTCGAGGACGCGCGGGCAAAGCTCGATGACGCCAATAAGGCCGTTACTACTGCACAGGACAATCTGGACCAGGCCAAGGCTGCCGAGGCCAGCGCCCAGCAGGAAAAGCAGAATACCGAGGCAGCTTTGACGACTGCCCAGGCCAAGAAGCAGGAGACTGCCGCTGCGCTCGCAGCCGCAACCACCGCGCGCGATAACGCCCAGCAGAAGTTCAACCAGGCGCAGGCCGCGCTCGATGCTGCCGTCTCGGGTACGGGTGTCGACCTGAGTGCGCTTGAGGCCGCCAAGATCGCTGCTGCTGGTGAGCTCAAGACCGCGCAGGCGGAGCTCAATGCCGCGACGGATGCCGACGCCACCGCACAGACAAATCTGCAGGCCGCCCAGGCTGCCGTCGCTGCCGCGCAGGAGAAGGCCAACGCCGCCAACGCTGCTGTGGCATCTGCCCAGTCTGCATACGATGCGGCAAACAAGGAGTACAAGGACGCGGCCAGTAAGCGTGACGCCGCGAAGACGGCATACGAGCAGGCCCAGCAGACCGAGGCCGACAAGAAGGCTGAGTACGATAAGCTTGTCGAAGTTCGCAAGCAGAAGCGCAGCGAGTGGGAGGCAGCCTGCGCCGCTTCGAACGCCGCGGAAAAGGCTTATGACGCTGCTAATGCCCAGGTTGAGGCTCTTGAGCAGCAGATTGCAGACCTAAAGTCCAACATGACCGTTGACCAGGAAGTCATCAGTCAGGGTATGTTCGGCTTCATGAACTACATCATCGGCGGCAGCCAGTTCACAGCCACGCAGAAAAAGAACGCCCAGGATGCCGTATCGACGTTGACCGGCGCCGATGACAAGGCCGAATGGTATGACCAGTACGTCGATCAGGACATGTCTCGCGACACCAATCCGCTTTCCTTGGAGCAGATGCGCAACGCCCTGACCTACCTCGATACCCAGAACAACCTCCGCAAGGCGAACGGTCAGTCGGCACTCAGCGTCAGCCTCCGCATGACTGTGGCAGCTGCCCTCAATACATCGTATTCATCGAACATCTGGGGGCACTCTGGTTGCTACTATGATAACGGTGAAAATCTTGCCGGCGGCGGCGCATATACCGGCGGAGAGACCGAGGATACCCTCGGCTGGCCCTACACCGGCCTCTACACCCAAGAGAAGGAGGCATTCGATAAGTACGTCGCGCAGTATGGCGACGAACTCGGCAGCCACCGATATGATGCCTATTATATCTCCCAGAACTACAACAGCATCTATCAAGAGTGTGGGCATTATCTCAACATCATCGATGCCGCTGCGGAAGCCATCGGTATTGCAACCGGTAGCGGAAAGAATACCGATTCCGAGGTAACCGTATTCGATTACAGCGCTGATGACACTCAGGCCGATTTCACGGTCTCCGAGTTCAAGAAGCTCCTGAACGACTATATCGATTCCGCCTACAATGCGGGCGGCACGCAGGAGCAGAAGGCGCAGCTCAAGGAGCTTCAGGCAAAGCTCGCCGAGGCACAGAAGAACTTTGGAACTACTAGGGAAGCTTACTTCGCAGCTGTAAACGGGCAGGATGCCGCCCAGGACGCTTTCACCGCAGCCGACACGAACGTGAACACCGCCAAGGGCGAGTACGAGAAGGCTAAGTCCGGCACCGCCGCCGCGAAGACGGCATACAACGCCGCGAAGGACGCGCTCGGCGGAATCGACATCGAGTCCCTCAAGCAGAACCTCGATACCGCCAAGGGCGAGGCTGCCACTGCCCAGGCAGCTCTCGATAAGGCAAACGCCACGCTTGCTGACAGCAAGACGAAGGCAGCCGAGGCCGCTGCTCACAAGGCGAAGGCTCGCAGCGCCCGCGATGCTGCCAAGGTAAAGTCCGACCAGGCCAGCGAGGCGTATGACAATGCTACGGCTTCGGTCAAGGACCTTACCGCCAAGCGCGATGCCGCCAAGACGGACCTTGCGAATAAGCAGGGTTCGCTTGACGAGGCCAAGAAGGCCGACGATGCCGCCCAGGCTGGTGTAGACAAGGCCCAGGCCGCAGATGTCCAGGCCGCGACTGCTCTTTCGGACGCCAAGCAGGCAGTTGACGCCAAGAAGCAGGCCCTGTCCGACGCGCAGGCGAAGGCCAAGGCCGCCGAGGGTGAGCTGGCCGGCGCAAACAAGGCCTTCAAGCGCTTCGCCGGCGCCCAGAAGGCGGTCGATGACGCCAAGACCGCCTATGACGCTGCCGTCGCCGGTGTCACCGATGCCCAGAAGCAGCTCGAGGCCGCCAACGAAGCCGTCGTCGATGCGAACCTCGATATTGTCAAGGCCAAGGCCGAGCTTGCCAACGACGAGGCACTCAGGGCCGATCTTGAGGCTGTCGACCACAAGGCATCCCTTGCCGCGGGCACGACGGGCAACGAGAAGCTGGTCAAGCTGAACCCTGCCTACGCTCGCTACAAGGCTGCCGTCGATGCCGCCGCTGGCCTCAAGGCTGCTCTGAGCGATGCCGATGCCAAGCTGTCCGATGCCAACGACGCCTATGCCGCTGCACTGGCCGAGCTCGGAGATGCCAAGGATGCCTTGGCTGCCGCTCAGGCCGAGTACGACAAGTATCATCCCAAGGCTGAGCCGCAGGCCAAGCCTCAGGCCAAGCCCCAGGTTACGCAGGCCGCCGCAAAGGCGTCTGCTGCCAAGAAGCAGACCACGTCGGGAGCACTTGCCCAGACCGGTGATGACTCCGCTCTTGCGGGCGAGGTGTTCGTCATCGGCGGTATTACGCTCGTGGCTGCGGGCGTGACGCTGGGCGATCGTCGTCGCAAGCAGATGTAGCGTTTCGAGCGTAGATTCTGCAACGAACTTCGGTTCAGAGCAGGAACGCTTCGATAGCTTAACCGATAAGGCCGGCGCGCTGTTAAACGCAGCGCGCTGGCCTTTCTTTGTTTCGATATCAAAAAGCCCGGGCGGTAGCCGCGAAAGCTACCGACCGGGCAAATCGTAGGCAATATGGTTGCTGTCGAGCAGCTGCTCAGCTTAGCCCAGCAGGCTTAAGCCCACGGAGACAAACGCCAGGATAACGCCGACGATGGACTCGCCGCCGAGCAGGCCGCTGGCGACAACCAGCCCCTGTTCCTGGAAGGCGGCGTCCTTGGCAGCCCTCTCCTCGTCAGAAAGACCGGCGGTGGCGTCGCGGTGGGCGGACCACTTGTCGTAGGCGAGCTTGACGCAGGAGCCCAGGAATGCCGTGAGTGACATGTAGAACGGCAGGTACACGCCCAGGCCAATCATCATGGCCGGAATGCCGAGCCAGTACATGACGATGCCGGCGATAAAGCCGCCAACGAACCACGGCACGCTCGGGATGCCCGAGACCATGGTGGCAACCACGCTTGCCTGCGCGGCAACAAAGCTCTTGTCGGGGCCAAAGGCGTCCGGGCCATAGGCGGTGACGAGCGCGACCATGACGGCGGCGGCGACCAGGGCGCCCACGATGCCGCCGATGGCCTGGCCAACCCACTGTGCGCGCGGGTTGGTGCCCAGCACGGCGCCGGCCTTAAAGTCGTTCATGACGTCGCCCGCAAGGCCGCACGCCACGGCCACGATGCCGGCGATAAAGAACAGCTTGACCTGGGCGATCTGTGCAAAGGCCGCCACGATGAGCATGACGATGAGGCCGAAGATCTCCATGGGGTCGATACCCGTCTGGCCGCAGCTCTGTGCACTCATGATGGTGGTGACAAAGGTGAACAGCGTGACGATGACGGCCGGGACGGGACCAAGGTCGAGCACGATGGCGATGATCACGGCGATGGCGGCAGCGCCCAGGCCGATGATACCGGCGTCGAGCTTAAGGGAGCCCGAGATGAGCGACTGCTCGTCGGTGTCGGTGGAGCTGTCGGCGGCGAGGCCGCGGACGATACCGGCGACCTGCGGCAAGATGTCCTTGAGGACGACGGCGACGCCAAAGCCCATCATGAGGCCCATACCCAGGGACTTAACAATGCCCTGTGCGGTCATAACGTCAAACAGACCGGCAGCGGTGCCGCCGACAATGATGCCAAAATTGCCCAGCAGCGCGCCGGCAAACCAGAACGCGACCGGGGCGAAGCCCACAAGGAAGCCGACGGAGAGCAGCATGGGCGAGTTGTAGATGGCAAAGGTCACGCCAGGGATGTTGAGCGTGCACAGCATACTGGGCACAATGCCCAGAGCATCGCGCAGCACGCTGTAGATGCCGGCGATGGCCATGGAGCCAAAGAGCTGCTTGCCGGTCTTGCCGCCGGCCTCGGTCGCGCGCAGGGTCTGAGCTGCGGCGTTGCCGGTGGGGAACTCAAGCGCGGCGTCCACGATAAAGTGACGGTGGATGAGTGCCGTGGCCAGCAGGCCCAGGATAGTGCCGGCGAGTGCCACGATAAACATGTCGAGCCAGCTGATCTGGTCGGCATAGCCCAGCATCCAGGCACCCGGGATGGTAAACGCCAGACCGCCGGCGACCATGGCGCCTGCGGACATGATGGTGTGGGTGATGTTTGCCTCGTTGAGGCTGGCGTTGCCCATGAGCTTAAGGAAGAACAGCGAGATGACGGCAGCGAAGACGATCGGCCAGGGGAGTGCGCCCATCTTGAGGGCGGTGTAGGCCGAGCTTGCCGTGATGATCACGCAGCCAAGGACGCCGATGACGACGCCGCGCAGCGTGAGTTGCCCGCGCATCGAAGCGCGGTTCGAGGGATTGCTCATATAGAACTCCTTTGCGTATATCCGCTTCCCCCGGGAGCGCCGTTACGGATACGGCGCGGGAAGTCGGGTTACCAAGGGCCGCCGCGTGAGCTCGCAAACGACCGCGCACCAGTATAGCCGCACGGCAGCTCATTTGGGACGGGGCTTTTTTAGCTACCCCGGGCTCGGCCAAAGGATGATTATTCTGGGACGGGGATTTAAAAATCATTAGGTACGCAATGATTTTTAAAGGCTCTGTTAGACCAGGATTGACATACATGTGTCCCCACGGTGCCATATCGTTAGCC
>NZ_JAQEKC010000045.1:0-8043 GCF_027679495.1 Collinsella aerofaciens
GCCGTTGCCGCGCCCCGCAGTGCCCGCTTCCCCCGAGAACAATTATCAGTGCAGGTAGACAGCCTGCCGATTTTCGAAAAATGAGGGTATGGATGAGGGTCCCGACTTTAGCCCCGTAATCCGGCATAGTTTTGAAATGGTACCATATCCGTAATAGCTTTTGATCTTCCGTGGACGGAGGAAAACGGATCATTTTGGCCTGTTGGCTCCGAGTCGCACCCGTTTTCCTGCAAAAACTCTCGTGTCTCAACTTTGGTGAGACATTTGTCTCACGCCCAAAATCAAATCTGGAACGTGTGTCACCTGCCCTAATTGTGTCTCATTTCGTAACTTTAGGCTGATGCAAGGTCTGAGACCGCGAGAAGGGAGACACGATGGGTAAGTACACGAGGGGCCTCTTGGCGGTGATACTTGCCGTAGTGCTGGTATTGCCAGCTGCAGCATTTGCCATGCTGCCCGAGGCCAACGCCAGGTCCAGCACCGGAATGGACGGACCGGTCATGACCGGAAAAACGGTCGTCGACTACGACACCAGCAACCACTGGAAGTTCTGGGCCGGCGGCTATAACGGAAAGGAAATAACAACTCAAAACGTCGGCCGAATCTGGACCGACAAGACGGTCAGGGCAGTCGAGAACGGGGATTCTGATTTCCTGACCACGCTGTCTGCTATCTCTTCGACATCCGATACGACGGTCTCCGGCAAGCCGCTCGACATCGTGCTGGTGTTGGATGCCTCTGGCTCGATGAGTGATCCTATGGGCGACGGAGACCCCATCAAGCGTATCGATGCGCTGAAGACGGCTGCCAATAGCTTTATTGACACCATCGCCAAGGAAAATGCAAAGATTTCGGACGAGTCCAAGCAGCATCAGGTTGCCGTCGTTAAGTTCTCGGGCAATAAGTCCACCACGGTCGGAAATGACTATTATCGTGATGATGATGGGTACACCTACAACTACTCACAGACCATGATGGGCCTGACCAATTGTTCTGAAGCCAGCGCGACTGAACCCGGCGCAACTGATCTTAAGAAAACAATCAACGCAATTAATCCTGCCGGTTCTACACGCGCCGACTATGGCTTGCAGCTGGCTGATGAGGTATTTTCGTCTGGTCGCGCCGACGCCAAGAAGATTGTTGTCTTCTTCACTGATGGTTCACCTACGAGTTCTAGTGGGTTCGAGAAAAAGGTTGCCAATAGCGCCGTCAACACCGCCAAGAAGATCAAGGGTAACGGCGCCGACATTTATGCAATCGGTATCTTTAGCGGCGCAAAACCCAGCGACGTTCCCACAGCTGAGGGCATAAGCAACGAGAATAAGTTTATGCATGCCGTGTCGAGCAACTATCCTGCCGCCTCATCCAGTATTTCTTTCTGGGGCGAATGGACTATCAACTTTGGTGCGCGCGCAGAAAACGCCAATTACTACAAGTCGGCAACCAGCGCCTCTGAGCTCGAGAAAATCTTCGAAGAGATCTCGGGAAGCATTATCCAAGCTGGTTACCCGACCGAAGTTCACGGCGGTTATGGCGAGCATAAGTCTGGCTACATTACGTTTACTGACGAGCTGGGCGACTTTATGCAGGTCGACAACTTTACGTCTGTCGTGTACAACGGCGAAACGTTTGCCAAACCGGCAATAAAGACCGAGGGCAATGTCGACACCTATAAATTTACGGGTGCCGCTGCGAACTTGGTCATCACCGTTCAGCATACCGAAAAGAGCAAGCCCCGGACCGGCGATATCGTAACAGTCAAGATTCCTGCGTCGCTGATTCCGCTGCGCCACTTTAAGATCACCGATGGCGTTCTTACGGTCGACGATGCTGAGCCCATCCAGGTGAACTACACCTCGAGCGTTAAGAGAGACGCACTCGACAACCTGTTTACGCCCGAGAAGGTAGCGGGGCTCAAGGGCTACATCGAGAGCAATACGATCACCGCGGAGAACGGTTCCAAGACCGTGAACTTCTACGCGAACAAGTGGAATGGCGGCACGCTGGGCGATACGATTGCGAACTTTGAGCCCGCCGATTCCAACCGTTATTACTATTTCCAGAAGCAGACTCCCATTTATGTGGATAAGAACTGCACAACGCCTGCGACGGGCTCGCTGGCTGCCGAGGGCATCTATTACTACAAGGATGAGTTCGAGGCGAAAGGCACAGACAGTAAGGTCGAGCCCCGCACAGCTATTATTGAGTTTACCGGTGGACATGCCGCGCAGTTTGAGGGCGCAATCGTGCGCGATGCGAGCGGCAACCTGTCGTTTAGTGAGGGAACCGCGCGACTGGCCTTTATTGACGAACTTCATACCACCAAGGAACTCGTGGGCGGCAACCCTACTGGTACCGCGGCCGACGTGCTCAATCCCAAGTGGAATAACACGTCTGCCAAGTCGGACGCCACGGAGGTTGACGTTCACCTGGGCAACAACGGCAAGATCAGCTTTAACGTGACGCCGGCAACGGTGGATACCAAGACGAGCTTTGGCCTGACCAAGGTGCTCGAGGGTCGCGAGTGGACGGATACGGACAAGTTTAAGTTTGAGCTCTCCGCGACGTCCGAGAATGACGCCCCGATGCCCGCACCCGCGACCGCGACTGTGACCAAGGCGAACCTGGATGACAAGGGCAAGGCGGCCATTAACTTTGGCGAGATCACCTACAACAAGCCGGGCGAGTACACCTATGAGGTCCGCGAGGTCGAGGGCGACGCCGGTGGCATCACCTACAGCAAGAACGTTGCCACGTTCAAGGTGACCGTGGCGGTTAAGGCCACGGGTGGGCTTAAGGCTGACGTTGAAAAGATCTCGGGCGAGACCGAGTTCAAGAACACCTATAGCGCCAAGACGGAAACCTCGCTGACTCTTGAGGCAACCAAGAAGCTCACGGGGCGCCCGATGGCCGATGACGAATTTAAGTTTGCGCTGAGCTATGCGGAGCACGACGAGGTTCTGCTGGATGCAACCAACAAGGGCGGCAAGGTTGAGTTCGGTCCGCTGACGTATACGACCGAGTCGCTTGCCAAGCTGGTCGAGGAAGAGAAGGCGTCGTTTGACGATAGCTCAGACAAGCCCACGTGGACCATTCGCTACACTGCTGCCGAGCAGACCGGCAAGCTGCCTGCGGGCGTGAGCGCTGCCGTGTCGGCAATTGACGCATATGTAACCGTTGTCGACAACGGCGATGGTACCCTGACGGCGACGGCTGACTACGGAGACGCCGGCAACGAGTTCGTGAACGCCTACACTGCCGCGCCTGCCGAGGCATCGCTTGTTGGCAAGAAGAATCTGCAGGTTCCTGATGGCCTGACCCCGGCTGACATTACCGGCAAGTTCACCTTTACCGTGACCGGTGAAGAGGGCGCACCCATGCCCGCGAACGCGAGCGTGACCAATGATGCCAAGGGCAAGGTCGACTTTGGCAAGATTACCTTTACGCTCGACGACCTTAACAAGGCCCTGGGCGAGAAGCCCGAGAAGCGCGAGCATACCTTTACCTACACCGTGACCGAGTCCGGCGAGGTCGCTGGCGTGACCAACGACGCCAAGCTGTCGCGCGAGGTTTCCTTCACCGTGACCGATGACAGCAAGGGCAAACTGAGCGTGTCCCGCAACCCGGATGGCAACGCAGCCTTTACGTTCACCAACACCTATAACGTGACGCCTGTCGAGACGAGCGTCACCGACCAGATCACCGCGACCAAGGTCCTGACCGGCCGCGACATGGCTGAGGGCGAGTTCTCCTTCGAGCTCGTCGAGGGCGAGGGCAAGGACGTCAAGGTCGTTGCCACCGGCAAGAACGCCGCCGATGGCAAGATCACGATGAGCCCCATCGAGTACACCAAGGCCGGAACGCACGCCTATACGCTGCGCGAGGTCAAGGGCGGAACCACCAGCAAGGGCATCACCTACAGTGACGCCAAGTACACCATCGAGACCACCATCACGGACAACGGCGACGGTACGCTCAGCGCCACGCATGTTCTGAAGGCCGTCAAGGTTGCCGAGTTCAAGAACTCCTACAACGTGACCCCCAAGAGCTCCAGCGTCACCGACCTGATCACCGCGGACAAGGTCCTGGACGGGCGCGACCTCAAGGCTGGCGATTTCCGTTTCGAGCTCGTCGAGGGCAATAACGTGGTCGCCACCGGTACCAACAATGCCGACGGCAAGATCGTAATGGATCCCGTCACCTACACTGCGGCTGGCGAGCACACCTACATACTGCGCGAGACCAAGGCCGGCACCACCGAAAACGGCATTACTTACAGCACCGCTGAGTACACTATTGTGACCACCGTCAAGGATAACAACGATGGCACCCTCAGCGTGGAGCACAAGCTGCAGAATGTTGACAAGGCGACCTTCGAGAACGCCTACACCGTAACCCCCAAGAGCTTCAGTGTTACTGATCAGATCACGGCGACCAAGGTCCTGACCGGGCGCGATCTCAAGGAAGGCGAGTTCTCCTTCGAGCTCGTCGAGGGCAACGATGTTGTCGCCACCGGCAAGAATGACGACCGCGGCAAGATCAAGATGAGCCCCATCGAGTACACCGCTGCCGGCAAGCATACCTACACGCTGTGCGAGGTCCCGGGCGACGCCAACAACGGCATCACCTACGACGGCAAGACCTACACCATTGAGACGACCATCACCGACAAGGGCGACGGCACGCTCGAGGCGAAGCATGTCCTGAATGGAGCCGACGAGGCGAAGTTCAACAACAGCTACAAGCCGAATCCTGACGAGTTCAGCGTCACCGACCAGATCACCGCGAATAAGGTCCTGACCGGACGCGAGCTTGCTGCCGGCGAGTTCTCCTTCGAGCTCGTCGAGGGCGACAAGGTCGTCGCCACCGGCACCAACGACGCCAGCGGCAACATCACGATGGGCGCCGTGAAGTACGCCAAGCCCGGCAAGTACCCCTACACGCTGCGCGAGGTCAACGGCGGAACCACCAGCAAGGGCATCACGTACAGCGACGCCAAGTACACCATCGAGACCACCATTACCGACAACGGTGACGGTACCCTCAGCGCTACGCACGAGCTGAAGAGCGCCACGCCTGCGACCTTCGAGAACACTTACAGCGTGACCCCGACCGATGCAGACCTCGACTTTGACCTGAGCAAGGTCATCAGCGGCCGCGACTGGACGGATGGGGACGAGTTCAGCTTTACCATCACCGCCCCCGAAGACGCCCCACTGCCCGATCCCGCAACCGTAACCGTGAGCAAGAAGGACGCGAAGGACGGCATTGCCGCCATCAAGTTCGGCAAGATTCACTATGCTGCCGCCGGAACCTATAAGTACGAGATTCGCGAGAACGCGGGCAGCACGGTCGGCGTGACGTATGACGCGCATGTCGCAACCGCCGAAGTGACCGTGACCGAGAACGGCGATGGCAGCCTGACCGCCAACGTCACCAAGAAGGAAAACGGACGCTTTACCAACACGTACCGCACTGAGCTTAACTACACCGCTGCCGGCGGTCTGTGGCTCAGCAAGTATCTGGATGGCCGCCCCATGACCGAGGGTCAGTTCACCTTTACCGTGACACCTGCTGACGACGCTTCGGCTCGCGCGCTCGGTCTGCTGTCCGGGGCTAATAGCTTCAAGTCCCCCGCAGCGGCAGAGGCAACGGTCGGACTGATCGACATTCTGGCTGGTCATGAGGTTATATTTACGCAGGCTGACGCCGGCAAGACCTTTACGTACACCGTGGCCGAGAAGAACGACGGCCAGCCCGGTTACACCTACGACGACGCCGTGCGTACGGTGACGATCGCCATCGCCGACGACACCGCCGGCACGCTCACTGCTACGACGACCGTTTCCGGCGGTCCCGAGGGCACGCATGAGACGGTCCACAAGAGTGGCGAGAACAAGGTCGAGAAGGCCCTGGTGCCGTTCCACAACAGTTACAGCGCTACGACCAACACGCCTGGCGGCACCGCCGCTCAGGTCGTTGCCACCAAGACTCTGACCGGCCGCCCGATGGCCGACGGCGAGTTCTGGTTCGGCATCGCCTATCAGGGTGAGCTTGTGGCATACGAAAACCTCAAGCCCAATATCGGCGGGCACGTGAGCTTTGATACGCTGCACTACGACACTAAGATGCTTGCTAATCTTGAGGCTGCTGGGCTTGCTTATCGTACCGATAAGGACGGTAAGCTTGCCTGGACCATTAACTACACGGCCTACGAAGATTTATTCGGGCTGCCGAATGGCGTTTCCGCTACAACGCGGAGCTTTGGCTTTAAGGTTATCGTCGTCGACAACGGTGACGGTACCCTGACGGCAACGGTCGACTACGGCGGCGTCGAGCCCTTGTTCGAGAACGTCTACGGCGCCGAAGCCGTCGATGCCGCGCTCACCGGCACTAAGAAGCTCCAAGCTGCCGAGGGCCTGACCCCGGCCGACATCGCGGGCAAGTTCACCTTTACCGTGACTGCCGATGAGGCGGGCGCCCCGATGCCCGAGCATACGACTGCGACCAACGACACGGCCGGCAACGTGGACTTTGGCAAGATTCGCTTTACGCTCGAGGACCTCAACCGCGCCCTGGGCGTGACGACCGATGTGACCGATAAGGTCGAGGCAGACGAAGCTGACGAAGCCGAGGCCGACGCCGACGCTGATGCCAACGCCGACGAGTCCAGCGACGAGTCCGAGCCCGCAGCCCCCACCGCTCCGCGTTCGCACGCCTTTACCTACACGGTGGCCGAGTCCGGTAGCGCCCCTGGCGTGACCAATGACACCAACGCCACGCGCAAGGTTTCCTACACCGTGACCGATGACGGTGCCGGACGTCTGAGTGTCGTGCGCAACGGCGACGACGGTGCGGACTTCACGTTCACCAACACGTACAGCGTGGCGCCCGCCGACTCTTCCGTGACCGGTCAGGTCAAGACGGTTAAGCGTCTGATCGGCCGCGATCTTGCAGCTGGCGAGTTCACGTTTGAGCTGCTCGAGGATGGCGTGACTGTCGCTAGTGGCACCAACGACGCCAACGGTAACGTTACGCTGAGCCCGATCCGCTACGAGGCGCCCGGTACGCACACGTACACGCTGCGCGAGGCTTGCCCCAACGCGCTCGGCCTGTACAAGGGTGTCACCTATGACGGCACGACCTACACCGTCGTGACCACCGTCTCCGACAACGGCGACGGCACGCTGACCGCGTCGCACAAGCTCGAGGGAACTACCGAGTCGGCTGGCTTTACCAACAAGTATCACGCCATGCCCACGCAGGTTTCCATCGGCGCCATCAAGGTGCTCGAGGGACGCGAACTCAAGAAGGACGAGTTTAGCTTTAAGCTCGTTGGCGAGGACGCCGAGTCCACCGTCACCAACGATGCCGACGGCAAGATCAGCTTCGACAAGTTCGAGTACGACGAGCCCGGTACGTACGTCTACACCATCAGCGAGGTCAAGGGCGACGAGGCCGGTATGACCTACGACAAGTCCGTCTTTACCGCGACCGTCAACGTGGTCGACGACGGCGAGGGCAACCTCAAGGCGAACGTTGCCTTTACCAAGGGCGACAAGAGCGTCGAGGGTATCGTGTTCAACAACACGTACAAGAAGCCCGAGACGCCCGTGCCGACGCCCGATCCCGGCACGCCTAAGACCGTGACGAACATCGTCAAGACGGTCAAGGGTTTCCTGCCCACCACAGGCGACCAGCAGGCTGCCGCTCTACTTATGGCATTTGTCATCGCCATGGCCGGCGTCGGAGCCCTGGTCTGGGGTATCCGTAAGCGTTAGGCACGTTGGTAGCGCCCGGGGCCAAAAGGTCCCGGGCGGCCGGCGGGGAGCCAGAAATGTAGCCCCCACCCCACCCCCAGCCGCCACGGAGGCATCTCCCTCCTCCGTGGCGGCATTTTTGTGCGTGGGGGAGGTGGGTGCGCCACGAAATCGGCCCATCTACTACGTTTGGCCCCTTACCTCCAACCATGCCAAAAAACGCGAAAACAAAACCGACGCTCCTATAAGTTGTCAAGAGGCAGTTTGCGGGAGCGTTCTCTCC
>NZ_JAQEKC010000046.1:0-7321 GCF_027679495.1 Collinsella aerofaciens
AACAAGCTGTGAAGTGCGGTGGCGCGCCCGTGCCCGCGCGCAGCCATCTCCATCAGCGTCTACGCGGCGTCGGCTTCAAGTGGAACTGGCGCCGCTACTGTATATGGTTTGTCTTGCTGCAAATGGCGATCAATGCCCACGATGCTTCTGCTTACGCTTCAGCTTTCGCTGCTCGAAGCGCGCCTCCGCCTCATCCGCGCGACGCTGGCTTCTTGCTCGAGCTGATTCCCGCTTCATCGTCTCCCGCTGATTCGCGAGCGCCTGCTGCGCCTTGGTGCTCACTGCGGGCCGCTTAAGTGCTTTCGCCGCCTCGCGGGCGCGCCGCTTGGGGTTCTTCGCGGGCTTGCTTGTTTTCGTGGCCTCGTCGCCGAAGAACGAGAGCTTCTCCCATTTGCTTGTAACGAATCGCAGGATCTCCTAATCGGACGGCTCCGCGCCGAAGACGATGCGGGCGGCGCCATACCTTCCGCCCTCGACGTGCTTCGCCAGCCCGACCCAGAATTGACCGTCGTGATATACGGTCAGGGTGGACGACACGCTGATCTGCATGGTTGGTTCCTCCTTTATGTAGATGACCATGCAGAGAAGGGACAACCAAGGAGGCAGGTTATTGATGCGGACTAGCGCACGCCCACGACTACCCGACGGGGACTGTGTTTTCATCTCTGGTGCCCGCATTGTAGCACGCGCGGATTCACGATGTTGATTGCCGGCGCCTAGACGGAGATGAAGGCGGTTCGATCTAGGTCAAGCCGGTCGCTCGTTCATGAAGCGGCCGATTCCCTGAAAATAAAAGGCGCCCACGAGGACACCTACAGGCTATCTTCGAACTACTTGGTTGGGGCAGACGGAGGAAAAAAATAGGGCAGAATCGCTCTCACGATCCCGCCCCGCAAACCCGAGGGTTTCTAACTGGCTCCATTATTCCGGGCTTCTCAGTTCTGTCATTGACCCAGGTATCATCCGTCTCCTATAGCGAGTGAATATAAAAATAGGGCAGAGTCGCTTGCGCAAGTCCGCCCCTAAAACCGTGAAGGTTTTGCTATCTGCAGGCTATTCTACCAACCCGAGCGATTCTGTCAACCTGCGAAGGAACTCGAGCGCGGAGCGAGCTGCGGCGTCGGGCCCCTTGTCGGGCAGCGCCTCGGTTTCGCCGTCGGCCCTGGCGAACATCTCGGCGAGCTCGGATGCGGCGCGCGAGCGCGAGGAGCCCTCGGGTACCAAGCCGGAGTGCGCCACGAGCACGGTCGCGACCTCCTGCATGGCCGTATTCCCCATCCACTTCCTCCTGGTCGCCTTGGGAATCCCCACGGCGGCGACCCTTCGGGAGACGCCGCTGGACGCCGAGCCCCGGGCGGCGCCCCTCTCGGCGAAGCAGTTGATCAGGCACGAGCCGTGCGCGGCGCAGTTGCGGACGGACTTCACGCGCTTGAGGTCGTAGTGGGAGGCCTCGAGGCGCCTGTCGCCCCATCGCCTGGCGCAGAAGCGCACGAAGTCGATGAGGGTGCCGAACGAGGTGAGCTCAAGGAAGGCCCAGGCAGGCATGTCGCCGGAGTACTTCGCGTAGAGGCTCGAGCTGTAGGGGCTGCGGCCGCTCATCTTGAGCTCGCGCAGGCGGTACTCCCTGTTTGCAGTGGTAAGCGATGCCATGTAGTCGGCCACGATGGCGTAGCCGTCCTCTCCACGGTCCTCCATCTCGCGAAGCAGTGTCACCTTCTGGAAATGCTCGATGTCGAGCGTCATGCCGAGCAGGGCGTGGCGCAGCTCCTGGTCGAGCGCCGCGAGCAGGCGCAGCTGGCCGAAGTCGAGGTCTACGTAGCGGCCGTCGCGCGGGCCTCCCTCGTATTTCGAGAAGAGTTTGTGGTAGGATGCGAGCTTGAAGAAGTTGCACTTGTCACGCAGGTAGTCCGCGGCCTCTTCCTCGGAACACAGCTCGAAGGCTACGCCCTTCTGCTTGAGGTGCTCTATCTGCTGCTCGATCGTGAGGATCGGCTTCCTATCGTGGGGTTCGGCCATGCTCGGTCTCCTGTCATAAAAAGTATTGCCTATTTTACCAGCATGTTCTCGACATTCGATGGAGGCCTCATCGTCGACTCATGGGCAAGCCGCCTGATACGACTCCCTTTCCCTGTCAGCAGCGCAGTCGCCTGACCTGCGGCTTTGGAATCGCGTTGGAAGCCGCCCGCGACCAATCATTTGCAGTTGTTGCGAGTGGCTTGCGCGTGATGCTGCGGTTGAGTTTCAGAAACGGGCGATTCCGCCCAATCGGGCACCCGAATCACGGCCGGAAGCTCCTTTGGGACAAAAACAAAAACTCAATGCCCTGAGTTTGAAAAAAAGTTTTTGAGGTTGTCCCAACTTTTGTCCACGAAGCCGACGAAACGCGACATCGCGTCATTCGGCGGCACGCGTTCCGTGTCGATGCCGAAAACTGGGTGCAACTGGAATGACGGGACGACAGAACCGAAGCCATCGAGTGGGAATAGGACGACAGGGTTCTGACCTGCGATTTTGAGTGCCGCACTATGCCGCTGAGTTTCGTTTCGTACGAGAGTCATGACAAAGCCACCAGCGACGGAGATGAGTAAAAGCGATTAAAGAGCCTCCGTTCCCTGCGTTGGGACGGAGGCTCTTTCTTTGCCGTTTTACTCCCTTGTCTCCGTTCGGGGATTATTTCTTGCTCATTTAGGGCTATTCGCGCTGAAAGATTTTGACTAGCTTGGTGTCCTTTATTTCGTAGACAATGTCTGCGACGTTCTCGACCAGCCTCTTATCGTGGGAGACGAACACTATCGTTCCGGCATAGGCGCTCATCATCTGCTCGAGGGCTTCGGCGCTCTTGATGTCCAGGTAATTTCCAGGCTCGTCCATGAGCAAGATGTTGTATCTGCCCAGCAGCATCTTCGCGAGTAGCAGCTTGATGACTTCGCCTCCCGAGAGAACGCCAACGTCCTTTGTCAGGTCGCGCGGTCCGATTCCCATAGAGGCGAGGATGCCTCGAATTTCGGTCATGCTGTACTCGCAACCATCCTGCATGAACGAGATCGCAGACTGACGGGCGTCGAACTTGTAGCCTGTTTGCTCGAAGTAACCGATCTCTGCCTTGGGAGAGATGTTGATACCGTCGGCGCGTCGAGCGATTGCCTTCAGCAGGCTGGTCTTTCCTGTACCGTTGCCACCGGTGATGGCCACTTTGGCACCGAGCGGTATCTCGAATTTCGCGTGGTCATAGAGCATGCAGTTGCCGAAGCTCAAGCTGAAATCGTCTGCCGAGATGGGAAATTTACTATGCAGTTCCAGGGCCTTGCTCTGGCGGAACCGCACGGCGCGAATGCTATCTGGGGCCTCAATCCCTTCGAGCGCTTCGAGGCGCTTCTCCATGTCCTTAGCCGCCTGGTACATCCTCTTCTGTTTGGTGCCGGTTGCTTTCTGATGCCCCAATCGACCTGCATACTCGTTGCTTTTTTTCGCAGCCTTCCGCTTGGCGTCGACCTGCCGTGCTTTTTTCCGTTGTTTTTCGATGGCGGCTTCGAGGCGATCGCGCTCGCGCATCGCCTCTTCGTATCGAGTCGCCTGAGCTTTGCGCTCTTCTTCTTTCTGTCGCAGATAGTCGGAGTAGTCACCCCAGAATTCGGAAATACCGCCGTCTTTGAGCTCCCAGATCTTGTCTACCACCTGGTCGAGAAAATGACGGTCATGGCTCACGATGAGCAGAGCCCCATCAAATGCCTTGAGTTGTCCGACGAGAAGGCGGATGCCGTCTTGGTCGAGGTGGCTCGTAGGCTCGTCGGCGAAGATCGCGCTTGCATGCTGGGAGAGTGCAGAGGCAATCTTGGCGCGTGTTTCCTCCCCGCCGCTCATCGTCTCCTGCGCCACTCCGGCGACGTTGAGACGGGAGAGCATCTCACCACTGTCCTGAGCCGCATCAAGGTCGAGTTCATCGAGTTGGCCGATGAGGGCAATGCTGCCGAAGCGCCTGACGTCGGCGTCCGCAATGGTAAGATTGCCGCTCAGAATTTTAAGCAGGCTGGTTTTGCCTGCGCCATTGTCTCCCACCAAGCCGATGCGATCGTAGGAGTAGATTTCCAACTCTTCGATATCCAGGATATCGCGGCCGGCATATTCCAAAAAGATGTCTTTAGCTTTGACTATGAGTTCCATAGGTTGAACCGCCTTTTGTGTATTAGCCTTTTACTGGAAGCGCAGCCATGCCAAAAAAGATTGCTCACGTCGATTTTTCGCCTTTGCCCAATTGCCGGCGCGAGCGTTTTGACCTTGCGCAAGCCGGCAAATCCGAAAATGATAGTTGGCGACGAATAAGGAGCGCGATGTGGGATGTCGGCGCAATACCTCGTCGTCGCAAGGGCTTGAAGGCTGACGCGTGAACCGATGGCTGCCGCCTCTTTTTTTCGAATACTTGGGCTATTGAATCCGCCCGGTATCTCTTTTCCCCACGTTTCGGACGCTCGGAGCAAGCAGCATAGCCATCGCAAGCAGTACCATGGTCGCTCCAGAGCCGACGAACCATAACGGAGCTCCAAGCAGATCCGCAAAAACGGAGGGGGCCGCGAGGCCCATGGGCATGGCCCACGCCATGATGGTTCCGTAGAGGCCGAAAACGCGGCCTAGGTACTCAGGAGGTATCTGCTCCTGCATAAGGGCAGTCTGGGTTCCCGCGTACAACGGGGAGCATGCGCCCATAAGAAAGCTCGCCGGTAGGAAAACGGCGAACAGCGACGGGCCGAGCAATCCGGATGCGATTGCGACGACGCCGAAGCCGGCGATCGCGGCGACCATGGTGAGCGACCTATTGCGGAACCCTCCCGTGGCCGCCAAAATGCCGGACCCAGCCAGCATGCCTGCGGAGAAAAGGACCTCCACCAAAGCAGCATCCCCCGTGCTACCGCCAAAATGTACCAAGGTCATTATTGGGAACAATGCCGCGAGTGGGGAGAACGCGAAAGCGAAGACGAACCCGCACCAAAGAAGGGCGAACAGCCCCCTGTATCCCCTGATCAGCTTGTAGCCGTCCGAAATCTCAGAGAAAAGTTCTCGAACTTTATTGGAAAAGGACGAGCTGCGGTCGGCTTCGTCGAGTCCTCCTGCGTCTATCTGAGCGGCGAGGACAGCTAGAGAAGCGAAAAGCGCCCCCAGCACGTCGAGGGCAATCATGGCGGTAATGCCCGCCACAGGATAAATCACTGCCGCGAGCGCGGCGCCAAGAATGTATCCGGCGGACTGAATCGCCTGCATCACTCCCGATAGGCGAACGAGATGCTCTGGCGGGGCGAGATGGGGCGTGAGGGATTGGGAGGCCGGCGTGTAGAACGAAGTGCCAGCTGCGCGGAGAAACAGGGCGATGAGTATTGACCACGCAGGTAAGCTGCCGGCCAACGAGGCAATCGCCAAGGCGGCGCCCACCGCGGCAACGAAGAGGTCGGCGCCGATGAGAACACGTTTCAAAGGCAGCCTGTCGACAACGGCGCCCGCAAGGACTCCGAACAAAGCAATCGGCAGAAAGCCTGCTAACGATGCCAGGGAGAGGAGGGAAGATGATTCTGTCGTGAGGGCGATATGCCAAATGAGACCCATTTGGAGAATCAAGCTCGTCAATGTCGACACGAGCTCCCCGCCCCATACGAAACAAATCTTAAATTGCCATGAATGGCACAGCGAAACAGACCTGCGCCGAGAGGTTTCAAATATCATGGTTATGTCCAATCGTGAAATGGCGTGCAGAAAAACAGCGCGACGCCACAACAGCGCCGCTTTCTAGGCGCTCATCCACGTGCGGAAAAGACCAACCACGACACCCCTCCTTTGTTAATTCGGTCTGGCAAACCATGTAATATTAACGAGGCTTGAGTTTGCCTGTCAAGAATCGACCATCGGAAAGGGCAATCCTCTCTGGCCATTCGATTCCTTTTGTATCTTTGGTTGCATAGGTGACCCGCCAGGGCTATTACGCGTGGAAGAGGCGCCTGCCGAGCTGGCCGATGAGGCGCTGAAGATGGCCCTGGTCAGGCGAAACGATCCCAAGGGATGCGTACATCATTCGGATAGTAAGAATGTTGCCAGCAGGTTTTGCGGCAACCGCAAAGGAGCCGTATCCTGCAGCTGGAATCACGTTGCAGCATCCTGACCCGCATTCCGATTGGCGGACGGCCCGCTTCGGCATCCTGACCAGCACAGCGATCGAGCCTTGTCATTCCTTGGATATGCCGGTTGCTCGGGGCGGTCCCGACGGAGGCCCTCGCCTCCCCGGTCCGTGACCCAAGAAGGGCAAGCATGCTGATCTGCATGGCTGGTTCCTCCTTTATGTAGACGACCATGCAAAGAAGGGACAACCGAGGAGGCAGGTTACTGATGCGGGCTCCCGCACGCCCATGACTACCCGACGGGCTGTTTTTCATCTCCGATGCCCGCATTGCAGCATGAACGAATGTGCCTCGACATCTCTGCTGGCATGGTACGACTGGGATCGCACCTCGACGCATCCTTGCGCATACTGCCTTCCAAGTTTCGAAACCGGGAAGGAAAGTGTATGTGAGCGACGATATCGGCGCCGATTCGACGCTCGAGAGGGAGATTGCGCCGATTCTATCCATCGGGGATGCATTCCCGAAGATTCTCATCACTCGCACGAGGCATGAGCCCCATACCCGGGAGGGCGTGCTCGTGCTGAATTTCGCGAGGTGGCTGCTTGGCGGGTAGGGTTCTGAACGTCGCATTGGGATATCGCGCGACAGGGCACGCAGGGCTGTTTGTGCCCGCACGGGAAACGCCGTCGCCATGCGGGCGGCCTGTCGTGTCCGATTAGCCTTTTGCTAAACAGGCTTACGCCAACTCATGGGCAAGCCACCTGAGACTATTCACTTTGCTTATCGTTGACAAAGACCTGTGGCCTGCGGTTTTGTGAACGGCTCGTAAGCCACCCGCGTCGACTCACTTACTGTTGAAGCTGGTGGTTTGCAGGCTCAAAGGCGGTTGAGTTTCAAAACGGGCGTTTTTCGGCGATATCGAGCCTCCAAAGGCGGCTCTCCGTGCCCCTTGGGACAAAAATAAAAACTCAATACTCTGAGTTTGAAAATGGTTTTTGAAGTTGTCCCAGCTTTTGTCCCCGAAGCCGATGAAACGCGACGTCGCGTCATTCAGCGGCACTCACTTCGAGATGCCGCCGAAAACTGGGTGCAACTGGAGTGACGAGACGGCAAAACTATAACCACCGAGTGGGAATAGAAAATTCCTTAGTTATGGGGGTGTAAATTTGATTCCCTTTAGGATACACCCCCATAACTATATGAATTGACCTGCTGACTCC